>JBATVL010000072.1:0-26976 GCA_049671745.1 Marinifilaceae bacterium
TCCAACAGGTGTAATGTCAAGAAAATCATCACATGATACAGACATCAAACAAATAAATGCGAGTAATAATATATTTAACTTCTTCATATTTTCTCAATTATATAATTAGAAAGTAATATTAAGTCCTAATGTTACAGACTTTGAAATTGGCTGAGCATATATATTTCCGTATGTTTCAGGATCGAAATACCCATCATAGTTTGTACCTACTACAAAAGGGTTTCTTGTTTCCATATTTATCTTAGCAGACTCCAAACCACATTTCTTCAATAAAGAAACTGGCAGTTTATAAGATAATCTAATACTTGACACACGTAAGAAACTCATTTTCTTATACCAAATATCTAAATCTCTATATGTATTTATTGCGTTACCAGAACTATACCAATTATATTCAAGAGATCTATCTACGCCTGATGGAGTAGTTTTACCAATCATTACAGGAATCTGTCCATTATTTCTATCCAAACCTTTAAATAGATCAGTACTTCCGTTCATTCCTCTGTCTGTTGATGTAGATAAATATGGAGGAGTAAGCTTAACCCATTGGTTTATATTAAAAGCACAAGAGATATTAAGACTTAGATTCTTATAAGTAAAATTGTTTATAAATCCTCCTGATAATTCTGGGTCTCTACTTCCAACACATTCATATTTTGCTACTAATTCTTCATTTTTAAGCTTAGTATTAACAATTTCGCCTGGCATAAAATCAGCATAAGGATCATATAAATCAAAATACTCAACAGCTGTCACTTTCTTTCCTCCTTTTTCAAACAATGGATATCCATCTTTGTCAAAACCTGCAGTTTTAATTGCAAACAATGAGTTCACAGAATGATTTAATATACTTGGAGTAGAGCTACCTTCTTTAATATGCAACTTAGTTACTTCGTTTATATTCTTTGAGATATTAAAACTAGTACTCCATCTAAAATCCTCTGTATAGACATTTCTTGTAACTATACTTAATTCAAAACCTCTATTTGTTAAAGATGCCCAATTTAAAGAAGTTGTAGCAAAACCATTTTCTAATTGAATAGCTTTAACACCAACTAAATCAGTAGATGTTCTATCATAAACATCAGCGCTAATTCTAATAATATTTTTAAATAACCCTAAATCTATACCAGCATTCCAAGATGTTGTTTTCTCCCATCTTAAAAGGTCATTAGGAGGATTAACAATCTCTATCATCTTTTCATTATTGTTTGGAAGAAGAGTTGTTCGCTCAACTTCTCCAACTATATAAGGTGATGTATTTTTGTCAATATTTCCTTGTAGTCCATATGATACTCTAAATTTTAAATCAGATATAACATCTGAATCTTTAAGAAAATCTTCTTCTTTAGCTAACCATGCTCCAGAAGCAGCCCATAGAGGTAAATAACGGTATTTAGGATCGACACCAAATAAATCAGAACCATCCATACGTACACTTCCAAATAAAGTATATTTCTTATTGTATGTGTAAGCTATAGTTCCAAAGAAAGAAGCATAAGCATTCTCAAAAAATGATTTTTTAAATAAAGGAAAAGTGTTCACATTTTCAGCATCCTGATAAGTTACAGGCTGAGACGTTAAAGATTGTTTGTCGAAACCATAAGATGCTGCAAATATTCTTTTTGTTTCTGTTTTACGTAGCTCACTACCTAACAACATATCTATCTCATGAACATCATTTATAGAGATATTGTATTCTAACATATTTTTCCAGTTCCATTGAGAATCTGTACTATTCCATGTTTTTAGAACTCCACCTTCTGGTATAAAATAGAAAGGTTTACCCTTTATAAAATACCTAGATTGCTCTCTCGCTTTACGAGCATTATAAGTGTTTATGTCAGCAAATTTTTCTGTATCTGAATTACTTATCTGCAATCCTAATTGAGAATGAAACATTAAATTCTCATCTAATTTTAGATTCAAATCAAAAACAGCGTTAAAGTTATTAGATTTCAGTTTGTTTGAAGTATTATCTCTTTCCTCCATAAAAGAAAAGAGAATATGTCTTCCACTATATCCATTTATTTCTTGATCATAAACATATTCACCATCCTTATTCCTTGGCTCTAAATAAGGATTTGCTGTTCTAGAATATCTCGATGGATTAGTAAATGAATCAGTACCAGTCAAATATGATTCTTGATTCTTTTTATTATAAAAAACAGAAGCACCAATATTTAGATTTTTAAATATCTGATAATCTGATTTCATTGTAAGATTAAAACGTTCCATACCAGTACCTATAGTAGTACCTTTCTCGTTATAATATCCTGTAGAGAAATAGTAATTCGCTTTATCTGTTCCTCCTGAAATACTTAAACTTTGTTCTTGATTAGTAGCTGTTTGATACAACTCTTTACCCCAATCAGTATTTATAGCTCTTAAAGCATTAATTTCTTTTTTAGCCTGATTTGATATACTTGCAAAGCCACCAAGTCTGTAAGCATCTTTCTGATTATACTTGTTTAAGATTCTAGTTACCGATCCTTTACCTGAATTATAGTAATCAATATCGAACTCTTTTCTTGCAGCCATTTGAAGTTCAAAATCTACTTTCTCATTTGAATTCATTAGATTCAGACGCGACATATCAGGGCGCATTACAAATGATGTATTAGTAGTAAAACTAACTTTCATCTTTCCCTTTTTACCTTTTTTCGTTGTTATTACAATTACACCATTTGCAGCTCTTGCTCCATAAATAGCAGTTGCTGCAGCATCTTTTAAGATTGTAATATCTGCAATATCATTAGGATTTAATCCAGCTATTGAAGAATTAACTAATTGATCAATATTCTTATCAGACATATTTGGTAAATCAGTTCCTGTAAGAGGCATTCCATCTAAAACCCAAAGAGGGTCTTGTGAGCCAGATAAAGAAGCAGTTCCACGTATACGTATTTTAGCAGGAGCTCCGGGAGCTCCACTAATATTAGTAGTCTGCACTCCGGCCAATTGCCCCCCTAGCATTTGGTCAACCGAACTCACACCCCCTTGTAGAATCTTATCTGTACTTATTTTAACAACAGAAGAAGTTAATTTTCTTCTTTCTATAGTTTGATAACCTGTAACAACAACATCTTGTAGTGATTCCGCTGCTGTTACTAGATTAATTACTACATAATCTTTTCCTTCTATAAGAACCTTTTGAGTATCATAACTTAAAAAACTTGAGTATAAAAACTTTAGGTTTTTAGGAACACGTATAGTAAAATTTCCATCTATATCAGTTGTTGTTCCCAAAGTAAATGATTGAATCATTCCCTCCTCAGAGGTTTTTGTGGAAACAGTACTTTTGTCGATGTATACAGAAGCACCAGGAAGAGCATCACCTGTAATTTTATCTATCACTTTACCTTTTATTTCACGCAAATCTTGTGCAAAAAGGCAGAGTGGTAGAAAGAAGATTAATAATAATCCAATCTTTTTCATAATATTTAGTTTAATTAGAGTTAGTGGTTTGTTTTCATCAATTTCTTAGGGCTGAATTAATTCTCAATAACATATCAGCATAATGATATTTAGTTTCTAAGTCAGAAATATTTTTTCTTTGTTTGAAAAGAGTTTCTATTCTTATCAATTCGCCCCTTTTAATTGATATAGCATCAGAGGATCTTTTGGGACCATTAAAAAGGACTTCTCTATTCATTGATTTAGAATCCTCGAATAATCTCTTTTTAACTTTACTTACTTTATTTTTGTCTACAGCTACTATTAAAGCATCTATAAAAGCTTTCTGAGACGAGCGTTGATATACATCTAATTTACTATTTCTAATTGTAGGTGCAAAGATTGACTTATGTATATCATTCATCATATCTGTAGCTTTATATGCTTTATTTCCGTTTAAAGCCTCATTAGCTATCATTCTATTTAATCTTGCATCTGTTAATAAATCCCAGTATATATATGACTGATAATTCTTTAATAATGCAAATGGATTATATTCTCTTGGTCCGTTTGGCGACTCTTTAACTGGATATATTTTTGAATATATAGCATTTCTGAATAACCATTTTGGACAATTGAATACATTTCTATTTAGATAAGAAATAGCTTGTTTTTGCTTTGACTTTTCAACATATTCATAAGTTCTGAGACCATCACCATAAACAGTATTATTGATATATACTCCACCAACATTTGTTAACACATGGTAAGAATACATATGCCACTGACCTATAACTGCATTTAACAATTTTCCTGCTGCTAAATAAGGCTCACCTTTTTTAGCTGACCAATCAAGAACTTTAGGCATTATTACCTTCAGATTCTTTAATCCATACTCACTTGCCAAAATAGAATTATCACCTAAGTCTTCAGACTGTGCCCTTGGGTCTATAGCATCGCGCATACCTTGTTGAGCAATATATCTACAGTTAATATCTCCTGCATGATCTTCTATTACTTTCTTTGCTAATTTGTTATCTGCAAAAGCATCTTTTACTTCGTAAAAACGATATGCCCATTCTATTGCATATTTATCGTATACTCCTATTTTGGGTGTAATATCTTTTACATTATCTCCTGGTTGAGCTACATAGTTAAAACGAGCATAATCCATTATCGATGGAGCCGTTGCCATCTTTTTTGCAAATGAAGGAGAACGTAAAGATTCTACTTTATATGCGTAAGATGCTCCCATATTATGCTTTAATCCTAATGTATGTCCAACTTCATGTGATGAGATAAAACGAACTGCTTCACCCATATGTTTATCCGAAAATCTATTTCCTCTTGCTTTTGAATCTATAGTTCCTGTCTGAACACGTATCCATGAATGTACTGCAGTCATTACGTTGTGCCACCAAACGATATCAGCCTCTATAATCTCTCCTGAGCGTGGATCAAATACTGATGGTCCCATTGCATTTGCCTTATCTGATGCTACATATGTTATTACAGAATAACGTACATCATCTAAATCAAAGTCTGCATCATTGATTGGTGCATCATGGCATATAATTGCATTCTTAAAACCAGCTTTCTCAAAAGCTACTTGCCAATCTTTTACTCCATCAATTATATATTGTCGCCATTTCTTTGGAGTAGCAGGATCTATATAATACTCTATTGGTTTAATCGGTTCAACTAATTCTCCTCTAGAATATGCTTCTTTATCTTTTGGCTCTAATCTCCAACGAGTAACTAACTCTCTTTTATCTAGTTCATGTTGATCATCATTAAAATACCATCTATCTACAGAGAAATAACCAACTCTTGCATCTACAAATCTTGGTGTCATTGGAATCTCTGGAAGAAGTACTAAATTAGATGTTACAAATACTGTTAGATTGGCTTTTGTTTCTGCACCAGGAATTTTTGTTGTTTGATATGACTTTGCAACAATATTCTCTGGAAAACTTTTTACTTGTTTTATATATGACAACTTTTTATTTGGACTAGTACCCAAACCTGTCATTCCAAATACGTTGTTAAAACTTTTAACAGAACCATCATATATCTTATTCACCTTTACTAATACAGATGTGCTATCTTTAGAATATCCACATATCTTGAAAGATTCAAGTATAGATGCCGAGAAATTATCCTTTACACTTAAGGCTATATTATCGTTCTTAGGTACTTCTATAAAAGGTTTATACTGCATAGCAAAGAGAACATTTTGCTCTTTGTTTACTTCGAATTTAATTACTAAATTCTCGTAATTCATTCCTTTGTTTATTCCTGATTCATTAAGATTTGCGGGAACACCTGAAATCTTATTAACAATCAGAAAATCTCGTTTTTGAAGGCTTAAAGGAAATTCGTAGTAATAATCTTTATTCTTCTTGTAAACAGTAAACATACCTTCATCTTTTACTGCTCCATCAACTATAGAATCAAGTTTAGATTCAAATTGTTTTGATTCTACTTTTTTCTGTTTTTTCTTTTTCTTATTCCAGAATTGCTCACTAGCATCTGCATTCATGCTAAACAAAGACATTGCCACAACTAACAATAATCCGTTTAACATCAGTTTCCCATTCTTCATTGTATATAATTTATTTGATTTTCATATTCATAGCTTGTTAAAAATATTCATATAAATCAATAAAATACTATAAAAAATGGTGAAGCAGGCTTATATTAGAGTGAGATGGATAAAAAAAGGAGTGAAATACTTTTCACTCCTTTGATTTAAATTATAATAAGGGAATCGCGGCATAATAACTAGTCTTAGATTCGTAAAAAACACAATCTCTATCGGACAATAATTTGTACCTAGCGATTAGATTCTTGTGTCCCTTGCCTGATGATTTACCCATAGTTTTAATCTTTGTAAGATTATTCTCTACAAGCAACATATTATCTTTCACTAATACTTTTATATACAAAGGATTCTGTCTACTTATTTCGTTATGCTTAATAGCATTCTCTATAAGATTCTGTAAAGATATTGGCGGTATTTTCATACTTAATTGATCTAAACTAAAAGAGAAATCTGCAAAAAGCTTATCTTTAAATCGTATTTGCTGCAAAAAAATATAATCTTTTGCAAAATCTAACTCATCTTCAAAAGGCACCAAATTCACATTCTGATAATCTAACATATATCTATATAATTTAGATAATGCTCTTGCAAAATCACCTGCAAGTTTTGTATCTTTTCTTACTAATATTATTAATGACGAAAGTGAATTAAATAAAAAATGAGGATTTAAACCTGATTTAAGATTCTCTAATTCTATAGATATTAAATCTCTTTCTGTTTGTTCATTCTCTATTTGAAGTTTCAAGTTATCAGCTTCTAGTTCCTTTCTAGATATAAATTCCTTTCTCCATCTTTTCATTCCAGATAAAAAAATCAAAATAAAACTTAAGAAAGCAAGAATTGCTAATATTAGCATCTGTTTTTCTATATTGTCTATAGACTCTACAAAACCTAAATTTGGAACACTTGCTGTTATCACCCATTTATTAGCATCTCCCAAATCCACAGGATAATAATATCTCTGTGTCTTCATTTGCAAATAATCAGAAAAAAACTTTTCTTCAGACTTTAACTGAGACAAAAAGACTTTTTGTATTTTCTTTATATTATTAAGATCAACTAATTTATTTCCTATAATCTTTTCATTAGGATGATAAATAAGTTTCATATCTTCTGACACAACTGTTACATAAGCCATCAAGAAATCTTTATTATCAGAAATTAAAGAATGAATTTCTCTTAAATCCAAATCAAATCCTAAAAACTCTATTCCCCCTATATTATTTTCAATAGATACACACATACAAATAACTGGTTTCACATCTTTATTTATATATGGCCCTTTTACATTTACAATCTTTCGATTTCGTATTCCATTTATTAAATCTTTTCTATAGGATTCTTTGCTTGCTTTTGCAGAATATATAAATTTGTTATTCTTATAATACCATGCAGAAAGGATTCCTGAATCGTTCTTTTGTATATTATTTAGAACATTTAAAACTCTACCTTCTTTAAAATCAGATAGATTATTAAAAAAGGGAAATACCTCTAACTTATACTTATATCTTTTATAGAAATTTTTAACAATAGTAATATTGTTCATTGCTATGTTAGAAGCTGTAAGGTCTGCCTTTCTTGTAACATCATTATATACTTTATTCCTTACCTCTAAATTGGTAAGGAAAAAAGCAAATATTAAACAGATGCTTGTTATCATATATTTTCTATTAGTCAGAAACTCCTTTAATTCTCTAACCATGTCTTAAATTCTTTTACCCGTAACGTACTTATTATTACTTCTTCATCTGTTTCAGGAAAGAGTTTTAATTTCAACCTGCTCTTTGAATACGGCAATAATTCTTTAACTGCAGAATAGGAAACAAAAAATTTCCTGCTTATTCTAAAAAAATTATTTGGGTTCAGTTCTCCTTCTAATCTTAGAAGTGTAAAATTGCAGAAGTACCTCTCTCCTGTCTTTACTATTGCAAAAAGATATTTACCATCGGCCATGAAATAAGCAATATCTTCTACCAAAACAGGTTTAAATGCTTTTCCTAAACTTAAAATTAAACGTTTCTTATATCCTGTTTTTTTAATATTCACTAAATCCTTTAATACAGAAAAATCTAGAGATGAAGAATAAAGTGATTCTTTAAACTTATTTAATGACTTCTTTAAATCTTCATGTTTAATTGGTTTTAAGAGATAAGATATGCTATTTAAATCAAAAGCCTTTATTGCATAATGATCATATGCAGTTAAAAAAATTATGGGGATACTAATCTTCACTTCATCAAATATAGAAAATACAATTCCGTCGGATAAATGAATATCTGAAAATATTAAATCACAGGTATTTATCTTAAACCATTCTATACTCTCCTTTACAGACTCTAATCTAGCAAGTATCTTTATTTCTGGCATAAGAGAAAAGAGTTTCTCCTCTAATTCTTCTGCCAATAAATACTCATCTTCTATTATTACTATATCCATTTTATTATTGTTTTTAAAAGCGTGTTTGCACACTTTTTAGCGAATTTAAGGTTATTCAAAGTAATAAGATATTACATCAATTAACAAACAATGAGAAGAATTTGCTTTTATAATAATTATAAATTATTAGTGTATTTACTTAAAAATTGTAATTTTGTCAGACTTTTATGCTAAAACGTCAGACTTAATAATTATTTACAAATGGAGTTACAAGCAATTAAACAGAAATTCGGTATAATTGGAAATTCTAATGAACTCAATAGAGCTATAGATGTAGCTGTTCAGGTAGCACCTACTGATTTATCTGTACTTATTACCGGAGAAAGCGGTACAGGTAAAGAAGTTTTTCCACAAATTATTCATCAAAACAGCGCAAGAAAACACAATCAATATATTGCAGTTAACTGTGGGGCTATTCCAGAGGGGACAATTGATTCTGAACTTTTTGGACATGAAAAAGGAGCCTTTACTGGTGCTCTTTCTGATAGGAAAGGATATTTCGAAGTAGCAGATAGTGGTACAATATTCCTTGATGAAATAGGAGAATTACCTCTTTCAACACAAGTACGTTTGTTAAGAGTTCTGGAGGCAGGAGAATATATTAGAGTTGGTTCTTCTAAAACTCAAAAAACTAATGTAAGAATTGTTGCTGCAACGAATGTTAATCTTGTAAAAGCTGTTAAGGATGGTAAATTCAGAGAAGATCTTTATTATAGATTAAATACTATTCCCATAACTATTGTTCCTCTTAGAGAAAGGAAAGAAGATGTACCTCTTCTATTCAAACGCTTTGCTATGGATTTTGCAGAAAAATATCGTATGCCAACTATGCGTTTAACAGAAGAAGCTACTAATATGCTCTCTTTATATAGATGGCCTGGTAATATTAGACAACTCAAGAATGTTACAGAACAAGTATCTATTATTGAACAAGAAAGATTAATTGATATTGATATTCTTTCTAAATATTTACCATTAAACGAAAGCTTACTTCCTGCTATTTATCCTAGACATGAAAATGAAGAAAAAACTTTTTCTTCTGAAAGAGAAATTCTTTATAAAGTATTGTTTGATATGAAAAAGGATATGACTGATCTTAAGAAATTAGTTTTAGATCTTGTTCATGATAGCGATTCTAATATTGTTAGCGATAAAGAAAAAGCTGTTATAATTAATAAACTATATAAAGAGAATGATTCTAACATTATTAATGAATCGCACAATAGTATAACTACAAGCCATCATAAAGAGGCTATTATTCAAGATACTGAAGAATTCATTGAAGAATCTCTGTTCATTGAAGACAAAGAGAAAGAATTGATAATTAAAGCTCTTGATAAACATCAAGGTAAGAGAAAAAACGCTGCATCTGAGTTAGGAATATCAGAAAGAACACTTTATAGAAAAATCAAAGAATACAATATAAGTAAATAAACTAAAGAACCTTTTTTTTTGTATCTTTGACAAAAGCAAATTAAATGAAAAAAAATCTATACATATATATTTTTGCCATTGTTATTATCTTTTATGGATGTAAACTTCAGGCAATATCATACGGAATGACAGGAGGAACAATCCCTCCCGAAGCAAAGTCATATTCTGTTGATTTCTTCCAAAACAAAGCTCCTATTGTTGTACCTTATCTTTCTGGGAAATTTACTGAGAAACTTAAGGAAAAACTTAGGGATCAATCTTCTCTTAACGAGATTACAGATATGGAAGGTGACTTAACTTTTGAAGGACAAATTACTGGGTATTCTATGAAACCAGTTAATATTCAAAGAAATGAGATTGCAGCAGCAAATAGACTAACAATAACCATTAGAGTTAAATATGTAAATCCTTTTAATAAGAAAGATTCTTTTGATACTTCTTTCTCTCATTATGAAGATTTTCCTAACGACAGTCCACTTTCTGACTATGAAGAGGAATTAATAAATAAGATCACAATAAAAATCATTGACGACATATATAACAAAGCTTTTGTAAACTGGTAGCATGATAAAGAATAGTATATACAAGCTAATAAGGGAACCGGAATTTATTGATAATAAACTATTGAATAAAATAGAAAACACTATCAAGGAATATCCATATTTTCATTTAACTAGAATTCTTTACCTGAAATATCTGTACTCTACAGATATAGAAAAGTTTAAGAATGAGCTTGCTATTTCTACTGTTTTTATACCTAATATGAAGCAATTATTTAGATATTTTAATGACGATAAAAACTTATTTATTGAAACGGAATATTCTGAGCTTGAAGATAATAAAGATATACTAACAGAAAAAAAATCTAAAAAACTTAAAGTAAGGGAGATACTTGAATATACTAGTGATAAAATCATCCACACATCTGTATATAATTTAGAAAATGAAACTAGAGAACTTGAAAAGACATATAAAGTGGAAGCAAAAGTAAATCAGCTACTTATTGATGAATTTATAATGAATTCTCCTCATATTTGTAGACATAATAACAAGGAAATGAACACTCCTATTCTTAATGAAAGAGCTGAATTAGAAGAAGTATATATGACCGAAACTTTAGCAGCAATTTACGTTAAACAGAAGTTATATCACAAAGCTATCTTAGTTTATGAAAAATTAAGTTTGAAAAATCCACAAAAAAGTGTTTACTTTGTATCTAAAGTGAAGGAAATTAAAAAAATAATAAACGATAAATTATAACTATTATGTATATCTTAATCTCGGTACTGATTATTGTTGTTTGTGTACTACTATCTCTTATAGTATTAGTTCAGAACTCTAAAGGTGGAGGCCTTGCTTCTAACTTTGCTGGGTCAAATCAGATTATGGGTGTTAGAAAAACAAATGATTTCCTTGAAAAAGCAACTTGGGGTTTAGCTATTACTCTTTTAGTACTTTGTATCTCTGCTGCGATGACTATTCCTAGAGAAACAGCTAATAACAAATCTCAAATTGAACAACAAATTCAAGCTACTCCTGATCCTACTGCAGAACCTGTAATGCCAACAAGTACTCCAGTTGAAGCTCCAAAGACAAAACCTGCGGAAACTAAATAAGGAGATAATCTTAATACAATAAATATTTTCTAAAATATATAATGTCAGTATGTCATAACATGCTGACATTTTTTTTGTCCATACATATCATGTCTGCACGATTGACAGGATAATAAGTTTGGCACAGAATATGCCTTATATTGAGCATTAAGACAATACAGAAAGATAATATAAATATATAATCATAAACTTTAATAATTAGAATATGGCTTTAAAAACAGTTCTTAACAAATTAATCGTTGAGCCTAAAGAGGCTGTAACAAAAACTGCAAGTGGTATTATTATTCCTGATTCAGCTCAAGAAAAACCTCAACAAGGTATTGTAATTGCTACAGGAGCAGGCAAATCTGACGAGGCAATGGAAGTTAAAGTAGGAGATACTGTACTTTATAATAAATATGCAGGATCAGAAGTAGAGGTTGAAAATAAGAAATATCTTATCATGTCGCAGAACGATATTTTAGTTATTCTTTAATTAAGTTTAAACATTATAAAAAGATACAAAATGGCTAAAGATTTAAAATTTAATATTGAAGCTAGAGACCTTTTAAAACAAGGTATAGATAAACTAGCTAACGCTGTTAAAATCACATTAGGACCTAAGGGAAGAAATGTTGTTATAGATAAGAAATTCGGTGCTCCACATATAACTAAAGATGGAGTTACTGTTGCAAAAGAAATAGAATTAGCTAACCCATTTGAAAATATGGGAGCACAAATGCTTAAGGAAGTAGCTTCTAAAACTGGTGACGATGCTGGTGATGGTACTACAACTGCTACTGTTCTAGCTCAATCTATCGTTAGTGTTGGACTTAAGAATGTAACTGCTGGAGCTAACCCTATGGATCTTAAAAGAGGAATAGACAAAGCTGTTATTAAGGTTGTAGAATCTATTAAAGCTCAATCGGAACAAGTTGGTGAAGATTCTGATAAGATTCAACAAGTAGCTCAGATTTCTGCTAACAACGACGAAGTAATTGGTTTTCTTATTGCTGAGGCTTTTAAATCAGTAACAAAAGAAGGTGTTATCACTGTTGAAGAAGCAAAAGGTACTGATACTGAAGTTAAAATTGTTGAAGGAATGCAATTTGATAGAGGATATATTTCTCCTTATTTTATCACTAATTCTGATAAGATGGAAGCAGATCTAGAAAATCCATATATCTTATTATACGATAAGAAAATTTCTACAATGAAAGACTTAATGCCTATTCTTGAGCCTGTTGCTCAATCAGGTAGACCATTAGTTATTATTGCTGAAGATGTTGATGGAGAAGCGCTCTCTACACTTGTTGTAAACAGATTAAGAGGTTCCTTAAAAATTGCTGCGGTTAAAGCTCCTGGTTTTGGCGACAGAAGAAAAGAAATGCTTGAAGATGTTGCTATATTAACTGGTGGTATGGTTATTTCTGACGATAAAGGAATGAAGCTAGATCAAACAACTATTGAGATGTTAGGTCAAGCTGAAAAAATGACTATCAATAAAGAAAACACAACTATAGTTAATGGTGCAGGTCAAAAAGAAGCTATTGAAGAAAGAGTTGCTCAAATAAGAACAATGATTTCTGCTTCTACTTCTGATTACGATAAAGAAAAACTTCAAGAGAGATTAGCTAAATTAGCTGGTGGTGTTGCTGTTCTTTATGTTGGAGCTGCATCTGAAGTTGAGATGAAAGAGAAGAAAGACAGAGTTGATGATGCTTTAAGTGCAACTAAAGCTGCTGTAGAAGAAGGAATCGTTCCTGGTGGTGGTGTTGCTTATATAAGAGCAATTGCTTCCTTAGAAGGATTAAAAGGAGAAAATGATGACGAGACTACTGGAATCGAAATCATTAAAAGAGCTATAGAATCTCCTCTTCGTCAGATTATCCAAAATGCTGGTGGTGAAGGTGCCGTTGTTGTTGATAAAGTTAGATCTGGAAAAGATGACTTTGGATATAACGCAAGAACAAATGTATACGAAAATTTACTTGCTGCAGGTGTTATAGATCCAGCTAAAGTAACACGTGTTGCTCTTGAAAATGCAGCATCTATTGCTGGTATGTTCTTAACTACAGAATGTATTATTACAGACGAAAAAGAAGAAATGCCTGCTATGCCTTCAATGCCTAACGGCGGAATGGGTGGCGGAATGCCTGGTATGATGTAATATCAATATCTATATAAAATACAAAGAGCTTATCTCTTAGTTAGTTTTGTGATAACTATTGAGATAAGCTTCTTTCTTCATTATTTGTATATAAGATATCTATTTCTTATTTCTTTGAATTCATTTATTCCTTTTTGCCAAGATTTTCTTATCTCCACTTCTGTTTTCCCTTCTTTTATTTGCTTACGTAAGGATGATGTACCTGCCAATTTTTCAAAGAAATTATTGAAGAATATATCTGTCTCTTTATAATTCCTATAGGCAGATATTAAGTATGATAAATTTAATTGGGATTTCTCTCTTATAAGATACCCATCTCCTCTTAAATCTTTTCCTTTACACTCTTTATTTCTAAATTTAGGATACTTAGATGCACCTATAATTGATTTTGGAGTAAATAAGAAATTTGACTCTTGCAGATCAGGCATTCCATATACTTGAAAAGGAAAAGAAGTTCCTCTGCCTGCACTCACTATTGTTCCCTCAAAAAAACATAAAGAAGGATAAAGAAGGATAGATTCCTCATTTGGCAAATTAGGGGACGGTTTTATGGGTAATATATACTTTGTTTTATGTGTCCAATTATCTAGTTTAATGACTTTCAAATTACAATTATCTGCTGATTTTATCCAATTTTCTCCTTTTATCATTCTAGCATATTCCCCAATAGTCATACCATACACTATTGGCACATTATGCATTCCAACAAACGATTTATACTTATCTTCTAGGACAGGGCCATCTATATAAAAGCCATTAGGATTAGGACGGTCAAGAAGCACTAGTTCTATATCATTTTCTGCACATGCTTCCATTATATAATGAAGACTTGATATATATGTATAAAATCGAACTCCTACATCTTGAATATCAAACAGTATAACATCAATATTTTTTAAATCATTTACAGAGGGTTTTTTATGCTTACCATAAAGAGAAACTATAGATATTCCTGTTTTTACATCTTTACCACTATTAATATGCTGACCAGCATCTGCCTTTCCTCTAAAGCCATGCTCTAAGGTGAAAATTTTCTTGATATCAATATCTCTACATAAAAGAGTGTCCAGTAAATGATTCGTTCCAACCATAGATGTTTGATTTGCGACAAGAGCTACTCTCTTACCATCTAATAAAGAGAGATATTCCTCCATGCTTTCTGCTGCAGGTATCACCTGTGAATTACAAGAAGAAAGGAAGAAAAAACTAAAAAATAATAAGATATAAAATCTTTTCATAGAAACTTTTTTTTATTCTTAAGTACTTATTAACTAAATTTGTACAAACCAATAATTTTTAATGTGAATTTAGAGCTATTTATTGCTAACAGAATATTATCTAAAGAAAGTGATAATAAAAGTATTTCTAGGCCTATTGTAAAGATAGCAATAATTGGCATTGCCATTGGCCTATGTGTTATGATTCTTTCCGTATCTATTGTTATTGGTTTCCAAAAAGAGATCTCAGACAAGATTACTGGATTTGGCTCAGACATTCAACTTACCAACTTCGACAATAATAATACTTTCGAGAGTGAACCACTCTATATCAGAGATTCTATCAAGAACGAGATAGAGAAAATTGATGGCGTTAAACATACTCAAGTTTTTGCTACCAAACCAGGCATACTGAAAACGAAGGACGAGATACAAGGTATTATTCTTAACGGAACGAGCACAGACTTCGATCCTACATTCTTAAAAAACAATCTAATAAAAGGAGAGTTTTATACTTTAAACGATTCTGTAAAATCTAACAACTGCGTAATTTCTATGAGCATAGCTAATATGATGAACATAGATATTGGAGATAATATAAGCTGCCTATTTATCCAGCAACCAGCTAGAGTAAGGCGATTCTATGTTTCTGGAATTTATAATTCCGGAATGCAGGAATTTGATGAAATATTCGTTTTTTGCGATATCAGGCATATTCAAAAACTGAATAATTGGAATAAACATCAATATTCAGGTCTTGAGATTATTCTTAATGACATTAAAGATATTGATAAAGTATATCCTAAAATCGGACAAATAGCAAGCATGTATTCTGGTGAAAAACAGACTATAAGAACAAGGAGTATAAAATCAAAATATCCTCATCTTTTCGACTGGATTGATATGCTGGATATGAATGTATGGATTATCTTGGCACTCATGACTTCCGTCTCAGGAATTAATATGATATCTGGCCTACTTATTCTCATTCTTGAAAAAACTAATATGATAGGGATATTAAAAGCACTTGGACATAAGGATATAAAAATCAGAAAGTTATTTATATACATTAGTGCTAAACTAATTCTGAAAGGCATGTTTTGGGGAAATATTGTTGGAATTTCTCTTGCGTTAATTCAGAAATATGGACAGGTTATAAAATTGAACCCGCTTATGTATAATGTTAGCACTGTACCTATAAACCTTAATTTCACTCATATTCTTTTATTAAATATTGGGACATTACTTATTACCGTACTTATTCTTGTTCTACCATCTATGATTATTTCTAAGATATCTCCAGTAAAGGCTATTAAGTTTGAATAAAAGATATTTAAAATAAATTAAGCACAAGCATATTGATATGAAAATTATATTTACGGTATATAACTAAAACAAATAATAGTATCTTTGCGTTAAGAATAATTCTTTATGCAAGATCTTACTAAAGGCAAAGTTTTCCGCCAAATTTTTTTATTTGCATTACCTATGTTAGTGGGCAATGTTTTTCAACAAATGTATAATATTGTTGATAGTATTATAGTGGGAAGATTTCTTGGGAAAGAAGCTTTAGCTGCTGTTGGAGCTTCATTCCCCGTTATTTATACATTAATAGCTTTTATTATTGGAATTGGAGGTGGATTTTCTATTGTTATTTCTCAATATTTTGGTGCTAAAAATTACGAGAAAGTAACAAAATCAGTTGACACAATGATTATTACACTTGGTTTATTTTCAATATTACTTACATTTATTGGAATCTATTTTTCAGAAGACATCTTCTTGCTTTTACGATTACCCGTAGAACTATTCCCTCAAGCTAAACTCTATTTAAATACATATTTATCAGGAACTATTTTGTTTTGTGGGTATAACACAGTTAGCTCTACTCTTAGGGGAATTGGAGATTCTAAAACACCATTATATTTTTTAATTATATCTACCATCACGAATATCTTACTTGACCTCGTGTTTATTGTTGGATTTGACATGGGAATTAAAGGTGCTGCATGGGCTACTGTTATCTCACAAGGAGTATCTTTCTTTGCAGCAGTTTTCTACTTAAACAAGTATCATTCGTTCATCAAATACAAACTTATTAAACTCAAATTCGATAGAACAATTCTTGGACAAGCAATTAGAATTGGACTTCCCTCTGCATTTCAACAGACATTTGTGGCCGTTGGCATGATGGCTCTTATGGGTATAATTAATACTTTCGGGACTAATGTTATTGCAGCTTATACAGCGGCTAGTAGAATCGATTCATTGGCTATTATGCCTTCTATGAATTTTTCTCAGGCTCTTGCAGCATTTGTTGGACAGAATATAGGAGCTAAAAATATTGAACGGATAAAATCGGGATATAAGAGCACTATGATTATGTCTGGAGCTTTGTGCATTATACTTACCCTTATTATTATTATCTTCGGAGAATCTATGATGAGACTTTTTACTACTGATTCTGCTGTTGTTGCAATTGGGGAAGAATATCTTATTATTATTAGTTCTTTCTATCTTATATTCTCACTAATGTTTACTACACATGGTGTTCTTAGAGGAGCGGGAGCGACTCTTATACCTATGTTTATTACGCTATTTGCACTTTGGGTTGTGCGTATTCCTATTGCCTATTTACTAACACCTAGCTTAGGAGCTATTGGAATTTGGTGGGCTGTTCCTTGTGGATGGACTATGGGATTAATAGCCTCTTGGCTTTATTATAAATCAGGGAAATGGAAAAACAAAGGAGTTGTATAACTCTAAGAAAATTCGTTTCTTTCTTAATATCAAAAACTTTACCTTTGTAAAAAATATATTATTATGCTAAAATCAATGACAGGCTTTGGAAAAGCCATACTAGAACTTGATAACAAAAAGGTTACTATTGAGATTAAATCCCTTAATAGTAAGCAACTTGATCTTTTCACCCGTATTCCAAACATGTACAAAGAGAAGGATCTTATTGTTAGAAACGAGCTAAAAAAAGAATTAAACAGAGGTAAAGTTGAACTTTCTATCTTCATAGAATCTGTTGGAAGCGAAAAAGAGGTAAAAGTTAACCTTCCTATTGTTAGAGAATATTGCAAGCAATTAACAGAAATGTGTGACGAGTGTGGTATTACACATGAGAACATGTTGCAAACAGTTATGAAACTTCCAGATGTTCTTAAAGTAGAGTATCAAGAACTTGACGAGAAAGAATGGGATTATATATTTGAAGGTGTAAAATCTGCTATTGCCGACATTAAAAAATTCAGAGACCAAGAAGGTTTAGCACTAGAAAACGATATTTTCGCTCGTGTTAATAATATAGTTGCATTATCTATTGAGGTTCCTAAATATGAGACTCAAAGAATAGAGGTTGTTAAGAATCGTCTTAGAGATAAATTAGTAGAGCTTAACGATAAAAATATTGATGAAAATCGTTTTGAACAAGAGCTTATATTCTTCATCGAAAAATTAGACATCACTGAAGAAAAGGTTCGCCTAGCTCAACATTGTGCATATTTCCTTGAAACAGCAAAATCAGAAGACGTTGCTGGTAAGAAATTAGGATTTATTGCTCAAGAAATTGGTAGAGAGATCAACACTCTTGGTTCTAAAGCAAATGATTCAAATCTTCAAAAACTAGTTATCCAAATGAAGGATGAACTTGAGAAGATTAAAGAACAAATTCTTAACGTACTCTAAAAAACTATATACTTATGGCTAAGGGTAAACTTGTGATTTTTTCTGCTCCTAGTGGTTCTGGAAAATCTACTATTGTTAATGAACTTCTTAAAGAAGATTGTTGTAAACTACAATTTTCTATTTCTGCAACAACTAGATCACCTAGAGGAGAAGAGAAACATGGAGAAGAATATTATTTCTTATCTATTGATGAATTCAAACAGAAAATTAAGAGAGATGAATTCTTAGAATGGGAAGAAGTATATGCTGGATGTTTTTATGGCACTCTTAAAAGCGAAATTGAACGTATAACTTCTCAGGGTAATAATATTATTTTTGATATTGATGTCGTTGGAGGTGTTAATATTAAAAAGATGTTTGGAGACAACGCTTTAGCTTTATTCATTCAACCACCATCTATAGAAGAACTAAAAAATAGACTTGTTAATAGAGGTACTGATTCTGTTGAAACTATTCAAAAACGTTTAGATAAGGCTGAATTCGAGATGACTTTTGCTAGTAAATTTGATAATACTATAATTAATGACGATCTAGATAAAGCAATTAAGGAAACTAAAGAAACACTAACTTTTTTTCTAAAGGAATAATGAATATAGCTTTATTTTTCGGGTCTTTTAACCCTATACATAACGGACACATACACATTGCAAATTACATCCTTTCTATTGGAATTTGCAATGAGGTATGGTTTGTTGTATCTCCGCAAAATCCTTTAAAAGAAAATAAAACTCTTCTTGACGAAAATCTTAGGCTTAAACTAACAAATAAGGCAATTAAAGCTTATTGCAACATAAAGGTGTGCGATGTTGAATTCAATCTCACTAAGCCGTCTTATACGTACAATACTCTTAAAATATTAAAAGAAAAACATAAGGATTGCAACTTTCATTTAATTATAGGTGGAGATAATCTTAGTATTTTCCATAAATGGCGAGATAATGACAAGATTCTTAAAGAATTCAAACTAATTGTATACCCTAGAGAAGGTGTTTTAAAAATAGAATCAGACAAACCAAATGTAATAATCCTTAACGCTGCTTTAAAAAATATTTCTTCTACAGAAATTAGAGAGGAAATAAAAAAGGACAAGAATATTGCTAATCTTGTCCCTGATTCAATTATTGATGATGTGCTAGATTTTTATTCTTGAGTTTCTTCGTAAACTTTTACCCAAGCTATAGACATTTTTGTATCAGATGATAAATCATTATAAACAGGACTTGCAAAGAAAAGACTCATTGGCTCTGTAGGTATATTCTTTGTTTGTTTCCACACAGTCACTTCATTTATCTTCCATTCTATCTTATCTGCTGTCCAAACTAATGTATAAATAAAATAATCATTACTCAAATCTAACTTGTTTATCTTCTCACAAGCTATATTTTGCTGTGACATAATCAATGAACAAAGAGATTTCTTCTTTTCCATTACTTTTATTATATCTATATGTGGTGTCCTTTTTTCTCCAGCTAACCAAAATGTATGGTTCGCAGCCATATTGTCAAACTTTATCTTAGCCTCAAACTTTCCGAATTTCTGACTAAATAAACCTTGCGTTGTAATTACTCCCGAACTGTAATCGAACGATGTTTTTCTAAAACCTACTTTAGTATCTAATAACACTCCCTCTATCTTTGCTTTCTTAGTTGAAATATTTAAAGCATTATTATCTATTGAAATATTATTGCCTGCTGTAAAGAAATACTTGTCGTTCTCCACTGAAAAATTAGATTTCACCAAAGAAGGTACACTGTTCGCTACACACGACCACTTAGAATCGTCCAATTGACCACCAGCAAAAGAATCATCAAAGATTATCTTCCAGTTATTAAATGTTTCTAAAACAGCTGAATCTTTATACTGAAGGTAATTCTTCACTACTGATTGCTCCATATAAGATTCATATTTTTCTAATAAATAAAAATCTTCTGTAGTCTCATATCTATTCTTATTTAAAAGAAAATCTCTCTCTTTTATAAAATCAGCCGATTCAACCTTTGTTTTACAATCTATATATTCTTTTAATATCTGAGAATTTTCTATCTCTTTAAAAATTTTATACTCTTTACTATTTTTAAACTTAGAAACAACATCTACTTTTTCGCCTGTGCAAGAATTTTTAAATTCTTTAAAGTCTACTGATTCTAAAACCTTAAAATAAACTTTAATCTTTTTGTTCGAAGATAATTTTTTATACAACTTTTCATCTTGTCGTAATTCACTCTTTTTATATGAAAGAGATTTTATCTTTTTTCTATTTTTAAGAAAACATTTAGACTTAACTAATACATCTAACTCTTTAAATTTATTGAAATCTTCTGTTTTCAGAAAACTTTTTACTTCTTTTAAATCTTGATCTAAATGCATTCTATTTTTGTCAATAGCCTCAGCATTAAGTGATTTATTTATCTTTCTCGCAATCCCCATTGTGTATATATTATTTTGTATTCTATTATTTATACTAATATACTGAACTTAGGTTATAAAATTCGCATATTACTATAGATAAATCTTTCTACACTATATATTAGACAGGATATACAGTAAGAAATTCATGTGTTTAACAACACTTTTTAAGTTAGCATATTTTAACCATAATGAACTTCATTTGAGGTTAATCGAAGTTTGTGTTAACTTTGATCTCGATACACATTGTTATAAATATACCTACACTCAATATGTGATAGATGTGCATACACCTAAGCACACATTTTTCATACTTAATACATACTTGAAATATTCTTATATTATCTTCTTTAAAAACTATCAGCAATTTCACGAGGGAATCATCTGTCTATTACTTTTGTAACTATTCAGCATAGAAATAAGATATAAACTATTTTTTTATTCTTTTTTAGTTAAAATATGTGTTATACTAGATATTTTGTCATGTAAAAATTAGAATTCTAAATAAAGTCCCATTTATATATAGATGAGCAAACAACATTCCACATTAGATATTCAATTTCTTCTTCAATCTTTTGAAGAATTAACTCATATTCTGAAAGAACTTGAGTTAGAAAATGTAAAATTAAAAGAACTAATATCAGAGCTAGAAAACAAGAAGAATCGTACAAATAGTAGTATGCCTCCTTCTAGTGATATTACAAAAACTAAGAAAACTAAAAGCCTACGAGAATCTTTAGGAAAGAAAGTAGGCGGGCAGATTGGGCACAAAGGCCATACTCTTAAAATGGTTAAAAATCCAGACGAAATAAAGGAGTATTTTCCGAATAATTGTAAGCGTTATGTGAATGACTTATCCGAAGTTTATGCAAAATTCTCAGGTCAACGTAAAATTTTAGACATTCCTCCTATTCACCCTATAGTAACGGAACATAGAATATACACTAAGCAATGTACTTGTGGTGTTTGCACTAAATCAGAATATCCTGAAACAGTCAAATCACCAATTAGTTATGGTTCAAATATACAAGCTTTAATTATATATTCTAGTATTCGCCAATATATCCCTGTAAATAGAATACATGAAGTTTTTACTGATGTTATAAATGTAAATATTTCAGAGGGACGTATTTGTTATCTTTTAAATAAGATGGCAAAGAAAGCTCACTTTACACATTCATTGATATAAATGAACGAAAAGGTTTTGCTGCCATAGAAGAAACTATTGGTAATAATTTTGAAAACATAAGTTTAGTTTCAGACTATTGGCCTGCTTATTTTAAAACAAATGCAGAAAGTCATCAATTGTGTTTTGCTCAAAAACATCCTAAGCAAACTTGGGCTATGAGATTTAACCTGTTACAATGCATATAAATTGTATCAAAAACACTCTTTTATACAGGAAGATCTAAGAGATAAAATATTAGATGAACATCTTTCTTTACTCAACACAAAACAAATTTAAGCTGGTAAAGATCTGATGGCATTCTATAAACGAATGAAAAAGTATAGAAATCATCTCTTAAATTTTCTTTTCAATTCAAATATACCTCCAGATAATAATGCTTCAGAAAGAGCAATTAGAAATATTAAAGTAAAACAGAAAGTTAGTAGTTTATTTAAAAGCTTTAAGGGTGCGCAAAATTATGCATCTTTAGATCTTGTATTGACACGGCTATAAAGCAAGAACTTAAACCTTTGTTTGTGCTAAATTCTATTGCCTTAAGCTAAGCTACTGAATAGTTACTTACTTTTTAAATACTAACAAACTGTTAGTAACTTTTAATCAAAAACAGACTTCAATTATTTGTAATCAACAAACTTTTTCCTATATTAAAATAAACTTCAAATAAACTTTTTGGTAAACTTTTTCATTTTTCAAAAACCATTAACAACTAACAGTCAAAAACTTAGGTTTGAAAAACAGACAACTTTCTTGTGAAAAGCATAAAACAAATATCATTTATTTTCAATTTATCATTGCTAAGAATAAAACTAATTATATCTTGCAATCTGAAAATCAAACAACATAATTTATTATAAAGCATTAGAATGGAACTAGTTGAGAAAAAACAAAAATCAAAAATGAACATGAAACGTTACTCTATCGATGATGCATTCAAAGCATCTACCGATTATTTCAAAGGAGACGAACTTGCTGCGAGAGTTTGGGTAAACAAATATGCTCTCAAAGATTCATTTGGAAACATATACGAGTTAACTCCTAATGATATGCACAATCGTCTTGCTAAAGAGATAGCAAGAATTGAAAATAATTATAACAACCCTATGTCTGAAGAAGACATATATTCTGTTCTTAAAGATTTCAAATATATAGTTCCTCAAGGTGGACCAATGACTGGTATTGGAAATGACTACCAAGTAGCTTCTTTATCTAACTGTTTTGTTATAGGAAACAATGGAGATTCTGATTCTTATGGTGGGATAATGAAAATCGATCAAGAACAAGTACAACTGATGAAAAGACGTGGCGGCGTTGGTCACGATTTATCACACATAAGACCTTCTGGCTCTCCTGTTAAAAACTCTGCATTAACTTCTACAGGTATCGTTCCTTTCATGGAAAGATATTCTAACTCAACTAGAGAAGTGGCTCAAGACGGTCGACGTGGAGCTTTAATGCTTAGTGTAGCTATTAAACATCCAGATTCCGAAGATTTTATTGATGCAAAAATGGAAAGCGGTAAAGTTACTGGTGCTAACGTTTCTGTGAAAATAGATGACGATTTCATGAATTCTGTTATTAACAAACAAGAATACACTCAACAGTATCCTATTAATTCAAATAATCCAAAATATACTAAACAAGTTGATGCTAACAAAATTTGGAACAAGATTGTTCACAATGCATGGAAATCAGCTGAACCAGGTATCTTGTTTTGGGATACTATTATAAAAGAATCTGTTCCAGACTGTTATGCTGATCTTGGATACACGACTATTTCTACTAATCCATGTGGAGAAATTCCCTTGTGTCCTTATGATTCTTGTCGTTTATTAGCAATTAATCTTTACTCTTATGTAGAGAATCCTTTTTCTGATGAAGCTAATTTCAATTTTGAGCTTTTCAGAAAACATTCTGCTATTGCACAAAGAATAATGGATGATATTATTGATCTTGAATTAGAAAAGATTGATGCTATTATAGCAAAAGTGAAAGTAGATCCAGAAACTGAGGAGATTAAACGTGTAGAACTTAAACTTTGGGAGAATATTAAACACAAAGCTATGGAAGGTCGTAGAACGGGTGTTGGTATAACTGCAGAAGGCGATATGATTGCAGCTATGGGATTAACTTATGGAACCCCTTCTGCAACTGATTTCTCTGTACAAATTCATAAAACACTTGCTACTGAAGCATATCGTTCTTCTATATATCTTGCTAAAGATAGAGGGGCTTTTTCTATATATAACGCTCAAAGAGAAACTAAAAATCCGTTCTTAAATAGACTTAAAGAAGCAGATGCAAATTTAGCTAGAGATATGGAAAAATATGGTAGACGTAATATTGCATGTCTTACTATTGCTCCTACGGGAACAACTTCTTTAATGACACAAACAACTTCTGGAATCGAACCAGTATTTATGCCTGTGTATAAGAGGAGACGTAAAGTAAACCCTAACGATAAAGATGTACGTATTGACTTCATTGATGATGTTGGTGATAGCTTTGAAGAGTATATAGTATTCCATCACAAATTTATAACTTGGATGGAAACGAAAGGATATAATCCTAGTAAAAATTACTCCAACGAAGAGATTTATGAATTAGTTGCTAAATCTCCATATTATAAAGCAACATCAAACGATATTAATTGGCTTGCTAAAGTTAACATGCAAGGAGAAATTCAAAAATGGGTAGATCACTCTATATCTGTTACTGTTAATCTTCCTGCCAATGTTTCTGAAGAATTGGTTGGAAAACTATACATAGAAGCATGGAAATCAGGCTGTAAAGGCGTTACTGTTTATAGAGATGGATGTCGTTCAGGCGTTCTCGTTTCTAGAGATGATAAAAAAGAAGAAAACACTAATGCTTTCCCTGACAAAAGACCTATTGAATTAGAAGCTGAAATTGTAAAATTTCAGAATAATAAAGAAAAATGGATTGCATTTATTGGTCTATACAAAGGAAAACCTTACGAAATTTTTACTGGTATAGCTGATGATGAGGAAGGCATATTACTACCTAAATCTGTTAATAAAGGATATATCGTTAAAAGTAAAGATGGAGACGGGAATTCTCGTTACGACTTCCAATTTTGCAATAAAAGAGGCTTCAAAACTACTGTTGAAGGATTATCTTACAAATTCAATAAAGAATTCTGGAATTATGCCAAATTAATTTCTGGAGTTCTTCGTCAGGGTATGCCAGTTGAACAAGTTGTCAAACTTATCTCTGGTTTACAATTCGACAGTGAAAGCATAAGCACTTGGAAAAATGGAGTTGAAAGATCTTTAAAAAAATATATATCTGATGGAACAAAGGCAAGTGGTATTAAATGTGAAAACTGCGGCGCAGATTCCGTAATATACCAAGAAGGATGTCTTATATGTACAGATTGTGGCTCTTCTAAATGTGGATGATAAAATAATTAAATTATGCAAAACAGCCTCTACAAAATTGTAAGAGGCTGTTTATTTCTATATTTTTTTATGTAGAAAAAATCTTAACTTACCACATGAAAAGTATATCATGTTGATAAAGTTATCAATATTTCTGTAACCTCTAGCTCTCTTTTCAGCTAGTTGAACTTTAGAATTAATCACTTCTAATATTCCATTACTTATTCTGCTTTCGATGTGATTTACAATTCCCAACCAATGTGATTTAATCATCTTTATAATTAATATCCCAAAATTCTTTAAATAACCGCACAAGTCTAAATCCTTCACCAAGTTTTGGATGTAAATCCATTAATTCATTTCTTTTATCATACAATTCTTGACTTATTTTATTCTTTAAAAAAGTGTATTTATGTGCTTTACATCCAGAAATAAATGATGGCGACATATCGATACATACTTGTTTAATACCCTCAACATCTACCGACTTATCTTTAAGATATTCTACTGAATTATTTATCGTTTCTGCATCTTTCCTTTTTGTAACATACAATACTCGTCTTGTTTCCAAATCAACTAATGTTGTAACATAGATATGTCCGTTTTTCCTAGATGTTTCATCAAAGCCTACTTCTGAAAGATCTTTTATCTTATATTATTTATGAGCTTTAGATATCCAATAAGAAGATATATTCCATATTCTTTGAGGATAAACTCACATTAGATTAGCTGCTTTTTTAACAGGCATCTCGCTTTCTATAAATAGCATAGAATAAGCATCAAATAATAATAATAATAATAATAATAATATAAATCCACTTCCTTTTCTTGTTCAAGGAACTTGAACTATTGTGATTTTTCCACTATTTTCTTTTATTATAGGAACTCTTGAATGAAGATCACATTCATGTTGAAAGAATTTAAGATGTTACCATGTCATTTTTACAGTGTCATTAGCAGCATCATCTATTTTATCATCTCCTTTAAATTTACTTTCTTTTGTGAAAGATAAATATATATGTAGTGCCTTACCTGCTTCTGTCTCTTAAAAAGAGATAGATTATACTGTCCAAGACGATACTAGACCTAATGCTTACTGAATATTTATTTACTGTTCTCCATGCAGGCTAGGATGGTTTTTCCTTTACCCACTAAAAATAATATAGAGCCGAAGAAACTATTGTTAATGATTTTGAAATCTTATAGTTAGCTACTCTTTATTTTACAAATATAAAAAGATTCACCCCAAAAAAGAGAAAACAACTAGGTTAGAATGAGTTAAATGAAAAGAAGATATTTAAGAATTAGGTAAAAAAGAGCCATGATAAAATCACAGCTCTTTTGAATGTCGGCATCTACCTACTCTCCCACATCTCTGCAGTACCATCGGCGTGCTTGTGCTTAACTTCTCTGTTCGGAATGGGAAGAGGTGGTTCC
>JBATVL010000073.1:0-76351 GCA_049671745.1 Marinifilaceae bacterium
CAAGCTGAGGGAAATCACTCTCATATAATACAAAAATGCAAGCTATATCATCAGGCATTCCTGAAGATAAAATCTTATCAAAATCCCATGAAAAAAGAACTTTATTATCTCTCTTCTCTATCTTTATATTCTCTGGTATAGTAAGGTCACCTATAGTCAATTGAAACTTAGAGAAATCTCCTATCAAACCCTTTTCATTAAAAGCATCATAGTTAATTTTCATAAACAAATTAGCTCCACTTATATCCATAGAATGTTTATTCCAACTAGGCTGTATTATCATTGTTTTCATAGATTGAATGACTCTCATAATACCTTTTAACTGTTGAGCATTTATTTTTTGTTTCTCAGAATTTCTATATTTAAAATGATGAGCGCTTGATTTTACACAGTTAGTTCCTCTTCTCACATAGGTTATATTATTTCCTATCTTGCCTCTAATCTTACCTTGAATTCCATTATCTAATATTGCCATAATCTTCTTATTTAAAATTTAACTTTAAGAGCAAGGCTATTAGAGAACTTATCTCTCTGTTTTGAAGAAAAGAAAACATAGACACAATCGCCATTCTCTAGTTTTTTATTAGATTCTAAATTTATCTCTTTGCTCTCTCTATATGTATCTGTATGGAAGACATGAATTTTATTACTCTTATCTATAAGAGCATATGAGAAGAAATCGAAAAGACTTGAATGAACAGCAAACTCATCACATTCCCATTTTACAGTAAACTTATTGCTATCCTTTTGAATATTAATACTTGCATTATATGCAAGTGGTAGACTTCCTATGCTAACCATTAAAAGCGAATAGTCGAATATCTTTCCATTAGCTGCAAAAGCCTGTTTATTGCTCTTTATAAAAAGAGGATAACCGCTTATGCCATTAAGTTTATAGGTATTCCATATAGGACGAATAAGATTATGAAGATTATGACTTGCGAACTTAGACATACAACTCATTCTAGTTTGCATTATCTGTTGTTTATCAGACCATTCCTCTTTGTTTTTCTTTTTAGGTCTTTTCTTTAAAAATAATTTACCGTTTTGATGGGCAAGATAATACCCATTCTGTAAGCTTCCACTTAAAAGAGAAGCCATGTTTGTTTTAGTTCTCATTGTTTAAAAGTTTTAGCGAATTCGTTCGATAAGGGGCATTAATATTAAATTAAGCCTTAAGAGGTATCAAATTAGTGTCAAATAGGGAGCGAGTTCTTATCAATTACTTATGTACTATCTATCAAATATATGATAAGTATCTTCTGCATTCAAGTTTTTATGCATCTTTATTTGTTCTTCCTAGCTTACATAAACCTAGGAAGAAGCAAGGAAGAACCTAGGAAGATGCAAGGAAGAACCTATGCTGAAGGTACTTGATATATAGTTCAATAGGAGTTGATACATAGTTCATACATAGTTGAACCATATTTGATAGGTCTTTGCCTTGAATTTAGTTGCTTTTTGTCTTGATTTGATATTATTTGTAAAATGTGACTAGACTGATTTTAATACAATAGTTTCTTTGTGTTAATTATCTAAGAGATAAGTTTTTTTCATAACTTGTATGAAAGTTAAAATTTATTAAAATGCCTAGGAAGCCACATTTATATTTTAGAAATCCTTCAGAAGGAGTTATTATATTTAAACAACGCAAAGGAGGAGGTTCATCCAAAAATAAAGATGATGAAGAGCCTGATTATAAACCTATGGCTAATGTTTTCTCTAAATGTATTAAAGACTTTAGAAAATCTAAAGCTTACAGAGTAGAACATAGAACTTTATCAATTCAAACTCATTTCGATATGATAGAATTGGAGTTTCAAGATTACTTTGATCAACCAAAGTATGAGGAAACATATTTAAATCAGTTTGGTTTGGCATTAGTGCATTTATCTTATTTTAATAGAAAAGGATTATTTATAATAGATGATACTATTAAGTTTGCATATTACTTTCAAAATATCCAAATTTTTATAGAAAATACAGAACAAATTAAAGATCTTGATTTTAACAAGAATATTAGATTTCTTCGTTCATTTAAGCTTTATTCATCTACTGATATGATTAGGTCTGTTAATGATTATGCTGTTGTGCATTTTAGTCTTATTAATCATTTGTTAAGAGATGATTCATTAATAAATCCACAAAAAGAATTATTAGAAGTATATCTTAAAGAGCGTAATATAGAATATCTATTTAATGAGGAAAATCTTGAGGTTTATGATTTTTCTGAGATTTTGATGAATGATGTACTTAATAATTTTGATATTATATATGCTACATGTTCTGGTTCTGGTGCTATAATAAGGACAAATTTATTTAATCAACCTTTAAGAAATTTTGGTTTTAATATTACTAATAGCGATGAAGATCTGCCCATTATTGGAGTAGTCGATTCAGGTGTTTCTAATCAAACTCCTCTTGCTAGTATTCTTATTGCAGATGAAGATGCTGATGAATATGATTTAACAGAAACTGGAGTATTCTTTGATAATGTTGATCATGCAACGGCAGTGGCCTGTTTTGCTTCTTTGGGAAAAAGTTTAATACCTGATTACCGAGGAGAAGTAGAGGCTGATGCAAGGATATTATCTATGAAGATACTGAATGAAGATAATTTTGCTATTTCTCAATCTAGAATAGTTGAGCTTATTAGAAAAGCTTATATTGAAAAAGGAGTAAGGATATTTACTCTTACTGTAGCTTATACAATGTTTCCATTAAAAGATAATCAAGAATTTTCTTCTTATGCAATCGCTTTAGATAAGTTAGCTTATGAGCTAGATCTACTTATATTTATTTCTACTAGTAATACAAATGATGTTAATGATGAATCTTCATATCCAGTATTCTTTAAAAATGAATATGCAAATATTGCATCACCTGCTGAGAGTATGAATAATATCACTGTTGGGGCTATTTCTGACAATTACGAGAACCTTAATGATGACATTAGGCGTAGTGGACTTAAAAATTTCCCTGCCATATACTCTCGTAAATTTAATTATGATTTCGACAATCAGGATTTAGCAAAATATAAGAGTAAACATCTTTCTAAGCCTGATATATTATTGCCTGGAGGTGATTATGAAACTTGTGAATATGGTGGTTTTGTGGCAGGGGGCAAATTATCTATAGAATGTTTATCATCTGATTTAAGAGAAAGAACTTATAGGTGTATAGGTACTAGTTTTTCTGCACCTTTAGCTGCAAATCTTGCTGCTAAACTTTTAAGATTATATCCTAATATGAACATGCAGTCGGTAAAAGCTTTGATTCTAAATTCGGCTAGATTACCAGACTTAGGAAATAGTTTTTCTATGCTTTCAAAGAATTCTTTACATAGAATAGTGGGATTAGGTATTCCTGATGAATATAGATTATTGTATTCAGACGAGAATCAGCTTAGCTTATTGTTGGAGGATAGTATTATAATTGGAGATATTAAATCTTTTGAGTTGAGGCTTCCTGAATATCTAAATAATGCAAAGAGGAAGAATGCTTTATTGAAAATCTCGGCTACTCTGTGTTTTAACTTTTTACCAATTACTAATAATCAATTTCTGTATTGTCCTATACATTTGGCTGTTCTTATCTGTAATAACCTACCATTAGATAGTGACAATGGAGAATTAAAAATTAATGGAGCTAATTCTAAAGATATAAAGATTGCTTCTAATGATGCTTGGTCTCAGGATTATTATTTTAAAGCTCGTCTAGTTAGTAATACTCAAAAGATACATGTAAACATTGCTAAGAACAAGATTATAGAAGAAAATAATTGTTTAAAAATAGCAGTAAACTCAGCTTTTCATAAATTGTTAGCTGATCAAGATAAAACTAAATACAGGGATATACCAATTAATTTTAGCATAGCAATAAATATAGAGCAGTGTCCTCTTAAAAATGAGGTGCTAGAGGATTTATATGATGAATTAGAGGCAGTAAATAATCTGGAATCTATGCTTGACCTAGAAGCTGAACTAGATATAAATCTTTAGTATTTTTCGTTCTTTATTAATGTTTCCCATATATCTAGGTCAATCTCATAGCTAGTATTCTCTTTATCTACCTGATTGAACAATGTTCTTTTTATAGCAGAAACAAGAGTTTTCTGTACTTCATAAAAAGAACAGCCTTTAAGTAAAGATATTATTTGGCTTAGTCTTTTTTTATCAGAAATCTTGAATGGTGATTTCTTCAGACTAAGTTTAACTAACTCTCTTATTTCTAGTTTGCTAGGTAGATCTAAATTTAACTTAACATCAAATCGTCTTAATAAGGCATCATCAATCATATCTACTTGATTGGTTGCTGCAATAACAATTGTATTCTGTGGTAAATAGTCAAAGAGTTGTAATATAGTATTTACTACTCTTTTCATTTCGCCATGGTCTTGACTATAGTCTCTAAGTTTACCTATTGAATCGAACTCGTCAAGGAAAATAATACAGTCTTCACTTGCTGCTTTTTTGAAGATAGCAGATAAATTTTTACTTGTTTCTCCTAATTTAGAAGATACAATAGCACCTAAATTTATAACTAACATTAATTTCTCTAATTCCCCCGCAAGAACATATGAGGCAAGAGTTTTACCACAGCCTGATGGTCCGTGAAAGAGAATCTTATTACTAACAGGCAAATCGTAGTTTCTAAGTATATTAATACTTTGATGTTCTTTTATAAAGAAGTCTAATTCCTCTTTTATATTCTTATGACATACTATATTATCAAGATTGTAGTCTGAAGTAAGCTTCTCAATAATCAGATTATCTATTACCTTTTCTTCTTCTTTTAAAAGGAACTTAGTAGAACCTACTTTTGCTAAACCCTTTGTCTGTTGATATTTTAATCCCTCTTTTAATATAGATTGTAATTGAAGAGCAAAGTTTACTTTTTTGGTTTGTTGAGAATACGTAATAAGCTCATTCAAGGCAAGTAACAATTTTTCTTGCTTGTTTTCAAGACTATACTTGACTATCTCTTTTATGTAGTTGTTTTGTGACATATATATTCTACAAAAGTACAAATTATTATTTAGATTATATGTTTGTATAAATTCTTTCATCAATAAATGATAACTTCATACATAAATTAAAAAAAGCAATATAGATGCTAATTCTGTATTAGATAAAGATCATAATCTTAATATATTGTATATGATGAATGAATATTCTGTATTTTCATCTGAGAATTCTAATGAAGGAGTGTTACATCTTTTGTTTTATTTGGCTACTATTTTATTTAAATATTTTGATTTTAAATGAGCAAATAAAAATATGAGATAAGAAAGAGTAAGTAATTAGAAGTTTTGAGAAATAACTTATAATTACTTACCTTTTTTTTGTAAAATAATTTTAGGATTAGATAATATCATAATTTTTTACCTATGTTTGTTTTTCGTAAAAAATACAAGTAGTCACAACTAAAAACAAAAATTAAGATGAGTCACGATATAATAAAAAACACAAGAAATACTTCAAATGCACCAAATGATTTAGGTCCATATTCACAGACTGTAGCATTTTCTCATTACAATAATATTTCAGCTCAATTACCTATAGATCCTAAATCTGGTGAAATGGTAGTAGGTGGTATTAAAGAGCAAGCAAAACAATGCTTAGCAAATATTAAGGCAATAGTAGAAAGCATAGACCATAATATGGACGATGTTGTTAAGATAGGTGTATTCCTTAAGAATATTTCAGATGTTGACGCTTTAAACGAAGTCTATACAGAATTCTTCGCAGGTGTACGTCCTACACGTACTGTAGTTGAAGTTGCGGCTTTACCTATGGATAATGCTTTAGTACAAATTGAGGTACTTATCTCAAACGGAGAAGGAACAGCTCCACAAGCTTCTTGTCCTCTTATAAAAGTTTCAAGAAACACTAAAAATGCTCCAAAAAGTTCTTTATCTAAACAAACTGTAGCATTTTCTCATTATAACAATCTTTCAGCTCAATTACCTATAGATCCTAAATCGGGTGAGCTTGTAGAAGGCGGAATAAAAGAGCAAACTGAGCAGTGTTTAAATAACGTTAAAGCAATTTTAGAGAGTATATCTCACGTTATGGATGATGTAGTTAAAACAACTATATTCCTTAAAGATATTTCTGATGTAGAAGTTGTAAACGAAGTTTGTGCTAAATTCTTCCCAAACTACGTTCCTACACGTACAATAGCTAATGCTTCAGCTTTACCTATGGATGCTTTAGTACAAATTGATACTGTTATAGCACATGGTGATGGTACAGCTCCTCAACTTCCTGAGGATACTCGTTTACTTGTTATTGAAGCAAGTAATACAGAAAATGCACCAAAAGCTTCATATTCACATACTGTAGCTTTTTCTCATTATAATCATATCTCAGCTCAATTACCTCTAGATGCAAAAACTTCTGTAATTGTAGAAGGTGGAGTAAAAGAGCAGGCTGAACAATGTCTTAAGAATATCAAGGCAATTATTGAAAGTGTTGATCACGTAATGGATGATATAGTTAAAATAAACATCCAACTTAAAAATATCTCAGATCTTGATGCTGTGAACGAAATATACACAACATTCTTCAAAGGAGATCTTCCTGCAAGAACAGTTGTTGGTGTTTCAGTTGTCGCAATGGATGCTTTAGTACAAATAGATGCAGTTGTTTCTAACTGCGAAGGTACTCCAGCTTTATAATAAGGAATTTATTATAAACTGTATAAATATAAAAATAGCTTGAGTTTTTCTCAGGCTATTTTTTTTGTGCAATTTTTATAAGTTATACTGTAATTTAAGATCCTTTCTTTCATCAATAAATGATAACTTCGCATTTCAATAGAATACAACAATATTAAAGTTATTATAAGATAATTAAAGTTCTTATATAATGTTTGATTTATTTAAACAATAATCTCAATAAAATAATAACATTTATGAAAAGAAATAAAAAGTTACTAATTGTATTAGTAACGATATTTGTGATTGTTGGTGGAGCATCAATTATTTTTAGACTGTTTAGAGATTATCCAATAAAGTATATATTATCAAAAATTGAATGGAATAATTCTATAAGTTTATTATTCGTTTTTATCGGTGTAATATTGATACCACTTCAGATAAATATGATTATAAATAGATATAGAACATCCTTTTTTCAGAAATGGATTTTTTCTTTTATAATGTCATTATATATATTGTCTTGTCATCAAGAACTGCTAAAACCATTTGAATCTTTTTTTAATATACCTACTATTTCATGGACTTGGCATTACTTTTTTGAGCAATCAAGAATAAATGGAAAATGGTATAGTTTAATATTTAGTATTAAACTAGTTGACGTTATTTCTGTAAGTTTATTATTTCCAATTTATTCGCTCACATTATGTGTGTATAATATAATTAAATCTTGTATAAGATCAATATTGGCTTTTACAATGATTTTATTCCCCAATATAATGTCTTTAAAGAAATTCTTTATAGTAAAGAAATATTATTTGAAGTATAGATCTACGGTTAAGAGATTGTTTACAACTAAAAGAAAAATAATAGAATATATAAATGAGAAATATGAATATAATTTAGAAATTCTTGGTAGTAATTCTCTTGAAGAAAATTCTTTGTTTTTTGAAGAAGATACTAGTATTGAGAGCTCTAGTGATAAATACTCACATATATCTAAAATTCTTGTTTCAAAGCTTTTAAAACAGAAATTCAAGAATTCTTTTAGTATAGGAATTATTGGCCCTTGGGGAAATGGGAAAACTAGTTTTATTAGTCATTTCCTTGAAGACTATAAGAAAGAGGCAGACAAAAACACAATTGAGGTAGTGAATTTCTATCCTGCTCATAATCAGGGTTCATCTCAAATATTAAATGAGTTTCTTGGATTACTTGCTTTTCATTTAAGAAAATATGATGGAAGATTAAGTCAAACGATTTTATCGTATGCAGCAAAACTATTAGAAGTTGGTATGAATGGAACAAAAAGCTTTCAAGGCCTCCTTAAGTCAGATAATTTATTCTTTCAAAATAAAACATCATATAAACTATATGAAGACTTAAGAGATATATTTTGCGAACTAGATATACAGATATTGATAATCATAGATGATGTGGATAGATTGAATAATGAAGAGATTATAGAATTACTAAGAATTATTCGAAATACTGTAAATTTCCCTAATGTTATATTTGTTGTTGCTTTTGATAAAGATTATGTAATTAAGACAATAGATAAACCAATAGAATATTTAGATAAGTATTTCCAATATGAGTTATATATTCCTCCTAACAGAAAAGAAGATTTGATAAAGGCTTTTTCACAACAAGTACTTAGCAAATTTTCTTTAAATACAAGATTAGAAAAAGCAATGCAAGAAAGTGTTTTGAGTCAAACTATGCTTGTTCGATTTGTATTTAACTATAGAGATGTAAAAGTATTATGTAATAATTTTTGTGTGAATATTGAATTGTTGTCAGAAGATGTTGATTATATAGATTTGCTTCATTTTACCTTGATGAATAGGAATTATCCAACTGAGGTTCGTTATATTTATGATAATTTTTCTAGCATATTTGATACTGAAAAATCTTATCTTAAAGGTTCTCAAAGATATAATAAAATAATCTTGCGTAAAAAAGATAATGACAAGGAGTGTCCAGAAAACATTATTTCACAATCTGATATAGAAGATAAAAGAAAAGATCTTTTTTGTGAGATTTTCAAGTATATATTTATTGGAAAGGAGATACCTAAGGATCCTTTTGATGATAAGAATTTTGATCTTGGAAGTTGTATGTTGTTTAGCTCTGCTATCTCTAAGGAATTATCAATTCTTAATATTGAAAAGACTCATTTGTTTTTTGAGTTGGTTTTACGAAACGATGATATATCTAATGTAGAGTTTGAGACAAAGATACAGTTAAATATCTTCCAAGATTATATTGATAAATTAATAAAAAGTACATATAAAAAAGAAGAAAAGAAAAAGCAAATATATAATAAGTTGTTGTCAATTGACAAATCAATTTACAATAGACAGATTATTAAAAATATAATTAAAGTTTGTAATTTTATTGGTGACGTATCTTTAATACATGTATTAAAACCTTTAATTTATGATCAAGAACCTGTTCTAAAAAAGATATTTAATAATTCGGTTGAGGATTATAGTAATTACTTTGTTGATGAATTATGGAATAATAAAAAGTTTGATATTGAATTCAGAATTAGAACTTTACTAGGTTTATTAGATGCTGTATATCCTTTTAAAGATGCTTACCCAGATAAATACAGTAAAGATAAATCTATTATCTATCTAGGATTAGATGATGTTAAATTAAAGGAAAATCTGATTTCTTTGACAAAAACATTTATTAAACGTGACAACATGTTTGATATTAATTCTCTTGTATTTATAAGTAAAATATTTGATTGTGAACTCGGAGTAGAAGATAAAGATGTTGGATTTAGTAAGTGTATTTGTAGTGAAAGGCATATTTTTGAATTTTATTTGCAATCTGTTATTTTAGGTTATGAACCTGGCTTTTCATATAGTTCAGCAATATTTAAAGTTTTCAATGATAAAGAATCTTTTAAGAGAAATACTTTGAAGTGGAGTGAAGAATTACCGCAGATAAATGAATTTTATCATTTATTGGAATTGCATGATATAAGAGCTTCTAATTCTAATTTTAATAATTTTACTCCTTTTTATTTTACAGATGAAAGAGATAAGGAAAGTAATAATCCGATTCAATCAATTTATGTGAAGAAAAAGAAAGAGTTTCATATGGATGATGTTTCTGATATTACTCATCCTGATTTTAATATAGAAGTATCTAAAGTTAATGAATCAATATACATAATTGAAGGACAACATTCTTACTATGAATTAATTAAAAAATTAATTCCAGAAACAGGAGTACATGGTTATGTTGATTATCTGAGAGATCATAATAATGAGTTTGAAATTCTTTCAATTCAATGTCCGCAAGGAATAGATAAAAAGTTATATTCATTGGTTGGTAATTATAAAACATAGGAATTTATATAATAGATTCATTGTTATTATTTACAAGTCTTACACCTATCTGAGACAATTCTAAAATATATGAAATTCTACATCTTAAGAGATGGAATTTATCAATACCTTTCATTTCAAGCTATGACCTTGAAAAAGAGGTAATGAAGATCTTTATAAGATTAATAATCATATGGAACGATTAACATCTTTTGCAATTAGTTTTGCAGCGGTAATATCGCTTGATAAGTATAATACATATCAAGTGACAGTTAATAAGGATATACAAAGAGCTTCTGAAATTATACAGATCGTATATTAGTATCTGATGATAGTATCTACTTTAAGTTTTTTGATATAAAGAGTGGCAAAATCGCAAGCTCTGAGTATTATTTAAGACATATTGATCCTGATTATTGTAGTTTAGAGTTTATAAAAAACAGGTATATTGGAAATCTAATATCTTTAGATAATTTGCTTAGTGAATACAAAAGAAAACTAAATGGGCAATCTAATCAATATTCTCATTGCTTTGCTAATATGAGATTACTTCTTAATCCATCTGTTGATACAATAAACGTTTTAATTCGTTTTTTTAAACAGATTGCTATTGAAGGTTTGATGTCTAAAGATGAGTTTAAAGAAGAAACTAAGAAAGCAATTTTAAATCTTATAAAAGGACATAGTAATGATCAATCATATTTATTTACATATGCAATAATTAATAGAGAGTTTGAAAATCATGAAGATATGCATTTGTTAATGTTTGCGAGTTATAATGAAGCTTTATTAGAACTAGGAGTTGATTTTAATTCTTTGATAAAAGAATTCATGCATAATGCTGCTGTTGTGGATTAATACAAAAAGATTAGCAGTGAGTTATAGTTGATAATTAATGATATTTGGCTTGAGATTAATTCAGTTGTCTTGAAAATTATGACAACTGAATTAACTCATTTAAATATTATTCTATACGTGAATATCTTTCTTCAAGTAAAGAAGTGTATTCTTTCTGTAGTTCTTTTGAAAGAAAAGAATTTCTAATCATTTCAATAGCCTTTGCTTTATTTTTACTAAACTTCTTAAATGTACTTTTAATCTGTTTTTCTCCAAGTCCTAAATTCTCTCCAAACTTAATGAAGTGAGCCTTATTAAAGTTTTTCTTTTTGCCCTCTAGTGTTAGAGCAAGTTCCTCTTTGTCTTTGGGATTTATTATAGCAACATTTAGTAAATCGTAGGCTGGAGAGAGTTGCCAGCTATCGTTAAAATTAATCATAGAGAAATTCTTTAGATGCATATCGTTATTTCCTGTTAGAAAACTAAAAAGAGTAATCTCAAATAATCTTATTTTATCTAATCCTCTATGAGAGGAGAAGCTGGATAACGCTTTTCCTATTTTTTCCATAGAACCTTTATATTTGTCAAATGCTTCTAGTATTTGAAACATATCTAGCATGTGTATCTTTTGATCTGAACCGTTTCTGTCTATACGTTTGGTTATATATGATAATTCTCCTGATTTAAGTTTAATAAGACTAGAAGGTACAGTTGAAATACCATATTTTTCAGCTAGTCTCATAGTTATATGCTCATTTGCAGGCATCTCTCTAAATTCTTTATTAGGTGGTTTAAATATATATTTGCCCCCTAATGCCCCAACTATTGTTAGTCTGTTTTCTTTATTCTCTGAAAATACAGACATAGATAATTTTGGTTGGACTCCTGTAACTGCAATACTTCTAGCCACAACTTCTTTAGCTAGTTCTTCCATTTTATTAAGTGTATATTCAATACTAGGTGGTTCTTTCTCTCCAAAGAATTCTTTGCTGCATTTATAATGAAAATTGGAGAAGTTGTTTTCTTCTGAAATTTCTTTATAACAATATAGACATTTCTTATTCATCGTCATTGCTTATTGGTTTAACACTTACAGCTCCAATACAATCGCTGCAACAGCTTATTAATAGTCCCATTCTGTCATTTGGATTTATCTTCCAGTTTTTAGTCGCTATATTAAGAAGCCATCCTTCTGGTATTAATCCTTCGAAGAATGCAAATAATCTTTTGTCTTTATAAACAGTCTCTTTTACAGGCATAGAGAAAGTAATAAAATCGTTTGGATGTTCTATAATATATTCAGCATTGTACTGAAAAGTGTAGATCCCATCATTTGTTTCTATTAATACTCCTGCTTTATTATTGTTGTAATATATTTCTGCTTGTCTCATTTTAGCGTATTATTTATTCTTCAACATCTCTAAAATCTGTACATACTAATGTGTGACCAAACATCATAAGAACTTGATTTACTTTATCCATATTAAGATTTGTTTTTCCTTGTTCTATTTTCCTTATTACAGTTAGTGCTACACCAGTTTTTTCAGCAAACTCTTCTTGCGTTAGATTTACCTCTTTTCTTTTCTCTTTTAAAAATTTATCTATCTTCTTCATTATATGTTATTGCATATATTTTGTGTGAATGTATATGAATTATACGTTTTTACATATAAAAGGTTGTATTTTGTTCGTATTATATGCTATTGCATATATATATTGTAAATATATATAAATTATATGTTTTTACATATAAAAGTTTATCTATCTTCTATTTTATATCTTAATGCATATAATTATTATTGCTGTTAAATTGCCTTGGCCTTTGATTGATTATCTTATTGTGCATGAATTGGTTCATACTAAGATTAAGAATCACTCTAAGGAGTTTTGGGCTGAGCTTTCTAAATATATCCCTAATTGGAAGGAACTTGATGAGCGTATGGGGTATTTGAAGATTTGATCCTAAAAAAATATGTATCTATTGTTGTGATAATAATATTTTTATTAAATTTAATGACTGAACTAAAAGAAAAGAATGATGTCTAGAAAAAAACATTTAATTTACGATTGTCTTATCTTATTATTATTTGTAATATGGATTGTTATAGATGCATATTCTCTTTTCTCTGACTACGATTTATTTATGGAATTAGGATTCTCTATTGTTTTGTTTGGACTTTTTACTCAAGCAGTAAGAACCACTATTTATAAGGATAGTAGATATAAATCTATGATACAAATAATGTATATCTTAGTTTCTATATCTATTGTTCCTACTCTTGTTATGTATTTTAGTGGAAAAGTATATAGGCCAGAAATATTAACTATATTTAATATAGTTATATCATTTCAGAGTCTTTTTTATATCTTGAATTGTAGAAAAGGAAGAATATAATAAGGCATTACACTGTTAATCAGCTAAAGTTCTTCCAGATATCTCAACTTTTCCATTTAGGATTTTTGAGTTAGGAGTGTCGTTAGGCATTCTTTCAGATTCTTGATTTTTAAAGCCACCTTCAGGAGTCCAAGCTGCGTGAATACTTAATGAACTATTATAAGGTATATCATTATAGGCAGCTGCTTCTAATGCAAGTCCTGCTCTGACTCTAATATTTATTGTCCATGGCGAGCTTACATTGCTTAATTTGATTAGTTCTGCTTTTCCATTCATGTATTCTATTTTGTTTATGCTAGAGCCATTTGAAGTTGTTACTGTGTATGTTATATCATACATTAGCCTTGCAGGTTCATTGTTTTTTGAGCATGATATTAATAGTGTAATAAATAATATAAATAAGTATTTTTTCATACTGACTTTTTTTAGTTGGATTGGTGCAAAGATAATAAACATATTGATAGTTCATGTCGTTTTAACTTCTTTTATAATAAGTGGTTAGTGTGTTGGTAGTTCTATAAGATGGCCAGTAATTATCTATTTGTGAATATTTTAGATAACTACTGGCTTGTTTTATATTTATTAGTTGATTAGAAACTAGATGTCTGAACTACTTTTATCCAGACAACATCACTGCATTTAGGACAAAATGGTAATTCTTCTCCTTCGTCTAAATAAACTATATGTCCGCACATTCTACATCTATATTTACCTTCTCCTGGTATTTCGCCTGCCTTAAAACTTAAAGTATTCATAAAATTGTATTTGGTTAAATCTGTTATTGAATATTTATATATATTAGGATTCTATAATAAAAATAACAAAAAAATATGGATACTATAGTCTCAATAAAAAATCTTTCTAAATCTTTTAAGAGTGGAAAGAAGATAAATAATGTACTGAAAAATATTAGTCTAGATATAAAAAAAGGTAAGGTAATAGGTTACATTGGTCCTAATGGAGCTGGTAAGTCAACAACAGTGAAGATTCTATGCGGTATTCTTGAGGGGTACAAAGGCGAGATAGAGATTTTTGGCGAACCTGTAAAAGCAGATTCTTTAGAGATAAAAAGACGTATAGGGTATATTCCTGAGAATGGGGCTCTTTATGATACCTTAACTCCTATAGAGTTTTTGTCGTTTATAGCTACTATTCACGATATTCCTACTGAAGAGGCGCTTAAGAAGATTAGTTCTTTCCTTGAGTTTTTTGATATGGCTTCTCATGCTCACCAAAGAATAAATACTTTCTCTAAGGGGATGAAGCAGAAGATTTTAATTATATCTGGTTTGTTGCATAGTCCTGAGCTTATCTTTATGGATGAACCTCTTTCTGGTTTAGATGCTAACTCTGTTATTCTTGTTAAGGAGTTAATTAATAGACTTGTGTGGGAGGGAAAGACGGTGTTTTATTGTTCTCATTTAATGGATGTTGTGGAGAAGATGTCGGATGAGATTGTGATGATTAATGACGGTGAGATTATAGCTCAGGGTGAGTGTAAAGATTTGTTTGAGCAGGAGGGGGTTGATTCTCTAGAGTCACTATTTTCTAAGCTTACAGGAAATACACAACAAAAAGAGAGAGCTTCTAAATTTGTTGAATCTTATAAATAGCTTTATATGCAATTAAATAAAACACATCTTAAAGAATATCTTAGATTACTATATGTTGCTAATAATAGGGTGGATAAGAAGAATTCTACTAACTCTACTTCTTCTTCTCGTTGGGCGAAACAGTTTTGGGCTTCCTTATTAATTGGATCTTTTCTAGTATTTATGTTTTCCCGAATGGCTGATTTTAATTTAGCTACTGCTCTCTTCTTTTTAGTAATAATGTTTACTCTGATAGCGGAGTTTCTGTCTGAGTATGCAATTATATTATTAGATACTAAGGGTAATGATATCTTATTTCATCATCCCATTAGCAGTCAAACGGTGTTTGCTGGTAGGTTGATATATATTCTTGCTGTTGCATTGTTTTCAGGCCTCACTATTGCATTTCCTTATTTGATATATGTTATTGTATCAAAAGGTGTGTTGGTGGGCTTAGGCTTTATTATTTCATGTGTATTGACAATAATTAGCTCCATTTCTTTAGCATTATTTCTTTATGTTCTTTTATTTAAGTTTTGCGGTGCAGAACGTCTTAAGAATATAATTAATTATGTGCAGATAGCTATGTCTATGATTCTTATTGCTACTTATTATTTGAGCATAGAGTTATTCGATTTAACGGATCTTTCACAATTAAGCTTTTCTTATGAATGGTGGTCTGTTTTTGTGCCTTCTTATTGGTTTTTATCTATTTTAGATATACTTGGTGGTGTGGAGATTCCTGTTTTTGCTAAACTATTTCCTGCTTTGGCTGTTATACTTCCTTGTGTATTATCTGTTTTTTCATATAAATATTTATCTAAGATATTTAAAACAGAGCTTATTCGTTTCGATCATAAGGAGAAGAAGACTGAGAAGATTAAAAGTAAATTTACATTAACTAATTTTTATATTAAGTTTTTTGCTGTAAACAAGATAGAGAGAGAATTATTTGTACTGTATAAGAAACTATTATCAAGAGATAAGAATTTTAAGATGGCTGTTTATCCTGCTATTGCTTATAGTTTGGTTATGCCTATTATTAGAATTGTAAAAGAGACTTCTAAGGCTCCTTTGTCTGAAAGTACTGATGTTTCATTATTCCTTTTTGCGCTGTATTTCTCGTCTATTGTATTTATAACTTCTGTTTTTTCTTTTCATATAGGGGATTACGGTAAGTTATCCGATTTGTATAGAGTATCTCCTTTAAAGAAAAAGGGTTTGATTATGACTTCTGCATTAAAGGTTTTGAACTATAATTTTCTACTTGTTCCTATGTTGTTGTGCTCTGTCTTTATTGGATATATATGGGGTTTTACATATGTATTTAATGTTGTGACGGTATTCTTTATCGTTAATATTATATGTATGTTAATGCTATTAATAGGGACTTCTAGATTTCCTCTTTCTTTGGCTAAAGGTGATTCTGATAAGATTAGTATGGGAGTTAAGATGTTTGCTATTATAGCTTTTTTAAGTATGGTGGGAGTTGCTCATTATTATATATTATTTGCAACTTATGGTTTGATTATCTATACTTCATTACTTGCTGTTGTGTATCTAATAATTATTAGATACTTAAGAGTAAAAACAATTAAATAGAATGGTCTAATATAAAAATGAGTTATAAATTAAGTTTTGCTTTTAAGGCATCACATAATTTATAACTCATTATCTTTTTAAGGGAAGTTTATTTCTTTCTCTTTCCTTTATCTTTTCTTTTAGCTTTTTCCTTTGGCTTTTCTTTAGTCTTATTAGCCTGTTTGTTTTTAATTTTATCTTTCGATCTATCTTTTGACTTTTGCTTTGTTTGTGCTTTTTTCTTTTTTAAATCTTCTTGAAAATTTTCATTCTCTTCTATAAGATTCATTACACTCTTAGCACTCTCTTGTGAGAAGTCTATAGTCTCAGAATAATCATTCTTAGTGAATTGTATACGAGGAATCTCTCCTCCAATATAATCCTCTATTTCTTTAAGCATATCTTCTTCTTCTGCAGCACAGAAAGAAACAGCTATACCTTTAGAACGACCACGACCTGTACGACCAATTCTATGTACGTAATTGTCGGCTACATCTGGTAAATCGTAATTTACTACATATTCGATACCGTTAATATCTATACCTCTGGCACTTATGTCAGTAGCAATAAGAATCTTAACTTCATCGTTTTTAAATGATTCAAGTACCTTTAGTCTGTCTGCTTGTTCTTTGTCTCCATGAAGAGTAACAGATTCTATGCCAACTCTGCCCATTGCTTTGCAAATACGCTCTGCTCTTACTTTTGTACGGACAAATACAAGAATCTTTGATTCTTTATGCTCGTTAATCAATCTTTCTAAGAAGAAACGTTTGTCGTCCATCTGTACCTTAGAAACAAAGTGTGTTACGTTTTTAGATACAGGATCTTTTGGAGATATCTGTATACGTATAGCCGCTGAGTTTACAAGAGAGTATGATAATTTCTTGATGTTTTGGTCTATTGTTGCAGAGAAGAAAAGCGTTTGTCTTCTTTTTGGAAGATGTTTAAGCAAATCTTGTATGTCACGGTAGAATCCTAAGTCTAACATCCTATCTGCCTCATCAAGAATGAGTGTTCTTATTCTATGTAGGTCTAGATGGCCTTGACTTACTAAATCGAACATACGTCCTGGTGTTGCGACTAGAATATCGGCACCTCTATGTAATTCGTCTATTTGCATGTCTTGGTCTACACCTCCATGTACACATATAGTTTTTACAAATGTATTTTTCTCTATTTGGTTGAATACCTCAGTAATCTGTATTGCTAGCTCACGAGTAGGTACCATAACAATTGCTTGTATACCATCTCTACGAGTAGTTCTTAATTTATGCGAAAATATAGAATTTACTACTGGGATTACGAAAGCGGCAGTTTTACCTGTTCCAGTTTGTGCTATTGCAAGTAAATCCTCGCCAGCAAGAATAGGTGTTATCGACTTATACTGTATATCAGTAGGTCTTATGAATCCTAAACTTTCTAAATTTTCTTTTATCTCAGGTGCAAACCTATAATCACTAAACTTCATTGCTTATATTTTCTAGTATTTTTATTCTTTTTGTAGCTACAAAGGTAGTATTAAATTATTAATAATGATATAGGGCAAAAAAAATGTGAGATTGCTAGGGATGCAATCTCACAAATAATAGTGGTTTATATAATAAAGGGGAAACGATATTATCTATTTTAATTCTTTTTAAGTGTAAACAAGAACTCAAGACCTCCGCCTTGTTTGTTCTTTGCTGTTATTTCACCTCCGTGAAATAGAACTGAATTCTTTACTATTGCTAGTCCTAGTCCTGTTCCTCCAGCTTTTCTTGTTCTTCCTGTATCGGCTCTGTAGAAACGTTCAAATAATCTGTTAAGATGTTCTTCTGCAACTCCTTCTCCGTTATCGGAATATGAGAAATAATAGTATTTGTCGTCTTCATGATAATTGTCTATAGTGATTTCAACTTCTTGACCTACATGTTTAAGACTGTTGTCTATCAGATTTCTCAAAAGCAAAGATAGTAAAATTTTATTACCATTAATAATAATATTATGAGAAATATTGATGTTAGTTGAAATATTTTCTATGTTCATCACAAGAAATAGGTCGTTTAGCACATTGTCAAGGCATTCTCTTATAGATGTTTTCTCTAGTTCAAACTTATCTGATGCCTCTTCTGTTTTAGATATTAGAGAGATGTCGCTTATTAATTCACTTAACCTTAATATCTGTTTGTGAGACCTATTTATGAATAGATTTTTATTTTCTTCATCTATATTAGGATTCTCTTTTATTGTTTCAAGATAACCTCTTATTGCTGTTACAGGAGTTCTTAATTCATGTGCAATATTGGATGTCATTTGGTGTTTTAGTATTCTTGTCTTTTCTATGTATGTACTATCTATTATGGAAATTTCAAAACTCTTGTCTTCAAAGACTATACTTTTAATAGTGAAGTGCTTAGAGTTTTTATGCAAAGTGTTTTTATATCTTGCTGTTTCTGTAGGAATATTCTTTACTGTGTTCTGTTCTTCAATAAACTGAAGCAAGTCTTTAAATATTTCATCTTTAAACATTTCTTTTAATTCTACAGTAGGTGTGTCTAGAATGTTATTTACATATTGAATAAACTTTGCATTAGCGAAGATCTTTTTCTTGTCTGCACTAAAGATGGCAATTCCGTGTTCTGAGTTGTGAAAGTGCATAATAAGTTTCTCTTTCTCTTTGCTTAGTTCTTCTTTTGTTGCACTTAGTCTGTTGTATATGCTTATTATTCTGTTGCTGATTATGCCTAGTTCATTAGCAGGAAAGTTTCTTTTTTTACTTTTGTCGTAAGTGTTATTATCTGCATTTATAGCAAAGTCTTTAAGAGCTGATATAGATTTGCCTAATTTATCTGATATGTATATTAAAGAGAATATGACAATTGTAAATACTAGTATTAAGAAATATATAAAAAGGTTGTCGGCTTTTAAGAGATTTTGTACCTCTATATTATAGGGTAGAGCTACTCTTACATAGTAATCGCCGTAGTATCTTGAATAGTAATAATAATCTTTATTCATAGATTTGGAATAACGTAAGGTTGTTCCATATTCTTTATGTAGAGATTTTATTATCTCTGGTCGTGATAAATGGTTCTCCATTTTTATAGAGTTTTTTACATCATTATCAAAAAGAACATCACCTTTTTTGCCAATAAGAGTTATTCTTAGACTTTTATTGGGTAGTTCATTTTCTATTGATTTAAGGAGATCTGCATTTTCTCTATTGATATTTTCTCTTACAATAAAAGAGTTTATTATTTCGTTGTAAAGATTTAGTTTCGATTCTAGTTGCTCTATCTTGAATTCTTTTTCTCTTTTATATTGAAAGCTAAGAATACTAGCGGTGAATATTGCAAAGAGAATGAAAAAATAGAGAAAGAGTTTAGTTTTATAAGTTATGTATCTTTTCATTATTGTTTGATTTTATAATTGATATTAGGCTTTGTTTTAATCTTCTTCCTTAGAGAAACAGTACCCAAAGCCAGAACGATTGCGTATATATGATCCATATTGTTCTAATTTCTTTCGAAGTCGTGTAATATGAACATCAACAGTGCGAGAGGATACATAACTATCTTCGCTCCATACTTTATCGAGAATCTCCTCTCGTGATAGTAGGTTTCCTTTTTTAGAAATAAGAAGAAGAAGAATATCGTATTCTTTTTTAGTCAGTTTTATGAGTGTGTCGCTGATCTTGAGTGTTTTCTTAACTGTGTTTATGCATATGTCCTCTATGTTTATATATTGTTTTTCTTCCTCGTCTCTTTTGCTTTTGTGAGATTGTCTTTTTAAAACGGCTTTTACTCTTGCTGAAACCTCTTTTACAGAGAATGGTTTGGATATATAGTCGTCTCCTCCTAAATTAAAACCTGTAAGCATATCATTCTCAGAATCTTTGGCAGTAATAAAGATTATAGGGATATCTATATCAAGATCTTTTCGTAGTTTGTCTGCCATTTGAAAACCTGATAAGCCACCCATCATCACATCTAATAAAAGTATGTCATACTCGCTGATGTTTTCTTGTAGTGCTTCCTCTGCAGAGTGAAGAGTTTTTACTTCAGTATCATTATCTTGAAGATTAAACTTAAGAATTTCACAAATATCTTCTTCGTCGTCTACTATTAATATCTTGTATTTACTCATTTTTTAATTGTTTTTATGTCTTACATCTTCTCCATCTAACATGTAAATTGCTGCTTCTGCTATGTTTGTGGCATTGTCAGCTATCCTTTCTAGATTAGAACTTATATTGTTAATGCAAATTAATGAATTGACAGTAGATATTTCTTTATTTTTCTCTATTATTTTTTCATCAAGTAAAGAATTAATAAGATTATCATGCATTTTATCCACTTTTGAGTCTGCATCTATAGTTTTGTGTGCTAGTTCTATATCCTTGCAAGTAAAAGAGGTAAGCGCTTTTTGTATCATGTCGTTGGTGCTTTCTAACATTTCTCTAAGAGATGGATAAAAACTTTTAAAAATGTTTGGATTATCTATCTTGTCTATGAAATAAGCTATGTTAAGAGATAGATCAGCTATACGTTCGAGATTAGAAACCATTCTTATATATGAGATAAGTTTTCTTAGCTCTCCAGCAAGAGGATGATAAAGTACTATGGTGTTGATGATTTTCTCATTCATCTCTTTTTCGTAGGTATCTATCTTTTCTTCATTCTCTTCTATAATATTGAAAAAATGCATCTTATCTTCTTCTAGAATATTGTTAGAAAGAAGAGAATCAACATGTTTTAGTTGCTGGAAGATAATAGTAGAAAGGCCTGAGAAATCAATAAGTATGTCTTGTATGGCTTTGTCTTTTGTGTTCATCGTTTTTTATTTAAGTAAGGTGCTTAGTTTGTTTTATCAACCAAATTTTCCAGTTAGATATTGCTCTGTTCTTTTATTGCTTGGACTAGTAAACATTTTTTTAGTTTGATCATATTCTACCAAATCTCCTAAGTACATAAACATAGAATAGTCAGATATTCTAGCTGCTTGAGACATGTTGTGTGTGACAATAACTATGGTGAATTTCTCTTTCAATTCAAGAAGGAGTTCTTCTATCTTAGCTGTTGCTATTGGATCTAATGCCGATGTTGGTTCGTCCATTAATAAGATCTCAGGTTCAAGAGCTATAGATCTTGCTATGCATAATCTTTGTTGCTGTCCACCAGATAAGAAACCTCCTTTTTTATGTAGATTGTCTTTTACTTCTTCCCAAAGACCTACATTCTTAAGAGAGTTCTCAACTATATCGTCTTTTTCTTTTCTTTTTAGTTTTATTCCATTTAGAGAGTATCCTGCAATAACATTATCGTATATACTCATTGATGGAAATGGGTTTGGTCGTTGAAATACCATGCCTGCCTTTTTTCGTACATACATAGGATTCATCTTGTAGATATCTTCTTTATTAATATTTACAGAACCTTTAACTTCTATATCAGGATATAAATCATGCATTCTATTTATAGCACGTAGAAGAGTACTTTTACCACATCCTGAAGGTCCCATTATTGCAGTAATTGAATTTCGCTTTATTCTTGCATTTACATTCTGTACAGCATATTTCCCTTTTGTATAAGAAATTGATAGATCTTTAAGCTCTAATACTGTATCTTCTGTATTTATTATTGAATCGCCCATTTTTTAGATATTTTTTTAGCTGTAATGTTAAATATAAGAATTAGTATTAGTAGAAAAAGAGACGAACTCCATATCATGTCTACTAAATAGGGATCGTTGTAGAATTCCCATATTAAAAGAGGAATAGCACTACTTGCTTTGTCTAGATTTAAGGATATTACTGATGAGCCAAGAGCGGTAAGTATTAAAGGTGCTGTTTCTCCCATTACTCTTGATATTGCCAATAGTATTCCTGTAAAGAGTCCACCCATAGCAGATGGTAATATTATTCTTATTACGGTTGTTGAATATGAGGCTCCCAACGCAAGAGATGCTTCTTTTAAAGAGCTTGGTAACATTTTTATACTCTCTTCGGTGGAACGAACAATAAGAGGAATCATCATTATTGCTAAGGCTACACTACCTCCTAAAGCTGAATATCCACTTGTTATTGGCTTTACAATCCATGCATAGGCTATCATTCCTAATACTATAGATGGAATTCCATTTAGTAATTCTGTTGAGAATCGTACTATGGAAGAGAATTTTGTTTTTGCATTCTCTGCTAGTTGTATACCTGCTAATAATCCTATAGGTATGGCTATTAATGATGCTAGTCCAACCATTATAAGTGTTCCTACTATTCCATTTGCTATACCTCCAGGAATAGTTTCGCCATTAGTCTTAGCTAACATTGCGTCTAGAGTGCTTGGTGCTACTTCTAAGAAGAATGATAGGTTTATTTGCTTGTATCCTTTCTTTACTAGTTCCCAGATTATAGAAATCAAAGGAATTAGTGCTACAGATGTGAGCGCGCATACTAGATAGAAGAAGATCTTATCTTTTATTGCTCTATATTTTAATTTGTCTGTCATAGACTTAGTTTTTTCATAATTAATCTTCCAATACCGTTAATTACAGCTGTGAGAAGAAAGAGTAATAATCCTATTGCAATTAATGAACTTAGTTTTAAACCATCTGCTTCTCCAAATTGATTAGCTATTACACTGGCCATAGTGTTGCCTGAATCAAATAGAGATGTAGGTATTCTGTTAACGTTTCCTATTAATATTGTTACGGCCATTGTTTCTCCTAATGCTCTCCCTAAAGCTAATATATAAGAGGCGAATATGCCTGAACCTGCTGCCGGTAAACTTACTTTTTGTATTACCTCTAGTTTTGTTGCTCCTAATGCAAATGCTGCTTCTTTTAAATCGTTTGGTACCATCTTTATAAACTCACTACTTAATGAGGTTGCGTAAGGAATAATCATTATTGTTAGAATGATGGCTGAGGTAAAGACTCCAAAACCTTGTTGGTTGAATCCCATTTCTATTATTAGAGGTCGTAGAGTGTAGAATCCCCATAATCCATACACTATAGAGGGTATGCCTGCTAATAAATCAACTAAACTACCTATAATAGATGCTGTCTTTTTGCCTTTAAAATAATCTCCTGTAAAGAGAGAGATTGAGAATGATAGTGGTATACATAATAATAGTGCTAAGAAGGATGTCATTAATGTACCAACTATAAAAGAAAGTGCTCCATATTTTTCACTATTAGGATTGGGATTCCATTCGGATGAGTATATAAACTCTAAACCGTATTTAGAGAATGTTGGTATAGCGCCATTGACTAAAGTGTATACAATACCTCCCATAACGAAAAGTATAAGTAAACATGTTGCGACTAATCCTATTTTAAATATTTTGTCTTTCATCTTTTTGATTAAAATGATCTTTCTTGCACCTTTCTGTTTGGGGTAAAACATGAAAGAATGCAAGAAGATCAGAGATGTTTAAGTGGGTTACTATTTCATATCAATAACTCTGCCTTCGAAAGTTACTTTTTTAAGTAATTCTCTAGCTGCTGCTCTAGCTTTAAGAGGAAGAGGAGCGTAATTAACTTTTGTTGTTAATGATTGTGCTTTGTCGTCTAACATCCAGCTTAATAATTTGATAGATGCCTTAGCACTTTCTATTGTTCTGTTTTCATATGATTGCTCTTTGTAAAGAATGATCCATGTAAAACAAGATATTGGATATGCTTGTTTAGCATCTGAGTCAGTAAGCATTACTCTTGTGTCTGCTGGAATCTCTACAGATGCTGCAGCTGAGATACTTTCAAGTGATGCTTTAATGAAGTTACCCGATTTATTAGCTAGTGCTGCAGTTGGGATGTTTAAAGAGAAAGCATATTCTGAACCTATATATCCAATTGAACCTTTTGTTTGAGATATTGTTCCAGCAACGCCTGGATTACCTTTTGCAGCAATTCCTACTGGCCATTGAATAGATTTAGCACTACCTATATTGTCTCTCCATTCTTTACTTATCTTAGTTAAGTAATTAGTGAAAACATATGTTGTCCCTGAACCGTCTGAACGATAAACTACTGTTATTGGAAGTTCTGGAAGTTTTAGTCCATTATTCATTTCTGCAATTCTAGTGTCGTTCCATTTTGTAATATGTCCTAAGAAGATAGAAGATAGTATTTCTTGATTAAGTCTTAATTCTTTTATTCCATCTATATTGAACGCAACAACCACAGCTCCCATGCAAGTTGGAATATGAATAATTGGGAAAGGCATAGCTTTCATCTTTTTATCAGATAAGTAAGCATCTGTTGCTCCAAAATCTACTATCTTATCTTTAAGACTTCTTATTCCTCCTCCACTACCTATTCCGCCATAAGTAACTAATGATCCTTCGCTTTTTGAATAATTCTTAAAAGCAAGATTATAGAATGGTAGAGGGAATGTTGCACCAGCACCTGTTAGAGTTACTGTTTTTGATGTTATGTTTTTGCTTGTATTACCGCATGATAGAAGGGCAATTGCAATTGCTAATATTATAAATATTTTTTTCATCTTATTCTTTTTTTTGTCTTTGTTAAAATGCGATTTGTAAACTTAAGTAAGCATATGATTTATTGTCTGAACCATCAGTTTTAGGATTGTATAATTGATAGTTAGGTGCAATCTTTAAGTTTTTAATTGGAGAGTATTCTACTCCTGCTATTATTGTTGAACCGTCTTTAGAAGTATTCCAGTCACTTTTTGATTGTGTTTGATCGTATCTAGCAAATATTTTCATTTTTTTACTTGCTTTATATGTTGAATATATTGAGATACCTGAGATGTCTTTAGTTTTGTCAAACTTTTCGTTTGAAAGCATATTGTATTCTGCACCTAAAGAGAATTGTTTTAATGTGTAAGCTGCGAATAGTGCTAGAGTAGTTTGGTTTTCAAGATTTTCATCATTCTTGTTTTTAAGATCTGTATAGACTCTTAATATTAGTCCACTTTTCTTATAAGTTAAACCTGCTCCATATCGGTATCTATTATCTGATTGTAGTTTTTTGTATCCTTCTCCATTCGTTATTGTTGCATCTATACTAAGTCCGTCAATAAGTTTGTATGAAGCAGAGACTCCCATATCTGCACTGGCATTATATTTATTCTGGTCCTGAAAAGATTTAAAGAAATATCTATATCCCCAAAATTTTTCTTGTTCTTTAAATGCTTTTGTTGAGATTAAACCGAAGTCTAGAGATAAACCACCTTCTTTATAGTTAATCAAGGCGTTCTTTACGTAAGCAGTGTTTTCTAGTTTTGACTTGTTTGCTGGGTTTCCTATATCGAATGTTACTTTTCCTGTTAAACCTTTTGCAAATTCATATTTGTAGCCAAAATACGCTCTCTGTAATTCAAATCCTTGATTGTGATTATTTGTTCCAATTCCTGTATGGAAATTAGTGAAGATTTTTGCAAATGCTTTTCCAGATGGTTTAAATTCTTTATTTTCTTGAGCTAATAGATTAACACAAGCAAATAATACTACTAAGATAGATAATGTAACTTTTTTCATTTTTGTATAGCTTTAAAGTGTTTTCTTAATTTCTATACTGCAATATTACATCTCAATTATTACGTTTAAACTGCTTAAATGTTAAGTTTCTGTTACAATTCTATATCGATCAGAACCTTCAGATATAAAAAGAATATCAAAAAGGTGATATTTAATAATATAATTGTAATTTTACACTTTGATTAAATAATGAGATTAACGCAAAAAAAAGAATAAAATGAACATTGAAAGTATTGTAAAACCTAAGGTTGCAGAGGCAATTAAAACTTGCTACGGGCAAGATGTTGAGGATAAGAATATACAGCTTCAAAAAACTAGGAGAGAGATAGAGGGTGATGTTACCGTTGTTGTTTTTCCTTTTTTGCGCATGTCTAAGAAATCTCCAGAACAGACTGCTAATGATTTAGGCGAATACCTAAAAGAAAATATAGATATAGTTGACGATTTTAATGTTATTAAGGGTTTCCTTAATCTTGTTGTTAATCCGTCATATTGGTTATCAGTGTTAAATAATATTTCTTCTGAAGAAACTTATGGTTATAATAAGAATAACCCTGATGCTAAGAAGATTATGGTTGAATATTCTTCACCTAACACAAATAAACCTCTTCATTTAGGCCACATTAGAAATAACTTATTAGGTTTTGCTGTTGCTCAACTTCTTGAGGCTAATGGACATGATGTTATGAAGGTGAATCTTGTTAATGATAGAGGTATTCATATTTGTAAGTCTATGCTAGCATGGCAGGAGTTTGGCAAAGGTGCTACTCCTGAATCTACTGGTAAAAAAGGCGACCATTTTGTTGGTGATTACTATGTGCGTTTCGATAAAGAGTATAAGAAAGAGGTTGCTGCTCTTGTAGAGGGTGGTATGTCTGAGGACGATGCTAAGAAAGAATCTAATCTTCTTAAGAGAGCACAAGAAATGCTTGTTAAGTGGGAAGCTGGTGACGATGAGGTTGTTTCTCTTTGGAGAAAAATGAACGACTGGGTTCTTGCAGGATTCGATGTTACTTACAAACAAATGGGTGTTGCTTTTGATAAGATTTATTTCGAATCAGAGACTTACATGAAAGGTAAGAGTATTGTTGAGAAGGGTCTTAAGGATGGTGTCCTTTATCAAAAGGAAACAGGTTCTATATGGGCTGATTTAGAAGCAGACGGTTTAGATCATAAATTACTGCTTCGTGATGATGGTACTTCTGTTTATATGACTCAGGATATTGGTACTGCTTACGAAAGATTCGAAGAATTTAATATAGATAATAGCCTTTACGTTGTTGGTAATGAGCAAAATTATCACTTCCAAGTGCTTGCTCTTGTTTGTAAGAAATTAGGTTTTGACTGGTCTTCTAGATTAGAGCATCTTTCTTATGGTATGGTTGAACTTCCTGAAGGTAAGATGAAGTCTCGTGAGGGTACTGTTGTTGATGCTGATGATTTAATGCAAGAGATGATAGACACTGCTCGTGAAACTTCTAAAGAGCTTGGTAAGCTTGAAGGTTATTCTGAAGAAGAGGCTGAGAACGTTTATGAAATGATTGCTCTTGGTGCTCTTAAATATTTTATTCTAAAGGTTGACCCTAAGAAGAATATGATGTTTAACCCTAAAGATTCTATCGACTTTAACGGTAATACAGGTCCTTTCGTTCAATATACATACGCTCGTATTAAGTCTATCTTAAGAAAAGCTGCTAGTAAAGGTATTAATGTAGACCTTGCAAATACTGAGCTTAAACCTGCTGATAAAGAAATGCAATTGATTATGACTCTTGCTGATTTCCCTAGTGTAGTTTCTCAAGCTGGTAGAGATTATTCTCCTGCTCAAGTGGCTAACTATATTTACGACCTTTGTAAAGAGTTTAACGGATTCTATCACGACTTCCCTATTCTTATTGAAGAGGATGCGGATAAATTAAACTTCCGTTTGATGCTTGCTAAACAAGTTGCTAAATCTATTAAGAATGGTATGGCAATTATGGGTATTCAAGTTCCTGAAAGAATGTAAGAGATAGTATTTCTACATATATAATAAAAGAGTGAATAGAACTTATCGTTTTATTCACTCTTTCTTTATGCTAATAAGCTAAGTACTTCTTGTTTTAAGGGTTCTGGTAGATTTACTTTTCTTATTTCAAGACTAGTTATCCATTCTCTTATTTCTTCAGGTTTTAAAGAGTAGAGTATATCTCTAAATATATCTATTTCAACTTCACTATATTTATCATTAGGGCGAGAAATAAAAGTATCTAGTTCTTCGTCGTCGAAGTATTCTATTTCTTCATTTAATTTCTTTAAATCTAAATCACAAATTTCATGGGCACCGCAGCAAGCTGGGTCTATTTCTTTTGTTATATCTTCTTTTTCGTTCTCCTTAGGTTTAGAAAGGAGTGTATAAACGATTACTATAGCTATTAAAGCTATTATTCCAATTATGATATAAAGCATGATTTTATGTATTAAGCCAAAGATTTAAAATATTATAAAATATATTCTCTTTGCTAAACTTTGTTATAAAATCTTAGCATGAAGAATTATTCTAGATTCTTTGGGTAAAGTTATTTTGCTTAAGGTAGGATTACCTATCTATTATATGGCTTCTTTCTCAGAATCGTATACAATTTTATTTATTCCTGTCGGATTAAGCAAGCATTCTACTAACTATTTATTTTAACTTTATTTTCGAATGAAACTTAGGAACTTAATATGTTTTCTGTAATATTCTGAGATTTTGTTATTTATATGTCTTTTACGCTCTTTTATATGAACATAAAGATTGGTAAAATAAAAAAATGATTTTCTATATACACCATATGAATACCATCGTAATGGAGGCATCTATGTGGTGTATATATATTGTGTTGTAATCTATTCTTTTCTAGAAAAATTAAATGTTCGAGATAATCTGCTAATTTGAGATTGCTTTTTTTAGAAGCTTAACTTGATTCGTAAGTTTAGTTATCTCTCCTTTGTTGTTATTGTTTAATTTTCTTAACCAAGCTGCCTTATTTTTATGAACCTCTACTTCTTTCTCTAATTTTCTAATATCTATGTCTTTTGCTTTTAACTTTTCATTTATTGTTATAATTTCGTTGCCTTTTTTCTCAAGATTGAATTTAGAGTCTGTCTTTATTTTTCTCATTTCTTCAATAAGAGTTTTCTTATCATTCTCTATCTTGCCAATCTTTAATTCTAGATTTTGGATTTGTTTTTGTCTTGTTGTGCTAACATCTGTTAGTTTATTGTTATTCTCTTCTATTTCTGCCTTTAGTACAACTGTCTCTGTCTGCATATTTTGTGTTATATGAGTAAGAGAATCAATATAGCTATCTTTTTGTGCATTGCTATATGTTAGTTTGTACCTAATTGCATTATATTCGTCTGTCATTAAATTTAATTTCTCATCAAGAGTCTTATTGCTATTGTTTAAATTTTCAACATTTTCATCGGCTTCTATCTTAGCAAGAGCTAATTCGTCGAATTTCTTTTTTGAAACGCATGAACTTAAACATAATGCTGCAATTATTGATACAAATACGCACTTTTTCATAATACTAATTTTTTATCTTCAGTTTTTTTATTTCAATTCTTATCTAAAAGCTTTTACCTATTGCTTTTACAGATAATAATTTCTTACTTTGAACAAATATATATAATTATAACATGCAAATACAAGCAATTATGAAAAAACTACTTATATTGAGTTTTATATTTTTTCAGGTGTTATTCTCATTTGCGCAAAACAATGGGAATATAATTATTTCAGGTAAAGTGATTGATGCTTCTAACAAGAAGGGAATATCTTTTGCAAGTGTATGGATAGAGGGAAGTTTTATTGGTGTTTCTACTAATGTTGACGGATCTTTTATTGTTAATATTCCAGCAAAATACAAGGATGCTAATCTTAATTTCACTTCTGTTGGTTTTTCTAGTTATAAGCTTAGTATTCACAATACTATGAATGCTGAGAATTTAGAAATTAGTTTAGATCCTAAATTAATTACCTTTAATGATGTAAGAATTTCTGGTAAATCTTTAGTTTTACAGCGCATTCTAAGAAATGTCTCTGAAAAGATTAATGAGAACTATATTCAGGATCCATTCTCTTATCAATCTTATTATAAATCGGAGGTTTTAGAAAATGATAGTTTGCAAAAAACTAATGAAGCTATTGTTAGTATATATGATAAGGATGCCTATAAAAGATCTTCTGTTTTAAATACATTTAAATCTATTAATTATAAATTTACAGAGGCAAGAAAATCAAGTAAAAGTCTTTCTATTGGTGATGCTTCTACTATTTTAGATGATGTGCTTTCTTTTGATATAGTTAGAAACACTAGAAATGTTTTAGATGTTCATAATATTTCTAAATACGATTTAAAGAAAGAAGGAGAGATGTTGTTTGAAGGAGATAGTATTATCGTTATATCGTATAATGCAAATTCTACTGATTTACCTGTTATTGGGCAAATGGGTGTGAAAAGTTATTCAGGTAAGATTTATATAAATAAATCTAATTATGCTGTAGTTAAAAATGAGTTAACTATTAATGCTAGTACTCTTAATGAACTAGGAAAATCTATGATTGCTGAATCTCCTGTGGTCAAAGATTTTGAGGTGAATATTCTTACTAGTTATAGTAAAATAAAGGATTATTATTACTTAAGAGGAATCTCTTACGATATTAAACAAGATTCGAAAGAAATAAAAACACAACTTATTCCTTTGAAGATTAAACTTACTAATCCTGATATTGTTGTTGGACGTGATTATTATGAAGATAAGAAGTTTAATGAAAATTTTTGGAGTAGTTTTTCTGTCTTGTTTGTAGGTGAAGAGTAATTTTGTCTTCAAATAAAAAGAGAATAGAGATTTAACCTCTATTCTCTTTTTTTGTTTATATTAATTCACTAATAAATATTACAGAAATAAATACTGGTGCTATATATTTTATTATGAATCTAAAAATGTTGAACATGTATATTTTTACTTTTCCTGCATTCGTTAGCTCATCATAAACATCTTTTTTGTTCATCTTCCAACCTACAAATATTGAAATTGCTAATCCTCCTAGTGGTAGAAGTATCTTAGATGATAAGAAATCGAAAATATCAAATATTGTTTTGTTGAATATAGTTACATCTTGTAATGGTCCAAATGATAGAGTACAAAGAATACCTATAGATGTGATCCCTATAACTGTAAATAAGGTCGCTTTCTTTCTGTTTAAGCCCTTTTCTTCAGTTAAGTATGCTACTACAACTTCTAGTATAGAAATGGCTGAGGTGAGCGCTGCTACAGAAAGAAGAATAAAGAATGTAATTGCCCAAAAATAACCTCCAGGCATATGTTGAAATACATTTGGTAGAGTTAGAAATACTAATCCTGGTCCTGATGCTGGATCTATATTAAAAGCAAAAACTGCTGGGAATATTGCTACTCCTGAAAGAATTGCAATTAAAGTGTCTGCAACAATTACTTGAAGTGAGATGTTTACTAGATTCTCTTTCTTGTTTATATATGATGCATATGTTAACATTGTTCCAACTCCTATTGAAAGAGAAAAGAATGCTTGTCCTAAGGCAGATATTATTACTTTGCCTGTTATTTTTGAGAAGTCGGGTGAAAATAAGAATTTAAGTCCTTCTGATGCTCCATCAAGAGTAACTGCCCTTATGCACATTGTTATTATCAGAATAAATAATAGAGGCATAAGTAGTTTAGTGTATTTCTCTATTCCTTTTTTTATTCCTGCAATAACAATAACTCCTGTTAAACACATAAATAAAATCTGATAGATTACTGGTTTATACGAACTTGAAATAAACGAATGATATTGAGTTGATAATTCTTCTGTTGTCTTTGATTGAAAAGAGTTTTTTACTGCCTCTATTACGTATTCGAGTGTCCACCCTGCTACTGTACTATAAAATGCTAATATTATTATTGCTGTTATTATGCTTAGATAACCGAAATTTTTCCAGACAGAATTAGGTGCTAGTTTTCTGAATGCTCCAAATGTATTACTTTGTGTGCGTCTACCTATTATAAATTCAGATAACATTACTGGCAAGCCCAATAATATTATAAAACCTATATAAATAAAGAGAAAAGCGGCACCACCATTAGTACCTACTTCGTAAGGGAATTTCCAGATGTTTCCTAATCCAACTGCTGAACCAGCTAATGCTAGTATTGCTCCAAACTTTGATCCGAATCCATCTCTGATTTGATTTTCTTGCATAAAAAAAGGGCTTAATATGTTTATATTAAGCCCAATTTAATGATTTTATGTAAAAAAGTACAATTCTATTATAGATTTGTTCTTTTTCTTTCAACTTCTTTAAGGAAGATTTTTCTTATACGCATAGAGTTAGGAGTTACTTCTACGTACTCATCTCTTTGGATATATTCTAAAGCTTCTTCTAATGAGAATTTGATAGGAGGTACAATTCTTACCTTGTCATCATTACCTGAAGAACGAACGTTAGACTGCTTTTTAGCTTTTGTTACGTTAATAACTATATCTCCTGTTCTATTGTTCTCACCAATAACTTGACCTTCGTAAATCTGCTCTGTTGGAGAGATAAAGAATCTACCTCTATCCTGTAATTTGTCGATAGAATAAGCAAATGATAAACCTGTTTCCATAGAGATAAGAGAACCGTTCACACGACCTTCGATCTCACCTTTGTAAGGCTCATATGCTTTGAAGATATGAGAAATTACTGCCTCACCAGCTGTTGCTGTAAGTAAGTTGTTTCTTAATCCGATTATACCTCTTGATGGAATATCAAAAACAAGATTTGTTCTTTCTCCTTTTTGTTCCATGCTTACCATCTCACCTTTACGTTTCTGAACAAGCTCAATTGCTTTTCCAGCTACGTCGTTTGGTAAGTCGATATATAATGATTCTATTGGTTCACATTTCTTTCCTTCAATTTGCTTGTAAAGAACTTGTGGTTGACCAACTTGTAATTCGTATCCTTCTCTTCTCATTGTTTCAATAAGTACAGACAAGTGAAGAACACCACGTCCGTATACTAAGAATGAATCAGCTGTTTCACCTGGCTTAACTTTAAGAGCTAAGTTTTTCTCAAGTTCAAGATCTAATCTGTCTTTAATGTGACGAGAAGTTACAAATTTACCGTCTTTTCCGAAGAAAGGAGAGTCATTAATTGTAAATAACATACTCATTGTTGGCTCATCAATAGTAATTACTGATAATGGTTCTGGATTCTCGATATCACAGATAGTGTCTCCAATTTCGAATCCTTCTACACCTACAATAGCAACAATTTCACCTGAACCAGCAGCTTCAACTCTTTCTCTTGCAAGGCCAGTATATACGTAAAGTTCTTTAATTTTAGATTTCACCATACTGCCATCTCTTTTAGCAAGAGTAACACGCATTCCTTCTTTTAGTTCGCCTCTGTGGATTTTACCAATACAGATTCTACCAACATATGAAGAGTAGTCTAAAGAAGTAATTCTCATTTGAGGAGTTCCTTCAATTACTGTAGGAGCTGGAATGAAGTCGATGATTGCATCTAGAGCTGCTGTAATGTCTGTTGTTGGTTTTTGCCAATCTGTTGACATCCAGTTGTTCTTAGCTGAACCGTAAATTGTTGGGAAATCTAATTGCTCTTCTGTTGCTTCTAAGTTGAACATTAGATCGAATACCTGCTCTTGTACAATATCAGGAGTACAGTTTTCTTTATCTACTTTGTTTACAACTACAACTGGCTTAAGACCTAACTCTAATGCTTTTTGTAATACAAAACGAGTTTGTGGCATAGTACCCTCGAATGCATCTACTAAAAGTAAAACACCATCACACATGTTCAATACACGCTCTACTTCTCCACCGAAGTCACTGTGACCTGGAGTGTCAATAATGTTGATCTTTACTCCTTTGTATTCTAAAGAAACGTTCTTAGAAAGAATAGTGATACCACGCTCACGCTCTAAGTCGTTATTATCCATGATAAGATCACCAGGATTTTCGTTCTTTCTGAATACATCACAATGCATTATCATTTTATCCACTAAGGTAGTTTTACCGTGGTCAACGTGAGCTATAATCGCAATATTTCTTAATTCTTTCATTAGATATAAATCTTATATTTCGTATTTAAATTGGCCGCAAAAGTATGAATTTTTTTTGATAGTTATTCTAATTTCTTCATTTATTATTAATAAAGAATTGTGAATTATCTATATTTAGCTATCTTTACACTCCCAAATAGTAACACATTATTAGGTATGCAGGAAAAGATTTTAATTTTAGATTTCGGATCGCAGTACACGCAACTTATCGCTCGTAGAGTCAGAGAGTTAAATGTATATTGTGAGATCCATCCCTTTAACAAATTCCCGGATATAGATGAGTCAGTGAGAGGTGTTATCCTTTCTGGTAGCCCATTCTCTGTAAGAGATGAGAAAGCTCCTATTCCTGATCTATCTAATATCAAGGGTAAGGTACCTTTATTAGGTGTTTGTTATGGCGCTCAGTATTTAGCTCATTTCTTCGGAGGTGAAGTTAAAGCTGCAAATAAAAGAGAATATGGTAGAGCTCATTTAGCTCATGTTGATAATGATTGCCCTTTATTCAATAATATCAATAAAGATTCTCAAGTATGGATGTCGCACGGTGATACTATCGAGCATCTTCCAGAAAATTACAAGGTTGTTGCAAGTACTCACGATGTTGAGAATGCTGCTTATTCTATTGAAGGAGAAACAACTTATGCTATTCAATTTCACCCAGAGGTTTATCATTCTACAGATGGTCTAGAACTTCTTAAGAATTATGTAGTTGGAATTTGTGGATGTAAGCAAGACTGGACTCCTGCTTCTTTCGTTGAAACTACTGTTTCTGAGTTGAGAGCTAAGATTGGAGATGAAAAGGTTATCTTAGGTCTTTCTGGAGGAGTTGATTCTACTGTTGCTGCTATGTTATTACATAAAGCGATTGGAAAGAATCTTCACTGTATCTTCGTTGATAATGGTCTACTTAGAAAGAATGAGTTTACAGATGTTCTTGAGAATTATGTAGAATTAGGTTTAAATGTTACTGGTGTTGATGCTGGTAAATTATTCTTAGATAGATTAGCAGGAGTTTCTGATCCAGAGACTAAGCGTAAGATAATTGGTAATGCATTTATTGATGTTTTTGATCAAGAGTCTCATAAAATTGAAGGAGCTAATTGGTTAGCACAAGGAACTATTTATCCTGATGTAATTGAATCTTCTTCTGTTAATGGTCCTTCTCAGACTATTAAATCTCATCATAATGTAGGCGGTTTACCAGACTATATGAAACTTCAGATAGTTGAACCTCTTCGTTTATTATTTAAAGATGAAGTTCGTCGTGTTGGATTAAGCATGGGATTAGACCCTAAGTTTATTCACCGTCATCCTTTCCCAGGACCGGGACTTTCAATTAGAGTTCTAGGAGAAATTACTGACGAAAAGATTAGAATTCTTCAAGAAGCAGATGCTATATATATAGATACTATGAAAGAAGATGGTATTTATGATGTAGTATGGCAAGCTGGAGCAATCCTTCTTCCTGTTCAATCAGTTGGAGTAATGGGTGATGAGAGAACATATGAAAGTGTTGTTGCTCTTCGTGCTGTTACATCTACAGATGGAATGACTGCGGACTGGTCTCATCTTCCTTATGAGTTCCTTGCTAAGGTGTCTAATAGAATTATTAACAACGTTAAGGGAATTAATAGAGTAGTGTATGACATAAGCTCTAAGCCACCAGCAACTATTGAGTGGGAATAGAAATATAAGAATACAAAAAGAGCTTAGTTTTCACTAAGCTCTTTCTTTTTTATGTTTATTGTCAAATTGCTCTGTTAACCTAGTAGTTCAAGTCTATTTGCATCAAGTTTAATGAAGATGAACATTAGGATAGTAAAACTCCATAAGGATGACCCACCATAGCTAAAAAAGGGTAGAGGTATGCCTATAACCGGCGCAAGTCCAATTGTCATGCCAACATTCACCGCAAGGTGAAAGAATAGAATACAAGCTACTCCATACCCATATACTCTACTAAATACAGATCTTTGTCGCTCTGCTAAATAAATAATTCTAAGAATAAGAATTATAAAAATAGAAATAACAAAACTAGTTCCTATAAATCCCCACTCTTCACCTACTGTACAAAATATGAAATCTGTGCTTTGTTCTGGTACAAAATCATATTTTGTTTGTGTCCCTTGTAAGAATCCTTTTCCAGATAATCCTCCTGACCCAATGGCAATCTTAGATTGATTTACATTATACCCTTGTCCGTAGGGATCAGATACTATACCAAGCATTATTTTAATTCTTTGAGATTGATGTTTTTCTAAAACATTTTGAAATATATAATTCACTGAAGAACTAAAACCAATAGAAGCAAATGTTAGCATTATTATTAAACTTGCATATTTGATTTTTCTTTTATAGATATATGTTATAAAGAAAGGTGTAGTTAAAATGAATGAAAGTAGTAGTAGTTTATAATCTTCAATATTGTATTCAAAAATCAAAGAAGCAGTCTTAAATCCTGCAAATAAAATTGAAATAGTAAATCCTGCAACTAAGGGTTCTTTATTGTTTCTACTATACAATTTATATGCTAATAAAGCACCGCATATAATAACTATAATAGAAATAAAAGGATTAGTCATTAAACTTAGTATAAATAAAGCTGCACATACAAAGCAAAGGAATATGAATATTCCAGGTAATCCTTCTCTATAGAAAACAAGAATAAAGCTAGAGTAAACTAATGCTGATCCAGTATCATTTTGGAGAATAATAAGTACTGCTGGAGTAAATGTTATAATTGCAAGTGTAATAAAACTTTTGAGTTTCATTATTTTAAAATTAAATTTACTCATATATTTCGCTAACACTAAGCATGTTGCGAATTTAGCAAACTCTGCTGGCTGAAATCTTATTGATCCAAGTTCAAACCATGAACGGGCACCATTAACCTCTCTTCCGAAAAAAAGAACAGAGATAAGTAGTATGATCATTGCTACATATATAAAGTTAGCAAAGATAGAAAAGAATTTACTATCTATAATTAATATTGTCACTGCTAGAATAGAAGAGGCTCCTATCCATAATAGTTGTTTTCCGTATTTCTGTGTTGTATCAAATATGCTGTTGTATTCTTCGTTATATACAGCAGCATAAATATTTATCCATCCCATAAATACTAAAAGTAGATATAGAAAGATAATCATCCAATCAAGATTCTTTAATATATTAACATTATTTCTCATTTATCTCTCATTTGGATTAGCAATCAAATCAGCTTTAATCATTCGTTTTTCTAGAAATTTTCTATTCTTAGGAATATATCCTTTTAAATACTTCTCTATTATTAAACTAGCTATAGGAGCGGCATATTTACCTCCCCATACACCATTTTCAACATAAACAACAATAGCTATCTTAGGGTTTACCATTGGTGCAAATGCAACAAAAACTCCATGGTCAGCTTTCTTTTTATTAGAATGTTCTACTGTTCCTGTTTTTCCACATAGTTTTATACTGTCTATTTTAGAGAGTTTTGCCGTTGCTCCATTAACATGTGTAACCATCTCCATTCCTTCAATAACTGGTTTAAAATATTTAGCTTCTATTTTAGTTTTATGCTTTTCTAAAAATTTTTCATCTAATTTACTGTTGCTTATTTTTTTTACAATATGAGGTGCTATATATGTTCCTCTATTTGCAATAGTAGACACCATGTTTGCCATTTGCAGGGGAGTAATTAATAGATCACCTTGTCCTATTGCTAATGAAATAATATTTAATGCTTTCCAGTTTTTATATCTGTATCTTTTATCCCAATATTCAGCTTTAGGAATGAATCCCTTTTTTTCATAAGGAATATCTACTCCAAGTTTTTCTCCAAAGCCAAAAGATTTAACATAATCTCTCCATTTGATATATCCATCTCTAGGTCTAGTGTATTTAGGTTGTTCAAGTATGTTCCTGAATGTATGTGCATAGTATGCATTACAAGATTGAGCTATAGAGTGTCTTAAATCAAGAGGAGATTGATGATTATGACATCTCATTTTAAAACCTCCAACTATATAGCCTCCATGACAAGGAAAACTTGTGTTTTCTGTAATTACTTGTTCTTCTAGTCCTATAAGAGCTTGGACGGGTTTAAATATAGATCCAGGAGGATATGTCGCCATTAAAGCTCTATCAAAAAGAGGTTTTAAACTATCTTTTTGTAGTATTCCATAATTATGTCCTCTTTTATTTCCTATGAATAATTTAGGATCGTACCCAGGTGCTGATATCTTTACTAAAATTTCTCCTGTTGATGGTTCTATAGCAACTATACCACCTTTCTTATTTTGCATAAGTTTTTCAGCATACATTTGTAAATCAATATCAATAGATGTAGTAATATTTTTTCCTATTTTAGCAGTTTTATCATATTTTCCATCTTTGTAAGATCCCTTTTTTCTATTATGAACATCAACAACATATATTTTTCGTCCTTTATCTCCACGTAATTGTTTTTCGTAAGTGTATTCTAGTCCACTTTTCCCAATATAATCACCACTGGTGTAATATTCATCTTTTCTTATGTTTCTTCTGTTGACCTCACCAATATAACCAAGAACATGTGCTGAGCTATTATATTGATATTTTCTAAGTGTTCTTGTTTGAACAAAAAAACCATGAAATTTATGCAGTTTTTCTTGTAAAACAGCATAGGTTTTATAATCTATTTGAGACATAAATATAGATGCTTTATATCTAGAGTATTTTCTACATTTATTATAAGTTTCTATAAAGTATTTTTTATCTATGCTTAATATTTCACAGAAATCAATAGTGTCAATTGTCTTAACTTGACGAGGAATTATCATTAAATCGTAAGCAGCTTGATTAGAGACTAATAACTTGCCATTTCTGTCGTATATTAACCCACGAGCTGGATATTGAGTTATTTGTCTTTGTGAGTTATTATCTGCAGATAATTTATATTTATTATCTATTATTTGTATATAAAAAAGTCGAACTATAAAAATAAGTGCAAATGTGACAAATATTATTCCTATTGTTATTTTTCTATCAGAGTACTGTTTCATTTGCTTTTATCTCTTTTTATTTGCTTGTTTAAGAGCAATAATATAATAAAACAACATTGCTATAATTGTAGATATCAGGTTTGCAAAAATCTTACCTGTAGTATGTAAGAAGTTATTAAAACTGAAGATCTCTAGAAAAAATAAACATGTGTGATGAATAAATGTAGCAATTATAAGATATCTAAGAAACCAAGAAAATCCGTAAATATTAATATCTGGACATGTATCTGCTTCATACGCTTCTTTTGAAGATAATATATTCAGTATAGTTGGTCTTATGAATGCAAGAAGAGTAGTTGCTGCTGCATGTATTCCATAAGTATCAGAAAAAATATCAATAGTTAGACCAGTAAGAAATCCTAGAAAGAGTAATAAACTTTTATTTATATCAAAAGGAAGAATTAGAATTATTAGTATATACATAAAAGGATTAACATATGAATTAACCTGAATATTGTTTACAACTAATAATTGAATAAGTATTAAAAGTATAAAGTGAATTATATATTTATGTGATTTAATCATATTATTTTTCGCTTTCTAATTCTTTTTGTTCTTCTCTATGCAAATTCTCTATAATATATACGTTATCAAGTGTTTTAAAATCAACGCTTAATTTTACGTTAATACATAGAAAGTTATTCCCATTCTCATGTTTGTGTGAGTCTATAAGTGCAATAAGTATTCCTTCAGGAAAGATAGCAGAATACCCACTAGTAATTATTGTATCACCCTTCATAACATTTGCATGGAAAGGAATATCTTTTAGTATTGCTTTCTTATAGCTTTTGTTATCCCAAGTTAGAGAACCAAAGAAATTATTTCTTTTTATTTTTGCAGAAAGACTTAAAGATTGATTAATTATTGGAAGTACTGTAGAGTAGTGTTCGCTAACATTAGATACTATTCCTACAACTCCTTGGTAACTAATAACAGCCATTTCTTTTTTTACACCATCTTTTAATCCCTTATTTAAAGTAATGCTATTGTCTAATTTGTTAACACTTTTGTTAATTACTTTTGCATAACGATATAGATATCTTTTCTTAGAGTATAAGAATACTGAATCCTTAGAGCTGTCGTTATGTTGTATTTTGTTTCTTAATTCAGAATTCTCTAATAGTAGATTTTCATTAATATCTTTAAGATGAAAGAATGAACTAATTGAGTTTGTTGCTTCATAAATACTACCACAAATAGTATTAGCAGAGCTTAGATATACTGATTTATGAAAATGATCATTACTCACAATGAAACTCAAGCAAATGATTTCCAATAAAATAAAAATAAATATACGATGGAATTTAATAAGTATTCTTAAAAGTTCTTTCATTTACTTTATAATTATTCTTTAAAAAGAGTCCATTACTGAGAATATATAAATATCAATACTCAATAATGGACAGTTTATTTATTGTTAATTATTTGAGTGCTTTATCTCATTAAAAAGGAGAATCTATCAGCATTTTTAAGTGCAATACCGGTGCCTCTAGCGACAGCTCTCAATGGATCTTCCGCAATATGGAATGGTATGTTTAGTTTTTCGCTTAATCTTTTATCTAATCCTCTCAACAAAGCTCCACCACCAGCAAGATATATACCTCTGTTAACTATATCGGCATATAACTCAGGAGGGGTTTGTTCAAGTGCTCCTAGAACTGCTATTTCAATTTTAGATATCGCTTTTTCTAAACAATGGGCTATTTCTTGATAAGAAACTGGGACTTCTATAGGAAGAGCAGTCATTTGATTAGGACCTTGTACTCTATAATCTGCAGGTGGTTCATCTAATTCAGATAATGCTGAACCTACATTAATTTTTATTTCCTCCGCTGTTCTTTCTCCAATTTTAATATTATGTTGATGACGCATATATTCTTGGATATCAGCTGTTAAATCATCACCTGCAATACGTATTGACTTGTTTGTAACAATGCCTCCAAGTGAAATAACAGCAATCTCAGTTGTTCCTCCTCCTATATCAACAATCATGTTTCCTTCGGGAGCTTCAACGTCTATACCTATACCTAAGGCAGCAGCCATTGGTTCATATATCATGTAAACATCTCTACCTCCAGCATGTTCAGATGAATCACGAACCGCTCTCATCTCAACTTCTGTACTTCCAGATGGAATACAAACAACCATCTTTAAAGAAGGAGAGAATAATCTTGGTTTATTGTTAATCATCTTAATCATGCCACGAATCATCTGTTCTGCAGCATTAAAGTCAGCTATTACTCCATCACGTAATGGTCTAATAGTTTTTATATTGTCGTGAGTCTTACCTTGCATTTGACGTGCTTTTTCGCCAATAGCAATCATCTTGTCAGTCTTTCTATCAATCGCTACTATCGAAGGTTCATTTACAACAATTTTATCGTTGTAAATGATGATAGTATTTGCAGTCCCCAAGTCGATAGCTATTTCTTGGTTCAGAAAAGAAAATAGTCCCATGTTTAACTTTTATAGTCAATTAATGTTTAAAATGTCTCATTCCAGTGAAAACCATTGTAATTCCATATTTGTTCGCAGCGTCAATTGATTCTTGATCTCTTACAGATCCTCCAGGTTGAATAATAGCCTTTACGCCTGCAGCGTTTGCAGCTTCAACGCAATCGGAGAATGGGAAAAAAGCATCAGATGCTAAAGCACTACCTTTAATTTTATCACCACCTTGGCGAATAGCATTTTCTAAAGCCCATATTCTGCTAACTTGTCCAGGCCCTACGCCTGTAGATGTTTCATTTTTAGCAAGTGCTATGCCATTAGATTTGGTATGTTTAACAATCTTCCAAGCAAATAGCAAATCTTCTAACTCTTTCTCAGAAGGTTTACGTTTTGTTACACAATTTAATTCGCCTGCTAATAAACAATTATCAATGTCTTGAACTAACAATCCACCAAGCACTGTTTTTGCTTTAGGTGTGCTGTAATCGTTCTTGCAGATGTTCTTTAGCTCTAGTAAACGTATGTTTTTCTTTTTAATTAGGATTTCAAGCGCTTCTTTAGAAAAAGAAGGGGCAATAATAACTTCTAGAAAGACTTTACTCATCTCTAAAGCAGTATCCTTATCTATCTCTCTATTGGCTGCAATTATACCTCCAAAAATAGAAACTGGATCAGCTTCATAAGCTTTTTTGTATGCTGTGTAAATATTTTCAGCACTTCCAACTCCACAAGGATTAGCATGTTTTGTAGCTACAATAGTAGGTTTATTAAATTCTTTTAAAGCCTCTAACGCACCATCTGCATCACTAATATTATTATATGATAATTCCTTACCATGTAATTTAACAGCATCAATTAATGTTCCTTCAGTATCTTTTACTTTTGCATAGAAAGTAGCATTTTGATGTGGGTTTTCTCCATATCTTAAATCTTGCTTTTTTTCATAAGTTAGCGTTATTGTATCAGGAGAAAGTATATTAACTTTCTTAGAGAAATAATCGGCTATCAATGCATCATAATGAGATGTATGAATAAATACTTTTGCTGCTAAATATTCTTTAGTCTCAAGAGATGTTTCTCCAGAAACTTTTAATTCTTCAATTACTTTAGAGTAATCTTTAGGGTCTGTTAGAACATTTACAAATTTATAATTTTTTGCTGCTGCTCTAATCATTGTAGGTCCACCTATGTCTATGTTCTCAATTATTTCTTCATGAGAAACACCTTCTCTTTGAATCGTTTCTTTGAACGGATATAGATTACAAACCACGATGTCTATAGGTTCAATATCTAGCTCTTTCATTTGTTGTTGATGCTTAATGTCATCTCTAACAGCTAGTATACCTCCCTCTACCTTTGGATGTAGTGTTTTTACTCTTCCATCGAAACATTCTGGAAATTGTGTTAAATCAGAAATGTCTTTAACATTTATTCCTTCCTGCTTAAGTTTAGCAGATGTTCCTCCAGTTGAGATGATTTCCCAACCCATTTCTTTTAATTCGTGTGCAAATTCAACGATGCCTGTCTTGTCAAAGACGCTAAGTAAAGCCTTTTTCATCTTGGAATTTTGTAGTTTGATTGATTATAGTATTTGATTGATTTTCATAAAGCCTAGGCTCTGTTTTGCAAAGATAAAAAAATGCTTGCGATTTTCTACATGAATATGATATTAAAAATAAAAAAGAAATAGGGCACCTGCTTTACTGTGTTTTTTATCTATAATTGCTTATTAGAATAGTGTTTTTATCTGTAAATCTACAACTATAGTTTTGAAGTCTTTTAATCTTAATATTGCTTGATTTATTTGGATTTAACTCTTTACTCGCAATGCCATTCATAATGTCAAATTTAGTTCCACAATCGTTACATATATAGAATAAATCTCCTTTAGTATATGATGTTTCGTGTGAAAAATCGTTACTGTGATTTGTACATGTAGCATCAAACGCTTGGAGATATTTATTATCCCAACGTATAACATAGATATCGTGTTGTTTATAACCTGCTTCTTTAATGATAGCAGGAGTTGAGAGATTGTGTAATTGTTGATATTCAATTAGAGATATTTTATTGTAAATTCTCCAAAAAGGAATACTTGTTTCTTTGTTATTTTCTTTCTCACAAGAAATAAAACTTAATGCTGTTGTTACGTATAAGAAAAAAAACACTATTTTTGAAAGGTGTTTCACGCTAATTTTTTTTAGAATATTTGTATACAAAAATATAATAATTATGGACATGGACAATATAAGTAGTGGTTTAATATATGTTATAATAGCAGTCGTGATAGGTTTGTTTAAATTTCTTAAGAAATATCTTTTCGATTCAGAAAAACCTATTCAAAAAAATGTATCTAAGAATATATTTGAAGAATTCTTTTCTGAAGTAAATGAAAAAGAAATTAAAGATGAAATAGTAGAAACGGCCTTAGAAGAGGAGTCGAATGCATATGAATTTGCAGAACCTACTAAGTCTATAAATGCGGAAACAGAAAGGAAGCATGAGTATAATCGAATAAAACAAGTAAAGCTAGATGAGTTTAATTTAGAAGATGATTCTTATGATTTTGACTTAAAACGAGCTGTTATTTCTTCTGAAATATTAAATAGCAAATATTGTTAAATAAATATGTTGAGATTTGCTAAATATGCAAAAAACATTATCTTTGTATTAGTGAAAGAATTGTACCATAGGTGTAATTCTTTCATTTTTTTTAGTATCTCTTTAAATAGTAAATAAATAGTAAAATATATATTATGGGAAAAATTTCATATGTAACCCAACAAGGATTAGATAATCTTAAAGCAGAGATAGATCAACTACAAAATGTAGAAAGACCTACTATATCAAAGGCTATAGGAGAGGCAATTGATAAAGGTGATATTTCAGAGAATGCTGAGTATGATGCAGCAAAAGATGCACAAGGAATGTTAGAGGCTAAGATTTCTCAACTAAAGGGTGTTTTAGCAACATGTCGTGTTATTGATGAATCTCAGATTGACACATCAAAAGTACAGATGTTGAATAAAGTTACTATCAAAAATAGAAAAACAAACACTAACATGACATATTCTCTTGTTTCAGATAGTGAGGCTGATTTGAAATTAGGTAAATTATCAATAAACACTCCAATAGGAAAGGCTCTTATGGGAAAAGTAAAGGGAGATATTGTAGAAGTAAAAGTTCCTGCAGGATTAGTAGAATTTGAGATTATAGATATTACATTATAAAATATATAAAAATGGCTAGTATATTCACAAAAATAATAAATGGTGAGATTCCATGCCACAAGATTCTAGAGGATGATAATTATATAGCCTTTTTAGACGTTTTTCCTTTACGAAAGGGACATACACTAATTGTTCCTAAAGTAGAGATTGATAATATCTTTGATGTAGAAGATAATCTTTTATCTGGAATGATAGTTTTTGCAAAGAGAGTAGCTAAGGCTATAGAGAAAACTTTTCCATGTAAGAAGATCGGTGTAACTGTTATTGGCTTAGAAGTTGCACATGCTCACATCCATTTAATACCAATAAATGCTGAAAAGGATATGAATTTCTCTAATGAAAAGCTTAAATTAGAAACGAAAGAAATGGAAGTGATTGCAAATAGAATAATTGTTAATCTATAAACATTTCTCTTGAAGATATTTAAAGGGTTTATCATTTACTTGATAAACTCTTTTATTTTAATAGATTTCAGAAATAAATTAAATTACATGAAACAATTAAAGAATCCATACGCTATAGATAAGAATTACAATTGCTTTGGGTGTTCTCCGCATAATGACAAAGGTCTAAAATTAGAATTCTATGAAGAAGAGGAGTGGATAGTATCTTCTTGGACTCCAGAGTCTGATTTTCAAGGATATTATAATGTTTTACATGGAGGAATACAAGCTACTCTTTTAGATGAGATTGCATGTTGGGCCGTAAATGTTCAAGCAAAATCGGCAGGAGTAACAACAGCATTAAATATAAAATATAGAAGTACTGTTTTTGTTAATGCTGGTCCAATAAAGATTAGAGCTAAGGTTATAGAGAGAAAAAGACGATTAGCAAAAGTGCATGCAGAGCTACTAACTTCAGATGGACAGATAGGTTCAGATGCAGAAATTACTTACATGTGTTTCCCTGATTCAATTGCAAAAGACAAATTAAACTGGCCAGGTTCAGATGCCTTTCACGAATAATATATTTTAATACCTAAAGGTACTTCCCCCTAGAAATTCTCTAAGAATAGAAGTGGGAGGAATTTCTCTAACATTAATTCTTTGAAAATAAGCTAAAAATTTAAGTAGGCGTTCTGCTTTAGAATGTTCTAAATCAATAGGAAATACTTCTTGGAGAAGTGGTTCTGCATAAAATTTAAGCACCCCCAATTCATATGGGAGAGCAGAATTAAACATGATATCAGCTTTTTCTTGAAAAGGGAATATATGTTTATTTTCTCCATCAAGAACAGACTCCCATCTTTGCAGAGTGTCAATAGCTTTATATGAACGATATTTATGATCACGTATTAATCTTCTAATAAGTCTGTTATCTGTAGATGATATAATATTATGCCCATCAATAGAAACAGAAGTCATAGCTGAAACGAAAATCTTAAAAAGAGTGGATTGAGGTAGCATTTGAGTAAGTTTAGGATTCAATCCGTGAATACCTTCTATTATAAGAATATTCTTTCTTTCCATTTTCATTTTATCACCGTTAAAATTTCTATGACCTGATTCAAAAGAAAATTTAGGTACTCTAATTTCTTCTCCATCTAAAAGAGCAAGGACATCATTATTAAAAAGTTCAATATCTAGAGCATCAATTGTTTCATAATCAAATTCTCCATTCTCGTCAAGAGGAGTATCTTCTCTATTTACAAAATAATCATCAAGCGAAAGATTTAAAGGTTTTAATCCCACAACTTGAAGTTGAATAGCTAATCGTTTACTAAATGTTGTTTTCCCTGATGACGAAGGCCCAGATATAAGAATAACTTTTGTTCTATCTTTTCTTTTGTAGATACGGTCAGCTATTTCGGCTATTTTTTTTTCATGTAAAGCCTCGCTAACCTTAATAAGTTCTCCAATAGAATCAGATTCCACATGTCTGTTTAAATCACCAATATTAGATATCTCAAGAATTCTGCCCCATCGTTTAAATTCATTATGAATTTTGAACATTTTTTCTTGATGAATGAAAGGTAAAATCTCACCAGGGTTTTTTCTATCTGGGAATTGTAAAAGTATACCTTGGTGGAAATGCATTAACTTAAAGTTTTTCAATGCAGAAGTTGAATATGCAAGTACACCATAAAAATAATCAATATCACTATCAAGCCTATATACAGATGTATAAGGTTGTTTACGTGTAAGAAGTAGCTCTGTTTTTTCAGATAAACCTTTTGTCTTAAAAAGTTCTACTGCTCTATATGTTTCTATGGTATCATGGTAGAATCTGATATTTTGATTCACATAATCTTCCATAGATTTATATATCCTAGCAATGTCATCATCACTTAGAATTATGTTCTTATCCCCAAGTCTACAATATAAACCATTAGATATATGTTGTTCTACTTTAAATTTAATACCAGGGTATAATTTAAGAACAGCCTTATAAAGCAAGAAGCATAATGATCGTACATAAACACTATGTCCGTCAAGTGATGAAACATCAATAAAATTAATACGTTTAGGTTTCATTAATTCATAACTTAAATCTTGTATTTCGTTATTTACAAGAGCTGCCAGTACATCAAATTTAAGTGATGGTTCAACCTTTTCGTATATTTCTTTTAATGAAGTTCCTAAATGAAACTGATAATATCTTTGTGTATTTTCACAGAAAATCTCTAAATTGCGTGTAGTCATAAACTATTATTTAGGTTTAAGTATTAAATATACTAAATAATTTCTACGAAAGAAAAAGAAAAAGGTATGAGTATAGAGAACAAAAGTCAAGATCATTCTCACCATCACCATTCAATGAATGTTGATGATATGGGAAAAAAATTTACCATAACAATATTATTGAATGTGTTAATAACTGTTTCTCAGCTTATTGGTGGCTATTTTTCGAATTCTATGGCACTATTGTCAGATGCGCTACATAATTTTTCGGATGTAATATCTTTAGTAATCTCTTATATTGCAAATAAATTATCAAAAAAGAAATGTAATGAAGATAAAACTTTCGGCTATAGAAGATCTGAAATAATAGCAGCCTTTATAAATTCCTCAACTTTAATATTGATTGCTATCTTTTTAGGAAAAGAAGCTATTAGTAGATTCTCTCAGCCTGAACCAATAAATTCAGATATTGTAATATGGATGGCTTTAGCAAGTATTATTATGAATTTTATTTCTGTAATGATATTAAAGAGTGGTGCAAAAGATAATATGAATATGAAATCTGCTTATCTGCATTTATTATCAGATGTAATTACATCTATAGCAGTGTTAGCAGGTGGATTGGCAATGAAATATTTCAATATATTTTGGTTAGATAGTGTACTGTCTATATTAATTGCAATATATCTTTTCTATGTAACTTGGTCTTTATTAATGCAGTCATTAAAGGTGCTAATGCAATTTGTTCCAAATGGAATAAATATAAAAGAACTTTCAGATAAAATAGTAGAGTTAGAAAAAGTAAAGAATATACATCATGTTCATATTTGGCAGTTGGATGATAAGCAAATACATTTTGAGTGTCATATAGATTTAGAAGAAGATATAAAAGTATCTGATTTTGAATTAATACAGAAAAAAGTAGAGCACATACTAGAACATAAAGGAATAAATCACGTTACTCTTCAACCAGAATTTTCTGTAGATGATAATAAGGCTATGATAGTTTAGATAAAATAAAACCAGTGAATCTTATTTCACTGGTTTTATATTTATATTATAGTTCGTCTTTTAAGAACCTTGCAGTATGTGATTGTTCATTATAGATAATATTCTCAGGTTTCCCTTCACAAATAATAGTCCCACCACCATCGCCACCTTCGGGTCCCACATCAATAATATGATCAGCCATTTTTATAACATCCATATTATGTTCTATTATAATAACAGAATTACCCTTATCAACAAGTTTATCAATAACCAACATTAGAACACGTATATCCTCAAAGTGCAAACCTGTAGTTGGTTCGTCAAGAATGTAAAGAGTTTTACCAGTATCTCTTTTAGATAATTCAGTTGCTAATTTAACTCTTTGAGCTTCACCTCCAGATAGAGTTGTGGAAGGTTGCCCTAGGGTTATATAACCTAAGCCTACCTCTTGTAATAAGTTAAGTTTATAAGCAATCTTTGGGATATTCTCAAAAAATACGCAAGCCTGATTAATAGTCATATCAAGAACGTCATTTATAGATTTACCCTTATATCTAACTTCTAAAGTTTCTTTATTATATCTTCTTCCATAACAAGAATCACATTTAACGTAAACATCAGGAAGAAAGTTCATCTCTATTGTTTTAAGTCCAGCTCCTTTACATGTTTCACATCTGCCACCTTTTACATTAAATGAGAATCTTCCTGCTTTATATCCGCGAATCTGTGCCTCTGGAAGTTTTTCAAATAAAGAACGAACCTCACTGAAGATTCCAGTATAAGTAAGAGGATTAGAACGAGGAGTTCTACCAATTGGAGCCTGATTAACTTCAACAACTTTATCGATATTATCTATACCCTTAATTGATTTATATTTAAGAGGTTCACGAAGAGAATTATAAAAGTAAGATGCAAGAATAGGGTGTAGAGTACCGTTAATAAGAGATGATTTCCCAGACCCAGAAACTCCAGTTACACACACAAGCATTCCTAATGGAAAATTAACATCTATATTTTTTAAATTGTGACCATTACAGCCCTTAAGAGATATTTTTAATCCATTTCCTTTTCTTCTAATCTTAGGTGTCTCTATAGCTTTTGTACCATTGATATAATCAATAGTAAGAGAATCTTGTTTTAAAAACTCGTCTAAATATCCAGCTGCAGTAATCTCACCACCATGTTTACCTGCATATGGACCAACGTCAACAACATAATCAGCATTAAGAATCATATCTTTATCATGCTCAACTACAATAACTGAATTATGGTTATCTCTAAGTTGTTTAAGAGATTTAATAAGTCTCATATTATCTCTTTGATGAAGGCCTATGCTAGGTTCATCAAGAATATATAAAACATTAACTAGTTGCGAACCTATTTGAGAAGCCAGTCGAATACGTTGTGATTCACCCCCAGAAAGACTAGCAGAATTACGATCTAGAGCAAGGTAGTCTAATCCAACCTCAATTAGAAACCCAAGTCTTGTTTTTATTTCCTTAAGAATTTCTACAGCTATAGTTCTTTGTTTATCTGATAATTTATCATCAATATTATTAAACCAAATTTGTAATGACTTAAGATTAAGTGTAGCAATTTCAGCAATGTTCTTCCCTGCAATCTTAAAATGTAAAGCTTCCTGTTTTAAGCGCATGCCATTACAAAGAGGGCAGGTTTTAGTAGAAATAAACTGATCGGCCCATTTTTTTGCTTTTTTAGAAGTTTTATTTTGTTCTTGAGCAATTATATACTTAGCAACACCATCAAAAGAAGCAAAATAATTTGATCCAATGCCAAGAGATGAATCACTTAGTATTAGTTGTTCATTTGTGCCAAAAAGTATATCATCTATAGCTTGTTTTGGAATTTCTTTTATTGGAGTTTTAATATCACAATTATGTTTTTTACAAATTGCCTCAATCTGCCAAAAGATAAGTGAATTAGTAAATTTTCCTAGAGGGGCTATCCCTCCTTTATGTATACATACAGAATCATCAGGAATAACTTTATCTAAGTCAATAGTAGAAACAAGTCCAAGTCCTTTACATTTAGGACAGGCTCCATGTGGTGAATTAAAAGAAAAACTATGTGGTGCAGGTTCTTGATATGATATTCCTGAGCTAGGACACATAAGCGTACGTGAGAAATATTGAAAATTCTCAGTTTCTTTATCCATTATCATAGAAACCCCTTCACCATGTATCATGGCTGTATGTATAGAATCTTTAAGACGTTTCTCCATCTCTGGCTTAACAAATAATTTATCAACAACAATTTCTATATTATGCGATTTATATCTATCAAGAAGCATGTTTGGACGTAAATCTTCAATTTTACCATCTATTCTGATATATAAGAAACCTTTGCGTCTAACTTTCTCGAAAAGTTCTTTATAATGGCCTTTCCTTCCCTTTACAAGAGGGGCGAGAATAAATATTGCTTTGTTATCAAATTTCTCATTAATAAGATCAATAATCTGATCATCAGTAAATTGAACCATTTTCTCTCCAGTCTCCATAGAAAATGCTTCAGCAGCCCTTGCATATAATAATCTTAGAAAATCATATATCTCAGTTGTTGTGCCTACTGTAGAACGAGGATTCTTATTTGTTGTTTTCTGTTCTATAGAAATCACTGGTGAAAGTCCAGTTATTTTGTCAACATCAGGACGTTCCATTCCTCCCAGAAATTGACGTGCATAAGCAGAGAATGTCTCCATATATCTCCTTTGTCCTTCTGCGTAAATAGTGTCAAAAGCAAGAGAAGACTTACCCGATCCACTTAATCCAGTAATTACAGTTAGTTTGTTACGAGGAATCATAATATCTATATTTTTAAGATTATGAACCCTAGCGCCATATACATTTATCTGTTCGGTAGTATCTTTCTCATTCTTTATTTCCATGCTATTTACTTGATTAATTTGATATGTAAAGATATGATTATATGCGTTAATTGACAAGTAGACTTTTTTTGCAAAAAAAAAACTCCTATTCTGCTGAGAAAACAAAATATGAGTTTTGTATATATTAGAAATACTTATGACTTTTTTAAGTATTTACAAAGAAGATATATAGTTTGTCCATTAACCTTACCTTCAATAAGTTCATTGTCATCAGAAACAAGAGTGATATTTCTAACTGCAGTCCCACGTTTAGCTACCATAGAAGAGCCTTTTACAGGAAGATCTTTAATAACTACAACAGAATCACCATGAGTAAGAATAACTCCATTAGAATCTCTATGTTTAGGAGTATCCTCGTCTTCACCTTCTCCTGTTGCTTTTGCCCATTCTAGAGTGTCTTCTTCAAGATAAATCATATCTAATAGATCTTGTGTCCAGCCCTCTGATTTAAATCGTGATAACATTCTCCATGCTAATGCTTGTACAGCAGGAACTTGACTCCACATGCTATCGTTTAAACATCTCCAGTGATTAACATCTCCTGTTTCAGTATTTTCTATTTGGTTTAAACAATTCTCACAAATATGTGCTGCATGATCTAAGCTATCATTTTTTATTGGTGTTACTTGATAGGCTTTAAGATCTTCTGTAGAACCACAAAGTTCACATACAGAACCACTACGTTTAATTAAATCTTTTTCTAAACTCATATTATTATGTTTTGTATTATCTTTTCTTAATAATTGGGCTCGAAGATAAGAATTTTTATCATTTTAATCTGCTTGACCCTTTATAAAGATAAAAAACTATGATTATTCTATGAGCATTTTATAGTAAATCTTACTCTTTTAATAGAACTACTAAAGTGTTTCTATGATAATAATTGAAATAAATAAGTCATAATTTCTTCACTTCATATTTTTAATCTATTTTCGTGGCTTAAATTGTAAAGAATGGAAATGAAGAGACTGAATAAAGCTATATCTGAGACGGGATACTGTTCACGCAGAGCAGCAGATAGATTTATAGAAGATGGGCAAGTAAAAGTAAATGGCATTATTGCAGGCTTGGGCGTTCAAGTTTCGGCTGATGATATAATTACTGTTGAGGGTAATGTAATCACCAAACAAATTAAAAAGATATACTTAGCTTTTAATAAACCTGTTGGTATAACATGCACTACTGATAAGGCTATAAAAGGAAATATAGTTGATTATATCAAGCATAGAGAAAGAATCTTTCATGTAGGTCGCCTAGACAAGCCTAGTGAAGGTTTGATCTTTATGACTAATGATGGAGATATAGTAAACAAAATTTTACGTGCAAGTAACAATCACGAAAAAGAATATATAGTTAGCGTAGACACTAAAATCACAAGTAAATTTATAGAACAGATGGGTGCTGGAGTACCTATTCTTGATACCACTACAAAGAAATGCGTTGTAGAGAGATTAAGTGACTATATGTTTAGAATTGTTCTTACCGAGGGATTAAACAGACAAATCAGAAGAATGTGTTCTCATCTTGGTTATTCTGTTTGTAGTCTAAAAAGAATAAGAATAATGAATATTGAGCTTGGTAACCTTAAAATTGGAAAATATCGTTCTTTTACTAAAGAGGAATTAGAAGATCTAAATGCTCTTGTTGCAGATTCAAGTAAAACCCCAATTGAATAAGTATTAGAGACTGTTAATTGGAATATAATCCCTCACGAACATCATATTAGTTAAGCTAGTAGATGTTCGTGAGGGATTTTTTGTATTATATATTTTCTACATATCATAAAATATATAAATATTTTAACAAAAATTAGCATAACTAAAAGAATAGTTATAAATTAGTCTCAAATTAAAAAGAAACTAGACTATGACTTACATCTCGAAATTCTTAAATAGATTATTGCTTGCAATAATTTTCATCTCTCTATTCTCAGGTTGTTCTTCAAAGGTTAAAATAGAAAAAGTAATAAAAGAAAAGCCATATAAGTATGCATCTATGAAAGATGGAGTCTTGCATCTCGATTTAGATAAATCTAGACAAGATTCTGCAATAATGAATTTATCTGATATTTGTGATTCTCTTATTTATATACCTCTAGAAACAAAGAAAGAATGTTTATTAGGAAGTCACTTGAATGAATTTTATATGGATAAAGAGGAAATCTTTATTCAGGTAAATACTTCGGCATATCATTTTAAACGAACAGGAGAGTTTGTTTGCCAGTTTGGTAGACGAGGAAGAGGTCCTGGAGAATATGTGTGTACAGATTTTGCTGTAAATAAGGATGATAAGAGAGTATATGCACATTCAATTTATGGACACAGAATCTTTGAGTTTAATTATGATGGTAAATTGCTTTCAAGTAAAGTAAGAACTAAAGAAGGGCAAACAGGTATGTTGTATAGCCCTAAAGATAAATCGTTAATATACACTTCTACTTATTCTTTATCTCTAGATAAAGATATTAAGTCAGATTCTTATACCATGCTTAATTCTTTTGACTTAAAAGGCAAACAAAATTATAATTTAAAGAGTAAATATTTTCCTAGTAACTTTTTTGATGAAGGTAAAGGTGGAAGAGTTTTTGTTCCTGGTGTAACAAAATACCTAGTGAATAATTCATTATATTTCCAAGAGCTTGCATCTGATACAATTTTCAGAAAAGATAAGGATAGTCTCTTTCCTCATATTATTTTAAATAACAGTGACTTCAGAAAACCTTTTAAATCTGCTCGTTTTAAATCTAAAGTAAAATCAAGAATGGTTTGGTTTATTGATGGCTATCCTAATTTTCCTTTAAAGGTATGTGGTGAGTCAAGTAGGTTTGTATTTATTGATTGTAGTGCTGAACCAGCTTATATATACGATAAAAAAGAGAGAATGCTAACTTGTGTTAAGTATCATAAAGAAGAGGTTGATGGTAAGAAGCAAGGAGAGAAGGAAACTATTAAATATGTGTATGTCAATGATATGGATAAAATTAATAATATCGAATATACTTGGGTGATTAATAATAAATATCTCCTTTCTAAAATATCTGCTATTGATTTCTTAGAGAATCTTGAAAAATTAAAGGCATCTGCAAAAGGATATAATAAATACCTTGCTCGCCTTGAAGAGATTGCCAAGGGAATGACAGAGGAATCTAATCCAGTAATTATGCTTGCTCGTTTAAAGAAGTAATATAAAGGATTGAATAAATCTCACGAACATCTCACTAGTTATCATAGGTATATGTTCGTGAGATTTTATATATAAACTAGAAATGTTTTGTTTTTGTTCTATCTGTTATAAAACATATTTAGCTAAATAATTTTAACAAAAATTAGCATAACTAAAGGAATAGTTATAATTTAGTCTTGAATAAAAGAAAAAACTAAATTATGACAGGCATTTCAAAACTCTCAAGCAGGTTATTGCTTGCAATAATCCTTATATCTCTATTCTCATCCTGTTCTTCAAATGTTAAACCAGAAAAAGTAATAAAAGAAAAGCCATATAAATATGCATCTATGAAAGATGGTATTTTGCATCTAGATTTAAAGGAAGCTAGTAAACATTCTGGTGATATCAAGCTTTCTCAAATTTGTGATTCTATTATTTATATTCCTTTAGAGACTAATAAAAATTGCTTATTAGGAGGTGTCTTAAAACTTATTATAGACAATAATGACATGTTTATAGGATATTCTTGGGGTTTATATCATTTTGATATTAATGGAAAGTTTATTAACCAATTAGGTAGAAAGGGAAGAGGTCCTGGTGAATATGTGTGTACTGATTTTTGTGTTAATAAGAAAGATGATATTGTTTACGCAAAAGCAAATTATAGAGATTGTCTTTATAAATTTTCGTATGAAGGTAAATTTTTGGATAGTAAATTAAAGATAACTGATAGTGCTGATAATCTTGTTTATAATGAAGACAATAAATCTATTATGTCAGGAATGACTTATGAGTTACAAACGTCAAAGAATGCCAAAGCTGCTTATGATATTTTTAAAGAACGTAATTTAAATGGCGAAATTATAAAGATTGTAAAAAGTAAATATTACCCTAATGAATTTGGAGTTCAATCACGAAGTTATTCTCTATGTTTAGGAGGAAATAAGCATTATATGTACAGGGACAATTTTAGATTTAATGAAATGTCATGTGATACACTTTTTGAATATTCTAATAAACAAATTTTACCAAAATTAATTCTTAATAACGCTGAATATAAGCCTAAGTTTACTTATGATTTATTTAAGATCCTATGGGACAATCTAGTAAAATCTAATGGCAAGGAACATATAAAGATGAGTCATACTGATAGAAATGTACCATTTAATGTTGTTCGTGGTGAGTCAGATAGATACATATTTATTTCTTATTTTGAGAAATTCATTTACGATAAGAAAGTCAAAGAGTTATTATGTCTAGAATCAGCAACTGGCAAGATTAATCGCAAACTGATTAATGATTTTGATGGTATTTATGATTTCTGGCCAAAGAAGATTGTTAACAATAAATATTTATATTCTTATATTTCTGCTGTAGATTTCTTAGAGAAATATAATGATGTGAAAGATAATGTTAATTGTGATACTGTTTATAAGAAGAGATTAAAGCAGATAGCAGATGAAATTACAGAGGAATCCAATCCAATACTAATGCTTGCTCGTTTAAAGAAATAAAATAATTTTTATAATAAATATATATATGAAAAAGTTAAAATACCTAAGTTTTCTGTTTTTAGTAATGTCTGCCTGTACTAGTATTAAGGAAGAGATACCAGTTTTAGATGTAGAATCTGCCATCAATAATCCTGTAGAATTTGATTTAAAAGATTATGTTGAATCCACAAAATATATTGCTCTAGAAACAAAGAAAGAATGTTTACTTTCTGCTTTGGGAAGTGTGCATTTTTATGGAAAAGATATTTATCTCTCAACACGCACTGATATATATAAATTCTCAGAATCAGGAAAGTTCATAAAACAGTTAGGACGACATGGGCGAGGACCAGGGGAATATAATTATATCTTCGATTTGTCAATAAATAGAATGAAGCAAGAATTATGTGTTTCAGATTATAAATATATTGTAAGATATGATACTACTGGAAATTTTATTGCAAAGAATAAAATGGAAAACCCTACCGGTATTGCTACTGTTCAGATTAATAAAGATGGTCTTTATTTTTTAAGACATTCACATTCTCCTAAAGACACTGTTGCCATAGATATTTTTGATAAAGATTTTAAATTAGTAAAGAAAATTAAGAATTCTATTGTTAGGCAGGTGGGTACTAACTGGCAAGCTAGAATGTCGGAATATGATGGGAAGTTTTTTTACAGTTCATTAGTTAATGATACTATTTTTTCTGTAGATAAAAAGCTAGAAAACCATCCTGAAATGATATTGAATTTTGGTAAATATAAATCAGCTCCCTCTGATATTGACTATTTTAATAAGAATTTAAGAAATGTTTATACATCTGATTCGTATATTATAGGAGATAATCTTATGGTTTTAGATCTTAGATCAAAAAGAGAGTCTTGTGGTCTTATGTTGTATTTCGATAAGTTGAATAAACTTATTCATCCTATATATACAAAGGAATCGAGTTACTATGGAGTAATGATGTCTGGTTTAGAATGGCATATAAAAGATGCTATTAATGGTAATTTTATCTTTTCTATAGATCCTGTAGAATTGTTAGAGAATATAGATAAGATAGAGGATAGGGAATTAAAAACTATTGCTGAGAATATAACTGAAGAATCTAATCCAGTTTTAGCTGTTGTTAGAATTAAAGGATAAAATATGTCAAAATATACATGAAGAATAGATTCCTTTCTCGTATAAAGGCAAGAATTTCTCGTATAAGAACCAACTGAATTATAGTAAATATACTTATTTCCTGTGTTTTACCTGATGTTTTTCTGATGATCCTCTGATATAAATCAGAGAAAGATCACAGGAAGATCACAGAAAGAACACAGGAAGATCATTGTTCAAGGCTGTTTGTTGGCTCTTAATGGGCTTATATTTGGCTTTTATCTTCGAATTGTGTTATTTTTTTTCTATTTTCTTAGTTATTCTTTCTTACTATTATTAATAGTAGACTGTTATAAGACATATTTAAGTAAATAGTTTCAACAAACATTAGTATAACTAGCAAAATAGTTATATCTTCGAGGTAAACAAAAATATTTACCTCTTTTTGTGAAATAGAAATAGCATATAACTAGTTTAAATAGCATGAAAATAAACAATATAATAATCGGATTATCGGCATTAGCTTTTGTGGCATGTACAAATGCAAAAAGCGAGGAGAAAACTTACGCTAAGATAGATTCTAAGCAAGAGCTTGTTAAAGTAAAGACTATTAAGTCAAAACTAGATAAGTTTAAGTTAGAATTGGTATGTAATGGTAAAGCAGTAGCGTCAAAGAAAGCAAGTTTAGCGTTTATTATATCAGATATAGTTAAGAGTGTAAAAGTAAGAAATGGCGATAGAGTCAAAAAAGGTCAATTACTTGCTTCTCTTGATACTTATAAATCTGAACAATTACTTAGAACAGCCGATCTATCTCTTCGTAAATCTAAATTAGAGCTTGAGAATGAACTTATAAGCAATGGTTATAAGTTTAAAGATACAGCAAAAGTGTCGAAAAAGATATTCGATATAATGAAATTGCGCTCAGGTTATACTGCAGCTACAGATGCTTACAGTAAAGCTATTCATGACTATAAACACACAAATATATATGCTCCATTCTCAGGACTTATAGCAGATATGGATGTAAAGGAATGTAATCCTTCAGCAGAGTACAAGAAATTCTGTTTACTTCTAGATGATTCTAATATGGAAATTGTTTTTGATGTTCTAGAAACAGAGATTTCTTACCTTAAGAAAGGAATGAAAGTAGAGGCTAGTTCTTTTGCTGATCAGTCAATACATCTTTTTGGTAAGATTATAGAAATAAATCCTAAGATAGATGAGAATGGAATGGTAAAGCTTAAGGCTTTGATTGACAATAAAGGTTCTCGTCTAGTAGATGGAATGAATATAAGTTTAAAAGTAAAAAGAGAAATAGACAATAGTTTGATTGTTCCTAAATCAGCAGTTCTTGCTCGTCAAGGTAAGAAGATAGTCTTTGTATATGTAGATGGAGAAGCAATCTGGAAATATGTAACTACAGGTTTTGAGAATAGTACACAGGTAAGTATCACCAAAGGTCTAAAGGTAGGAGAAGAAGTTATCTATGAGAATAATTTAGGACTAGCACACCAAACAAAGGTTATCTTAAATAATTAAAGATTAACAAGAATAAAATTCTCTTAGTTACTAACTCATAATCCACAAAAGTGAAGCTTTCATCTTTTTCAGTAAATACAGTTTTTATAGTTTTAATGCTATGGGGGATTTGTCTTATACCTCACTTGTCGGTAAAGTTATATCCTTCGCCCAACACAAATAACATTTGTATCTCATACTCATGGAGAGATTCTAATGCCGAACTTGTAGAATCGGAGATTACTTCTAAAATAGAAGCAAATATCTCACGAATAAAAGGAATAAAAGACATACGCTCTAAAACTTATTACGGTGGTGGATATATAGACCTTCAGATAGATAAGGACAATGATATAGATGTAGTAAGACTAGAAATATCTTCTATTCTAAGATCTATCAAAAATAAATTACCTAAAGGCATGAGACTTTACCCATTAAGGGAGGAAAGTAATCATAGTGATAACGACGAGGATGCTCTTTTATTGGGATATGTAATAACAGGACCAGGAACAACACTTGATGTAGCAAATTATGCCAAGGAGAATATTAGTCCTATTATTAGACAAACAAAAGGTGTAAAACAGGTTAATATAACAGGTTACGAACCATTTGAATGGGTACTTGAATATGACAAGAAAATACTTAAAAGCCTAGGTCTTAGGTCTGCTGATTTATATTTTGCGATAAATAATTTCTACACACATAAAGATGCTGGAAAAGTTCTTGTTAGTAAAGGAACAAGTAATGAATATTCATATGTTTTAATTACAGGAGATGGTGGTCTTGACAAATCTGAAATTAAAGAAATAATTGTTAAGAAAGTAGGAAGTAGAATTATACGCCTTAAGGATATTGTTAAAATCTCATATAAAGAAAAGGCCCCACGCTTATATTACCGTATTAACGGTTTAAACAGGATTAATATAAACATATATGTAGAATCCTCTGTTAATAGAATAGACAAAGCAGCAGAATTAAAATCTATTATAGATGGACTTTCAGAGTCAATGCCTGATGGTTATTCTCTTAATATGTCACAAGATTCAACCGAAGAACTTAAAGAAAAGATAGGTACAATTGTTTTTAGAACATGTCTTACTATACTTATCCTTCTTAGCTTTGTTTTGATTATAAGTAGGAATCTCAAATACTTGGCTATAATCAGCATAAGTCTTCTAGCAAACATACTCATCTCTTTTGTATTTTATTATTTCTTAGAAGTGGAAATAAATATTTATACAATGGCCGGTATAACAGTCTCTTTAGGAATCATTATAGACAATGTAATAGTGATGGCCGATCATTTACGTTTCCATAAAGACAAGAAGGTCTTTTTAGCTATTCTTGCAGCTACATTAACAACTCTTGGGGCATTATGGGTGGTTTTCGGAATGGGAGATTCTGTTATGGGAAACATTAAAGGTTTCTCTATGGTTATATTACTTAACCTCTCTGTCTCACTAGCTATTTCTCTGTTTTTTGTACCGGCTCTTATGGACAAAATAGATATTAGAAAGAAAAGCGACAAGAGTTTAATGAAAGCAAGAAGAAGAATAATACTATTCAATAAATACTATTTCAAAGTATTATGTTTTGTTAAGAGATGGAAAGTGATATTTATTTTGCTTGCTATATTTGGTTTTGGTACTCCTATATACATGCTACCACGAGAAGTTGAAGGCGATAAATGGTATGATGATTTGTATAATAATACAATAGGAAGTAAATTCTATGGAGATATAAAACCATACGTAGACAAATGTCTGGGAGGATCACTTCGTCTTTTCACAAACAATATGAGCAGTGAATCATATAGAAGAAACAAAGATAGAAGAACTCAGCTTTATGTAAGTCTATATATGGCTCATGGCGCAACAATGAAGCAAATGAATGAAGCTATCAAACGATATGAGAATTTCATTGCCTCCTTTGATGAGATAGAGAAATTTACAGCCTATTCACGTTCAGCTAATTATGCAAGAATAAATATTCTTTTCAAAAAGGAATATGAGGATACTGGATTTCCAAAACAACTACAGAATAAATTAGGCGATTATGCTAACTCTATAGGTAATGCCAATACATCTATTAGTGGTTTAGAGAAATCGTTTTCAAATAATACTTATAATCAAAACTGGAGGAATTCAATTATTAAGCTTACTGGATATAACTATAGAAAGATTATTTCTTATTGTGAAACTGTAAAAGAAAAATTAGAGCAGAGATCTAGGGTACAAAAGTTAGTTATAGGCAATGATCCCCATGCTAGTACAGAAAGAGGTTTCCAAATAAAAGTTGATAGATTTAAACTAGCTAAAAACAATACGGATATAGGCAATATGCTTTATAACCTACAGCAAATTGCATCTTCATACGACCTCCCTACAAGTGCATATATAAATGATAAGATGTGCGATCTTGTTATTAGAGAGAAAAACAAAGGAAGAATGAGTATTTGGGAGCTTAATAATATGCCTTTGCAGACTAAGACATCTGTATATAAATTATCAGATGTAGGAACTATTTCTGAAGAAGGAGAGAGCAAAACAATAATACGTCACAATCAAGAATATGAAGTCTCTATAGCTTATGATTATGTAGGTAGTTCTAAGCTTGCAAAGAGAATACGTAAACGAGAGGTTAAAAATCTAAATAAAATATTACCTATAGGTTTTAAGGCAGAGGATGATTCTGAGCATAGATACTTCTTTTCTAAAGACACAGGTGTTAAGGTGGTATATATCCTTTTAGCTTTTGTGATTATCTTCTTTATATGCTCTATACTGCTTGAATCCTTAAAACAGGCCTTAGCAATTATAATACTAGTTCCCATATCTTTTATAGGTTCATTCTTAGCTTTCTATCTCTTTGAAGTAGAGTTTGGAGAGGGAGGATATGCTTCTTTCATTCTATTATGTGGACTATTAGTTAACTCAGCTTTATATATAATTAACGATTACAACAATAAGATTAGATGTGGTAGAGTACTTGGTATCTCTACTTATATACGAGCATTTAATTCTAAGATAATACCAATATTCTTAACTATAGCCTCAACAATATTGGGTTTCATACCTTTCTTAATAGGTAGTGACACTTCAGGTTTCTGGTTTAGTATAGCAGTTGGAACAATGAGTGGTTTAATCTTTTCTGTAGTAGTACTTTTATTCTATCTACCAATGTTTATGCCACTTAAACGCAAATAATAGACTAATATCTTATAAGTTTAATTTTACACAAGATACATGATACGCTTTTTATTAAAACGTCCTATAGCCGTAGTAATGGCAACAATAGCTTTTGTTGTTTTAGGATTAGTTGCTTCTTTCAGACTACCTATCTCTTTAATGCCAGATGTGGACATTCCCGAGATAAGTATTCACCTTACTAGAGATGATGCTTCTGCAAAAGAGGTGGAAAATACTATTATTTCTGTTCTGCGTTCTCGTCTGCAACAGACCTCAAACCTTAGAAAGATAGAGACTAAATCCAGTGATGGTAGTGGTCTTGTCACTCTTAGTTTTGATTATGGTACTTCTATCGATTACGCATTCATTGCAGTAAACGAGAAGGTAGATGCTGCCATGAACGATCTTCCCAAAGACTTAGAAAGACCAGTTATTATTAAAGCTTCGGCCTCTGATATTCCTGTCTTTTATATTAATATGAGTCTTAAAGAAAAGGTAGATGAATCAAAATTCTTAGATTTCTGTGAGTTCTCTGAATCAGTAATAAAGAAACGACTAGAACAACTCTCAGATGTTGCTATGGTTGACATGAGTGGTTTAATCTTACCTGAGTTATATATCTTACCTGATGAGGCAAAGATGAAAAGTCTGCGAATAACTCAAGAACAACTACGTAATGCCATAGAAGACAATAACAAGGTGGCAGGAAGTTTAACAATTCGTGATGGATATTACCAATATAGCATACGTTTTGTATCAGAACTGGTTACTCAACAGGATGTAGAAAATGTGTATCTTAATATAAATGGACGATTAGTTCAGATTAAAGAAATAGCAGAGATAGGTATACGTTCTAAGAACAAAAGAGGAATGTTTTTAAATGGAGACAAACAAGCTGTAAGTCTAGCCATTATAAAACAATCTAATGCCCGAATGTCTAATATGAAAGATAAGGTTAGCGATCTGCTTACTCATTTTAAAGAAGACTATCCTGATATAGATTTTAAATTATCACGAGATCAAGCACTTCTGTTAGATTATTCAATCACCAACCTTAGACAGTCGCTTATAGTGGGTATTGTTCTTGCCATAGTAGTTATGCTTTTCTTTTTAAAAGATGGTAGATCGCCTATAATCATTGGTATTTCGGTGCCTATCTCAGTGGTTATTTCATTGCTCTTCTTCCAATATCTTGGATTATCTATAAATACTATTTCTCTTTCAGGACTAATAATGGGGGTAGGAATGATGATAGATAACTCCATTATTGTTATAGATAATATTAATCAGTGTAGAGACAGAGGACTCAGTCTTTTTGAGTCATGTGCCATTGGAACAAAAGAGATCATTCGACCTCTTATTTCATCTGTATTAACTACATGTGCTGTGTTTATACCTTTGATATTCTTAAGTGGACTTGCAGGGGCTTTATTTTATGATCAGGCTATGGCTGTAACTATAGGACTGTTTGTATCTCTTGTGGTTTCTGTAACTATAGTACCTGTTGTTTTTAATATCATATTTAGGAATGCCAAGGAAGGACGTTTTGACCGTTTTGTAAAGAAGATTTCTTTAAAGAATCCAGAAAAATATTACTCAATAGTTTACGACTATCTTTTTAAATTTAGAAGGCGATTCTTAATGTCTTGTATTTTACTTCTTGCTATAGGAGCATTAGTAGCCACTGTTATTAAGAAAGAAAGAATGCCTCAACTAGAGTTAGTAGAGATGATTGTTAAAACAGACTGGAACTCCAGTATACATATAGATGAAAATAGAAGAAGGGTAGATGATATTATATCTCTTTATTCTTCACAAGCAGAAGAAATGTCGGCTCATCTAGGAGAGAAAATGTTCCTTTTATCAAGAGATAAAAACCAAAATACTAACGAAGCTGAGATATATGTCAAAGCTAAGGATAATGCTAGTTTACTCTCTCTACTTGCAAAAATACGTCTACATATAAATGAGAAATACCCAGAGGCTAAGGTAGACTTAATGAAGGTGGATAATATCTTTGAACAAATGTTTAAAGATGAAGAAGCTCCCTTAGTCGTTTTTATTAGTGGACAATCAAGAGATGCCGTTCCTGATATAAAAAGAGTAAATAAATTCATTGATGAACTTGGTGCTGAAATACCTTCTTTAAACTTAAGTTACCCTTCATCTGTAGAAAGAATACTTGTGCAATTACAGCCAGAGAAGATTAATCTTTATAATGTTTCTCAGTCCAATCTTATTGCTTGCTTAGAGAAGAGTATATCTAAATCTAATGTTAGTGTTCTGCGTACTGGATCGAGATATGTTCCTATTGTTTTAACAGAGGACGAACATAGTCTTTTAGATATAATCAATACAAATTCTGTAGTTAATAGAGATGGAAAGAATATTCCTTTATCTGCTATTTGTAAGATATCTAACGATTATGATTTTAAAACTATTACTGGTAGAAAAGAAGGAGCAGTTATTCCTGTAAATATTTATAATCTTGGAGATGACACAGCTTCTCTAATAAAAAAAATCAAAGCTAAAGCTACAGACATGAAATTTAATGTCTATTTTGGAGGAGACTATTTTAGTGGAAACGATACTCTTTGGGAGATGATTATGATTCTTGGGATAGCTATTCTAATGTTATACTTTATTCTTGCTGCTCAGTTTGAATCTTTAAAACTGCCATTTATAGTACTTCTTGAAATACCTATTGATGTGGCAGGGGCACTTCTTGTTCTTTATTTATGTGGAGGTACTCTAAACCTTATGGCAATGATAGGTATGATAGTTATGTGTGGTATCATTATTAATGACTCCATCCTTAAGATAGATACTATTAACAAGCTTTGTGAAGAAGGTTACGAGCTTACGGCAGCAATACATGAGGGAGGACATCGTAGATTCAAGCCTATACTTATGACTAGTTTAACAACTATATTTGCAATGCTTCCATTCCTTTGGGGTAACGACATAGGTTCACAGCTTCAGTCACCCTTAGCCATTACCATGATAGGAGGTATGTTTCTTGGAACTTTAGTATCACTTTTCTTTATTCCTATTTGTTATTACTATTTAGTCCGAAACAAATAATTTATATTATCAACCCAATTATTTAAATATGATTTTTTCTAAAATGCCTCTTAAAAAAGCTATTCCATATTCTATTGCATTTCTTGTTGTTAGTATAATTGTTGCTATCTCACAATTGATTATTGGTGAGTTACCAAATGAGGAATATTATAAGGTAGAGATAAAAGGAAGAGTTAGTGAGATATTCAAGAAACATAAAAAGAGTTTCTTTAAACTAGAAAATAAGTGGTTTTTGATAAAAACAGATTATACTACAGATATTGCAATAGGTGATTCTCTCTATAAACAGAAAAACAGCTATAATATGTTCCTTTATGGTAAATATTTTTCTGGAATAAAATTCATGTTCAAAGAAGCAAATGTTCTTTATAAAGAAGTAAAAGATCCAAGGATTAATTAATCTAAGAATCACATTTACAGATCTATTGGTTTTATTTGTATATTGTTGTTCTTTATCTGTTTTTGCAACTGTAGTTTAAAGTTCAGAATTCTTTTATTTTAAGTGATTCAAGAAAAAACCAAAAGTTATTATATTATGAAATTTTATAGTCTTTTATTTTTATTATTGATTAGTCAGGCACTACATGCTCAGGTTAAGTATACAGGTAAGGTTCTTGATAGTGAATCTAAAAAACCTATTCCTTTTGTGAACATCTCAGTAGAAGGAACATCACAAGGAACATGTACAGATATAAATGGTAAATTTAATTTTATATCATCTAAGAAAAATCTTGTTATACTTGTCTCTTCTCTTGGTTTTGAGACTGATACCCTAAAATTAAAGAAATCCTTTAATAAGATTTTTTTACATCCAATCTCTTATCAATTAGATGGGTTTTCTATATCTGGAAAGAAAAGATTTAATCTTAAAAGAATTGTTAGGCGTGCACTGGGTGATTTGAAAGATGATAGAGAGAAGGATTGTTTATCTTCATTTGAATTAATTAGGAATATAGAAGAGAATGGTGTTGTTAAATTTAGAGAGACTGCTAAAATAGATGTGTCTTTTAATTCTGACTTCAAATATTTGAGAGGAGAAAATGATTACACCCATGTAGTTAGAGATAGTTTGAAAACTGTTGATAAATCTTCTAAAAATCATATATTTCATAATAGTAGACATTCTTTAAAGTATTTATACTGTTTTAGTAATGACTTAAGTCATCATAAAGATTTATTATACAATTCTAATAAGTTCTCATATAAACTTAAAGAATTATCGAATTCTAAAATTGTTATTGAATGTCTTCAATCTAAGGATACCTTATTAGTGTTGCCACATAGTACATTACTTTGGAAAAGAAGTAGAATCTTATCAATAAATAGAATCAGTATGAAGATTAATCATATTGAAGGTGTTGATTATCTTTATGATGATGATGGTTTTTCCATTATGGCTTATAATAAACATTTTAATACAAGTTATATGTATAAAGATGGGGTAGCTAGTATTTTAAAAGTAAATATCATTGAATCAAATTATACATTGATACATTCTACAAAAGAAGAATTAAAAACATTTTACCACGATGAGATAAATAGAATATCTAATTAGATATTAAAAAAAGTTGCAACAAAATATTAATGATATATCTTGTTGCAACTTTCTTATATTATTTTGTCTTACAGCTTTTGCTAAAAAAAGCAGCTTTTGATTTAGCCTTTTCTCTAAAAGTTATCTCAGATTCCAATACAGTATCTCCTCCCATATCTTCTCCTGCATTAAGCCATTTACCATTCTCTTTATAGAAATACCATAATCCATAATAATCATCATACATTCTATTCACTACTCCTGCAAACACATCATTATATATAAAGATCTTATTAACAATAGTATTTAGATTCTTATCTCGTTTCTTTTTATTTACTATTTTATCCGGTGCATTATCTTCTAATTTATTTTGTAAATAAGAACATGATAGTGCTTTTGTTTTTGACATCTTTCCATTACTAAGAATTCTCTTATATCCAACAAATGAGTTTAATGGGCTATCCTGCTTATTGTTTATGGCATATTCTTTAACTGCCTTATTTATTAATATAGTTTTATAATCACTTACATCCAAAGCGCCTTTCTTCACTAACATTCTAGCTGTCAATTTTAATGCACTAATTTCTCCATTCTTTAAAGAAACGTAATAAGAGTTATTTATATCATTTATACTAACAGTCTCTACATACTTACCGTTTCTAAATAGAATGCCTGAACGTTCATCACAAGCATAACCAGGAGTAATCTTTTTATTTTTTATTTGTTCATGATATAGTTCTTTCTTCGAATTATCAGAATAGTGAGGACAATTACTAAAAGGAAGAAAAGATAACCCATTAATAACGCTCAGATTTACAGGTCTAGAATCGCTTATTCCAGTTTTAAACCAACATATAGATCCAGCACTTCCGCCAGAAAGAATGATACCCTTTTGTAATGCTTTCTTTAGTATTTTATCTATGCCTTGTGCTTTCCAAATACCCAACATATTCAGAGTATTTCCGCCTCCAACAACAATAGCGTCCATATTAAGTAATATATCTTCAAAAGACTTATTTTCTTTATTCGAAGATACCCATACTTTTAATACATAGGGTTTAATATCAAGTCTTTTACAGAAAAAGTTCCATAGTTTTATATTACTCTTATTATCTGCACTAGCTGTAGGAACATAACAAATCTTAGGATTCTTTTTGTGTGTTAATTCAGCAATATAACGAGTGAATTTAAGATTTATATCTCCTCCAAAAACAAATATTGATTCTTTTGTTTGTTTAGAATTAATGTCAACTTGAGATAATGAGATTTGACAAATGCTTGCCAATAAAATAATTAGTAATGTTTTCTTCATTTGTTTTCATTTTCTTTAATAAAACTTATTTACCTTTTGAGTGAAGATAATTATTTTGTGTGAAACTTATGAGGTACACATGAGGAATATAAAAAGGATGGTCTCATTCGCCGTAAAAAGGGAATAATATCTCTTTTAACACCCAAGTAAGCTACCTTAATCAGGCTAGCTTTCTGTTATTTTCCTTATGTTTTGTTATGTGTTCTGTATATTTAAATACAGGAAGATTACAGCAAGATTACGGGAAGATTACAGGAAGAATAGAGCTTAAGGCTGTTTATTGGCTTCTTATTGGCTGTTGTTTGGCTTCTATGTCCGAATTATAGTATTCTTTTTTTTGTCTTGTTTGCTGTGTGGGTGGTACAAAAATATTAAATCAATAATAATACAAATTATATTTATTATCATTAAATTGCGTGTACAAACAAAACATGTTTAAAAGATGAGATTATATATAAAATGTTCAAGAAATACTAGTCCAGTAGATTTTAATCATCAACATCTTCTAACTGGAGTTATACATAAATGGCTTGGAGATAATCATGAGCATGGCGAATTATCTCTATATAGTTTTTCTATATTATCAGGTGGAAAAGCACGCAATGGAAAACTCGAATTTGATAAGGGAACATCATTCTTCATAAGTTCATACGACTCTTCAATACAGAAAAGAATTATTGACGGTGTTCAGAGTTCTCCCAACCTGTTTAATGGCATAGAGGTAGAAGAACTAGTAATACAAAAGACTCCTGATTTTTCACAAATAGAATATTTCCAAGTAGCAAGTCCTATTTTTATAAAAAGAAATATAGACGACAATATAAAGCACATATCTTATAAAGATATAGCAGCAGATGAGTATCTAAAAGAAACTTTAACAACAAAGATGAATGCTGTTGGATTGAGTGACGATAGTTTGGAAATTTCTTTTGTGAGAGACTATCGCAGTGCTAAAGAGAAACTTATAAAATACAGAAACGTGGCAAACAAGGCTAACTGGTGTCCTGTGATTATTAAAGGAAAAGCAGAAACAAAGGCTTTTGCTTGGGAAGTTGGTTTAGGAAATTCTACAGGAATAGGTTTTGGTGCTTTAAAATAGATTTAGATATGTATGTAGTTAAATATACTGGTCCTTTTGGTTTTATAAAACCATGGACTGCCGTTAGAGATAGTGAAACATATAGTCAGCAATTTCTTACTCCTTCAATAGTAGCAGGAATGGAAAGAAAGTTATTTCCAGAGCTTTTAAAAGAAGAGTATGGGATATATAAGATTAAGAGACACCGACTTTCGTATAAACAAATATCACAACAACAAGAACAAATACAGCCTAGAGGTTGGAATAAAAAAGGAAGTGGAAAGAATGCAACATACTCTCGACCTTATGCAATTTTAGTACGAGGTGTACTTGTAGAACCTACTCTTTCTCTTTGCTTCGAAAATAAAGAAGATGCAGAAATAGCTTCAACTCAACACATATGTTTAGCTAGGAATGAAGATCTCTTATATCCAAATGAAGAAATATTAGAAGTAAGTGCAGAAGAATTTGATACTAATGAGGAATATTTCTCAGGTTTTGAATTAATGTTCGAAAAAACAGACAAATCATTTATAGTAGGTTATAATCGTTTAAATAATAGTGAAGCAATGTATGGCTGGCTTAAAGTGGTTGGTAGTCCGGTAAAACTAAACTACTGATATGGAAGTTTGTAAGCACATAAAAGCTAAAGGTCTACCAGAGGAAACAAGTCTATATTCACATTTATCACAAGTTGCACAAGCTGCTATTAAGTTTGCTGATTATTTGGGAATGGATAAAGATATTGCTTATAAAGGAGCAGTACTTCACGATATAGGAAAAGCAAGTACAGTTTTTCAAAAGCGGTTAAAAACCAGAGTTGATAGAGACAAACCATTTCGTCACGAGATAGCTTCATGTTTCTTCCTATCTTTATTTGATGAAAATATTCATGGAGAACTTATAGAAATGGTGATAGCTCATCATAAATCTATAGAAGACGATGTAAGTGGCAGAGGAATCCTTGATTTAATAGAAAATTACCGTGATCCTTTTGCTTTACACATTAAAGATTGGGACTTATGGAAAAACGATGCTTTAAAAATACTTGAATCTTTAGGTATTCCAGTTAGAGATATAAGTAAAGAAGAAGCAGAGATAAATTACAATAAAGTAATAGATTATTGCAATGAGGTAATAGAAGATCAATCATATTCTCACTGGCGAGGATTATTAATGGCTTCTGATCATTTAGCATCAGCTTTACCTGATGGTTGTGAAAAAGCTCTATCTAAAGCATTTATAAAACCTAATCTTTCTTTCTACAACAGAAAACACTCATTATATCCATTGTCGTTAATTGATAGTAAATCGGATAAACGACATACTATGGTGGTAGCATGTACTGGTGCAGGTAAAACCGATTATCTGTTCAGAAGATGTAACACTAGAGTGTTTTATACATTGCCATTTCAGGCATCTATTAATGCCATGTATAGAAGAGTAAAGCTTGATTTATTGAAAGATAACCCAAATTTAGATATACGTTTATTACATGCATCTTCTAGTATAGAAGTTAAAGGTAAATCTATTGAAGAAAAGGTCTTGCAAGAGCATGTTGGCTCTTCAGTAAAGATTCTTACTCCCCATCAGATAGCATCTATTATATTTGGCACTAAGGGGTTTGAAGCAATGGCTTTAGACATAAAAGGATGTGATGTCATTCTAGATGAGATACATACTTATACTGAAATAACAAGAGCTATTGTTCTAAAAATAGTAGAGGTTCTCAATGTCTTATCTTGCCGAATACATATAGGAACGGCCACTATGCCATCTATATTATATAATCGTATTATAGATATTCTTGGCAAAGATAATGTGCTTGAGGTTAAGCTTGAAGATAAAAAGTTAAATGAATTTGATAGGCATATTATAAATAAAATTGACTCTTGGGAAGAAAGTACTTCTTTAATACAAGACAATTTAACTAAGAACAATAAAATACTAATTGTTTGTAATAGAATAAAAGATGCACAAGAGCAATACTTCGATTTAAAAGAGCAATATCCTGATATACCAATTCTTCTTCTGCATAGTCGATTTAAAAGAAGAGATAGGAACGAGAAAGAAAGAGAACTAATGGTTTTAAATGCCTCTGAGGATGCATGTATAGTTGTATCCACACAAGTAGTGGAGGTTAGTTTAGATATCAGTTTTGATGTAATGATTACTCAGGCTGCTCCTTTAGATGCATTAATTCAGCGATTTGGTAGAGTAAACAGAAAACGTAATGAAGATACTATAGGTAAATATAAACCTATATATATTCTTGCTCCACCTGATGATGAAAAAGAGGCTCTGCCTTATAATCTTGATATAATAAATAGGAGTTATGATGTGTTGCCCAATGCAGAAGTTCTACATGAGTGTGACATACAATCAAAGATAGACAAAGTATTTACAGATATAGATTTTCTTGAGATAGAACAACATTCTATATATAAAAAGGAAGGTTATTGGAATATAGATAAACTTACTAATTCGTCTAAATCAATAGTTCTTGATTTGTTAGAGATAGACAGTGTAGCTTGTATATGTGAAGAAGATGAGGAAGCTTATGAAGAAGCTTCTTATGAGGATAAAAAACTATATGAGATATCTGTAAGGTTTTATATGGTAAAGAATTATGAGCAATTGAGAACAGGTTCTCGACCTTTTATTATTCCTGATGAATCATATACTGTGGAATTGGGACTTGATTTTGAGAAGCTTAAAAATGCAAAGTATAATCCAGAAAAATCATTCTTATAAATTATGATAGCAACAACAATAGGACGCACTTTCCTTAAGGCGTATAACGAAAAGAATAATAAAAGCTTAACTGCTAAGGAATTCTTTGAGACAGAGTATTTTGAATACTTCTTTAATCATCCTAAGTATATGCAGTGGGTTGGAAATTCACCTTTTACACAAATGAAAACAGGTCAGAAATCTCATTTGTTATCTAAGGAAGAAAGGTTAGAAAAATTAGAAGATTTAAATAATAAAATAGATAAAGGAGATAGAGATGCATCTGTTTTTATAGGAGCTAGAGCTTCTGAAACAAAGGAATTTGCAACAACCTCTGGTGCTGTTTCTGATATAGATATATCAATTGATAATGAAGAAGTTTATTATTCATGGATAGGTGGGGGATTAGGAATAGGTATAGCAGGTGGATATTCTATCTTTTTTGATGTTCCTGAACTTTTATTAAATATTTATGATGGTTGGAAGTTTTATAGATTATTATTAAATGATATAGTTTTTGAAAATTTAAAGGCAAATCAAATAAACACTTGGAATGGACAATGGTTAAACTTTTTATATTCAAAAAAAAATAGAGGCAAAGTAGATATTAGGCGTATAGCGAAATTAAATATTTTTAAAGTATCAAATAAGGGATCTGAAATAGAGACAGTCAGTTGGAGTGAATTGTTTTTTAGTTTTTCTAGAAAATTCTCTAATGGTTCATATACAGGTTATGTATATAGTTTAGGACAAACTAATAAAACTTTAGGTTTTTATCCTTTCCAATTTCAAGCTGCGGCCAATTTGACAGAGTATTACACTAGATTATTTGGTGAGAATGCTGCAATAGATAATGCTACTGATTACGAGAATCTATTCGGAATACATATAAAAAGAGCTTGCGAGAAGGGTAGTATAGGACTACAAGCTCTTGAGCCAAAGGACTTACGTAAATATTTTGGTAAAGACAGTAATCTAAAACTTGTGAAACCTTCCTTTAAAGAAAAAAGTGGTGAATCTCAGGAAGATTCAAATGTTAGAAAACAACTCTTAAAAGACAAAGACGAGAAAAATATTATAACATATAGAACATATAAAACTTGGTTATTAGCTATGATTACAAAAAATAAAGAAGAATCATTGGAATATACCCTTGAAGTGGCTAAAGCTCTTCATGAGTATAGAGAAGGAAGCAAGAAAACAGACAGATTAAACTTAATTAAATCTGAATTACTTGTATCTAAATCTAAAAAAGGATTTCTAGATGCTTTAACAACAATTATTAGAGATGTAGATATAGAAACTCTTACATTATTTAAAACTCTAAGAGACAAAGTGCATATGATGACATCAGAAGACTTTGGTTATTTTGTTGTTTTACTAAAGTTCGATTACGCATATCAAGAAAGAGAATTAAAGAAATAAAATATATACAAGATGAAAGATACAATTTATATAAGAACTCTCAAAAGAGCAGAGCATACAGTCTTTTGTGTAGCAGACGGACAAAAATCATATTACGATGCACAATTTAATAGAAGAATACCATATTCTAGTGGTCAGCAAGTTAAGAGATCTTTAATCGACTCTCTTTCTAGAGCATTGAATGAGGTTCCATCTCCTATAACTTTTATATTTGCAGTGGATAAAAAAGAAATTATCACTGAAAAGGAAGTTTATTCAACTTGTAATCCATTATTTAGCGATCAGTTGTTTGGTGGTTGGATGAAGGCTGTAAAAGGTGGAAATACTAAAACTTTGAAAAGAAGAAGTCCATTATCTATTTCTGCAATGAGAGGTTTGCACCCACTTTTAGCTGGTGTCGATTCAGAGAATGTTTCTTTTGATAGAAGCGACAGACCAAACAACAAAGTAATTGTTAGGGATGAGAAGGATAATATCTTAAATGAGGAACAAATCAGCGATTTATTAGAAGGTAAAGATAGAAGCTTGAGCCGTAAGTGGATTCCTGATAACAAAAGAGCTACTGGTTTATTCGTTCAGGATATGGCTATAGATTTACGTCGTCTGTTTACCGTTTCTTTAAACTCTTTAGAACCTGAGATTAATGCTGAGGTTGAAGAAGAGTTAAGAAAAGAAGGATGGATAGAGAGTGAAACTGTTTTTGGAAAATGTTTAGTAGCACCAAAAGCTGTAAGAGAAAAATTAATACCTGCTCTTGCTTATGCTATAATTAATTGGTCTATTACCTCTAACCAATCACGTACATTCTCTTTAATGGAAACTCTTGCAGTGTCAATTAGTGATAATGCAAACAGAATAGCAGGAAGTATTAGAGCTAAATTAGATGATGAAAACGAGAATAGAGCAAAACCAGTAATAGAGGAAGATATGAAAGGAGTTGAATCTTTTGTATCATTATCGGCTGGTGGATATGTCTATACTAAAAAGGAATCTGTTGATGCAATGGATAATGCAGAAGAAGCCTTGATAAACAGAATGAAAGAATTCGATTACGAACGTCAATTAGAATTGGCTTAAATATATGGCCCAATTAGAATAATTTCTGATTGGGCTATCTTTATATGAGAATCACAGGAACTCATTTCCATTATTATAATATATGTAAACGAAAATTGTGGCTATTTGCAAATAGTATAACAATGGAACACAATTCAGAATTAGTGAGTGAGGGAAAACTTATTCACGAGAATTCATATTTGCAACGTTCAGATAGATTTAAAGAACTTGCAATAGATGGTATTAAGATTGATTTTTTCGATGCAAAGAATAAAATAATTCACGAAATAAAGAAATCGCACAAAAAGACAAATGCGCATATATGGCAACTTAAGTACTATATATATGTTTTGGGTAATCATGGTATAGAGGAAGTCAAAGGTCTATTAGAATATCCACGTTTAAAAATAAAAGAAGAGATATTGCTTACATCAGCTGATATTGATACAATCAATAAGATGAAGGAGGATATAGAAAAAATTACTACAGGGGAAGTATGTCCGCAAAGATTGGTTAAATCTAAATGTAAGAAATGTTCTTATTACGATTTTTGTTATAGTTCAGAAGGAGAAATATAAATATGAAAAAAACATACTATTTATTTAACCCAGGTAGATTGTCAAGAAAAGACAATACTTTAAAATTTACTCCTGTTGATACGGAAGGTAAGGCTCTTAAACCACGTTATTTGCCAGTAGAGAATGTTGAAGACTTATATGCTTTTGGAAGTCTAGATGCTAATTCTGCTATGTATAATTTTTTAGGTCAGAATGATATATGTGTACATTTCTTTGATTATTATGAGAATTACACTGGTTCTTTTATGGCAAAAGAATCTCTTTTAGCTGGTAGAGTATTACTTGCCCAAACAAGGCATTGTTTTGAATTGCAAAAAAGAATGGATATTGCCAAAAAGATTATCTTTGCTGCATCGTTTAATATGCTTAAAAATTTAAAGTATTATAATTCTAGAGGTAAAGCCTTAGATGAAGTAATAGAGCAAATGGAAATTTTACAAGCAAGGATTTCTGAAACGCCTAATGTTCCAGAGTTGATGGGAATAGAGGGAAATATTAGAAAGTTATATTATGTGGCTTTTGAGCTTATAATTAATGACTTTGATATGAATGGGCGTTCTTATCGACCTCCTAAAAATGAGATAAATGCTCTTATTTCTTTTGGTAATATGATGTGTTATTCTCAATGCCTAAGAGCTATTCATCAAACTCAGCTTAATCCTACAATATCTTTTTTACATGAAACAGGTGAGAGAAGATATTCATTATCTTTAGATATAGCTGAGATATTTAAACCAATACTAGTAGACAGGTTAATATTTCGTTTATTAAACAAGAAGGAGATACAAGCTAAACATTTTGAAAGTGATTTGAATAGAGTTATTTTAAATCCTAAAGGTAGAAAAATCTTTGTTGCTGCTTTTGATAGTAAATTGCACGATACTATAAAGCATCGTACTTTAAATAAGAGTGTAAGTTATAAGTATTTAATACGTTTAGAGTGTTATAAACTTGTTAAGCATGTTATGAATATTGAAGAGTATAAACCCTTAAAGATGTATTGGTAATGTATATTATTTTGATGTATGATGTTAATGAAAAACGAGTGGGTAAAATGCTGAAACTTTGTAGACGATATTTGAATTGGATACAGAATTCTGTTCTTGAAGGTGAGATAACTAAAGTTAAGCTTTTAGAGTTGAAATATAAGATAAAGGATATTATTGATAAGGATACTGATAGTATAATTATATTTAAGACTAGACAGGAAAAATGGTTAGATAAGGAAATCGTTGGTAAAGAGCTAGTTAAGCTTGATAATTTCTTGTGAAGTTGTCGAATTGTATATTTTTCTATTAATTAGTTTATTGTTTTTAGTTCTTATATTTATTTTTGTTCTTTGACATGCTGAAAATGAGCACCTTATGAATTTTGTCGATTCCTAGGTGTTTTTATTGTTTCTGTCTTCGACAACTTTAAATAAATTTTATTAGCTTTGAAGTCTAATAAACAGGTGGATATCTGAGGTTATTTTTACCTCTTCTAATTGTACCATACTGGAATTGAAACCGACGAAACTATCAAACCCCCAGTACTGTTAGGCATCTTCTAATTGTACCATACTGGAATTGAAACTATGGTAATACAACGAACGAGATTTAGTATCACCACCTTCTAATTGTACCATACTGGAATTGAAACGTATGTTTCAAAGAATAGTATTTATAATCCTTAGAAACTTCTAATTGTACCATACTGGAATTGAAACGTATTCAGAACTAAATCCGTAATGGTCGCCCCTGATCTTCTAATTGTACCATACTGGAATTGAAACGTCATTTGAATTAATTAATATTAGATTAGCTTCTAACTTCTAATTGTACCATACTGGAATTGAAACAGTTATTA
>JBATVL010000074.1:0-88891 GCA_049671745.1 Marinifilaceae bacterium
AGTTAAGCACAAGCACGCCGATGGTACTGCAGAGATGTGGGAGAGTAGGTAGATGCCGACATTCAAAAGAGCTGTGATTTTATCACGGCTCTTTTTGTTATTAATTATCTAGAGATTAATAGAAAAAGAGAGGAAATTAAATAATTTCCTCTCTTTTTTGTTATTGTTTTATTATTATACTAACTTTTTTAGTTAGTTTTATAGTCGAACTTAATTTCAGCAAGTTCTAGATTAGCTTTAACCATCTTTTCTTTAAGACCTTCTTTAAAGTTTTTTACTCTTACTTTAAGATCTGCATCTCCAGTTGCTAATATTTGAGCAGCTAAGATGCCTGCATTCATAGCTCCATCAATAGCTACTGTTGCAACAGGGATACCTGGAGGCATCTGAGCTATTGCAAGAAGAGCATCCATTCCATCCAAACTTGCGCTTATTGGCACTCCTATAACTGGAAGTGGAGTCATTGCTGCAATAACACCTGGAAGATGAGCAGCCATTCCAGCAGCGGCAATAATAACCTCTATGCCTCTTTCTTGTGCATCTTTGCCAAATTTTTCTACAGCCTCTGGTGTACGATGTGCAGAGAGCGCATTGATTTCAAATGGTATTTTAAAGTCGTTTAATACCTGTGCTGTTTTCTTCATAACGGGAAGATCTGAAGTACTTCCCATAATAATGCTTACTTTTGGATTCATTTTATATAGTATTTGATTAAATTGATTACTTTTGCACTTTCCACCTTATTTATGGGTGAGTAAAATTAAGAAATTAATTTTGATAGAAACGAATACTTATCACGATTTTCTGTTTTAGTATACAGAAAATAAAAAGTAAAAGAGATGAAGATAAAATTACATGACAGAACTTTTGAGTTATCAGTACCAGCAGCTGATATTGATAAGGTAATTGCAGAGATGGGTGCTAAAATGAATAAAGACTTAGCAGGAAAGAGACCTTTGTTTCTTTGTGTTTTGAATGGTTCTTTTATGTTTGCAAGTGACTTAATGAAGCACATTACAGTTGAAGGTGCAGAAATTAGCTTTGTGAAATTAACTTCTTATGCAGGTACTGAATCAGTTGGTACAGTAAGAGAATTAATAGGTTTAACAGAGAACCTAGAAGGTAGAACTGTAGTTATCATGGAAGATATCGTAGATACTGGTATTACTATGCATAGCACTAAAGCTACACTTCATAAAATGAATCCAAAAGAGATATTAATTTCTACTTTATTCTTTAAGCCAGATTCTCTTCAAAGAGAATTGACTCTTGATTATGTAGGAATAGACATACCAAATGATTTTATAGTTGGTAGAGGATTAGATTATGACGGATTAGGAAGAAACTATCCAGATTTATATACTGTTTGCGAAGAGTAATAATTAATATTTTAAAATTGGTATGGCACAGACAAATTTTGTAGATTACGTGAAGATATTTTGTCGCTCTGGAGCGGGTGGACCTGGATCTACACACCTTCACCGTGATATAAATACAATGACAGGTGGACCTGATGGTGGTGATGGAGGTCGTGGAGGCCATATCATTTTGAGAGGAAGTAGTAATTTCTGGACTCTTATTCACTTGAAGTTTCAACGTCATATTTTTGCAGGTGATGGAGGAAGTGGTTCAAAGAGTAGAAGTTCTGGATCCGATGGAATAGATAAGGTTATATATGTTCCATTGGGAACTATAGCAAGAGATGCAGAGACTGGAGAAGCTATATGTGAGATTACAGATGAAGGACAAGAGATGATAGCTGTAAAAGGTGGTCGTGGAGGTTTAGGAAACTGGAATTTCCGTTCATCAACAATGCAGACTCCTCGTTTTGCACAACCAGGAGATGAGCGTGTTGACCGTTCTGTCATTCTTGAGTTAAAAGTTTTAGCGGATGTAGGACTTGTTGGTTTTCCATCAGTAGGAAAATCTACTTTATTATCTGTTATTTCAGCAGCAAAACCAAAGATTGCAGAATATCACTTTACTACTTTAGTTCCTAATTTAGGAATAGTTGCTTATAGAGATAATCAATCATTTGTAATGGCTGATATTCCTGGTATTATTGAAGGTGCTCATTTAGGAAAAGGCTTAGGTCTACGCTTCTTACGACATATAGAAAGAAACTCAGTACTTCTGTTTATGGTTGCAGCAGATAGTAATGATATTCACGAGGAATATAAAGTACTTCTTAATGAGATAAAGGAATTTAATCCAGAACTTCTTGATAAGAAACGCTTGTTAGCAATAACAAAATCAGATCTTCTTGATGAGGAACTGATAGAAGAGATTAAACTTGATTTACCAGATATTCCTACTGTATTTATTTCATCAGCAGCTCATGAGGGCCTGTTGGAATTAAAAGATATGATTTGGAAGGGAATAAATGGTTAATTAAATATATGCTTATAAATAAGTCATATTTTGTAAATGTTTAAAATGTATGTAATTTAAATTAAACATATAATGAAAAGGTGGAGTTACTTAGTAGCTTCATCTTTTTTTATTAAGAATTATTAAAACAATTTCTTAGGCAGATATATTAAACGTTTGGTTTTCTTTATATTTGTTGTAGAAAATAAAGAGATTATGGTTCCAAAGTATTCAGAAGATTCAATAAAAACTTTAAATTGGTATGAACACATTAGAAAACGTCCTGGTATGTATATCGGGAAGTTGGGTGATGGATCAGCTCAAGATGATGGTATTTATGTATTATTAAAAGAAGTAGTAGATAACTCGATTGATGAATTCGCTATGGGAGTGGGTTCAAAGATAGATATCAATATAGATGAGAATATAGTTTCAGTACGAGATTATGGTAGGGGAATTCCTTTAAGAAAACTTGTTGACGTTTCTTCTAAAATGAATACAGGTGCTAAATATGATTCAGAAGTTTTTAAAAAATCTGTTGGACTTAATGGTGTAGGTATAAAAGCAGTAAATGCTCTTTCTGATCGTTTTGTAATAGAATCTTACAGAGATGGAGAGGTTAAACGTGTAGAGTTTTGTACTGGTTTAATAACAGAAGAATTTGATATAAAGGAAACAAAAGAGGAGAATGGAGTATTAGTTAAATTTCATGCTGATACAGACGTTTTTGGTAAATATTCATATATCTATGATTATGTAGAAACTATGGCTCGTCATTATTCTTATCTGAATGCTGGTTTAAGTATTTACTTTAATGGAGATAGGTTCCATTCACGTAAAGGTCTCTATGACCTTCTTACAGAGAATATGGCAGGAGATGGATTATATCCACTTATACATCTTACTGGAGAAGATATAGAAATAGCTATTACTCACGGTAGACAGTACGGAGAAGAGTATTATGCTTTTGTAAATGGACAACATACCACCCAAGGTGGAACTCATTTAACTGCTTTTAAAGAAGCTATAGTTAAGACTGTTCGTGAATTCTATAAAAAGGATTTTGATATCTCTGATATTAGAACTTCAATAATAGCAGCAATAAGTATAAAGGTACAAGAACCTATATTTGAATCTCAAACAAAGACTAAACTTGGATCTAAAGATATGGGATCTGAAGGCCCAACTGTTAGAAATTTCATTGTAGACTATATATCTCAATATTTAAATAATTTTCTGCACAAGAATCCTGATACCGCTGAGATATTACATCGAAAGATCATAGAATCGGAGAAGGAAAGAAAGGCTATGTCTGGCATCAAAAAGATTGCTAGAGAGAGAGCAAAGAAATCTAGTTTGCATAATAAGAAATTACGAGATTGTAGAGTGCATTTTGATGGAAAGAATGAGAGGAAATCTGATTCCTCTATCTTTATTACAGAGGGTGATTCGGCTAGTGGTTCTATTACAAAATCGAGAGATGTAAATACTCAGGCTGTATTTTCTTTAAGAGGTAAGCCTTTAAATTCTTATGGACTAACTAAGAAAGTTGTTTATGAAAATGAAGAATTTAATCTTCTACAAGCTGCTCTTAATATAGAGGATGGTATTGATGCTTTGAGGTATAATAATGTAATAATAGCTACGGATGCTGATGTTGATGGTATGCATATAAGATTACTTCTCTTAACTTTCTTTTTGCAATTCTTTCCTGATTTAGTAAGAATGGGACATGTGTATATTCTTCAAACTCCTCTTTTTAGAGTAAGAAATAAGAAAAAGACCTCTTATTGTTATTCTGATGATGAAAGGTTTGATGCAATAAAGAAATTAGGTCCTAAGCCTGAAATAACACGATTTAAAGGACTTGGAGAGATATCACCAGATGAGTTTAAACATTTCATAGGTAAAGATATTCGTTTAGAGCCAGTGAGAATGACTAAAAATGACTCTGTAGATGAGATATTGAAATACTATATGGGGAAAAACACACCTGATAGACAGATCTTTATTATTGATAACCTGCATGTAGAAAAAGATGAGCTTGTATAAAAGTAAGTAAAAGAATATGAGTGAAGATAAAACATTTGAAGATTTAGACCCGAAAGAAAATAATATAGTGAATAATGAATCTACAGATTCTGACGTAGAACAGAAAGAAGAGATGCGTAATATTACTCATCTCTCAGGAATGTATCAGAATTGGTTTCTTGATTATGCTTCCTATGTTATATTAGAAAGAGCCGTACCTTATATTAATGATGGTTTGAAACCTGTTCAGCGTAGAATTCTACATGCTATGAAGGGACTAGACGATGGAAGATATAATAAGGTTGCTAATATTATTGGATTTACAATGCAGTTTCATCCACATGGTGATGCTTCTATTGGAGATGCTCTTGTTCAATTGGGGCAAAAAGAATTACTTATAGATTGTCAAGGAAACTGGGGTAATATCTTAACAGGAGATTCTGCTGCAGCACCACGTTATATAGAGGCTCGTTTATCAAAATTTGCTTTGGATGTTGTTTTTAATCAAAAAACAACAACTTGGCAATCATCTTATGATGGAAGAAATAAAGAGCCTATAACCCTACCGGTTAAATTCCCTTTACTTTTAGCTCAGGGAGTAGAAGGTATTGCAGTAGGTTTAGCTTCAAAAATATTACCACATAATTTTATAGAATTAATAGATGCATCTATTTCTTACTTAAAAGAGAAACCTTTTGAGATTTTTCCAGATTTTCCTACAGGAGGAATGTTAGATATTTCCAGATATAACGATGGTTTAAGAGGTGGTAATATAAAAGTACGTGCAAGAATAGAAAAAGAGAATAGTAAAACTCTTAAAATTACTGAAGTCCCATATGGACGAACTACTTCTAGTTTAATTGAATCTATATTAAGAGCTAACGACAAAGGTAAGATTAAGATAAAGAAAGTAGATGATAATACTGCTGCTGATGTTGAAATTCTTATACATTTATCTGCTGGAGTATCTTCTGATACAACAATAGATGCTCTGTATGCTTTTACTGATTGTGAGTTATCTATATCTCCCAACGCTTGTATTGTAGAAGGAGATAAGCCTCGTTTTGTTACTGTTTCAGAGATATTACGTCATTCTACTGATGCTGCTTTAGATTTGTCGCGAAAGGAACTTATTATTCGTCTAAATGAATTGGAAGATGAGTGGCATAATATCTCTTTAGAGAAGATATTTATAGAGGAACGTATATATAAGGATAAAGATTTTGAGAATTCAAAAACTATTGATGATGCCATTAAGCATGTAGGCAGGCGTTTAAAGCCCTTTACTCGCAGTCTTCTGAGAGAAATAGGAGAGGATGATGTTAAGCATCTACTAGAGATTAAAATGCGAAGAATTCTTAAGTTTAATTCAGAGAAATCGAATGAATATCTTTTGAATATAGAATCTGATATTGATGAAGTTAAGAATCATATAGATAATATAGTCGATTACACTATAAATTATTTTAAACAGATACGAAAGAAATATTCTGCAGGTAAGGAAAGAAAAACAGAACTAAGAAGTTTTGATAGTATAGTTGCTTCAAAAGTTATAGTTAAGAACGAGAAATTATACTTTAATAAAGAAGAAGGTTTTGTAGGAACATCTCTTAAGAAAGATCAATATATATGTGATTGTTCAGATTTGGATGATATAATAGTATTTAATAAGAGTGGCTCTTATATGGTAACAAAGATTGCCGATAAACTTTTTGTTGGTAAGGATGTTATTTATGTGAATGTATTTAGAAAGAATGACAAGAGAACTATATATAATATTGCTTATAGAGATGGAAAGGCAGGAAACTCATATGTGAAACGTTTTAATGTATCTAGTATTACTAGAGATAAACATTATGATGTGAGCATGGGTAATAAATTGTCTAAAATATTATATTTCAGTGCAAATCCTAATGGAGAAGCAGAGGTGATAAATGTTAATTTAAAACAAAAATCTGATATTAAGAAAAAACTTATAGAATATGATTTTGCTAAACTGTCGATTAAAGGCAGAGCTTCTATGGGAAATCTTCTTACTAAAGCTGAAATTCATAAAGTGAATCTTAAGAATAAGGGTGTTTCTACTCTTGGAGGAAGAAAGATTTGGTTTGATAAGGATATTTTACGATTAAACAATATGTGCAATGGAGATTTCTTAGGTGAATTTTCTGGAGAAGATAAAATTCTTGTTGTAACTAAAAATGGTGAATATTATAATACTGATTTCGATTTGGGCAATCATTATGAAGATGATATTTATATAATAGAAAAATTTGACCCACATAAAGAGTGGTCTTGTATTTTTTATGATGCTGATCAGAAGTTTTTATATTTAAAGAGATTCTGCTTTGATGAAAGTTCAAAATCGCAGAAGTATATAGGTGATAATCCTGCTTCTTATTTTGTTATAATCTCTGATAGCAAAACCGCTACATTTGAGATTACTTACGGCGGTAAACATAAGGATAGATTTGCTGATGAAGTTATAGCAACTGACTTTATTGCAGTTAAATCGTATAAAGCTAGAGGTAAAAGATTGACAACTTTAGATATTGCAAGTGTAAAAGAAATAGAGGTAAAAGTAAATGAAGAATAGTCCTATTAGAATATTTTTAGTAGGGTATATGTGCTCTGGTAAAACAACTCTAGGTAAATATCTTGCCAAGGAGATGAATTTACATTTTATTGATTTAGATGAATACATAGAGGAGAAGGAAAGACAAACTATAGCACAGATATTTGAAGTTAATGGAGAGTATATGTTTCGTGAATTGGAACATAATTATTTAAAAGAACTTTCGCTTTTAGATGATGTGATTATAGCAACTGGTGGAGGCGCTCCTTGTTTTTCTAATAATATGAAGTTGATTAATGATACTGGAATCTCAGTGTACCTTAAAACTTCTATATCTATTCTAATAGATAGGTTGTTAGTGATGGGGGATAATAGGCCTCTTGTGAGAGGTAAGTCGCGTGAGGAGCTTAATAAGTTTGTTATTCCGCATTTTAAAGACAGAGAATCCTTTTACGAAGAAGCAAAGATTAAGATAATATGTGATTGTTGGGATGAGAAGAAATTATCTTCACAGCTTGTTCATGTTTTTTCTGATAAATAAAGTATTTAATAATTTGTAATACTAATAGAAATAAAAAGAGCCCACCATATCTTATTTTAAATAAAGATATTTGGTGGGCTCTTTTTATTTTTTTAGACTAAATGTTTATTAGTCTATATATTCAAATCCAGTGAATGGTACAAGTACTTCTGGTACCTTAATACCTTTTTCTGTTTGGTTGTTTTCTAAAATAGCTGCCATCATACGTGGTAAAGCAAGAGCACTACCATTCAGAGTATGAGCAAGTTGTGTTTTTTTCTCTCCTTTAGCTTTGTATCTAAGTTTAAGACGATTAGCTTGATAAGATTCGAAATTTGATACAGAACTAACCTCTAACCATTTCTCTTGTGCTGCTGAAAATACCTCGAAATCGAAAGTAAGTGCTGCTGTAAAACTAGTATCGCCTCCACATAATTGAAGTAATCTGTATGGTAGACCAAGTTTAACTATAATTGACTGTACATGAGCAACCATGACATCAAGTGTTGCATATGATTTTTCTGGTTCTGTAATTTGAACAATCTCTACTTTATCGAATTGGTGTAATCTGTTTAATCCTCTAACATCTTTTCCATAAGAACCAGCCTCTCGTCTGAAACATGCAGAATATGCAGTGTTCTTAATAGGCATATCTTCATCTTTTAGAATCACATCTCTGTAGATATTTGTTACAGGAACCTCTGCCGTTGGAATCAAATAAAGATTATCCTCTTGCATGTGGTACATCTGTCCTTCTTTATCTGGTAATTGACCTGTTCCGTATCCCGAAGCTTCGTTCACTAAATAAGGAGGTTGTATTTCAAGATAACCAGCATCTATATTTTCGTTTAAGAAGAAATTGATTAATGCACGTTGAAGTCTAGCGCCTTTCCTTTATAAACAGGGAATCCAGCACCAGTAATTTTAACTCCTAATTCGAAATCAATAATATCGTATTTTTTAGCAAGTTCCCAATGAGGAAGTTTACCTTCCATCAAGATAGGTGTATCTATAGTCTTTAAAACAACATTTTCTTCTTCTCCCTTGCCAGGAGTAACAATCTCGTTAGGGATGTTAGGTATTTGAATAAGAAGAGAAGTTAAAGAATTCTGAGCTTCAGATAAAGTATTATTAAGCGATGTGATAGCTTCTTTTAATTCAGCAGTTTTTGCTTTAGCTGTATTAGCTTCATCCATCTTTTGCTCCTTAAATAGTTGACCTATTTTTTTCGATAAGGAGTTCATTTCAGCTTGTTTGTTGTCCACCTCTAGCTGTGTAGCCTTTCTTTTCTCGTCAAGTGAAATAACCTGATCTATAATATCTTTAGCATCAAAATTTTTGATTGCTAGACGTTTGATGACCAAGTCCTTTTGTTCTTGTATAAGCTTTAATGTTAACATATCTTTATTCTATTGAAGTTGATTATTCTTTATTAATGGCTAAAGATAACTAATAATTGATAATTTCTTGAATAAAAAAAGAGCTATCTTAAAAAGATAGCTCTCAATATTTTGTATATGTACTAATTAAGCTATAGGCTCAATAGAAACATATGATTTGTTGTCTCTTTTCTTAGTAAAAACAACGTTACCTGCAGTAAGTGCAAATAAAGTGTGATCTTTACCACAACCAACACCAATACTTGGGTTGTGTTTAGTACCTCTTTGACGTACAATAATGCTACCTGCTTTAGCAAATTGTCCACCATATATCTTTACGCCTAGACGCTTGCTCTCTGATTCACGACCGTTCTTAGAACTACCGGCCCCTTTTTTATGTGCCATATCTATTAAACTTTAATAAATTATAAAATAATGTTAATTAAGCGTTAATCGCTTCAATTTGAATTTGAGTTAAGCACTGACGATGTCCGTTCTTTACTTTATACCCTTTTCTTCTTTTCTTCTTGAAAACGATAACTTTATCGCCTTTAAGATGAGATAATACTTTAGCAGTAATCTTAGCACCTTCGATTTGAGGAGCACCAACTACAACTTTACCTTCGTTATCGATCAATAACACTTTATCGAACTCAACACTAGCACCTTCTTCAGCTTGAAGTCTGTGCACGTAAAGCTTAAGACCAGTCTCTACTTTTAGCTGTTGTCCAGCTATTTCAACAATTGCGTACATTTTTTTATAATTTTAAATGTTTACTCCAAGAGGTGAGATGTTATCTTCTTTATTTAAACCCCTGAGGAAGAATTCTTTTTACAGTGCGCAAATATACTAAATATCTATAGATAAACAAATAAAGTCTTTTATTTTATTATAAATGAACTTTTTGTTTATGATAAGTAAACTTTTCTCTTTAAAAGGAGTATTGTCTAAATGTAATGTATTGACAGAATGTATATATTTTGTATATTTGTTTAAAACACGTTGATAATGGAAAATAAAGTAAAACTAAATGTATTAGGATTGTCGTATAGTCAGGCTCAGACTGGGGCTTATGCTCTTATTCTTTCAGATGTTACTGATCAGAAAAGGATCCCTATCGTAATAGGTGCTGCTGAGGCGCAATCCATAGCTATCATAATGGAAAAAATGGTTACCCCTAGACCATTGACTCATGATTTATTTACTACTTTTTGTGAAGGTTTCACTGTTAGTGTTACCGAAATTAATATATATAGATTAGATGAAGGTATTTTCTATTCCGAAATAATCTGCAAAAATGAAAAAACAACAGTAAGAATAGACGCAAGAACATCAGATGCTGTTGCAATTGCATTAAGAGCAGAATGTCCTATTTATACAAATAAGGATATACTAGACAAGGCCGGAATAATAATGAGTGAGAAAGAGCTTTCGGAATCGAATGCGGGAAATGAAATGCCAATAAGAGGAGTTATTACACAAAAAGAAATTAAAGAAGAAGAAAAAGATTCTGGTTCTGATAGAAAGTCTAACCTGTTCTCTGGATACACTTTAGCTCAGTTGAAAGAAATGATGGATGAAGCAGTTTTAAATGAAGATTATGAGAGAGCGTCTTTATTAAGAGATGAAATGAGTAAGAGAGACTAATGATTTTTTGCAATATTAGTCATTCTAATATTGTATTCTTATATTTGCACTACAATAAATATTTTTGATATGAAACATATAGAAATAAATATTGATAGTGCATTGTCGTTTATTGACGAGGCCAATCAATCGAAGTATTTAGCAAAGAGTGTAGAAAATATTAGTACTTTATATAAAGGAACTGGTAAAGGAAATGATTTCCTAGGATGGTTAAATTTACCTTCAGAAATAATAGAAGATGATCTTCAAGATATAGAGGATACTGCTAAAGGCTTAAGAGAGAAACTTGATGTCATGGTTGTTATTGGCATAGGTGGATCATACCTAGGAGCAAAGGCAATGATTTCTGCTTTGTCGGGTAGTTTCGATGACTTCTCTAAAGATAAAATGAAAGTTGTTTATGCAGGTCATAATTTAAGTGAAGATTATATTCATGAATTATTACAATTTTTAGATGATAAAAGATTTGGTATTTGTGTTATTTCTAAATCAGGAACAACAACAGAGCCAGCAGTATCTTTCCGTTTATTAAAATCTTTATTAGAATCACAAGTTGGAAAATTTGAGGCTTCTAAACGAATAGTTGCTATTACTGATAGATCAAAAGGTGCTTTACGTATTCTTGCTGATCAAGAAGGATATAAAACATATGTTGTTGAAGATAACATAGGTGGACGTTTTTCTGTTCTAACTCCAGTGGGTTTATTTCCTCTTGCTGTAGCAGGTTACGATATACGTAAATTTGTAGAAGGTGCTATATATATGCAAGAGCATGTTAAAACAGCTGATGAGAATAATATCGCTGTTCAATATTCTAATGTAAGAAATCTACTTTATGATCAAGGAAAGAAAATAGAGCTATTTGCTTCTTTTAACCCTAAGCTTCACTTTATTGGTGAGTGGTGGAAACAATTATATGGAGAGAGTGAAGGTAAAGGTGGAAAAGGATTATTCCCTGCATCTGTAGATTTTACAACAGATCTTCATTCAATGGGTCAGTATATTCAAGATGGTGAGCGTCACCTTTTTGAAACACTTATTAGTGTAAATAAAGAAAAAAACAATGTTATAATCCCTAGCGATGATGCTGATTTAGATAAACTAAATTATATATCTGGAAAACGTATTGGTTTTGTAAACAGCATGGCTGAAAAAGGAACAATGCAAGCACATTTTGATGGTGGTGTGCCTCTTATTAATATTAGTATGCCAGAGATTAATGAGTATTACTTAGGTGAGCTTATTTATTTCTACGAGGTTGCTTGTGGTATGAGTGCTTATGTTTTAGATGTTAATCCATTCGACCAGCCAGGTGTTGAAGAATATAAAAAGAATATGTTTGCTCTTCTTGGAAAAGAAGGATATTAAAAAATGCTTATACAATATTTGCTCCTAATATTAGGATTTGTTATCTTGCTTGGAAGTGGTAGTTTGCTTGTAAGAGCAGGCGTTTCTATAGCAAACAAGTTAAAGATTTATCCTTTAGTATGAGGACTAACTGTTGTGGCTCTTGGAACATCTGTACCCGAACTTTTTGTAAGTTTGGGTGCTACTTCAAATGGCTGTTGCATCTATAGGTTTGTGTTTTGGTGCAGACTTACTTGTAGAGAATTCATAAATAATTGCTCGTGCAATTGGGGGGGGAGTGATAGGAGTCACTATTATAGCTCTGTGAACATCTTTTCCAGAACAAGCAATATCTGTGATTGCAGTCTTTAAAAAAGAATTGGATATATCTGTAGGTAATATCTTAGGTTCTAATATATTAAATATATTAGGAGTTCTTGGAGTAACCTCATTGGTTAAAAATATAAGTATAGATCCTTCTAAATTAAATTTTGATATTCTTAGCCTTTTCTTTGCTTGTATTATTACTTATACCAGCCCGTTATGTATTGCAAAGGTGAAATGGTTTTATTCTCTTTATTTTGTATTTAACTTATGTACTTTCGGTTTTTATAAAATAAAACGTAACATATTTGCTTTTTTAAAGCACACATGTTACGTTTTTTTCTTTTGGTAATATTCTTTATATTCCAGTTTCTTTATAGTCACACTTTTCAATAACCATAGTGCTAGCCGCTAAATCTCCTAGACGTCTACCATCATCATTAACTAATGCCATTATTGGTTCAACTAGCCATCCAAATATTGGAAATAAATTGATTAACGTCCATATCAGTTCTCTAAGTATAGAACTACCAATACTACATGGTCTATTATCATTGATATTTACAACCATAATTCCCATAGCTCTTTTACCTAAACTTTGACCTTTTCCTAGTCCATCTTTAATAAATCTATAAATTAGAGGTATGATTATTAGTACTGACCCCAAAATAAAAGTAGATATATTAACATCTTGTAGTCTTAATTCTTCTAATTCATATATATTACAATTGTTACTAAATATAGCAATAATTCCCATTATGATTAGAACTATTGACGGTAGTGAAAGGATTAATATAATTATTGAGTCAATAAGGTAAGCTAATAGACGTGAGCCTGCAGAAGCTTTTTGATATACTTGATTGTTTCTATAGTTATTAATTCTAGATCTAGATGTTGTAGCTTTAAGATCGGTACCACATTTATGACAATAGTTTTCATCTTCAGTAATACTAGTATTGCATTCTGGACATTCTGTTATATGCATATATTTCTATTTTATTATTTTGTTTAACCAAAGTAAATTTACATATAATTATTTAAAATGTTTAAATAGTTGTTGTAAATAAAAAGAGCTTACTCTGGCGTGAGTAAACTCTTTTTTTTTAGTGAATGTTATCGGGTATGAAATTTTATTTTAAAATGAAGTGATTGTATCTATTATAATATCAATAGCTTCTTTAAGTTCATCTTCTGTAATTACTAAAGGAGGTGCAAAACGGATAATGTGATCATGAGTTGGCTTAGCAAGTAAACCATTATCTCTTAATTTAAGACATACATCCCAAGCTGTTTTACCTTCTTTTGGTTTTATGACTATTGCATTAAGAAGTCCTTTTCCTCTAACAAGTTCAATCATAGGATGATTTACTTTTGCTATTTCTGATCTAAATATTATTCCTAAACGTTCAGCATTATCAATAAGATGTTCATCTTTTACAACTTCAAGAGCAGCCATTGATACTTTGCAGGCAATAGGGTTTCCGCCAAAAGTAGATCCATGTTCACCTGGTTTAATGCAAAGCATTATTTCGTCATCAGCAAGCACTGCAGATACTGGCATGGCTCCACCTGAAACAGCTTTACCAAGAATAAGAATATCTGGACGTACATCCTCATGATCACAAGCAAGCATTCTACCTGTTCTGGCAATACCTGTTTGTACTTCGTCAGCTATGAAAAGAACATTATTCTTCTTACATATATCAGCAGCTTTTCTAAGATATCCATCTTCTGGAACATAAACACCCGCTTCACCTTGAATAGGTTCAACAAGGAAACCAGCTACATTAGGATCTTGTAATTCTTTTTCAAGAGCATCGATATCGTTATAAGGGACAACTTTGAAACCTGGGGTGTAAGGTCCAAATCCTTTATACGAATCAGGGTCTGTTGACATAGAGATGATGGCAATTGTTCTTCCGTGAAAATTTCCTTCACAAACAATTATCTTTGCTTGATTCTCAGGAATACCTTTTATATCGTATCCCCATCTACGGCAAAGCTTAAGAGCAGTTTCATCTGCTTCTGCTCCTGAGTTCATAGGGAGTACTTTGTCGTATTTAAATAGTTTAGTGATGTATTCTTCCCATTCTCCAAGTACATTGTTGTAGAAAGCACGAGAAGTTAGTGTTAGTTTCTCCGCTTGATCTGTCATTGCCTTAATGATCTTTGGATGACAGTGTCCTTGGTTTACTGCAGAATATGCAGAAAGGAAATCGAAGTATCTTTTACCTTCAGTATCCCACATAAAAACGCCTTTACCTTTTTCCAAAACAACAGGAAGTGGATGATAATTGTGTGCACCATACTTTGATTCCCTGTCCATGTAATCTTTAGAATTCATCTTCATTGTTAAATATTTTTTTTAATACAGATCTATCTCGTTAGAGGGATCTTATTTTAGGGTTTGTAATACGAAGGGGTGTTCGTTTTATTTTCGTATCTAAATTCGGAAAAAAGAATGAAAAAAGCTAATTAAACAATTTTTTTTTTGAAAAAAAGATTCTTAGAAGTCTTTAATAAATAGGATGTAAGAGCTATTTGTGTAAATTTGTAGGACTTAATAATTAATTAAAATTAATCAAATGAATCAGAATACATACATACTTGTTGGACTTTGTATTTTTTTTTTACTTTTAGGAACTCGCTTAAAGAAATATCTTAATAAGAATAAAGATCAAAAACAAGCACCATTAAAAAAGAATCAACGTACTAAGGCTGCAAAAGTTGAATATCCTTCAGGTCGATATAGAAATAGAGAGAGAGTAAAGCGAATATTTACATATATAGTAATAGGAGTTTTGTTTGTTCTTGTAATGTTTATGATACCATCTCTTGTAAATGAGTTGTATTTAAGAGGCTTTGCTGGGATGAATCAAAATCTATTTATGCGAATTGTTATTATTATTGCAGCTATCTTCACAATGATAAGTTCATTTATTACTGTAAGAAAAAAGAAAGAAGACAAGACACAAAAGTAAAACCTTTCAGAGACAATAATTTGTATTGAAAACCCGTTTCATATGTATTAAGTTTGATCTAAGTCTATTCAGTTGACGTCCAGTTTACGCTCATTGTGCGTTTAATTAACGTATACTGAACGCACACTGGTTGTAATCCGCACGCCGAAAGACTAAGGATTCCCTAGCAATGCTAATCAGTTGGGGTTAGTCGGGACCTAAGGTTAAGCCGACAGGCAATATGAGACTTATTTGATGTAAATAAAATACTTATTTAGCTTGAGTTTGGAGAGTTTGAATATAATATTTATTGGCACATGAAAACCAGTCTCTTTTAAATTATGTTACCCTATGTTAATTATTAAAATTGATTAACACAAAATAACGTTAATGATTTCTATAAGAAGTATGCAATTCCTATTTTTGGAGATATACAAATAACAAAAGTTTAATAAAAATATATAACAAATGGATACTGTAGATATAAAGGCATTAAATGAGCGAATTCAGAAAGAGAGTTCTTTTGTTGATATAGTAAGTTTAGAGATGAACAAAGTCATAGTTGGACAAAAACATCTTGTTGAGAGTCTTTTGATTGGTTTATTGTCGAATGGACACATATTACTTGAGGGAGTACCAGGATTAGCAAAAACTCTTGCAATTAGTACTCTTTCATCTGTAATTGATGCTAAATTCTCACGATTACAATTTACTCCTGATTTATTGCCAGCAGATATCGTAGGTACAATGATTTATTCTCAGAAGAATGAAGAGTTTGTTGTGAAAAAAGGACCTATTTTTGCGAATTTTGTTCTTGCAGATGAGATCAATAGAGCTCCTGCGAAAGTTCAATCAGCTCTTTTAGAGGCTATGCAAGAGAAGCAAGTAACTATAGGTGATACAACTTATGGATTAGAAGAGCCTTTCTTGGTAATGGCAACTCAGAATCCATTAGAACAGGAGGGAACTTATCCTCTTCCTGAGGCACAAATAGACCGTTTCATGCTGAAGGTAATTATTGATTATCCTAAGAAGGAAGAAGAAAGATACATTATTCGTCAGAATTTAATGAAAGCTTTTCCAACAGCTTCAACTATTCTTAAACCAGATGATATTATCAAAGCTAGAGAGGTTGTTAAGGATGTTTATTTAGATGAAAAAATAGAAAAATATATAGTTGATATTGTTTTTGCTACTCGTTTCCCTTCAGAATTTGGATTAGAGAAGTTTGAAAATATGATTTCTTATGGAGGTTCTCCTCGTGCAAGTATCTCTCTTGCTAAAGCTGCTAAGGCTTATGCTTTTATAAAAAGAAGAGGATATGTTATCCCTGAAGACGTACGTGCTGTTTGTTCTGATGTTATGCGTCATAGAATAGGACTTACATATGAGGCTGAGGCTAATAATATTACTTCAGAACAAATTATAAATGAAGTATTAAATACTGTAGAGGTACCTTAAGAAGATTGCATAGTCAATTGTCTTAATAATAAATAGATTTTATTAGTTATCACTAAATTACATAACTGTGGAAACAAATGAATTATTAAAAAAGGTACGTACAGTAGAGATAAAAACGCGCGGTTTATCTAAGAATATCTTTGCGGGAGAATATCATTCTGCCTTTAAGGGTAGAGGTATGACATTTAGTGAAGTACGTGAATATCAGTACGGAGATGATATTCGTAATATTGATTGGAACGTAACTGCTAGATACAATACCCCTTTTGTGAAGATATTTGAAGAAGAACGTGAACTTACTGTTATGCTTCTTATTGACGTGTCTGGCTCTAGAGAGTTTGGTACTATATCAAAAACAAAAAAGAACCTGATAACAGAAATAGCTGCAGTATTATCTTTTTCTGCAATACAGAATAATGATAAGATAGGAGTTCTTTTCTTCTCAGATAAGATAGAGAAGTTTATTCCACCTAAAAAGGGAAAGACTCACATATTGCATATCATACGCGAATTGATAGATTTTGAGCCTACTAGTAAGAAAACGGATATAGCAAATGCACTTAAATATGTAACAAATGCTATAAAGAAACGTTCTACTGCTTTTATTATTTCTGACTTTATGGATGAGGATTTCTCTCATGCACTAACAATAGCAAGTAAGAAGCACGATATGATGGCTCTAAAAATCTTCGATAATCGAGAGACAAAACTTCCTAATATAGGTATGCTTAAATTACGTGATGCTGAAACTGATCAGGATGTATGGGTAGATACCTCAGATAGAACAGTAAGAAGACAATACGAGAAATATTGGCTTGATAAAGAACTTGAACATAAAGAGATTTTCAATAAATCGGGTGTGGATTTTGCTAAAGTGAGGACAGATGAGGATTACGTAAAGACTCTTCTTTCTCTATTTAAAGGCAGAGGTGCTTTTTAGATTACTTTCTAATCGAACTTAAAAATTAAGAATTTTAAATTATTCATTAGTAATGAAGAAAATATATTCAATTAAGTATATTGTTTTATTCTTAGCTGTATTTCTGTCTTTTGGAAATCTAAAAGCTCAAGAACCGCAGTATACTATCGCTCTTGATACTAATATTATAGTTATAGGCGATCAGATAAATCTAAGTTTTAAGGCTATAGTACCAAATGATACAGAGCTTGAATTCCCTGCTCTTAAAGATAGTATAGTAAGTGGTATAGAGATTCTTAATATAGGAACTCTCAAATCGAAGTCTTTAGATAATAATTTAAAGGAACTCTTATTGGAATATAAAATCACAGCTTTTGATACTGGATTGTATGTAATACCTTCTTACCAAATACATGTAAAGCATAAGGGGTATACTAATGTTGTTAGGACTGAGTCTTTACAACTTGGTGTCACTACTTTTAAGGTAGATACAAGTAAGGGATATGCGGATGTTATTGCCCCCAAGGAGGCTCCTATGAACTTTGCAGAGATTATGCCTTTCTTTTTGTGGGGTTTACTTGGTGTAGTATTACTTGTTTTAGGTTTTTATATTTTCAAGAAATGGAAGTCTAAAGAATCAGTCTTTTTTGTTGCAGAGAAACCTAAGGAAGCTGCTCATATTATCGCTTTTAGAGATTTAGATAGATTAAAGAAAGAGAAATTATGGGAATCGGGTAATATAAAAGAGTTTCATTCTCAAGTTACTGAGGCTTTAAGAGTATATGTAGAAAATCAGTTTGAAATTTCAGCAATGGAACAGACTTCTATAGAAATACTTGAAGCAGCTAAAAAAGAGACTCTTTTGAATGAACGATTAGTTGAAAAACTTGAAGATGTTCTTCTTAGAGCAGATTTTGTAAAGTTTGCTAAAGCTGAACCCTTAGGAAATGAGAACCAGCAATCCTTAGACTATGCTTACGATATCGTTACCTTCTCACATAAAGCTGTAGTGGATAAAGCGGCGGCTGCAGAGAAGAATAATCAAGATGAAAATCAAGAAGATTAATAATATTTGAAAATAGAAAAACTATTAAGATATGAGTAATATTGATTTTGCCAATCCTGGATATTTATTTCTGCTTCTTCTTATCATACCGATGATAGTTTGGTATGTATTGAAGGATGTAAATTCTCAGGCAGAGATAAAAATATCTTCTATTGATGCTTTTAAAAACATAAAGAAATCACCAAAAATATACCTTCGTCATGCGCTCTTTGTATTAAGACTTATGGCAATGAGTTTACTTATTTTTGTTTTGGCTCGACCGCAATCTTCTGTATCTTGGAAAGAAACAAACACTGAAGGAATAGACATTGTATTGGCAATGGATATTTCATCATCTATGTTGGCACAAGATTTTAGTCCAAATAGATTGGAGGCCGCAAAAGATGTAGCATCAGACTTTGTATTAGGTAGAGAAAATGATAGAATCGGTCTAGTTGTATTTGCAGGAGAGAGTTTTACTCAATGTCCATTAACTACTGATCATGCTGTTTTGGTTAATCTTTTTAAAGATATAAAAGCTGGAATGGTAGAGGATGGCACGGCAATAGGTTTAGGTTTAGCTAACTCAATAAACAGATTGAAAGACAGTAAAGCTAAATCTAAAGTTGTTATTCTTTTGACCGATGGTGTAAATAATAGAGGTGAGATAGCTCCGGAGACAGCAGCTGAACTAGCAAATACTTTTGGAATAAGAGTTTACACTGTAGGTGTAGGAACAAAAGGAAATGCACCTTATCCTGTACAAACGGCTTTTGGTATTCAAATGCAATCTATGCCTGTTGAAATAGATGAGGTTATATTGAATAAAATAGCTGATGAAACAGGCGGTAAATATTTTAGAGCTACAAGTAAAAACAAACTTGAAGATATTTATACCGAGATAAATAAATTAGAGAAAACAAAAATAGAGGTAAAGAACTTTAGTAAGAAAAACGAGATGTATTTGTCTTTTGGAGTTTTAGCTCTTTTATTGCTTCTTCTTGAATTAATTTTAAGATATACTGTTTTACGTATAATCCCTTAAAGAAAAGATATGTTTAGATTTGCACATACAGAGATATTATATTTGCTTTTAGTTATTCCTGTTTTTATATTACTTTTCTCTTTAGCATTAAAAAGAAGAAAGAAATCTTTACAGGAATTTGGAGAAGCAGATTTGTTAGGAGACTTAATGCCTATGGTTTCATATAGGCGACCTATATATAAGTTTGCTATTATAATGCTTGCCTTTGCTTTTTTGGTGATAGGTATAGCAGGACCTCAATTTGGTTCTAAAATTAGAAAGATAGATCGTAAAGGTGTGGAGCTTGTTATAGCTCTTGACGTTTCTAATTCTATGTTAGCTAATGATATAAAACCTAATAGATTAGCTAAGGCTAAGAGTGCTATTTCTCATTTAGTTGAAAAACTGGGAGAAGATAAAATAGGACTTATTGTTTTTGCTGGAGAGGCATATACACAATTGCCTATAACAAGTGATTATTCGTCAGCACGACTTTTCTTATCGGGAATAAATACAGATATTGTTCCTGTTCAGGGAACGGCTATTGGTTCAGCTATAGATTTGGCAAGGAAATCTTTTACTCCGAATGAAAAATCTAGTAAAGCAATTATTGTTATTACCGACGGAGAGAATCATAGAGATGATGCTGTAGCTTCTGCTTCTAAAGCAAGAGAAGAGGGTATTATTGTTCATACTATAGGAATGGGATTACCTCAAGGTGCTCCAATTCCTGTTAAAGGGAATCCTGGGCAGTTTCATAAAGACAGAGAAGGTAATGTAGTTGTCTCTCGTCTGAATGAAGATATGCTTAAGAAGATAGCAGCAGCAGGAGAGGGTGCTTATATTAGAGCAAATAATACTAGGGTTGGTTTGAATGCTCTTTTTAAAGAAATAAATAAGATGGATAAGACTCAGATGGAGTCGAATATATACTCTGATTATATAGAGAGATTTCAATATTTTGTTTTTGTAGCATTATTTCTTCTTTTGTTAGATTTCTTAGTGTTAGAAAGAAAAAATAGAAGAATAATGAAGATTAAATTATTTTAGATATGAAATATATAGGCCTTATAATATTATCAATTATTACCTGTTTCTCTGCTAGTGCACAGAAAGAGAGAAAGTTTATTCGAGAAGGGAATGATCTCTTTCATAAAAGTGATTTTGAGAAATCGGAGGTTGAATACCGTAAAGCTCTTAATAAGAAGGATAAATCTTTCGAGGCAAAGTTTAATCTTGGTGATGCTCTTTATAAACAAATGAAGTATGATGAGGCTTTAGAGATTTTTGAATCTTTATCTACAGAAATAAAAGATAAAGATCAATTAGCTGATGTATATCATAACTTAGGAAATACCTATCTTGCAAAGAAAAAGATTAAAGAGGCAATAGAAGCTTATAAATCTTCTTTGCGAAACAATCCAGACTCTAAAGACACAAAGTATAATTTAGAGTGGGCGCGTCAACAAAAGAAAAAACAGGATAAGCAGAAAAAGGATAATAAAAATAATAAAGACAAGAATAAGGATAAGGACAAGAAAGATCAAGATAAAAAGGATAAAGACAAAAAGGAACAAAAAGATAAGGATAAAAAGGACCAAGACAAGAAAGATCAAGATAAAAAAGATCAGGATAAGCAGAATCAAGATAAGAAAGATAAGCAAAAATCTCAGAAGAATAAGATTTCTAAAGATGATGCAAAGCGACTTTTAGAAGCTCTTCAAAATGATGAGAAAAAGGTTCAAGCTAAAGTGAAAAAAGCTAAAGCCAAAGCTCAGAAAGCGAAAAAAATAAGAGTAAAGAAAGACTGGTAACAAAAGAATAAATCAAAAATATGAAGCGTTTAGTATTATTGTTTCTATTATTAACAAATGTGTTTTGTGCATTTGCTCAGGACGTACGATTTACAGCCTCAGCACCTAATGTTGTAGAAGTAGGCGAGACTTTTAGACTTGTTTATTCCTTAGACAAAAAGGGTGAGGGTATAGAACTTGGTGATCTTAAAAATTTCCAAGTTTTGATGGGTCCATCGGTTTCTAACTCTTACAGTACAAGAATCATAAATGGAAAAAGATCGAGTAGTAGATCTCAATCTTTTTCTTATGTATTATCTGCAACCAAAGCAGGTGTGTATAAGATACCCGCTGCTAAGATTAGAGTAGATGGGAAGGCTGTTAGTTCAAACAGTATTAAAATAGAGATTGTTAAGGCTAGATCTCAAAATCAGAATACAAATACACGAAGATCTTCAAGAGAACGTGTAAATACAAATAATAGTATAGATAATCACAGCTTGTTTTTAAAGATAGAAGTTGATAAAAAATCTATCTATATGGGAGAGTTTGTTATTGCAAGTTTGAAACTTTATTCACGTGTTGAACTTAGTAACTATGGAAGGTTCAAAGCTCCTTCTTTCCAAGGTTTTTTATCACAAGATATTAAGCTGTCAGATCAAATAAATCTTAATAAGGAGAATGTAAATGGAGAAATATATAATGTAGGAGTACTTAAAAAGCTTGTTCTTTTTCCTCAACATTCTGGTAAAATTAAGATAGATCCTTTTGAATTGGATGTATATGTTCGCCAGCGTAGTTCTGGTTCTGGTAGTTTGTTTGATGATTTTTTTGCAAATCATCAAGAAGTAAAAGTTCCTAGAAAGAGCAAAGCATTAACAATAAACGTGAAATCTCTGCCAACAGTTGGTAAACCTTCTAGTTTTATGGGATCTGTAGGTTCTTTTAAGCTTAAGTCTTCTATTAATAGAGATACAGTAGTTGCAAATGATGCCGTTACTATGAAGGTAACTATCTCTGGAAATGGTAATCTTAAATTAATAGAACCTTTAGAGATAGATTTTCCGGCAGATTTTGAAATATATGATCCTAAAACAAGCCAAAAGATAAAATCTACTGTGAAAGGAACTCGTGGTTCTGTGAGTTTTGAATATGTATTTATACCTCGTTCTGCAGGTCAATATACAATAGCTCCACAAGACTTCACTTATTTCGATACTAAAATTCATAGATATAAAACTCTTAAAACTAAGCAATTCAGTGTATATGTGAAGAAAGGTAAACAAATTGCTAATTCAGGTGATGTAGTTGCTTCTTTCTCTAAAGAGGATGTTAAATTTATTGGCAAAGATATACGATTTATAAAAACAAAGAATACTTCTCTTTATGAGAGAGGCCAATATGTATACGCTTCTGTAAATTATTATTTAGCTTATATAATCTCATTTTTAGCTTTTGTTTTTATAATCTTATTAAATAAAAGAAGAATAAAGAATAACTCTGATATGGTTAGAGTTAAAAATAAAAGAGCAAGTAAGCTTGCTAAAAAACGATTAAGAGCGGCAGAGGCTAAGATGAAGGTAGATGATAAAGAAGCTTTCTACGATGAAATATTAAAGGCAATATGGGGTTTTACATCAGACAAATTAAATATGCCAATTTCAGCTTTATCTAAAGATAATATTGCTGATGTATTGAAAGATCGTAAAATAGATGAAGTTACAATAAGTGAATACCTTTCAGTGGTAGATACATGCGAATTTGCACGTTATTCACCATCTTCGAGTAATACAGAGCTTAATGATTTGTATGAGAGAGTTAGTGCTTTATTAACTAAATTGAGTTAGAATTTATAAAAGAGATTATATGAAAAAGATATTTTTAATAGCTACTGTATTATTTACATTTTTTGGACTTAATGCTCAGTCCTTGCAGGATGCTAATGATCTTTATAAAAAAGGCGATTTTAAGCAATCTGCTGAGATTTATGAATCGTTCCTGTCTCAAGATCTTGAATCTTCAAGTCTTTATTTTAATTTGGGAAATTCTTATTATAAGATGAATAGAGTTGCTCCAGCTATTCTTAATTATGAGAGAGCTTTGCTTCTAAAGCCCTCAGACAGAGATGTTAAATACAATTTGAGACTGTCTAAAACTATTCTAAAAGATAAGATAGAGGAAATACCTGTTTTCTTTTTTAATAAATGGGTAGAGAATTTAGTTATGTTTTTGAATACTGATACTTGGGCTATTTTATCAATTTCTTCATTTATTACAGTCTTATTATTGATGATCTTTTTCTTTTTCTCTACATCTAGAAGGAATAAGAAGTTGTTATTTTCAGCATCTATTGTTTTATTTCTTTTTGTAATATTCGCTAATGTGTGCGCTTCTTATCAGAGAACAAGATTAAGTGATAGAGACTTTGCTATTGTTTTTTCTCCAAGTGTGACTCTTAAAGGTTCCCCTGATGAGAGTGGAACAGAGCTTTTCTTATTGCATGAGGGCACAAAGGTTAAGATTATAGAGAATCTAGGTGATTGGACTAATGTTCAGATCTCTGATGGTAATGAAGGTTGGATACATAAAGATGCTATAAGACAGATATAAAATAATCAAGTATTCCTTAAATTCTTCCATATCTTTTTCTTATTTTTACGACATAAAGGCAAAAAAAAGATATGGAAGATTTTATAGTTTCTGCGCGTAAATACAGACCAAATTCATTTGATACAGTTGTTGGACAAGAGTCTATTACTTCAACTTTAAAGAATGCAATAAATACAAAGCATCTAGCGCATGCATATTTATTTTGTGGTCCCCGTGGAGTAGGTAAGACTACTTGTGCTAGAATCTTTGCAAAAACTATAAATTGTTTAGAGCCTACCGATACAGGTGATGCTTGTAATAATTGTGAATCATGCCAGGCCTTTAGTTCATCACGTTCATTTAATATACATGAATTAGATGCGGCTTCAAATAATTCAGTTGAAGATATTCGTTTACTTACAGAGAAGGTAAGAATCCCACCTCAAATAGGAAAATACTCAGTATATATAATTGATGAGGTACATATGCTTTCTTCTTCTGCATTTAATGCATTTCTTAAAACCTTAGAAGAACCACCTGCTCATGCAATATTCATACTTGCAACAACAGAAAAACAGAAAATAATCCCTACAATATTATCTCGTTGTCAGATATATGATTTTAATCGTATGTCGGTTATTGATATAGTAAAACATTTACAAAATATATCAAAAGCTGAGTCTGTAAATATAGATGAAGATTCATTAAATGTAATAGCTCAAAAGGCTGATGGTGCTATGCGTGATGCATTGTCATTATTTGATCAAGTGGTAAGTTCTTTCGGAAAAGAAGTTAGTTATGAGAATATTATAACTAATTTAAATGTTTTAGATTACGATTATTACTTTAAATTTGTTAATGCTTTTTTGAATACAAAAGTTGCAGAGGTTCTGGTTCTTTTTAACGATATTTTATCTAAAGGTTTTGATGCTCAAACATTTGTTAATGGAATAGGAAAGCATCTAAGAAATCTTCTTGTTTGTAAAGATTCTATATCTATTATGCTGTTACAGACAAGTGCGCAAGTAAAAGAGAAGTATATGACACAAGCAGAATTGTGTTCTCAAGAATTTCTATATGACGCTTTGGATCTAGTAGATGAGTGTGATCAACATTATAGGAATGCTACAGATAAACGTCTACTTGTTGAGATTGCTCTCATGCGTTTAGCTCAGATAGAGGAGTTTAAAAAAAAAAGCGTAGCAGAAGACGCTTCAGTATAGAGTTATTAAAGATAGAGGGAAGTAAATCTATTCTTGCAGGAGAAAAGTCTAAACTTACCTCTACAACTACTAAGGTAGAGATAAAAAAGGCTACGGTAATGCACACTACATCGGTGAGTAGACCTCGTACGATCTCAATCAGTAGAGGATTAGCAACAACTAGAGAGGATAAAGCAAAATTATATAGTAAAGATGTTGTTTATGGTTCTGCTACTTATGCTCAAGAAGATGTAGAAGCTGCACTTAAAGAAATCTCTACAAGAAAAGAAATAGGAGCAGCTTTGAGAATGGCTTTAACAACTTACCCGCCAGAATTAACTTCAGATAAAATTATCTTACCTATAGAGAATACATATCAAGAAGATGCTTTAAAAAATATAAAAGTATTTATTCAGAATCTTTTAAAGAAAGAATTAAAGAATAAAAATATTGAGTTAGTTACACGTGTGATAAAGGAGAAAGAAAGTGTGAAACTTTATATTACAGATAAAGATAAATTAGAGCGTTTGGTTGAGAAAAATCCATCTGTTATTAAGTTTATCCAAACCTTTGGACTAGAATTGAAGTAAACCCTATACAGAAAAAAAAGAAGTTATGAGATTAAATGAAAAAGTACAAGCAGTTTTAAATAAACAGATAAATGCAGAACTATGGTCTGCTTATTTATATCTTTCTATGTCATCATATTTTGAATCAGAAGGTTTTGCTGGTTTTGCTAGTTGGATGAGAATTCAATATCAAGAAGAAACAGCACATGCTATGAAGATGTTTAATTATGTTCATGAAAGAGGTGGGAGAGTTATTCTTGAACCAATTAGCGAGGTTGAGACTCAGTGGGATAGTTCTTTACATGCATTTGAAGAGACTTATAAACATGAATGTCTTGTGTCTGATTTAATTAATAATTGTATTGAGGTTGCAATGGCTGAAAAAGATCACGCATCTGTAAACTTCTTAAAATGGTTTATAGATGAGCAAGTTGAAGAAGAAGCAAATGTTTCAGCTATTCTTGATGAACTTATAATTGTAGGTGCAAAAGGCCATGCTCTTTTAATGATAAATAGAGAATTAGGAGCAAGAGTTTTTGTTGATCCAACATTAGTGAAATAATTTATTTCAAAAAAATATAAAATAAGCCAAGTTGTATAACTTGGCTTATTTTGTTTTAATATTTTATGCCTAAATAAGTTTCTTTAAGATAGATAATTTCTTTTTGTTATATGGAAAGTATTTGAGTGAGGTTTCAAATAAGAAACTCTTGTGTACTATGCTTTTTAGGTTAGAGAATTCGTTAAATCCATGTATTCCATGGTATCTACCTATTCCACTTTCTCCTACTCCTCCAAAGGGTAGTTTATTATTAGATAGTTGCATTATTGCATCATTAATACAACCTCCTCCAAAAGAAACTTCATTTAATATTTTGTCTATAATTATTTTGTTTTTCGAGAAGATATATAAGGATAAAGCTTTATCTTTTTTCTTAACCTCTTTGATCGCGTCGTTTATGTTTTCGTATGTTATTACAGGAAGAATAGGTCCAAAAATCTCATCTTGCATTATCTTGTCTTTCCAATCAATATTATGAAGTATGGTGGGGGAAATAAAAAGATTATCTTTATTTGTTTTACCTCCTACAAATATTTTATTTCTATCGATTATATTATCGATTCTATCGAAGTGTCTTTCATTGATTATTCTTGTATAGTTCTCACTTATGTCTGAATCTGATTTATAATATTTCTCTATATTGTTTTTAAGTTCTTCAAGAAATTCTTTTTCTATCATTTTATCAATAATAACGTAATCGGGTGCTATACATGTCTGACCTGCATTTAAAAATTTAGCCCATACAAGTCTTTGTGCACTCATCTTAATATCGCATGAAGCATCTATAAATACTGGTGATTTTCCTCCTAGTTCAAGAGTTATAGGACATAAGTTATTTGCTGCTGCTATGGCTATTATTTTTCCTACTTTTCCATTTCCAGTATAGAATATCTTATCGAATTTGAGATTTATTAACTCTGTTGTTTCTTTTACTCCTCCTTCAACAACATATAAGAATTCTTTAGGAAATTCAGAATTTATAAGTTCGGCCATTAATGCTGATGTCCTAGGAGATATTTCACTTGGTTTAAGAATTGCAGTATTCCCAGCTGTTATAGCTGCAATTACGGGTAATAGAGAAAGATGATAAGGGTAATTCCATGCTGAAATAACAAGTGTACAGCCAAGAGGCTCTGGCATTACATATGACTTAGCAGGTAGATTAGGTATGTCTGTTCTAAATTTTCTTTTCTTTGTCCATTTTTTTATCTTCTTTATACTGTAGTTTATTTCGGATTCTATAGGTGCTAATTCTGTTAAAATACATTCAAATTCCGATTTTCCTAAGTCTTCATAAATAGCTTTAAATAATCTATCTTCATTATTTTTTAGAACAGTTTTCAGATGTTTTAGTTGTTCTATTCTAAAACTTATATCTTTGGTACTGTTCGTATCAAAAAAGTCTTTTTGTGATTGTAATATATTATTATATTTCATCATTATAATATTGATTTTAAGGATTATGGCTACTAAACAAATTTATTAAAAATTAGATACTTATGAAAAAACATATTAAATTTTCACTGCTGCTTGTTGCAATGCTGGTTGTTGCTGTTTCTTTATATTTTACCTGTAACTGTTCGCAAACTTGTAAAACAGAGTTAGAAACAAATGTAAATAGACATGTTGATGGTCCCTTTATTCTTAGAAATGTAAATGGTGAAATGGAGTATATTACAAGCATAACAGATAAAGATTCTATTTCTGTGGAACGTACACTTATAGATAGATCTAAGCAATTTCTTTGCAAAGTAGATAATGAAAATAATGATTCTTTCTCTGTTAATTTTATGGATACTCTTAGAGTCCACCCTATAAGGTACGCAAAGGCAGAGAAAATGTTTGTAATGTCTGATCTGCATGGGAGTTTTAATGCTATGTCTTCACTTCTTATAAATAATGGAGTAATAGATAAAGATTTTAATTGGACTTTCGGAAATGGACATTTAGTAATGATTGGAGACATTACAGATAGAGGTATTAATACTATCCCATGTTTATGGTTGTTTTATCATTTAGAAGAACAGGTGAAGAATCAATTACATTATTTATTTGGAAATCATGAGTTGATGACTATATACGGTAGAGGTTCATATCTTAATGAAAAGACACAAAAGGCAATTGTAAAAATAACTGGAGAAGATACAGTAAATAAGGCAGTAAAATCTTTATTTTCAGATAAATCGGAATTAGGATCTTGGATTAGAAAGAGGAATACTATAGAAATCATCGGTGATATCTTGTTTGTACATGCTGGTATAAGCAATGAATTAGTTAATTCTAAATTAAGTATAGAACAAATAAATAAAGTAGTTAGAAAATATGCAGATGTGAGCTCAAGAGATATTCCCAAAACAGATACTATAGCTAATATGCTTTTTGGAAGAAATGGGCCTATATGGTATAGAGGTCTGGTTATGGATTATAAAGATTATTATAAGAAGATGACACAAGAAGATTTTTCAAAAGTGCTAGAGCACTTTGGAGTTAAGAGAATATTTATAGGTCATACAGAAGTTGATAATATTTCTAGTGATTATAAGGGAGGATTATTACGTATAAATGTTTCTCAACCATGGGAAAAGGATTCTGATAAAGCTCAAGCACTTCTTATTGATGGAGATAATTACTCTAGAGTAAATGGGAAAGGAACTATACTGAAAAATATTAATTAATATTTGAACTTCAGCAATATAGAGGCCTCATTAAACATTGTTTTATGGGGCTACTTTTAAAAAATATGATATTTATTTGTCTTTAATACATCGAATAGATAAGCCGTATCTTTTATTTTGTCTAGTTCTACTGATTCCGGGATGTATATGTGAGAATTCTCTGGACCAAACATTTGTACTACTAGATTCACTTGATGTCCAAAGGAAAGAAGAATTTCCTGCTTTTTTAAAAAAAGAATCATTTATAATTCCTGCTGGAAATATATTTAATCCGTAGTAATTAGTACCATTGTTATTGGTCCACATATTTATGCTTCTAGATTTTATACTTATATTTTCAGACCCTCTAAAGTTTATATTATTTGTTTGTTCTTTAAGAATCCCAATATAAATCTCAAGTTCTTTCCATTCCTCATCGCTTGGTATATGCCAGCCTTTAGGTACAGATTGTATTGCAGCTTTATAATTATATAAAACACCATAGTTTTTATAATTATCGCTGTTTTGTGCTTCTTTTATATTAACTCCATTATACATATACACATAATATCTAGCTTCACTAATAGATGATTGATGTTTTTTATTTATTTCTGGAAGATATGCTAGATTCTCACTCATCCATATTTGTTTACCAATAATAATACTCTTATAAGTTTTTCCATCTTTGTCTATACATATGTTTTGATTTATTGGTTTTAAGTTGTTTTTCTCATCAGAACAGGACGCTAGCAGAATAATTAAGCCAAATATAATTTGAATATATTTTTCCATAATTGATGTCTATTACTTAAATAATACGAGAAATATTTTTATATTAGTTGTGTTATGTTTTTCTTGTTTATATCTTTATTATGTTTCATAATACGTTTACATTGAGCTATAATAATAGAATGTTTTTATTATTATCATTTGTATGTTTACCTATAATTATACAGTTTTATTAAAGGAAAAGTTTAGAGATTGACTTGAAAAAATATAAAATATTAGATTATGCATTATTGTTTATGCTACTGTATGTCTTGTACTGTGGTCTTATTAAACTAAATCTGTCATTATTATTGAGTAGTATATTTACATATTTGTATAATATTGCAATGTTTTATGTGATTTTCTGTATATTTAAGTTCATTTATTAATAACAAAATAAGATTTAGATGAGTAAATTTAAAAATATTATTATTATAATTTTCTTGTTTGTGGGGATGAATTCCTTTGCACAAGGAGGTAGAAAAGGAACCGAGGCTTATAATTGGAAAGCAAAAGATATCAACGGTAAAGTACACAGTTTAAATGATTTTAAGGGGCAGTATATCATGCTTGATATTTGGGCTACATGGTGTGGTCCTTGTAGAAATGAAATCCCGTATTTTACAAAGATAGTGAAGAAATATAAAGATAATAATATTAAGTTTATTAGTATCTCAATAGATTCTAATTCTATTAAGTGGAAATCTTTTCTTAAAAAAGAAGCTGATGTTGGTTCTTTGCAATTAATTGATGTTAGAGCTAAAGATTCTCCAGCAGTTAAAGCTTTTGGAATTAATGGTATTCCTCGTTTTGTCATTATTGACCCTAATGGAAAGATTCTTGAGTGGAATTCACTTAGACCATCAGATCCTGCTTTGGAGAAAATGTTGACTAAACTATTAAAATAAAATAAAAGAGATTGTAATTTAATTACAATCTCTTTTTTTTAATAAAATCCATCTTGTTGTACATTACTTTACATACCATAATTGTAAAATTGGACATAATAATATTGATTTAATGCAATAATGAGTGATAAATTTACTTGTTTGAGAAAATACAAAGAAGTATAATTTTATTTGTTTATATATAATGTTTAATAATCATTACAAATTTAAATACCTTGTTATAGTCCTTACCATAATAGCAGGTTATCTTTTTTTGTATATTAACTCATATTCTCTTAATGGACATGCCGTACGTGTTTTTAAAAAAAAATTACTGGTATCGCTTGTCCATCTTGTGGATCAACAAGAGCTACTGTTTTGTTAATACACGGACATTTTATAGATTCTATTTATATGAATCCCTTGGTTCTTATTATTAATGTCATTATTGTTATTAGTCTTTTCTGGATGTTAATGAATGTTTTTGAATTAAAAGATACTTTCTTGCCATTTATGAAAAGGACATGGCCTACTTATCTGAAAATATTTATATTAACTTTTGTGTTTATGAATTGGCTATGGAATATTTATAAGGGATTATAATAAGAGTGAATATATCTTCTTTTTATATACAAGCTACTCATGTTTGTTTATAATACTAATACATACTTTCTTCTTAAATAATAAAAGAGTGTTTAGTGTTCTAACATATTTTTGGTAATATTGTGTTTCATTTTAAAAACGATATTTACAATTTATTATTATGGGGAAATTATTTGCATTAGGGCTTAGTCTCTTATGTTTATTATCATCTTGCTCTAAGGAAGAAAAAGAAGAAATTGAGAAAACGGTATTAAAGGCTTCTGCTTTATCAGTACCTCTTAATCATGCAGTATTTAAAGAAAAGATTATTATTTTAAAATGGATAAAAAATATCGATAAAACTGTAAAGTATGATGTTTTTCTTGGAACAAGGGAAGATTTAACGCACGCTAATAAAATTACTAGTGATATATTGGATAATAGATTGCAAGTGAAAGATTTAAAAGAGAATTATACTTATTATTGGAGAGTTGATTCAAAGAATTTATCTGAAGAAGTTGCTTCTAGTTCTGTGTTTACATTTTCAGTTAAGAATTAACTTATTATAAAATGATTGATTTGATAAAAGATTATATTGAATTAACTCTTTTTCATATATTTGTTTATAACTAATTTTCTAAAGTATGTCAGAAATAATACATGAAAATAAAATTTTTAAGGATATTGATTATTTTGAAAAAACGGTTACTGATAGAGAGTTTATAGAGTGTACCTTTATTAATTGTAATTTATCATCTTCTGATTTCTCTCGTACCGATTTTGTTGAATGTAGATTTGAAAATTGCAATCTTTCAATGATGAAGTTAGATGAGGTTGTTCTTAATGATGTTAAATTTGTAGATTGCAAGATGCATGGTATTGATTTTAGTGTTTCTAACGAATATATATTTACAGTAGATTTTGTACGTTGCCATATAGATTATTCTTCCTTTTTTAGGCGCAAAATGCCAAAAACTGTATTTAATGATTGTAGTTTGAAGGATGTTGATTTTTTTGAAACGATTCTTGCTGAATCTAAGTTTCTTAAATGTGATTTCTTAAGAGCTCAGTTTTCTCATACTAATTTAGAGAAATGTGATTTTACTTCTGCATATGATTATTCGATTGACCCTGCTGATAATAAGTTGAAGAAAGCTAGATTCTCTATAAATGAGATAATGGGTTTATTAGGTCAACATGGGATAATTATAGAATCGTAGTTTTTAACATTATTTATAGCTTATTAAGTTTTATAAAATTGTAGTCGTGAGCGATATTTATTAGATTTGCAATACCTACAATGCTAAAACTAAAAAACAAGATACAACTATGGAAAAAATTAAATGCCTAATTATAGGTTCTGGTCCTGCTGGATATACAGCAGCTATATATGCTTCTCGTGCAAATCTTAGTCCTGTTCTTTATACTGGTCTTCAGATGGGTGGACAGTTAACTACGACTACTGAGATAGATAATTTTCCTGGATATCCTTCTGGTGTTACAGGCAATGAGATGATGGAAGATCTTCGTAAGCAATCTGAACGTTTTGGTACTGATATTCGTTTCGGTATTGTTACTAATGTTGATTTTTCTACAAAACCTCATAAAGTAACTATAGATGAAGAAACTGTTATAGAGACTGATTCTGTAATTATAGCTACTGGTGCAACTGCTCGTTATCTAGGTATAGAATCAGAAGAGAAATATCGAGGTATGGGAGTTTCTGCTTGTGCTACTTGTGATGGTTTTTTTTATAGAAAAAAAGATGTTGCAGTTGTAGGCGGTGGTGATACCGCTTGTGAGGAGGCTACTTATTTAGCTGGTCTTTGTAATCATGTATATCTTATTGTACGTAAAGATTTTTTAAGAGCTTCTAAGGCTATGCAAGATCGTGTTTTTGCTACAGAAAACATCACTGTTCTTTTTGAGCATAATACAAAAGAATTATTTGGTGAAGATGGAGTTGAGGGTGCTGTTTTAATTCAACATCAAGGAAAGGCTGACGAAAGAGAGACGAAAATTAAAATTGATGGTTTCTTTCTAGCTATAGGACATACTCCTAATTCGATAGTGTTTAAAGATTACATAAATACTGATAATGGGGGATATATTATAACAGAAGGTAATACTACTAAAACAAATGTTGAAGGTGTATTTGCTGCTGGTGATATTATGGATTCTTCTTATCGTCAGGCAATTACATCGGCTGGTGCTGGATGTCGTGCTGCTATGGATGCAGAAAGATACTTATCTGAATTATAGAATTTAAAATATATTTTTAAGGATAGATTCATCTTATGATGAATCTATTTTTTTGCATATAAATTTAGTCTATAGAAACAATGCGTTTGTCATTATTTATGTGTTTTTCGTAATCTTTTTACATGTATTCGGATATTCGTTAAAAATGCTTAAAATATCTAGTTAATTTTAACTATCATTGCACTTAATAAATGAAGTAATGTTTAAACGCTAATTATTATGATGATGAGTTGTAAATTCAATGTGTTTTAATTACGTTAATAAAGAATCATAATGTTAATCAGGCTCAAATATAAATACAAAATGAGGAACTTATTATATTTTCTATCTTTAGTTGTACTATTATTGGCGTGTTCTAAAGAAGATAAGAGAACTACTAATAATGAGATAGTATTAAAAACGGTAAGTGCTAGTAATATTGTAATGGCTCAAGATGCCCTTATTTTAGAATTAAATGAGGCAATAAAACTTTGCGCTATTGTTAAACCTTTAAATGCTAAAGATAAATCTTTAGCATGGGAAAGCAATGCTCCTTCCATAGTTAAGGTTGACAAAGTTGGAAATATTACTGCTCTAAAACCTGGAAGAGCTATTATTACTGCAACAACTATAAATAACATCAAAGCTATTTGTGAGATAACTGTTAAGAAAGAGACTGTTAAAGATCTTAGAGCAAGTGAATTGAGAAGTATTCTTTTAGATACTAAATTTCCATGGTTATGTACTACTAAAATAGATAATGGTGTTTCGGCTAATCGTATATTGTCATTAAACTTTGGAAGTAATAATGAATTGGATGTTATATGTGAAACAAATAAGGTGAATATAGATGGAACAGTCGTTCCTATTATCTCGTCCTACGATGTGAAAATTAAAGAAGACAAGTTAATTCTTATATTAGATACTAATATAGGTTTAATTGAACCCAGAATTCAAATTGGAACCTCAGCAACTTTAGGTGGTGAAATGCCAATAAGATTAAAAGTCAAGGAATATACTACGGATAAAATTGTTTTATACTTTGATACATATAGGGGGTTTGAAAAAGAGGTTATACTGACTAAGGCAACAGGTGATATTAATTTTTCTTCTAGAAGAAAAATGAAAGCTAAACTTGGTCTAGAAAGAAGAAGATTAAAGAGAGAGTTTATCGATATGAATCCTGGTTTTTTATACTCTGGTTATAAAGAATATCTTACTCTATTTATAACTAAAGGTATCAAAGGTACAAGTGAGTCTAAGCCAGTAACAGCAGGTTTTTCATTTAGTACGTGGACTTCGACAGTTGATATAATCTACAATGATGTAAGTAATCTAATTGGTTATTGTGCTATACTTATTTATACAGAGAAAGGTTTTGTATCTGGAATCCCAATTAGTATAGATAATCACGCAATTTCAAATTTCAGATATAATGAACATTTAAATCGATTTGAAATTGATGAAGAGGGAATAGAAGGTTATTTTGGATATTCAGTGCTTCCTCCCTATTATATTGAAGGTACAGTTGATGATTTTTTTAATCATTATTCATTATGGATGAGAGAATTTACGCCAAGAACATCATTAGATTTTATATCGGATGTTACGAGAAACTCTACTTGTTCTTTAAAAGTAAAGTTTAGAGATATAAATAAAGAAAATACTCCTATTGTTGAAGAAGAGCGAGAATATAATATAGAAGATATTTATTTTGTAACGAAATATCAGGTTAGAAATAAAATTTTCAACACTTTTAATGAGCCTGTCTTTGGATCTGATAATAAATTAGATTATCAAAAAGGTGCAACTTTAGGGGACGGTTTATTGTTTACATTTGACGATTATTACCAATTTAATTATTATTTCATTCCATTAGATATAATAAAATTAGGTGAAGATAGGATTTTATTTAAACGTAATGAGAATTCAATAACTAAATGTAGAGTTTTGAATATTGATAATTCAGATGATATAAGAGTATTTTATGATAAAAACCCAAATATTAAGAAATTTGTTGATAGAATATGTAATAAAAATGGATTTTTAATTACAAAATCAAAACTTCCAAATGTTTTTGAGTTCGATTTTAGATTTATAGATTCACCTTTTGAGGTTATAAATACTACTAATCAATAAATAATATTTATTTATATTTTTTTACAGTGTTTCCTTAAGAATATAAAAGGATTTGTTTAGTAGTAAGATATATCTATTTTTTTTATCTTGTTGTTGTCTAATTGTTTGAGTGTGAACATATAGTGATAACAAATATTAAATATATGTGCTAACAGTGTTTTATCTTTTAAGTAAAATTAGAGTCTATAAACACTATCTTCGATGGTTTATCGCTTTGCAGGTAAGGTTTGTAAGTGTTTATCTATTTGCGTTTTTCCAGTTTTTTGTTTATTTTGTAAAAAAACCATAATTTATCTGTTAATCAATGTATAGCAACTATTCATCATTATATTTTGTCTGTTGCTAAATTGTTAAAAAAGCATAATAATATCTATCTATTTTTAGTTATTTTTGCTTGAGACAGTAAAAAATAAGAAAAATTGATATAATATATTCACTATGAAAAGACTAATAATATTAGGACTCACCATCTTAGCTCTATTATCGTCGTGTTCAAAAGACGGAGATGTAAAGAAATTACCAAAAGCTTCTGTGCTAAGTTTTCCAATAAGTGATGCGGTTATAAATGATACAAAAGTAAAATTAGAATGGGTTAAGAGCTCGGAAAAGGGAGTAAGTTATATTGTTTACATAGGAATTACAGAAGTTTTAGATGATTCTAATATGGTAGTGAGCGGAATAACACTTAACAAGCATACTGTTAGGAAATTGCTTGGTAGTCGAATGTATTTCTGGAAGGTTGCTGCGGTTAATTCTGTTGGTGAAAAAGTTTATAGCAAAATATCAACTTTTCGCACAGGTTTTATGCCTTCTTCTCCAATTTATCCAGCAAATAAATCTATAATTGATTCAAAATCGGTTACTCTAGAATGGAATGAAAATGGTGACCCTTCTACAAAATATGATGTTTTTTTGAGTAAAGATGAACAGTTTGTTGATTCGAAAAAAATAGAAGAAGGAACTAAAGAACTTAAACATACAGTTGATAATCTTGATTCTGGATCTACTTATTTTTGGAAAGTAATAGCGATAAATGGCGAGGGTAAACAAGTGCCTGCTGATGTTTTTTCTTTTTCTAATGGATTACCTTCAAAGGCACAATTAGAATATCCTAGAGAAAAGGCTACATTGATTAAAACAAATGTTGATTTTAGGTGGGAGGAATCAGTTGTTGCTGATGGATCTAAACCTACATATTCTGTATATTTAGGTTATAATAATTATTTGACTGATGCAAATAAAAAAGTTTCTGACCTACAGATGCCATCTTTTACAATAACAAATTTAAAAGAAGATACTAAATATTTTTGGAAGATAATTTCTACTGATAAAAATGGTCGTTCTACAGATAGTGATATATATTCTTTTACTACAGACAAAACTCCAGAAATAAAATTAGTTGCTCCTCTAGATGGTTTTATAGGTGAAATTCCTGAATGCCTAGAATGGGAACCGATTCCTGGTTTTACTTATGATGTTTATCTAGTTAAGGGAGAAAATCATTTTGAGAATATCAATATGATCAAGAGAAAATCAAGATTAGATAATTTTAAGCCTACAACGATTGAACCTGATGCTACTTATTATTGGAAGATACATGCAGTAAATGTTAGGGGAACAGAATTTAAGAGTGAAGTCTTTTCTTTTCGAACAAAGAAGAAAGAAATAAAACAAGAAGATGGTACATTTACTTATGATGAAAGAAAATATAAAACAGTAAGTATTAATGGAGACGAATGGTTTGCTGAAAATTATGCATATATCCCTGATAATTATAGAGAGAAGTTAATTGGTTCAGATGTGTATAAATATTTATGTGTAATTCCAGGTGTTCCTGTAACAACTATGATTACTGTTGATGGAGAGACAAGACTTGTTCATAATACAGTATATGATTCTAAAGAATCTATTCGTAATAATATTAATTATAAGAAGTATGGTCTTCTGTATTCTATGGTACAAGATAATTCTTCAGCTAGTGATTTTAAAATAGAAGAAAATATTCCTGAAGGGTGGCATATTTCAACAGATAAGGAATGGAATGATTTAGAGCAAAACTTCGGTATGTCTGTAAGCGGTCGAGAATATAGAACTGATAGAGGTTCTCACGGTCCAAGGTTAAAAGGAAATATTGATGATTCTGATGATTGTTCTTGGCCAAAGAATGAAGCTACAAATGAATCTCAACTAACCATCTTACCAACTGGCCTTGGTATGCCTGATAATAGTATGGTAAAATTTGGCGAACGAGCTTATATGTGGACTGCCTCTGTTTCTGATAGAAGATGTTATTTTAGGATATTATATGCTAATAACCCTTCTGTTATGCGTTCAGCTGAAAGGTTAACAAGAAAGATGGCTATACGTCTGGTAAAGGGACCTAAGCCTGAAAATAGATAGAATGTTTTTTTGATAAATAATTTAATAATTAAAATAAAAGAAAAGATGAGAAGACTGATATACCTACTAGTATCTTTTACGCTTCTGTGTTCTTGTTCAAATAGTGGCGAAGATGCAGGTCTTGCTGATATTAGAGCTACTAATATTATTGTCAATGTTGTTGATGTAGAGCTGAATGCTGGTAAACATGTTGAACTTGATATTGGAGAAACTATACGTTTAAAAGCAACGGTGTTACCTGAAGATACAAAAGATAAAACAGTTACCTGGATAAGTAAAAAACCACATATAGCAACTGTTAACGATGATGGTTTAGTTGTGGCTAAAAAGGAAGGGACAGTAGTAATTATTGCAAGAACAAGTAATGCTAAAATGGCAAGATCAACTATTGTTGTACGTACAGCTGTTTCTGCTGTTGATGCTGAGAAAGCAAAAGAATTAGCAAATATTCTTATGAATTCAGGTTACGGATGGTTATCTTCCTCTGAGATTAATAATGTTACTGAAGATTTACGCCTTTTAGAGATGTCTTTTGAAAATAGTGGAGTAGCACAAATAAAAAGCGAAGCTACAAAAGATGTTGAATCAGAGTTTAAGTTCACTGTTAAGGGTGATGAGATAATACTTTCGATAAAAACACTAAAAGGCTTTATAGAAGCAACTACCCCACTAGAGCCTCATTATCCTACGGGAAAAATAACTAAAATGAATTTTGTCGTTGATAGTTATTCTCCAGATAAATTTGTGATTTCTTTTCATGGTGAAGATTTTGATAGAAAATTAACTCTAACTAAGCAGTTTGAGCAAATTGATTTTAAGAAACAAAATATAATGAGATCTAAATTGGCTAATGAAAGAGCTAAGCAGTTTGATGATTTCATGAGAAAATATCAAGGTTGTAATAAATATTTAACTCTTTGTGTTACAAAAGGAGTGCTTGATGCAACACCTGAAAATCCTGTTAAAATTGGGTTTAACTATAGTACAATGACTTCTACTGTTGATTTCGCATATAATACAAATGGAAAGTTTGTTTCTGGCTGTGGTATTCTTGTTTCTACTGAAACAGGTTTTGTATCAGCTCAACCTATAAAAATTGGCGGTAAATCTATTTCATCTTTTAAATACAATGATAACACGAATGTATATGAAATTGATGAGAATGGAATAGAAGGAAATTTTGAATGCTACCCTATGCCTCAGTATATTGTTTATGGAACTACAGATGACTTGTTAAGTGGTCATTCCCTTTGGATGAGAAGTTTCTTTCCAAAAGATCTTGTTACAAAGATGTTGACTGATGTTAGAATTGATGCTAATAAAAATGAACCAGGTCTAAAGTACGATGTTGCTTATTTAGTTACTAATTATAAAAGAAGACAGCCTCTTTTTAATGAAGATGGTAGTCCCTTAATTTCAGTAACTGGTATTCAGGAATATCTGGAAAAAGAAATGTTAGGTGATGGTATCTTATTTAGTTTTGTATATGCTTACCAATTTTACTATTATTTTGTACCTATTAAGGCAATTAAGATGGGTGAAGATAGAGTTAAGTTTGTGAGAGATGGAGAACCTTTAATTAATATGGAAGATCCTAAAAATAATGTAATAATGTTGAAAAAATGCAAAGCAAGTGCAGTAATTAATGCTTTTGTTGATAAAGTTTGCGAACCTGAGGGATTACATGTTACACGATCTGAATATGAAGGCAGTATAGACTTTGACTTTAGATTTTTAAAGCGTAATAGTGAATGGTTTATGGCTAGGCAAATTAAATAGTAACATAAATAAAGAAGGCTGCATAGTTATATACTTAGCAGCCTTTGTTTTGTGTTGTTTGCAATAAACAATATTTTAATAATACAGCTTACAACTTAGGGAAGTGTATATTTGTATTTAAAATGAAAACAACCTATGAAAAAATTAATATTATTCGGATTGATTGCCTTGTTTATTTTGTCATCTTGTTCTAAAGATGACGTAGGGGAAATATTAAAAGCAGTAAAGCTTGCTATACCTGCTGATAAGACAACTGTTAAATTAAATGTAACTACACTTTCTTGGAAAAAACATCCTGATTTTACTGCTAAGTATGATGTTTATATCAGTAAATCTGTTGAATATAATGCTGAGAGTTTGTTTAAAGCGGATTATTTCGAGACGAGTGTAGTTTCACCAAAATTGGAAGGGAACATTCTTTATCATTGGAAAGTTGTAGTTAAGAATGTAGATGGTGAGAAGGCTGAAAGTAAAGAATTCACTTTTAGAACGGCATTATTTGCTCCTGTTAAGCCAGAACTTTTATTACCTAAGAACAATATGAATACTAAACAAAAAAAAATTAAATTAGTATGGTCTAAAAATAAACTCAAAAATGTTGAATATTCTGTTTTCTTAGGTAAGAATAAGGATTTTAGTGACGTTAATATAATTAAAAAAGGTTTAAAAGATACTTCTTTTATTGCAACAGAATTGGAGGAAGGAGTTACCTATTTCTGGAAGATTCAAGTAACTCCATCAGCATACCGTCAACCAGTAAGTAGTGAGATCTTTTCTTTTTCATCTGGAAACCAGTTACCAACAGTTCCTGTTCTTACTTATCCTTATGATGGAATGATGCTTGCTCCAACATCATTAAATCTTCTATGGGAAAGATCTACTGATCTTGACAATGAAAAAATTGTTTATGATATTTATTTCGATGACGATAAAACTTTTAGTGATGAAAGAAATATAGAGAAGAATTTTGTGGGTAAGAAGATCACTTATCTTGATCTAGAATATAATACAATTTATTATTGGAAAGTCATTGCTAAGGACTTACAAGGTGCTGAGATAAGTAGTAATATTTATCATTTTACTACTTGTCAGGATCCTTTTACAAAATTATTATCACCAATAGATAATTATAATGGCACTACTTTAGAGAAACTTACTTGGGAATATAAACCTGGTTTTAAATATAATGTTTTGGTTAGTAAAACAGATGGTTTTAGTGAGGGTGATGTTTATAAAAAAGATATTATCATAGGTGAAGTTCCATTTGTTGAATTTCAATCTAATGCTAAGTATATTTGGAAAGTAATTGCTTTTGATGAAGCAGGTAATTCATTCCCAACTACATCTCGTTCTTTTAATATTAAAAAGGAGATCTCTGATTCAGGAACAGGAACAATGAAGGATGCCGAAGATGAATATAAGACTGTAATCATAAATAATGTTGAATGGTTGGCAGAGAATTTTAAACGTATTCCTGATTTGGCATTGGCTGGTAAAGATTGGTTGATTCCTGGTGAGCCTATTAGGTTTGAAATCTTGCCTAGAAAAGAAGGAGAAGTTAGAAAGTATAAGCAAAATCCCACTTATAAATCTATTGATAGTGTAAAGAAAAATGCAAATTATTTAAAATATGGTCTTCTATATTCTGTGAATTTTATTAAAATTGAGGGTAATATACCAAATGGTTGGCATCTTCCTTTAGATTTTGAATGGAATGATATGGAAAGATATTTAGGTGTAGATCCAAGTGATATATATCAAATGGATTATAGAGGAAAACATGCTCCAGCTTTAGAGAGTAAAGATTATTCTGATATTATTAATGGAAAAGTGGTTAAATGGTTAGATGCTACTAATGTTTCTAAATTTAGTGCTATACCAGCTGGTTTTGGAGATGTAGATTATTCTAATTTCCCTAATTTAAAGCCAGTTGAATTTACTGAGAAATCATATTTTTGGACTGCAACTACGAGAGGTAAACAACTTTGCCGTATTTTGTATAATAATAGTAAAGCAGAATATAAAGGTGTTAAGAGATCACAATTACCTGCCAGTCGTTTAATGTCAGTACGTTTAATTGAGGGGCCAGCTCCTGCAGAACCAGTAAAAAAAGAAAGATAATTAAATGATATAAAGACAGTTTAGTATTGTACTAGACTGTCATTTATTTTATATAAGTGGATACTATTTTCTAAGCCATACTTTACCTGTTTTTAATACTTCTCTTCCTGCAACATCATTAATGATAATTGCAGCCATCATATACCATGCAGAAAATGCACAAATTATTAATTCGTATCCTGCAACTACATTCATCATTGGAAATCCAAAATGACCAAAGTCTAAAAGGATGAATCCAATTAAAAGAGTAGTAAATGTGAATGCCATAGCTGTATGAATAAACATAGAAGCAATCCATAAAATAGCAGTCAATAAAGTCCATCCAAGAAGATAAAAACCAACATCTGTATGTGACGATTCATAAAAACCTAAACCGTTTAATAACCAAATAATTCCTAGTCCGAGCCAAAAAGATCCGTAACTACAAAAGGCTGCAAAGCCAAAATTGTTACCAGTTTTTTGCTCCATAAAACCTGCAATAAATTGAGCTAATCCGCCAAATATAAGTCCCATTGCCATTACTGGTCCAAGTCCACAAATTCCAATATTGTAAAATTGTAATAAAAGAGTTGTTAATCCAAATCCAGCTAATCCTACTACTGCAGGATCTCCGTGTTTTCCCTTACTCATTTGTTCTTAGTTAAAGTTAAAGTTAAAGTTTTTGTTACAAATAGCTGGTGAAGATAGTTGCTCTATTTCTTATGCGCAATAGCAAAATGCATAAACTTAAATTTTTTTTTATGAGTGCTTATTTAAGTGAAGATCTTTTTAGAATAATCTGTTTAAATTATTTAAAATAAAGATTCTATTTTTATTAATATATTATTTTTATAAAAGAGATTTGTTTTGGAGATATATAGTTGTTAGAATAATGAGTATATGTGATCGAATGTATGTTGCATTAGAAAAAAGGGTTCTTCGTCAATTTTTGTGGTACAATATTTTAACTATCCATCCATTGATAAAACAACCTTTTCCTCAATAAATTAAAATTGGCTCTTCCATAGATTTGTTTTTTATATTCTTAATTCTATTTACATTACCTTAAGTTAATCCATTATTTGCTTCTAATTCTACAGTTGCATTTTCTGTATCAAGATCTTCTGTATAACCTTTAAGAAAGGAATTAAGTCTTTTTAATTTGTCTTCTTTATTTTTTCAATCCATTCATTAAGCTTTAAAGATGATTTTGATTTTAAACACTTCTCTAAATTCTATTGATAATTCTCATAGACATAAAAGCCTATTGTTATATTTTTTTTGTCTATATGGAATATGGTGGGTAATCAAATTTTAATTTACCACATGTAAAGTATATCATGTAGATAAAGTTATCAATATTTCTATAACCTTTAGCTCTCTTTTTAGCTAGTTGAATTTTAGAATTAATTCCTTCTAATTTATCTTTAAGATATTCAACTGAATTATTTATTGTTTCTGACCTTTTCCTTTTGTAACATACAATACTCGTCTTGTTTCTAAATCAACTAGTGTTATAACATAGCTATGTCCTTTTTTGCTAGATGTTTCATCAAAGCCTACTTTTGAAAGATCTTTTGTCTTATCTTCTTTATGAGCCTTAGATATCCAATAAGAAAATATATTCCATATCTTTTGAGGATAAACTCCCATTATATTAGTTGCTTTTTAACAAGTATTTCGCTTTCTATCAATAGCATATAATAAGCTTCAAATAATAATGTAAAACCACTTCCTTTTCTTGCCCAAGGAACTTGAACTGTAGTGATTTTTCCACTATTTTCTTTTATTCTAGGTTCTCTAGCATGAAGATAATATTCATGTTGAAAGAAATTATGGTGTTGCGATGTCCTTTTTACAGTGTCATGAGCAGTATAATCTATTTTCTCATCTCCTTTAAATTTACTTTCTTTTGTGAAAGATAAATATATATGTAGTGCCTTACCTGCTTCTGTCTCTTCTAAAGAGATCGATTCTACTGTCCAAGGCGATACTAGACAATGCTATATTGAATATTTTTTTACTGTTCTCCATGCAGGCTAAGATAGCTTTTTTTCAATTAACCACTATAAATCATATAGAGCCTTATTTAATACTGGTGTAGGATTTGGTGTATTGAGTTTTTTTATTTCAGGAATAAGATTCCTAACAGTCTTATAAATGCATTCAGAATAATTTATTACTAAATGAAATCTATCAGCAATTTGAGTTACTTCTGGTAAAACAGATTTAACAGATTCAGAATAACACTTTGTTCTATCTTTTGTAACTGTTTTTATGTTTGAGTGTTTCTTAAGCATTTTATAAGATCTATTGCTTTACTTGTTTCTCTATTTATAATAATTGTTCCATAACTAATACCTTTTCTATATGCTCAATCATATATTCCTATATTTTCAACCTCTGTATTTAAAGGTCTATTACAGGAATATACTAATCTTAAGCAAGTTGATGTGCTAACAGGTAGATTTATTTGATAAGTATTAATTTTTATAGCAGATGTTTCAATACTCATTTTTATAAGTTGATCATTGGCCTTTTTTGTCCTTCTAGAATAGGCTTTTGTTAATGAAGAGACTTATTCTGAGAATGTTATTATACAACATTCATTATTTATACAATAAAATCGTCTAACTTGCAGTTGAATTTTTATTGATTTAAATGAAATAGGTAAATCTTGTAACTATCTACTATAATAGCTATGAACAGATTTACTCTTTTTATCACAAAAAGAATATTTTGAATGTGTGTGTGTACTTTTTGCTATTACATTTATGCAGTTATCTTGAACGAGAATATTATCAATTTTAATATCAGCGAATTTGCATAATTCCGAAAATAAATTAATAGATTGTTTAGTGATGTTCCTTTTCATTTAGATCTTTCAATATGAATCATCTAAAGATAGTTGAAACAATAAAAATTAGCCAGCTTTAAATTATTAGTTCTAAAGAATTTATGCTATGGTATTATATAAACATATTTAGTTTATTGTTCTTTATATTACTTTTATTGAGTCGTATTATTATATGCTACATACAATCGATTATAAAGGTTTAGTATAGAAACAATGGTTTTAAAATTGGAAGATAATACGTCAGTTTAGTAAAGAACTAACAGAATATGCAAGAAAAAAATGGACTTCCAATATAAAGAAGTCCATTTTTTATAAATTAGTCTTCTTTAATAGCAGTATCCATAATAACTGCACAAGCTGCATCACCTGTAATATTAAGTGAAGTACGTACCATATCAAAGATTCGATCTAATGCATAAAGCATTGGTAAACCTGCAATAGAAATATCGGCAGCAACTAATACTGCTACCACAAGTAGTGTTGGTCCAGGAACTCCAGCTTGTCCTATAGAGCCTATAGTTGCCGTTAGAATGATTGCAATATATTGTCCCATCGTTAAATCCATTCCGAACATTTGAGCAAAGAATACGGCAACTAAAGCATAATAAATAGCATTACCATCCATGTTAATAGTAGCTCCTAGTGGTAATACGAAAGAAGCCGTTTTAGGAGATACCTTAAGTTTTGTTTCGCAAACCTCCATGTTTATTGGTAGTGTAGCCATAGATGAAGCTGTTGAAAATGCAATAACCTGAGCTTCCCACATATATTTGAAGAATTGCTTAATATTCATTTTAGAAAGCATCTTTAAACAAAGAGGATAGAATATTAATCCGTGAATAAGAATTGCAGCTAGGTATACGATTACAAGTTTCATAACAAGATAAAGAATATCAAACCCAAATGTTCCAATGGAATCTGCCATCAGACCAAAAACACCAATAGGAGCAACATACATTACAATCTTAATCATCCATATAAGAGCGTCAATAATGTAATTACATCCTTTGGTTATAGATGTTCTCTTTGTTACAGGAAGGGTAGAAACTGCTATACCAAAGAATAGACAGAAGAAAAGAATCTGAAGGATATTACCAGAAACTAATGCTTGAAGAGGATTCTCAGGAATAATACTTTTTAGAATATCCCAAAAATCTGGTTGCGCAGCAGATAAAGTATCAACACTAGCTTTATAATCAAACATGTGTTCTACTTGAGTTACGTCTAATCCAACTCCTGGTTGAAAAACTTCACCCATTACTATTCCTAAAACAACTGCAAAAGCTGTTGTTATCATATAGAAAGCAAAAGTACCTATACCTAATTTACCTGCTGATTTAGTTGCTCCAAGAGCTGCAGCACCAGATATGATGGAGAATGCTACAAGTGGTATAACTAACATTTTGATTAGCTGAATAAATATGTCACCAAGAGGGGCAAACATACTTGCGTCTTTACCCATGAGAATACCTACTATCGTACCAATAATCATTGCTACGATAATTTGAAAGCCTAAGCTTTTAATCATCTTTTTAAAGTCCATAGAATTCCTTTTCGTTAATTTGTTATAAATATTATTTTTATCATATGTATATTTACATACAATTATATTACAAAAATAATATTTTATAAGTTTTTCCGAAATAAAATACAAAGGAGATGTAATATACTAATGTTTAGACTGAAAAACTTTTTTTCTTATTTCTAGTTCGGTTTCACAGCTATGCTGTGATTGAAGAAAGAATATTCTCTTGTCAGATAATTCTTTACTTCTACTTCATTAATTTTTATGATTGCTTTTACCCAATTATTTCTGCCATCTTTGAAATATATTAGACTAGTACTATTAAGTTCTATCTCTGCTTCAGAAATTTCTGTATATTTAGTTTCATAACCATTTATGTTGTAATGTTTCTTGTATTTGGAATGAAATATTGTATAATCTTTCTTTCTACTATCATATTTATATTCTGAATTAGTAGTTCGTCTATCTTCGTCATCTTCGAAACAAGTGAATATTTCTTTACTTATATTTGAATAAATTTCTGTAGTTCCTATTTTAGTGTAAAATTTCTTTATTTTTTCTATCTTACCGTCTTCTTTGTAAGAATATGAGAATATTACAGATAATACAAATTTCTGAATACTATCGTTGAAGTAATATATGTTTATTGTTTTGAGTTTCTCATTTTCATACTCATATTCTGTTTTACTATCTGGAACATCATCTTTTCCATATGTGGTTTCTAAATTTAGAATCTCCCCTTGGTATTCTTTATTTGTATAGGTATGTATTTTTCCTTTAGAATCGTATTCTTCTGTTTTTGTCAGTCTTCCGTATTCGTATATTAATCTTGTGATTTTATTAATTCTATTATTAGAATATCTTTTTATTTCTATTTCTTTCCCTTCTTGATCGTAAGTTTTAACAGATTTTATAGTTTTTATTTCTTTATTATTTTCGCTTGTTATAGAATAATCTCTAATAGTTTTAATATGTCCATATAGTCCTGAGAGATCATTACCCTTATTTATTTCAAGTGTGACTTCTTCCTTTTTACATGATGTAAGTATGGTTATACAGACGAAAAGTATAAATATTTTTTTCATTATTTTTCAGTTTTTTAGTTTTCATCAATTTCAAATATGTTGATTGGCTTGACTAAGATACTAAAAGTTACGTTCTAACGAACAAAATTTTTGAAATTAAGCATTGTCAAAAAGTTATAAAAAGATATGAAACATTAGGATTTATTAGGGAATTAAGAGATTAAAAAAAAACATTAAATTTTTTGAGAGTAAACTAATTGTGTACTGCTTTTGTGTTAAATATAATATAAAGACACACTAGTTATATAGAACCTACTAGCTTTCTTTTTTCTTTATAAAACTTAAATACATATTTTTAATTCTTATTTAAAATTGATAATTATCTTTGTCTCTAGATTTAAGAGATAAATGAAGATGATAGAAGGAAAAAAGGTATTATTTTATACACTTGGTTGTAAGTTGAATTTCTCAGAAACTTCAAGTATAGGCCGTCAGCTTAAAGAGTATGGTGTAGAAAAGGTTGAAGAGGGTGAAATTGCTGATATTATTGTTGTGAACACTTGTTCTGTGACTGATCATGCAGATAAAAAATGTCGACAGGTTATAAAAAAACTTATTAAGCATAATCTAGGAGCTTACGTTATTGTAGTTGGTTGTTATGCTCAACTTAAACCAGATGAAGTTTCTTCTATAGATGGTGTCGATCTAGTACTTTCTGTTAAAGATAAATTTAATGTTGAAAAATATATTAGTCATATTAAGAATAATATAGATGAGACTCTTCCATGCGATATTAAAGAGGTTACTGATTTTCATACTTCTTATTCATTAGGTGACAGAACTCGTTGTTTTTTGAAGGTTCAAGACGGTTGTGATTATTTCTGTTCGTACTGTACAATACCTTACGCTAGGGGTAAGAGTCGAAATATGTCTATAGAGAAGACTCTTGAAGAGGTTGCTCTTATTGCTTCTAAGGGTATGAAGGAAATAGTTATAACAGGTATAAATACTGGTGATTTTGGTAAATCTACTGGTGAAACATTCTTCGAACTTATCAAAAAATTGGATGATGTAGAGGGGATAGAACGTTTTCGTATTTCTTCTATAGAACCTAATCTTCTTACTGATGAGATGGTAGAGTGGGTTTCTAAATCAAAGAAATTTACTCCACATTTTCATATTCCTTTACAGGCTGGTACTAACGAAGTTCTTGCTTTGATGGGCAGAAGATATACTACTGAGGTTTTTGCACACAGAGTTGAAATAATCAGAAAGTTTATGCCTAATGCTTTTATTGGTATTGATGTCATAACTGGTATGATGGGGGAATCACCTGAGCTTTTCGAACAAGCTAAAACTTTTATAGAGTCGCTAAATTTTCAGCAATTACATGTTTTTCCATATTCTGAGAGAAGAGGTACTAAAGCTTTAGAAATAGATTATGTTGTACCTGTTGGTGAACGTCGTGAGAGGTCTCGTACTTTATGTAATCTTTCTGAAAAAAGACACACTGATTTCTTTATTAAAAATATAGGTCAAGAGGTTTATGTCCTTTTTGAAGAGGGCGAACATAAAGGATTAATGTATGGTTTTTCTGAGAATTATATTAGAGTAGAGATGCCTTATAATCATGAACTTGTGAATAAGATAGTGAAAGTTAAACTTGTAAAACTTGCTGAATCGGGTAACCTTAATGCTGAAACTATAGAATAATATAAGATGATAGATTATAAACACATATGCCATTCTGTTTGTGATATTGCAAAAGAAGCTGGAAATTTTATTCGTGAACATATTGGAGCTATTAAGTCGGATTCAATAGATATTAAAGAGGAACATGATTTAGTTACTTTCGTTGATAAATATTCTGAGAAATTTATAGTTGATCGTTTGAAGCAATTATTGCCAGAGTCCGGTTTTATTGCGGAAGAGGGAACAGATGAAACTATTGGTGATGTTTATAATTGGATTATAGACCCATTAGATGGGACTACTAATTTTATTCATGGATTATCTCCTTTTGCTGTTAGTATTGCGCTTCAGGAGGGTGATAAAACGGTGATAGGAGTGGTTTATGAAATTAGTTTAGATGAATGCTTCTCTGCTTATGAAGGTGATTTTTCTCGCTTGAATGGGCAAAAAATAGAATGTACTTTTACAGATGATTTTAATGATACTTTAATAGCGACTGGATTTCCTTTTCGTGACTATTCTAAACTTGATGAATATCTTAAAACACTTAGTTTCTTTATAGAGAATACTCGAGGAGTAAGAAGAATGGGTTCGGCTGCTACAGATCTTGTTTATCTTGCTGCAGGTAGGTTTGATATGTTTTTTGAGTATGCTTTAAAACCTTGGGATGTTGCCGCTGGTGCTTTTATTGTTCAACGTTCAGGAGGAGTGGTTTCTGATTTCTCTGGAGAGGGAAATTACATATATGGAGAACAGATACTTGCATCGAATGCTTATTTATATAATGAATCGTTAGAGAGGATGAAATATTTAAGAATATAATTTATCATATTTATTCTTTATTAACAAACAAATAGAAAAATCTTTTTTAAAATACAATAACAAGTACGCATTTTGTTTAACAAATAATTATTTAAATTTGTGTTAACGCTGATTTAAATAATAAAAATGACAAATTTAGTTTCTTATCTTATTTATGGATTAGTTTGGCTGATATCATTATTGCCTTTCCGTATTTTGTATTTCTTTTCAGATGTTTTCTATTTGCTTGTTTGTTATGTAATACGTTACAGGAAAGCAGTTATAGAAATTAATTTAAAAAAAACATTTCCAGAAAAGACAGATGAAGAACGAGTTAAGATACAACATGATTTTTATCATCATTTTTGTGATACTATATTTGAAACGATTAAGCTATTAAATATTAGTGAGAAATCTATTAAGAGACGTTATAAGTTTAGTAATCCTGATTTTGCTGATGAATATTTTGATAATAAAGATGGAGTTGTGATTATTCTGGGACATTTTTGTAATTGGGAATGGGCTGCTTCTTTTCCTATTTGGAACGAAAAATGTGATCTTCTGCCTATTTATAAGCCTTTACATAATGAAATCTTAGATAAGATGTTTATAAATATGCGTTCTAGATTTGGTGGACAGCCTTTACCTAAGAAAAATACTCTTCGAGTTATGATTAAAGCGAAAGAGGATAGAAGGCCTAGTATGACTTGTTTTATTGGGGATCAAACTCCAACAAAGCATAATATTAACTATTGGACTAATTTCTTAAATCAGGACACACCTATATTTATTGGTGTAGAGAGAATAGCTAGGAAGCTTGATCAGCCTGTATATTATTCTACTTTGGCAAAGATTAAACGAGGGTATTATGAGGTTGGAATGCAGTTGATTTGTGAAAAACCAAAAGAAACAGCTGAATTTGAGATTACTGAGACACATACTCGTATGTTAGAGAGAGATATAATTGCACATCCTGCCTATTGGTTATGGTCGCATAAAAGGTGGAAACATTCACGTAATTAATTTATCTAATTAATGCAGTTTTGAGTTTTAGGTTTAAAGGCAAATAATTATTAAATTAGCCGTCCTAAAATTTAATAATATATGAGTAATTTCTTTTCATACCTTACATATGGCTTGTTGTGGTTGTTGTCATTATTACCATTTCGACTTTTGTATATTATATCAGACATGTTCTATTTTCTTGTAGCTCATGTTATTCGTTATCGTAAAAAGGTGATTGATAATAACCTAAAGAATTCTTTCCCAGATAAAACGATTCAGGAGCGCAATAAAATTCGTAGAGATTTCTATCATCATTTATGTGATATCTTTTTTGAAACATATAAACTTCTACATATAAGCGATGAGCAAATGAAGAAACGTTGTAAGTTTAATAATCCTCATTTTGCTGATAAGTTCTTTGAGGATGGTAAAGGAGTTGTTGCAATCATGGGGCATTATGGTAATTGGGAATGGATATCTGCTCTTCCTCTTTGGAATGATAAATTCACATTCCTACCTATATATAAACCTTTGCACAATAAAGTTTTAGATAAGATGTATATAGAGATTCGCTCTAAACTTGGTTGTAAACCTCTTGCTAAAAAGGATGTTTTACGTACTATGATGCGTCACAAGGTTGATAGTAACCCTACTCTTACTGGTTTCATTGGTGATCAAACACCTACCCCTAGAAATATCCATTATTGGACAAATTTTCTGAATCAAGATACTCCCATTTTTATTGGTGTTGAAAAAATAGCTAGAAAGTTTAATCAACCAGTTTATTACACAAAAATGACTAAGATTAAACGCGGTTATTATGAGGTTGATGTTGAACTTATAACTGAAAACCCTAAGGAAATGTCTGAATTTGAAATTACTGAAATTCATTCTCGCATACTAGAAAAAGATATTATTGCTAATCCTGCGTATTGGCTTTGGTCACATAAACGTTGGAAACATTCTAGATAGTTTGTAATTATGAGTTAATAGTTGATTTTCGTTAAAAGAAATAATAATTAGGATATATTTGATTTCATGATGAGTAAAGTTGCAGTAGTTATTTTAAATTGGAATGGAAGAGATTTATTAGAGAGATACTTACCATCAGTATGTAAAAATACTAATAATAAGTTGGCTAGAATTTATGTTGCTGACAATGCTTCTACTGATGATTCTGTAGCTTTTGTAAAGGAGACTTATCCTGATTTAGAAATTATACAACTTGATGAAAATCATGGTTTTGCTGGAGGTTACAATAAGGCTCTAGCTGCTTTAAAGGAGAAATATTTTGTGTTGTTGAATTCAGATGTAGACGTTGCTCCTAAATGGGTAGAACCTATTCTCGAACAAATGGAGGCTGATGCTTCTATTGCAGCAGCACAGCCTAAAATTCTTTCTGATAGAGATCGTTCTTCTTTTGAATATGCAGGTGCTTGTGGTGGTTTTATCGATTATTTAGGATTTCCTTTTTGTAGAGGTCGTGTACTTGATAATCTTGAGAAAGACAATGGTCAGTATGATTCTACTATAGATGTATTTTGGTGTTCTGGAGCTGCACTTTTTATTCGTGCAGAATTATATAAGAAAGTAGGAGGATTAGATGCTAAGTTTTTCGCCCATATGGAAGAGATTGATCTGTGCTGGCAATTAAATTCTATGGGGTATAAACTTATTTGTGAGCCTCGTTCTACGGTTTATCATTTTGGAGGTGCTACTTTAGATTATAATAACCCTCGTAAGTTGTATCTTAATTTCAGAAACTCACTTCTGATGATGTATAAGAATCTTCCTGCTAATAAATTATTTTATATAATGTTTAAACGTATGCTTCTTGATGGAGTAGCGGCTGTAAAATTCCTTTTGAAATTTGAATTTTTGAATTTTAAGGCTGTTTGGAATGCACATATAGATTTTTACAAAATGGTACCAGCATATAAATTATCTAGAAAGCAAGTTCAGGCAAACTCAAGTATAATAAGCTTTTATACTGTTATTACTAAATCTATGGTTTGGTTATATTACTTCAAAAGAGAAAGATCTTTCTCTGATTATTCTAAATATTTTCGTACTCGCAATTAAACCTTTATCTTTGCTGATAGTCAAATAATTGAATGTTCAATTTTTAGAATATATGCAAGATAAAGAAATATTTGAATTGTTTAACAATCCTTCTACTCGTGAAGAGGCGTTTAAACTGATAGTTAAGAACTATCAGGAGAGGTTGTATTGGCATATTCGAAAGATTGTCATTTCGCACCACGATACAGATGATGTATTGCAAAATACTTTTGTTAGAGTGTGGAAAGGACTTAATAATTTTCGTTGGGATGCTGCTCTTTATACATGGATGTATAGAATTGCTACTATTGAGTCGATTTCTTTTCTTGAAGAGAAAAAAAGAAAAACTTTTGGTACTGGTGACGATATTGAAGATATTTTACTTCGAAATCTAAAAGCTGATGAATACTTTGATGGAGATATAATTCAGATGCAGCTGCAAAAAGCGATTGTGAAATTACCTGGTAAACAACGTATTGTCTTTAATATGAAATATTTTGATAGTATGAAGTATACTGAAATGGCTGAGATTCTTGAAACATCTGTTGGTGCTTTAAAGGCTTCTTACCATCATGCAGTTAAAAAGATAGAAGAAACACTTAGATTAGAGGAGGTTTAACAATGAGTGATATAGATGATAAATATAAGGATAATAATCCTTTTAAAATGCCAGATAATTATTTTGAAGGCTTTGCTGATAAAGTAATGGATAAAATACATGAGGATGAAGATTTAAAGACGAATCCTGTTAATGTTTTTAAGACCTATTTTTGGATGGCAGCTACATTTATTTTTATTTTTGGTATAGGAAGATTAATTATTCCTATGGTACTTGATCCGTCTGAGAAGATACAAACTCAGGCTAGTCAAACTATTGCTAAGTTTGATTCAAGTACATATAATACAGATATTTTTGATGAAGATTTAGATTTAGAAGTTGATTTAACTGATGAGCAGATAATAGAGTATCTTGCTGAACAGGATATTGATGATAGTTATTTAGTAGCTGAACTTAAATAAATAGATATGAAAAGGATATATATATTAATATTTCTATTGTTTTCTGTTGTGAGTCTTATGGCTCAATCAGGAAAAAGAAATGAGATGCATAAACAAATAGAGTCACATAAAGTGAGCTTTATTACTCAGAAATTGGATTTAACACCTGAAGAAGCTCAGCTATTCTGGCCTTTATATAATGAGATGCAGAAGAAAAAACATGAGTTAAATGTCAAAATGAATTCTATTCATGGATGTTGTAAATCTAAGAATAAAGACATATGCTCTGATAAGGAGATTTTGGCTAAGTGTGATTCTATTTTAGATTGTGAAAAGGCTTTTGTCGATTTGAAAATAGAGTATTTTAATAAGTATAAAAAAAATCTTTCTGCTCAAAAAGTCCATAAATTACTTAATATTGAGAAAGATTTTAATAGAAGGTTGCTTAGAAGATTAAGAAAAGGTCGTGGTCATTATAAAAAATAAGTTTTATTTTTGATATATTGATAGTGTTTTATAGCATCTTCCCCTTTGGTAGATTGACTAAGGGGGAATCTTTTTATCTTTTTCTTGTGTTAAATGTATTACTTTATTTATTCTTGAAAAAAAGTAATTTTCTAAAAGCTTGATAATCTTTAAGATGAAAAAAACTTGTTCGTTTTCCAAAAAAAAACTCTTTGTATTGTTTGGTAGCTAAAAGATTTATACTACTTTTGTAAGCACAACGGAGAGATGGGTGAGTGGCTGAAACCACCAGTTTGCTAAACTGACGTACGGAGCAATTTGTACCGGGGGTTCGAATCCCCCTCCCTCCGCAATTTTTAAAACAAATTATTGATTATCTATTTCGGGGTGTAGCGCAGCTCGGTTAGCGCACCTGCTTTGGGAGCAGGGGGTCCCAGGTTCGAATCCTGGTACCCCGACGAAATAGAAGAAAGATATTTAATGATTTGTTCGGGGTGTAGCGCAGTCCGGTTAGCGCACCTGCTTTGGGAGCAGGGGGTCCCAGGTTCGAATCCTGGTACCCCGACAATATAAAAGCTTTGAGTTTACTCAAAGCTTTTTTTTGTATATATATATTTCTACTTTTAGAATATTAGTGATTGTGTGATATATTAATAGTATGAAGTGATTTTATTTTAAAATCTAAATTACTGATTGTAAGCGGTGTATTATCATTTGTTCATATTTCTTTGAAAATAATCGCTGAAAAGTTTGCTGCGTATGCTTTTTTAGCTACTTTTGTCAACGCAATAGAGAGCTACTTAATACTAGTTATTTAGATAGTTTAATATTTACACTTGTTCGGGGTGTAGCGCAGCCCGGTTAGCGCACCTGCTTTGGGAGCAGGGGGTCCCAGGTTCGAATCCTGGTACCCCGACAACATAAAAGCTTTGAGTTTTCTCAAGGCTTTTTTTGTATATCTATTTTTCCCTTATTTAATTTAAAATATACATTTTATAAAGTTAGTTGTAATTATCTGCTCATATTATATACCTATATATATGGATATTGTATGAACAGTGCTAAAATATTGATTAGTGTATTGGTATTTTACATTAAGGATTTTGTATGATGATTAACATGCCGTATGTTTGTAATGTTGTTTTAGGTTATTTATAAGGGCAAATGAATTAGTGGTTTTGTTGTGTTTATAAAGGGGATAAAGAGAGTTTGAACTTTAATTAGTTCAAACTCTCTTTTATTTTAATAACATTCTACTTATCCTCTCGTACATATCATATGTACTTTTTTTATAAATATATTAGAAAAAGTTTGTCGTTCGCGATATAATTTGTATGTTTGTAGCGTTAACGACACAAATGAGTTGTTTTAAATGAATTAAAATATAAAGCTATGAACGTAATTTATAAAACTAGAGTTGAAGTTAAAGGTGGAAGAAATGGTCATGTAAAAAGTGATGATGGTATTATTGATCTTGATGTAAGAATGCCTAAGGAAATGGGCGGTGCTGAGAGTGGATATACTAATCCAGAACAACTTTTTGCTGCAGGATATTCTGCTTGTTTCGATGGTGCTTTGAATTTAGTAGCTCGTCAAGATAGAATCAAAATAAAAGATACTGTAGTAGCTGTAACTATCGGTTTTGGTGAAAAAGAAGATGGTTTTGGACTTTGCGCTAAGATAGAGGTGCATATACCAAATATTGAAAAAGATGTAGCTGAAGATTTGATGAAGAAAGCTCATCAAGTTTGCCCATACTCTAAAGCGACTCGTGGAAATATAGATGTTGAATTAGTTTTAGTATAAGATAAAAGTAACTGATTTATATCAGTCTTTGTTAACCGTGTTTATATATTAGTTTTGTCGAGATGGCTATGTTGATTTTTCAGCATAGCCTTCTTTATTCGATTTGCTTGAGTATCTTTGTTGCGCAAAAAAAATGAATAATTATGAGTTTCGATCAATTAAAATTAGATAATCAATTGTGTTTCCCTTTATATGCTGCTTCACGATTAATAATTAGGAAGTATCAACCATTTCTTGATAAATTAGGAATTACTTATCCTCAATATCTTGTTTTAATGGTTTTATGGGAGACAGACGCATTACCTGTTAATGATATTGCAAAGAAACTGATTCTAAATACTAATACGATTACTCCACTTTTAAAAAGAATGGAGAAATTAGATATTGTTTCTCGTCAGCGATCTTCTGAGGATGAGAGAAAGGTCGTTGTTAAACTGACCCTAAAAGGTCATGAGATGGAACAAGATGCGTCTATTATTCCTATTGAGCTTGGAGCTAACCTTACTTGTGGAAATATGGAGCTTAAGGATTTGCATGATTTAAAAGAGAGATTACAAAATTTTATTGATAGTATAGAGATATAGAAATATTGTGTAAAACTATATTAATTATCTTTTCGTTTTTTATATATTCTTTACTGATGATTTTCTCTTGATTGATTAAGTTTGTGAATGTAAAGTAAATTCATAATGTCTTATTAATAATTCCTAATTAAAATAAGTACATTTGTATCCTTAACGGAATTGATGTATTTAATTCTAAATTTAATATCACATGAAAGCAATAGTATTATTATCAGGAGGTTTAGACTCGGCAGTAGCTCTTTATTTAGCTAAGTCGAAAGGGTATGAAGTGTATGCACTTTCTTTTTCTTATGGACAGAAACATACAAAGGAGCTTGAATTTGCAGCTAATCTTGCAAAAAAAGCAGGAGCTAAGGAGCATAAGATTGTTAATCTTGCTTTAAATTCTTGGGGAGGTTGTTCTCTTACTGATGATAGTATGGAGGTTCATGATGGTAATACTGATCGTTCCGAAATTCCTAACACTTATGTACCAGCTCGTAATATGGTATTTCTTTCTGTAGCAGCTTCTTATGCTGAGGCTACTAAAGCTCAGGATATTTTTATTGGTGTGTCTCAGGTTGATTATTCTGGTTATGTTGATTGTCGTCAAGAGTTTCTTGATGCTATGGAAAAAGCTATTAATCAAGGTACTGAACTTGCTGTTGAGCAAAAGAAACCTATTATGATTCATGCTCCTTTTATTAATATGACTAAGGCACAGGAGATTAAGATTGGACTTGAACTTGGTATGGATTTCTCTGATACTTGGACTTGTTATAAAGGTGATGATAAAGCGTGTGGCATTTGCGATTCTTGTCTCTTGCGTTTAAAAGCTTTTGATGAAGCAGGAATGTCTGATCCTTTAGAATATCAAATAATTAAGAAATAATGATAATAAGAAAGCAATTTAAATTCGAGGGTGCTCATATTGTTCGTAATTGCTCGTCTCATCGTTGTCGTGAGAATATACATGGACATTCATATATAGTTGAAGTCTTTATTACTTCTGATAAACTTGATAGAGGTTATATGGTGATGGATTTTACCCTTCTTGATAAAGTAAAAGAGCTTGTTGATTCTTTTGATCATTCTTATTCTTTATGGGATGTGGAAGATTCTGAACTTAAATCTTTCGTATGTAAATATAATTCAAGAGTTGTTGAAATGCCGGTATCTCCTTCTGCTGAAGGCTATGCTTTGCTTTTGGCTTATATAACTGATAAAATCATTAAAAACACCGAAAGAGCTAACGATGAAGGTAATGTGAAATTAGAATCAGTAAGAGTTCATGAAACGGCTACCGGATATGCTGAAGCGTTTGTTGAGGATTTCCATATGGTTGATTTTAATCTTGAAGATATTAATTTTTCTGATGCTATTCAGGATGAGTGGAAAGATAGACAATGGTGGCATAATCTTATTGCTGAAAAAATATTTACTAATAAGTGTTTAGAAAAATAATATGGCTAAATTATTTTTATCAGAAGATGGAGTCTTCCCTATTATAAAAGATCATAATGGGAATTTACTTAAAGATGAACTTGGTACTGATTTACAAGTGGCTGGAACTATACAAGGAGAGGGGAAATTGGTTGGTGTTCCTTCTTTATTTGTTAGATTAGCAGGTTGTAATTTGCGTTGTCAATGGAATCTGTCTGATGGTGGAATATCTACCTGTGATACCTCTTATGCTAATGATGGTACAGGTTTTTCTACTTGGCATGAGGTTAAAGAGGTGGTGGATGTTGTTATTAATAATTTAGATAATATTAGTCATGTTGTAATTACTGGAGGAGAGCCTCTTTTGCAAAAGGATTCTCTTATTGAATTTTGTAGATTATTGAAATCTAAGAAAAATATTCATATTACTATTGAAACGAATGGTACTATTGAAGCAGGCCCTTTAGATGAGTTTATAGATCTTTACAGTGTCTCTCCTAAGTTGTCTAATGCTGTTGTTGTTAAGTCTGGACAGTTGCCTTTATATGATGTGCAATCGTTTATTGATTCTGTAAGAAGATCCTCTAATAAGGATCTTCAGATTAAATTTGTTGTTTCTGATTATTCTGAGGAAGATAAAATAAGAAATTTCCTAGATAAATTTATTAATTGGAATGATGAAGATATAATGATTATGCCTGCCGGAACAACTAATGAAATACTTCATCGTTCTTCAAAACCTGCTTTAGCTATTGCTGTTAAGAATGGATGGAGATTTACTTCTCGTTTACATATCACTCTTTTTGGAGATAAAAGGAAGGTTTAGTAATTAAATATCTTCCTCGTCGTTGAATTTATCATGCTTTATATATACTTGTCTGTCTATTGCTTGTTCTAATGCAATAAAAGATTCTGTTTTTGCTATTCCTGGTATATTCTGAAGTGTATTAATAAGTACATTCATTAAGTGTTGATGATTTTTGCATAGAAGTTTTATAAGAAAAGTATAATTACCTGTTATAAAATGGCATTCTACTACTTCTGGTATTTCATTTATTTCTTTGACTACAGTTTTATACTTGTGTGCGTGATCTAATGTTACTCCAATAAATGCGCATACATTGAATCCAAGAGCTTTAGGTTTTATATTAAAACTAGAGCCTTCAACGATTCCAGCATCTTCCATTTTCTTTACTCTTTGATGAATTGCGGCACCTGAGATACCGCATTCTCTTGCAATTTCTAGAAAAGGAATTCTTGCATTTTTTATAAGGTATGATAGAATTTTTCTATCTACGTTGTCTATTTGTATCTTGTTTTCCATAAATATTTTTTACAAGCCAAAGCCTAATACTCCATATAATTGTTTTCTATTTCTATAGAAGTTTAGCCCGTCTTCATTTGCTACGTACTTGATGTATGTATTTAAAAGTTTTTCTATTATTGATGTGAATGAAAATCCATCGCCACTTAAGGATTCTGTATCATACAGTTTTAATATTTCAGACCAAACAGTATTAGGAGTTGAATTTGGGTCTAGTTCCTGTTTATAAATTCCTTGATTTATTCCGTTGTTAATATTATGTTGTATTTTCTCTTTTACAAAAGTTTCTCTTTCTTTAGTGTGTTTTATGTATATGTTTGGAAAAAGATTTGATAAATCTTTAGTTATGCTAGGATTTATATAGAATAAATTTTCATTAATTTCTTTACTTACAAGCAATAATACATCAATAGCATTGTATTTGGTGAAATTATATTCCTTGAAGATATTTTCAAATGCTTCTCTTTCATGTTGTAAGATAGTAGTGACTAAATCTTCTGGTGTATTAAAGTGTCTAGCCATTTCTTTTAGAGATATTCCTTCTTGGCTTAGTTTTTCCCATTTTACTTCTTCTAGCCCATTTTTAGCAAGAAATTTGCGAGCTTTTATAAGTAATGGAATAATTCTTTGGTTCATGATCTTATATTTTTTGTCTTTAGGAATGTGTAAAATTACTAAGTTTTTACGATTAATTTTGCTTTCTTAAATAAATTTATCGTTTTGATAGTATATCAAAGTAAATATTGTTAGTACTTTTGATATCAGTATATATTAAAACGAAATTGTAAGTTAAATGTTTGGATTAAAGAGGAGTTTGATACTTGTTTTCTGTGTGTTCTTTTGTGTAGTGAGTTTTTCACAGAATAAGAAAAAGCCTAAGCTTGTTGTTGGGATTGTTTTAGAGAATTTTAATCCTGATTATTTTGAAAAATATTTATCTGATTTTTCAAATGACGGTTTTAAAAGGCTGATAAATAAGGGAGTTTATTATAAGAATGCTTCTTATCCATATATGTACTCTTTAACGGGAGTTGATCAGGCTTCTATTTTCACTGGATGTATGCCTGCTAATCATGGTGTAATATCTCATGCTTGGTATAATAGATTTTATAAAAAAGCGATAGATAATATTGCTCCTGATAATTATTCTTCTTCAAGAAAAGAGAGAGAAAATTATTTTTCTCCAAAGAAACTTCTAGCTGCAAGTTTAGGAGATGCCCTTAAAGAGTATAGTGCTTGTTCTCGTGTCTTTGGAATTGCTATGAATGCAGAGTCTTCTATTTTTTCTGCAGGACATAGAGCTGATGCTGCTTATTGGTTCTCTAGATTTAAGGGTGAATGGCGTTCTTCGTCTTATTATATGGATTCTTTATATAGTTGGGGAAAGGTTTTTAATGAGAATTTGAATTTGAAATACTTATTAACTAGAGGTTGGCATCCACTAAGCTTTGAGCGAATGGATACTTGTTATCCATCTTTATCTAAGAAATTTTATCATGATTTACTTAAGGTTAAAAGTAGAACAGGAGATTATAAGGTGATTAAAGAGACTCCTTATGCCAATACTTTAATAAGTGAATTCGCTAGAAATCTTATTATTAATGAGAATTTAGGTTCTGATAATGACGTTGATCTTTTAAATATTTCCTATTCTTTTTTAGGTGCAAAGTGTAATAGGTATCTTATTGATGAGGCTGAAAAGATTGATGCTCTTTATCGTTTAGATAGTGATCTTGAAAAGTTGTTTCTTTTTTTAGATGAGCAAGTTGGAAAGGATAATTATCTTATTATGCTTACTGTTTCTGATGCTATGATAGAAAAACCAGAATCTTTAAAACTTAAAAAAATGCCTTCTGGTTATTTTAATTCTTATAAAGCTGTTTCTCTTCTTAGATCTTATTTGAATATAAAATTTGGTGCAGGAAATTGGATCTCTAGTTATGATTCCCAACAAATATACCTTAATCATATATTAATTGAAGATAAGAAGATTAATTTACGAGAGTTTCAAGATATTGTAGTTGATTTTTTGAGTGAGTTTGAGGGAATTGATAAGGTGATTCCTGGATATGCTCTACGTTTTAATCAATTTGCTGAAGGCAAAGAAAAGAGAATGCACTTCTCATATAATAAGAAACGTTCTGGTGATATTATGTATTCTTTAGCTTATGCTTGGACAAATTCGCTTAATGATAGAGAAGATTATCTAGCTAAATATTCGTATAAAAGAAAAGTGCCTTTGTTCTTTTATGGTTTAGGTATTGAAGCTAAAACGGTGGAACAAAGGGTTTCTGTTTTGGACATTGCTCCTAGTTTATTATCTAAAATGAATTTACCAATAATGGAGGAATGTACAGGACGTATTCTTGATTTCTAGTTCTTGTCTTTCCATTTAAAACTCTCTATGATATGTTCTATATCGTAATGTATATAATCTATCATAGGAGTTAATGAATCTTTATTTGGTATACAATTGAAATATAAAGAACCTCTAAGAAAGTTCTTTGTACTATCTGTTACGAAGAATTGAACAGAAGATGCTGTGTTGCCTTTTATGTTGTATATTAAGGCATATATATTGTTCTTTTTGTTCTTATATTCGCTTTCGTTTATGGCTTCTGCTTTTATTGCATGTTTATAAGCGAGCTTGTGTGAGTCTTCGTTATAAGTTTGAAAATTGTTGTTTAGTTCTTTGTAGCTTAGGTGGATTTTTGCATTTAATGCTGGATATACTATATTGATCCAGTATTTTCCAGCATCGTAGGCTTTGTCTTTTTCTATGAAAGCTTCTTTGTGATATTCGAAGCTAAAAGGGTATTTATCATCTGTTATTTTATATTTTTGGGTTGGTAAATCTATTCTGTAATATGCATATGGTTTTGGTATTGCTATCTTATTTGAACAAGATGACATTAGTATCAACCCTATTAATAATAGTACATTTCTTCTCATTATTCCTCTTCTTTGCCTTTGTTTATTATTTCAAATTTAATCTTATTTATTCTTCTGATTCCAAGTTCGGTGACTGTGAATTTGTATTTTTTATACTCTACAACATCCATTGTTTTTGGGAGCTCTCCTTTCATTTCTAGTATTAGTCCTGCTAAAGTGTCTGCTTCTCCAATTATTTTATTGAATATTTTACTGTTTAATTTCAATGTTTTAAAGAAATCATGTAGTGGAATATTGGCTTTGAATATATAAGTGCCATTGTCATCTTGAATAAACATTTCTTCATCGTCGTCTAATTCATCACTTATTTCTCCAACGATTTCTTCTAGAATATCTTCCATTGTTACTATTCCAGAACAACCTCCATACTCATCAACAATGAATGCCATATGGCTCTTCCTTTCTTGAAATTCTTCTAATAAATCGCTTATCTTTTTCGTCTCTGGTACAAAATAAGGTGGTCGAATAAGTGTTTGCCACCTAAAACTTTTGGGTTTATCAATATGTGCTAATAGATCCTTTACATATAATATTCCCTTTATATTATCAAAGGTTTCAGTGTATACTGGTAGTCGTGAAAATCCTGATTCGATAATTTCGTTCTTTACTTCATCGAAGTTTGTTTTTATTTCAATTCCTCTGACTAGAACTCTTGCTGTCATTACGTTTTCTGTAGACGTGTTGCTAAAATTAACTATACCTTCTAGTATGTCTTTCTCTTCTTTTATATCGTCAGATGTTAGTTCAAGAGCTTTTGATAGTTCATCAAATGAGATGTTTTCTTTTTTATTAAAACGTTTATCTATAAATGTAGTTGAACTGGTTAAGAATGAGACTAATGGGGCAAATATGTTTGATAGAATTGTTAATGGTATCGTCATAAGTTTGCATACTACTGTTGAATTTTGAGAAGCATACACCTTAGGGATTATTTCTCCAAAAAGAAGAAGTAGAAATGTAACTATTATTATCTGAAAAAAGAATCCTATGCTTGGTGATTTTCTGAAATCAAATATGCTGTTATTTATATATGTTGATAGTATTACAATTCCTATATTGATGAAATTATTTGAGACTAATATTGTAGCTAGTAGTTTATTAGATTTATATAAAAGCTTAAGCACTTTTTCTTCTTTTGCTTCTTTTAGTTCGTTTATTTGTGTTGGGCTTAAAGAAAAGAAGGCTGTTTCACTTCCAGATATAAGTCCTGAGAAAATTAATAATATTAATAATATTATTAAATTTAGCACTATTGTTATGCTTATGGAATTAATTGTGATGTTTAATGCTAAGAAGCATATGAGAAAATAGTCCGTTTCCAATTCTTGTTTTATTAGTTTGACTTGTAATATTGTTTAGCGCAAATACGTTATTTTTGTTTCATTTAGAAAGGTAAAGATATAATAATCTATAATAAAAAAAGAGCAAATAGATAATTCTATTTACTCTCTAATATGTATTTTAAAATGGAAGATCGTCTACTTGATCGTTATCTTCTATCTCTGGTGTTTTGTTTTGATTGCTATTTTTAGATGAATCTATTGTATTATCCAATTTTTTGTCTAACATCTGCATATTCTCAGCCCACACTTCTGTTGTGTATCTTTTGTTGCCATCTTTGTCTTCCCACGATCGCGTCTTTAGTTTACCTTCAATGTAAAGTTTCATTCCTTTTTTTACATAGCTCTCAGTCACTTTGGCTAGTCCTCGCCATAAAACTATACGGTGCCATTCTGTTTGGCTAATACGTTCACCATTTTTGTTCGTATAGTTTTCTGTTGTTGCGATGTTTAGGTTTGCAACTGGTATACCGCCATCTTTGCCACCTTCTACATATCGAATTTCTGGATCTGCTCCTACATTTCCGACTAAAATCACCTTATTTACCATTTTGTTAAGAATTTAATGTTAAAGTATTATAAAGGTATTATAATTTTTTTCATTAATAAAGTGTTTTTACAGTAATTTATACTAAGTTTGTGCAAGCGTTAGAGAGAGGTACATATGTCAATGATACATGTTTCCACTTTTTTTCGCCAAAAGCTTTGTTTTATAAATATTTTTGTTTTTTGCTCAAAAAATTTAGTGAACTGTTTTATTATAACTTTTAAATAATATATATTTGCATCCTGTTAAATCAGAGATACCGAATATAAATATTTGAAAATTAAATAATTAATAGAGAAATGACAAAGGCTGATATTGTAAACGAAGTTTCTAAAAGTACCGGGATAGAGAAAGTGGCAGTACAAGCTTCAGTGGAGGCATTCATGGAAGCTGTAAAGGATTCTTTGCAAGATGGTAAGAATGTATACCTTAGAGGGTTTGGTAGTTTTGTTGTAAAAAAAAGAGCTGAAAAAACAGCACGTAATATTTCAAAAAACACTACTATTATTATACCAGAACATAATATTCCATCATTTAAACCTTCGAAGTCATTCGTAGCGAAAGTAAAAAGTAACGTTAAGTAATTATAAAATATAGGAGAATATTATTATGCCAAGTGGAAAAAAAAGAAAAAGACATAAGATGGCAACGCATAAGCGTAAGAAAAGGCTAAGAAAAAATAGACACAAAACTAAGAAATAATTTAGTCTTTTCCGTTTGTCGAAGAAACTTATAAAACCTAAAGAGCTAAGCTCTTTAGGTTTGTTGCATTAAAAAGATAGTAACCATTAAAATATTTAGCGTGAGTAAGGAATTAATCATAGACGTAAAGCCAGATGAAATAGATATAGCCTTATTATCCAATAGAAAGCTTATTGAGTTAACGAATGAAAAAACGAATGTTCGTTTTGCAGTTGGAGATATTTATTTAGGAAGGGTAAAGAAGATTATGCCTGGATTAAATGCTGCTTTTGTTGATATAGGTTACGAAAAAGACGCTTTCCTTCATTATCTTGATTTAGGTCCTCAATTTAACTCTCTTCATAAATACACTCAACAGGCAGCTGCTCGTAAAGGTCTTCCTTTATCTAAAATGAAGCTTGAAAAGGATATAGAGAAGAATGGTTCTATAGCTAATGTCCTTACTTCTGGACAGTGGATTCTTGTCCAAATATCTAAAGAACCTATATCTACAAAAGGTCCTCGTCTTACTTCTGAGATATCTATTGCTGGTAGAAATATGGTTTTAATGCCATTTGCTGATAAGGTTTCAGTGTCTACAAAGATATCATCTTTAGAGGAGAAGAAAAGATTAAAAAAATTGGTGCAGAGTATTAAACCTAAGAATTATGGTGTAATAATACGTACAGCAGCTCAGGGAACTAAAGTTGCCTTATTAGATCAAGAAGTTCATGAATTGGTTGAAAAATTTGAAGACGCATTTAAGCTCTTTAGAGATTTTATTCCGCCACGTTTAGTCTTAGGCGAGATGGATAGAACTGTAGCACTTTTAAGGGATATACTTAATCCTACTTTTGAAAATATTTTTGTTAATGATGGTGCTGTTTATAAAGAGATTAAATCGTATATTGCTTCTATTGCTCCTGACAAAAAGAGAATTGTTAACTTCTATACTGGAGAAAAACCTATATTTGATGAATTTGCTGTTGAAAAACAAGTGAAATCTTCTTTTGGTAAAACTGTTTCTTTTAAAAGTGGTGCTTATTTAATTATTGAACATACTGAAGCATTTCATGTTATTGACGTTAATAGTGGAAATCGTTCACGTGAAGGTGATCAAGAGACCAATGCTCTTGAGGTAAATCTTTCTGCTGCTGAAGAAATCTCTCGTCAGTTAAGACTTCGTGATATGGGTGGAATCATTGTTATTGATTATATTGATATGCATAAAGCTGAAAATAGACAGAAATTGTTTGACTATGTGAGGGAACTTATGGATACAGATAGGACAAAACATACTATACTTCCTCTTTCTAAGTTTGGTTTAATGCAAATTACTCGCCAGAGAGTTCGTTCTGAGGTTACTATTGATACTTCAGAAGAGTGTCCTTTGTGTAACGGTACTGGAAAAGCTCAACCTGCTATATTACTTACTGATAAAATAGAAAATGAGATTGAGTATTTATCTAGAAACTCTAAACATACAAAGATAATAATAAAGGTTCATCCTTTTGTTGCCTCTTATATAAAAAAAGGATTTTTCTCTCTTCGTTTTAGATGGAAAAGACGATATGGCATCAAAATAGTTATTGAGGAATCTTCTTCTTTTCATATACATAAGTATGAATTATATGATTCTAAAAATAGAATTATAGATTAGAAGTTTAATTTTTTCTTAAATAGTGTTAATATAGAGTATTAAAATTTGTTAATACTCTATTTTGCTATTTTCTAATCTTCTGATATTCTTACATTTGTTTATAATGTCTTTATGGACTAAGACATCTTTCATCTTGTGTAAGCCAACTATCTTTATTAATTATAGTTGATTTTTGTGCAATGTGACTTGTTTTTGCTTTAAAGAAAAATCAAACTATAAATAAATGAAGAAATTTTTTATTACCTTATTATTTGGATTGTTATCCGTGTTCTCCTTGCAGGCTCAGATGAATAATCCTGTTTCATGGAAATTCTCTGTAAACAAAATCAACGAAACTGAAAGAGAAATAGTTCTAACAGCTAGTATTGAAAAAGATTGGCATATTTATTCCCAGTTTACACCAGACGGAGGTCCAATGGCTACGTTTATAACATTTGAGAAATCAGGTAATTATAAATTAGTTGGAAAAACAAAAGAATTTCCTGTCGCTCATAAAGCTTTTGATAAAGTTTTCGGGATAGATGTTTTTTATCTTGAAAAGACTGTTGAACTAAAACAACGTATAATAGTTAAAACAGGTGAAGTATTTCAGTTATCGGGTACAGTTGAATATCAAGCATGTCAAGAGGGCAAATGTGTAATGTTTGACCCTGCTTTTAATTTAAAAGTTGAAGGTAATGGTGATATTAAATCTGTCGATAAGAAGAATTTAGATAAAGAAAAACAAGTTTCTACAGAAGATGAACAAGAGGAAGATAGTTCTCTTTGGATGTTTTTTTGGATGGCATTTGTTGGAGGTCTAGCTGCTGTTGTAATGCCTTGCGTTTTTCCAATGATTCCTATGACTGTTTCATTTTTTATGCATAATGATTCTAACAAAGCAAAAGCTAGAGCAAAAGCTTTATTTTTTTCTTTATCAATAGTTGGAATATATACTGCATTAGGTTTATTGATTTCAGTTGTGTTAGGAGCAGATTTTGTTAATTGGCTTAGTACTAATTGGGTTCCAAACCTTGTTTTCTTTGTAATATTTATGATTTTTGCAGCATCTTTCTTTGGTGCTTTTGAAATCGTTTTACCTAGTTGGGTTGTAAACAAATCTGAATCTCAGGCAGATAAAGGAGGATATATAGGTGCTTTTTTTATGGCATTTACACTTGTGCTTGTTTCTTTCTCTTGTACAGCTCCTATAGTAGGAACAGTTCTTGTTGAAGCTGCAAGAGGATCGATTCTTCGTCCTATCATTGGAATGTTAGGTTTTTCTCTAGCAATAGCTTTACCTTTTGGTTTTTTTGCATTCTTTCCTTCTAAATTAGGAAATCTTCCCCGTTCTGGTGGATGGTTAAATTCAGTGAAAGTTGTTTTAGGATTCATAGAGGTAGCACTAGGTTTTAAATTTCTTATGATAGTTGATCAAACTTATCATTTAGGTATTTTAGATAGAGAGGTTTATTTGGCTCTTTGGATAGTTATTTTCTTTTTACTAGGTTTATATTTATTAGGTAAGATAAAGTTTGCACATGATTCAGAAGTTAAACATATAGGTGTCTTTAGATTAATGCTTGTTATTATTAACTTTACTTTTGTTGTATATCTTATACCAGGAATGTTTGGTGCTCCTTTAAAAGCAGTTGCTGGATATATGCCACCTCAAGAGACTATTGATTTTGATATTAATAAGATTGTTAGAGATAATGCAAAAGAGATAATGAAGTCAGGTATTAGTGTTTCTGGTACTAAATCTAAATTGTGTGAAGAACCTAAATATTCTAATTTTCTTCATCTTGCTCAGGGTTTAGATGGATACTTTGATTTTAATCAAGCTGTTAAATGTGCTAAAGCACAGAATAAGCCAATTTTTATAGATTTCACAGGTCATGGTTGTGTTAATTGTAGAGAGATGGAACAAACAGTATGGTCTGATCCTCGTGTTCTTAAAATGCTTAAGAATGAGTATGTTGTTGTTGCTCTTTATGTTGATGATAAAACAACTCTTCCTGAATCAGAATGGATTGTTTCTGATATTGATGGAAGAGTCAAGAAAACTTTAGGAAAGAAGAATGCTTATTTTCAAATAAATAATTTCGATACAAATGCACAGCCTAATTACATCCTTTTAGATGGAAATGCAGATAAGACTAATCTTAAGTCAGGAATTCTTGCTCCCGCTAGAGGTCATAATTTGAACACAGATGCTTTTGTAGAGTTCTTAAAGAAGGGCTTAGAAGAGTTTCATAATAGAAATAAATAAGACTAAATTACATATAATAATGAGGATGATCTTGTAAGGTCATCCTTTTTTTGTCTTATGCCTTAGTTGTTAAGTGTTTATGTATAAGTACTTAGTTCTTGTTATATTTAAACTAATTGTATTATAAATGAATATACTATATACATTAATTATAGAAATAAAAAAAGCCGTCCTTTTGAGACGGCCTTGTATTTAGAATTCTTATATTCTATTTCTTAGGCTTTTTATCTGATTTAGAGATTGATTCTCTCATTGAAGTATCAGCCTCAATATTTTTCATTTTATAATAATCCATAATACCTAGATTACCTGATCTGAAGGCTTCTGCCATTGCAGTTGGAACTTCAGCTTCAGCTTCTATAACTTTAGCACGCATCTTTTGAGCCAATGCACGCATCTCTTGCTCATGAGCAACAGCCATAGCACGACGTTCTTCTGCTTTTGCTTGTGCAATCTTAAGGTCCGCATCTGCTTGATCTGTTTGAAGCACAGCACCAATGTTCTTACCTATATCAATATCCGCGATATCAATAGAAAGAATCTCAAAAGCAGTACCAGCATCAAGTCCTTTTTCTAATACTACCTTAGAAATATTGTCAGGATTTTCTAATACAGCCTTATGTGATATGTTAGAACCAATAGAAGATACAATTCCTTCACCAACTCTAGCAAGAACAGTTTCTTCACCAGCACCACCAACTAATTGTTTGATGTTAGCTCTTACAGTTACACGAGCTTTAGCAATAAGCTGAATACCATCTTTAGCAACAGCAGTTACAGGAGGTGTGTTAAGTACTTTTGGATTGACACTCATTTGTACTGCTTCAAATACATCTCTACCAGCTAAGTCAATGGCTGTAGCCATATTAAATGATAGCTCTATGTTTGCTTTAGAAGCAGAAACAAGTGCATGTACAACTTGTGAAACATGTCCACCTGCAAGGAAATGTGCTTCAAGATTGTCTCTAAAAAGCTCTATTCCAGCTTTCTTACCTTCAATAAGAGCGCGAACAATTACTGTTGGTGGGACTTTTCTCCAACGCATTAAAACTAGTTGAATTAATGATATTTTAACTCCTGAAACAAGAGCAGAAAACCATAATCCAACGGGAATAAAGTAAAGTAATATCCACAGAAGTATAATACAACCTGGGATAAGAAAAGCTAATAGGGTAAAGTTTTCCATTTTATATTTGTTTTACAATTATTTTAGTCTTTTCAACTTTGATAACTTCAATTGCAGACTTCTCGTTAAATAATCCACCAGAAGATTGTGCCTCTATTTCGTATTCTCCCACTTTTACTGTCCCCATAGGAGCAAGACGAGTAATGCAAATTCCTTTGTCCCCAATGTTTATTCTGCTTATGTTAGAATCGACACTAGAGTTAAGGTTTGTTTGTAACATTAGCTTATTCCACGTTTTAGAACGTAAAGAATAGATAATGATTACAATATTTATAAGAACAACAGATATTAAAACAATATTTCCTCCTAAAAGACCAAATTCGTCATAAGAGAAATACACTCCTGCACCCATTGCTAGAAATCCCCCTATACCAGCTATCGTTATGCCTGGTATGACAAGCACTTCTAACAAGCATAGGAGGATTCCTATAAATAGTAATAAAAAAATCACAAAAACATTCATTATATGTAAATTAAATCAATTGTACCCACAATCCCTTTTTTTCAAATTCTTTTAGCATTTTCTTTAATCTGAACGAATCATCATGCTTAATTTGACAAAAACCTTTATGATATGCTAAATATGCACATTGTTCTGCTTGAATAGGATCATAATCGCAAATTTCAATTATAGCATCAAGCATATTTTTATATCCATATTCTGCATTTTTATAAAGCAGCAAATCTCTTTTACTTAAAGAAGTTTCTCCTTCTTGTAATCTTATTTCTTTCTTAAGATTATCGTTACTTAATGTAATACTCATAAAATATAGACTAAAAATAATTAATTTTATAATATAAACGTTACTAAAAGATAATTATTTATAAAAAGATAAAGAGATTATATATAGTATACCTTTCCCCCCCCTCTACTATTTTAAAATAAATTAGAATCTTTCAGCAACAACACCCCAGTTGATAATATTCCAGTAATTGTTTATGTATGTTGGTCTTGCATTCTGAACATCTAAGTAATATGCATGTTCCCAGACATCAATACACATAAGCGGTATAAAATCTTCTCTCAATGGATTTCCTGCGTTTGAAGTAGACATAATGTCAAGATTTCCATCTGAATCTTTAATAAGCCATACCCATCCAGCTCCAAATAGGCGTTTAGCGAAACTAGAGAATTCTTCTTTGAATTCTTCGAAAGATCCGTATTTATCATTAATCTTTATAGCCAGATTTCCTGTTGGTTCGCCGCCGCCGTTTGGAGAAAATGCTTCGAAATAAAAGGTGTGATTAAATACTTGTGCTCCATTATTAAAAATGCCATTATCAGCACGTTTAATAATATCTTCAAGAGCAGAGAATTCAAACATCGTATCCTTAATTAGGGTATTAAGGTTATTTACATATGCTTGATGATGCTTGCCATAGTGAAATTCAAGAGTTCTCTTGCTTATATATGGTTCAAGAGCATCTAAATCGTAAGGTAATTCTGGAAGTATGAATGCCATCTTATAAATTTTAAATGTATTTAACAATAATAATTGAGTCTTTTTAATTAAGGCTTATAACTATTTGCATATACTCCATAAGAGCTTTAAAAGTTTGATTTTTTTTAAGATATTTGCACCATGAATAAGAAAATTCTTAGATTAGCTATCCCAAATATAATAAGCAATATCAGCGTTCCTTTAGCAGGAATGATAGATTTAGCTTTAATGGGTTATCTTAAAGTCGAAGCTGTAAATTATGTATCTGCCATAGCCTTAGGAGGTATGATCTTTAATTTTGTATATATGTCCTTCGTCTTCTTAAGAATGACAACTACAGGATTTACTGCACAATCTTATGGAAGAAGAAATTTTGAAGAAAGTATAATAACTCTTTCTAGATCACTTTTAGTTGCCTTAACAGCTGGTTTATTAATCATTTGTTTACAAATACCCATAGAACGACTTGCTTTTTCACTAATAAAAACTGAGCCAGAAATAAGAGAGTTGACAAGGCAATACTTTCATATAAGAGTGTGGGCAGCGCCAGCAACAATTGGACTTTATAGCATATTAGGCTGGTTTATAGGAATGCAGAATGCCAAATCCCCTATGGTAGTATCTATATTAGTTAATGTTTTAAATTTAGGCCTATCAGCTCTTTTTATCCTAGGATTTGGTATGAAGTCAGAGGGAGTGGCTCTAGGAACGATGATAGCACAATATTGTGGTTTTCTAATAGCCTTGTTTATATTAGTAAAATATTATAAGAAATTATTTAAATACTGGTCGTTAAAGCAAATGCGACATTTAAAAGAATTATTTGCTTTCTTTAATGTAAGTAAAGACATTTTAATAAGAACTCTTTGTATTATTAGCGTTTTCACATTTATTACATCACAATCAGCAGCAATAAGTAAAAATATATTGGCAGTTAATGCTCTTTTACTACAGTTTCTTCTGTTCTTTTCATATATGATAGATGGATTTGCTTATGCAGCAGAGGCTTTGGTTGGAAGATATATAGGTGCCAATGATAGGGGATCCCTAAAAGATTGTATAAAACGATTATCTATATTAGGATTTGGATTAGCTTTAATATTTAGTATCATTTATTTAATTGCAAAAGAAAATATTCTTTATGTTTTAACAAATGATTCACAAATAATAGAAACGGCAAAAGAATATATAATATGGACTATAATTTTACCTATAGCTGGTTTTGGAGCATTTTTATGGGATGGGATATATATAGGTGCAATAGCTTCAAAGTCAATGCGAAACGCTGTTGTATTATCAGTTTTTTTAGTGTTTTTTCCAGTCTATTATATTTCTTATCCATTAATAGGAAATCATGGATTATGGCTAGCTTTAATTCTCTTTTTATTTACAAGAGGATTGTTCTTATGGTTGATGGCTCCTAAGGCAATATATGCTAAAAATCAGAATTAGTTAAATAAAATACATTTGTTTTCTTTTTTAAAGAAAAAGCCTTTACTTTGGACAGTTAAAAAATTAAAAATATGGAGTTTAGTATAAATAAACCAGGCATGGGGTTTCAGAGAATTGAAAGATACGACGAGGAGTCTACCCTAAAGATGGCTGAAAATTATAAAGAGATAATTAAATTAGTTGGTGAGAATGAAGAAAGAGAAGGTTTAGAAAAGACACCTCTTAGAGTTGCTAAGGCAATGCAATTCATGACTCAGGGTTATTCAATGGATCCTGAAGAAATTCTTAAATCGGCAATGTTTAATGAAGATTATAAACAAATGGTAATTGTAAAAGATATAGAAGTATATTCTTTATGCGAGCATCATTTGCTTCCTTTTATTGGAAAAGCGCACGTAGCATATATTCCTAATGGCCAAATTACAGGTCTAAGTAAGATTGCTCGTGTTGTAGAGGCGTTCGCTCGTCGTTTTCAAGTACAAGAGAGATTAACAACACAGATAAAAGAGTGTATACAAGAAACTCTTAACCCATTAGGTGTTGCAGTTGTAATAGAAGCTCAACATATGTGTATGATTCTTAGAGGAGTACAAAAGCAGAATTCAGTTACAACGACATCCGATTTCAGTGGTGCTTTTAAGAATCTTGCAACAAGAGAAGAATTCATTAGATTAATTAGCAATAAAATGCACTAAGCTCTTCGTTTAGTGTCTAGTTAGAACATAAAAAAGCGTTTAATTATGAAAGCATATGTATTCCCTGGACAAGGGGCACAATTCCCAGGAATGGGTAAAGACTTATATGAGAACTCAGCTTTAGCTAAAGAATTATTTGATAAAGCTAATGAGATTCTAGGTTTCAGTATAACAGAATTAATGTTTAATGGAACTGATGAAGATTTAAGACAAACAAAGGTAACTCAACCAGCTATTTTCTTACATTCAGTAATATTAGCAAAAACATTAGGTGAAGATTTCAAACCAGAGATGGTAGCAGGTCACTCACTTGGAGAGTTTTCGGCATTAGTAGCAAATGGAGCATTATCGTTTGAGGATGCGCTTAAGCTTGTTTCTCAAAGAGCAATGGCTATGCAGAAAGCTTGTGAGATTGAAAAATCTACAATGGCTGCTATTATTGGTTTAGCTGATGATGTAGTAGAGAATATATGTGCTGATATTGACGAAATTGTTGTTGCAGCAAATTATAACTGTCCAGGACAATTAGTTATTTCTGGAAGTATGAAAGGTATAGATATTGCTTGCGAAAAGCTTAAAGAAGTAGGAGCAAAAAGAGCAATTCCTTTAAAAGTGGGTGGTGCTTTCCATTCTCCTTTAATGGAACCTGCAAGAGAAGAATTAGCAGCTGCAATTGAAAATACTATCTTTTCAACTCCTATATGTCCTGTTTATCAGAACGTAGATGCAAAACCAACTACTGATGCAGAAGTTATCAAGAAGAATCTTGTGGCTCAATTAACTGCTCCAGTAAGATGGACTCAAATAATGATGAATATGATAGCTGACGGTGCTACTTTGTTTACAGAAGTTGGTCCTGGTAAAGTTATTCAAGGTTTAGTTAAGAAGGTTGATAGAAAGATGGAAACAGCAGGTGTAGATTCATACCAAGCTTAATCCAATTATTAGATACATAATAAAAAGAGGATATTCTTTAAGAATATCCTCTTTTTTATATTTACTTTACTTTTTAAAGGGGGCAACAGCCCTTTCAAATATACCATGCATATATGCTATAGCTAATCCATAATTAGTCACTGGAATACCAGCATTTATTGCAGGAATTAATCTATTAATAAGTTGTCTTTTAGTAATCATACAACCTCCACACTGAATCACAATAGAATAATCATTTATAGGTCTTTCAATATTAGATAAGCCTGAAACTATATCACAATGTAAATTTTTGCCAGTGTGTTTATTAAGCCACACAGGTAGTTTATATCTAGCAATATCCTCACATGAAACATGGTGCGAACAAGATTCTAGAATTAATACTCTATCATTTTCTTTAAGATTATCTATATGTGGAGTACCTTTAAGATATTCATCAAAATCACCTTTTGAACGTGCAAGTACTGTAGAAAAACTTGTTAATTGTATTTCGTAAGGTATAAGTTTATCAGCTTTTTTAAATATCTGACTATCAGTAATAACAAGTTTAGGTTTAATCTTAGTGTTATTAAGGAAAGCTTCTACTTGTTCTGGTTGAATAACAATACTTGTACAATAATTATCAAGAATGTCTCTTATAAGTTGTACTTGTGGAAGAATCATTCTCCCAACAGGTGCTTCTGAATCTAAAGGGCAAATAAGCATAACAATATCATCAGGCTTAAGTAGATCTCCAATGATAGAAGGATCCTGTTTAGAAGCCTCTGGAGTGATTTTTTTGATAGTTTCTATAAGAAGTTCATTATTTGGTTTAAAGTTCGAATATTCAACTACAATCGTTTTGTATTGATCTTCCAGTTTCTCTTTAAGAGATGTATCTAGTTTGCATATATCAGACTTATTGTGAATAATAAAAAAAGGAATTTTATATGTATTGAATTCATTAACAAGTTGTTTCTCATATTTATCGAAGCAATTATTATTAATAACAATCATCCCTATATCAATACTTGCAATAGATTGAATAGATTTATTTATACGTTTTTGTCCTAAATCTCCTTCATCATCTATGCCAGCAGTATCTATTAGAATAACAGGTGCATAGTCAAGTATTTCGAATGATTTTTTAACAGGGTCGGTAGTAGTACCGGCAACATTAGATACTATAGCAATTTCTTGATTAGCAAGGCTATTAATAATAGAACTTTTACCGTTATTCCTTCTACCATATATCCCTATATGTATTTTATTATCTTTAGTTTTTACACTCATAATCTTTTAAGAATATAATTCAACTTCTTCTTTAGTAATCTTTTCTGATCCCAAAATTATCAATCTTTCTATTACATTACGCAATTCTCTGATATTTCCTTTCCATTTTCTTTGCATAAGAGCTTCAAGTGCATTTTCAGATATTTCTTTATTAGTAATGGACATATCTGAACAAATTTGTTGTAAGAAATGCAGACTCAACTCTTTTATATCCTCTTTTCTTTCGTTAAGAGCAGGTAGTTTAATAATAATAACACTTATTCTGTGGTATAAATCTTCTCTAAAAAGTCCTTTTTGTATCTCAGCATCAAGATTTTTATTCGTAGCAGCAAGAATACGTACATCCACTTTAATATTTTTATCTCCACCTACTCGAGAGATATTCTTTTCTTGAAGTACACGAAGTAATTTTGCTTGAGCATCAAGGCTCATATCTCCAATTTCATCTAAGAAAAGAGTTCCTCCATTTGCAATTTCAAATTTACCTTTTTTCTGTTTATTTGCAGAAGTGAAAGCTCCTTTTTCATGCCCAAAAAGTTCACTTTCAATAAGTTCGGAAGGAATGGCAGCACAATTAACATCAATGAATGGTAGAGAGGCTCTTTTTGACTTTTCATGAATCTGTCTAGCAACTAGCTCTTTACCTGTGCCATTACTGCCTGTAATAAGAACTCTGGCATCGGTAAGAGCAACTTTATCAATAATTTCTTTAACCTTATATAGAGCATTAGAAGAACCAATCATTTGATATTTATTCTCAATTCTTTTCTGTAGTTCTTGTGTTTTAGCAACGAGTACTGTTTTATCTGTTGCATTTTTAATAGTGATAAGAATTCTATTAAGGTCAAGTGGTTTCTCGATAAAATCGAAAGCTCCCTCTTTTATTGCTTCTACTGCAGTTTCAATATTTCCATGTCCAGAAATCATTATAACAGGAACATCAAAATGTGTATCCTTAATTTTTTTAAGAACTTCCATACCATCCATTTCAGGCATCTTTATATCACAAAAAATTAAATCGAAGCATTGATTCTCAATAAGACTAAGAGCTTCTATTCCATTTTCAGCTGTTATTACCTGATGTTCTTCGTATTCAAGAATATCTTTAAGAGAATTACGAATACTTCTTTCGTCGTCAACAACTAATATGTTAGGCATGTTAAGTGTTTGGTTTAAAGAGTTTTTAGTCTATATAGAATTTATTCTTATAGATTCTATATGTTTTAGTTTCTTCTGTAAGTAATGATTTATAAGTAATATATCCATTAAGAGTATCTGCTTCTTTAATTTTTTCAAGCATCTTTTCGTTAATCTTTACAAAAACAAGAAGAGAATATACTTTATTTTTAATGAATCGTTTATTGATATTATTTACATGCATTGGTTTCATATCCTTAAATTCAAGAATAAGAGATTCAACAGAAAAGCCAGTATGATGTTCAGAATTTAATTGAATAATAGCAGCATATCTATTCTCTCTCTTCTCAAAAGTAATAGGCGTATTGATGTTAATATCAAACTTTGCATCACATACATTAAAAAGTACTTTCTTCTTTAGTGTTGTAAATGGAAATCTAAAGTTTATATTAATAAAGTTTGTTTCATCCTCAAAACAATCTTTGGCATCATATTTAATTGTCCAAATATTATTGTTTTTTGTGTTAGAAGTAATATTTGCACAGTTAGACGATATTTTAGGAGTTACAGAGGTGCTAACTTTATTACCATTAATAAGAATAGAAAATCTGAATATTCCCATCTCATTTGCAATTTCTTTTATCTCAGCATTCTTTACAAGATTAATATATTTTTGAATAGTTAACTCAGCAATATCTTGTCTTTTATCTATAAAACTTTTTTTAAGAATCCTAAGAGCTTCAACATTAGATTTTATTTCTTCTATTGTTTTTATATTAGAAATGTTATTTGTAAACTTACTCAGTTCGTCTGTAAGTTGAGAATCCTTAAATTTATATTCATCAATAAGAGCCTGAAGTTCCATAGAAGAGAACGGGTATTTTATATGATAATTGAAATGATATTTTTTCGTTTTTTTATTTTTAATTCTTTCCCAGTAAAATTCATCAATTTTATTTACTGATAGTCCATTAAGAAAATCTATTTTGCCTGATACAGAAGAAATTGTATTTGTGAAGTTTTCAAATATCTCATCATTATTCTTCTCTTCCTTAGTAAGTTTAGATTCAGATCTAACATTATCAGCAATAGACTTTATAATATTCTCTTTAACTCTATTTATAGCATCATTTTGAGCCAAATTGATAGTCTCTCCACTTCCGCTTACAATAATATAATCAAGTTCAAGTCCATTAATCCATTTAGGAGTAGACCCACTTTTTTTAACAACTCTATATTGTGCAGAAACAGAAAAGCTTATGCACAGAAATAATATAATAAGTGAATTTAATTTTCTCATATCAATTAAATATTTCTTAAATATAAAAAAAACTACTCCAACTTTCGAGGGAGCAGTTAATATAAAATTAGATTCTACTACTTGTCTTGCATGTAAGCTTCTTTTTCAAGAGATTGTTTGAATTTATAAGCTTCAAAATCTTGATCGTCTTTAGCTTTCTTTGCAATATTACTAGAGACTTTGTTTAATAATTCTGTTTTAGCTACTTCAATAGCTATATAACTAGTGTATCTACCATCTTTTTGGTAAGTTTTAGTACATACAATAGAAATATTATTTAGCTCTTGATTAACTAATTGCTTAGCCATATCAGAATATTTCTCATTAAAAGAAATTTTATCACCAATTTGTCTCTCACCTGCATAACGCTCAATACCTGCCTTAATAAGCTGATTAACAGATGCTGCAAGATTCGAAGCCGCAATAAGGTTAGCTTTACGCTTAGAAGTTGTTAAATCAAGACTAGTACCAATACCAGTAGCTCTAAATGTTTCTTTATCAGTATGGAAATCAACATCGCTACAAGGAGTAACAATTTCTTCACCTAGAGCTTTTTCTTGTCCTTTAGTCATTTTCTCTGAAGTTCCACAGCTAGAAATAGCAGCTGTAATTACAATAAGAGATAGCAGTCTAAATACTTTCATTTTCTTTGAATTTAATTAATACTATAATTTAATAATTTATGCAATCAAAGTCTTTTTTTTTACGAAACTATTATTTAATAGTTTCATAAAGACTCATAGATTTATCGTAACTCTCTCTACATACTTTTGGCACAGAAAGTAGCAACTTTTTAGCTTTATCTTTCTCTCTAGCATTAATATATGCTTTTGCAGTAGTTAGAATAAATTTAATATCTGTATTATAAAAAGAAATAATATTCTTTTTGGCTTTTCTAATAAAGGCTCTATTGTAAGATTTTCGTGGTTTAATTCTGTTAAGAGCCTTCATGTAAGCTTCTTCTTTGCTTCTTCCAACACCTTTATATTTTTTAGTAATACTAGAATATATATTTTTTCTTAAAGCATCTTTTACATTAAGAGTAAGTTCAATAATATAAACATGATAAGCTGGTTGTGTAGAAGTAATCTCATTACTAATTAAACTTATCTGAGGTTCAATATAGAAAAAGGAATTTTTCTCGTCATGTCCTAAACCATTGCTTGTAATAAGTTGATTTATTCTAGAAGAAAGTTTAGTTGTAAGCTTCTCTGATAGATTAATATTATCCATCTTAACGCCAATAGCAATTCTATCAGTATCATTCATCGTAGCCTCAGAATTCTGAGCCATGCTAATGATAGAGAAAAGAATAGCAATACTAAAAGTGATTATCTTTTTCATAAGTCTTTTATTTTTCACCAATTATTATCCAAGCTTCACCTAATCCCTTTTGATATACTTTAGATTCTATATTGAAAGGAGCTTTTTTAAGATATTTTCTAAGATTATTAACAAATTTCTTAGTTCCCATGGCTACCTGTCTACCTTTTCTACTGTAGAAAAGAGGAACGCGAACTTGTTCTAGTTTCATGACGTTTGCACTACCATCAGAATTAGAAAAACGTCCCTTTACACAATTATCAACGCACCAAAGTTCAATTGCATCGGCTAAGCTCATTTCTTCATCCTCAACTTCGAATTCAGACTCTAAATTAATATCACTATTATCCCAAACACGAATCATAACTTTAGATTCACGTCCATTAGCAAACATATCTTTAAAATGTTTCATTAAACGTCCGTTGAAATTATCCATATGAGAAAGTACAGCTTCTTCAAGTAAAATCTCAGGAGCTGCAGAACTAGAAGGTAAACCTTGTCCAGCTGCACCAGCAACCTGTTTATTTGTATACGCATCAAGGGCTCTAAGATTGAAAACTACATAGTTTTCTGGTCCTTTTCTTTTTGTTTCTATATCTAAATCAAGAATTATGTCAGCCTTAGCTACTCTTTTAAGAATATCAATAGGACTTTCATTAATTGACGCACTAGAAGTAGAGCTTTCAAGAAGAGCAATTTCTGCCGCTTCTGTATCAATGTTTTTTAATTCTTGTTCTAAATCTTTAAGAGGGAAACCTCTGTCTGCCATAATAGCCGCCATCTTAGTGATAACCAATCTTATTTGTTTATCACTTTGTAAAGTTCTTCTATAATCAGGTATAAGTTTCTCGGTACCTGTAGATTTATCTCTAGTGTAATATCCTTTGTTTATGCAATAAGAGTCAGAAGGAACAACCATTATAGTCGGTTTCTTAGCTTGTGAAAATACCAATAAAGGAGCTAAAGCGATTAGTAATAATATAATTTTTTTCATCATATATTTAAATTAAAAACCAGAATTTAAACTTAGAGCAATATTTTTTTCTTCAAGATATTTACGTAGATCATCATAACTTATAGAAACAAGCATTCCTATTTTGTATCCGCCTTTCATCTTGATTTTATTGCGTCCAACAGGTTTAGCTTCGTCTGATAGATTAACAAATTGTAGGTAAGGTCCGCCAGCTTTAAAGAAACTTTTAAAGAAAGCAGCATGAGTTGTAGAAGCATTAACATCTGTAAGAATAGCAGGTGTTTTAGCTGCTCCACCTCCAGCAGGAATACCTTTAAAAATAGCAGCAGCTACAGCATCTTTTTTAATTTTGTACATAGCTTTTTTTACATTCCTACCGTACGACCATACCTTAGCAGATTTAGTTCCATCATTCCCAACTCCTATGCATTGAATTTCATAGTTATAAGTACTACTATATCTTTGCATTCTTTCTTTTCTTCTCTGAGCATCAGCATTGCCGTAGAATGCAATAAAAAGCAGAGTAATAAGTAACAATTTAATTGTCTTCATATATCAAATTTAAAATAAAATTCTTAATCCACATGTTTTACTAAAGCCATTTCTATCTTTAAAAATATCATTCCAAGCAATATTCGTTTTTGTTTTCTTGCCAGCAGTAGTATTTCCAATAGGATTATATCCACTAAATGTACCATATAATTGTACGTTATGTGTAATATTCATTGTTAAAGATGCACCATACTTAAGTAGGCTAGTAGATAAATAGCTATATTCATCAGAACTATCAACATCTTTAAGCTTGAAATTATTACTAGTATTTGCAAATTCCATGCCATATGATACGAAAGGAATAAGTTCGAAATTATATGCAAAATTAAATCCTTTGGCAATACCTATAGAGAATTTCGTAAAAATGAAATCCACATTGGAACCTCCATTATTAAATAAAGAACTAGAATACTCGCTCTTAGAGAAGTTTACATCTGCAAAAACATATAGAGAAGGAATGCCACTAATGCTTCCTGTTCTCATATCTGCTCTAAGAGAGAAACCTCCCATCTTCCCTGTTTCCCATCCTGCAGCTATGGATGCTCCTATATCGTTTCTTTGCTCAATAAGCATACCCTCGTCAATTCCCCATCCTGCAGTTTGGTAAAAATTAGAGCTGACAGAATGTCCCTTGGCAATAGTTCTGTTATCTGAGATTTTCTTTGCTCTAATAACAGCTTTTCTTTTAGGAATAGCCTTGTCTGTAGATTCATCCCATACATATTCATATACATAGAAACGTTGATCTACTGTAAGTCCTTCTTTTAATCCAATCTTCGCTTTAAGAGGTGATTTTGTGTCAATGTATGTTTTAACTTTGAAATCGTCATAATTAGTACTTAAATTATGCATAGGCTTTTGGTAAGAAGCTTCTATCATTTCACCGAAAAGCATCTTATCTGATTTATAAGCATACAATATGCTATTCTTAGTATCGTTAGATTGTCTATAATCAAGTGTCTCATATATTTCAGTAATAGATTTAATAGGAAAATCTATATTTTCGAATTTCTCATATTTCTTAGATTTAACTTGCTTTGAATCATCAGAATATATCCATGAATCATAAACTTTAGTTCTAATTTCTGGTTTAAACTCAAGTTTATATACAAAGGTATTGTTATGAGAAGTATATCCGTGATATTTAGATTTTTTAACTTCTCTAGCTGATTTAATATCTCTTATTTCTGTGATGATTACATAAGTTTTATCTATAAGTTTGTTTCCATAATCTTTAAGATTTGCATTGCCTCTTTTTGTCAATTGTGCATTAGTGAATTCATAGTCGTCAGCATTATATCTACCTCTAGAATGAATGAGTTCAAGATTCATACTACCGTCAGATTTTCTATTGTACCATTTTGCAACAAGAGCCTTAGGTATTTCATGACTTTTTAAAAGATCATGAAAATACTCCTCTCTATTATTGTCATTAGTATATTTTGCTTCTTTTGGAAGATATATGATTTGCCTTTTTAGTTGATGTGCATCATATTTGTCTGATCTGCGTTGGTTTAGAAACTGTTGTTCTACTTGTTTATTATATTTATCACCCTTATAAAGAATAAGTATGTGGGATATAGATAATCTGTCGTAAATCTCATCGTTAACTTGTGAGAAATTAACAAGTGGAAAGAGAATAATGAATATAAGTGAAATTAAAATTTTTCTCATCTTTATTTATTTGTTTTAACTCAATCAAATTTAATAAAATTATGAATATATCAAAACTATATTTTTTGTATAGAAAAAAGCGAGAGTTTGTGTAAACTCTCGCTTTTGTAAATATCTATTAATTAGTGATTAATGTTTATATCTTATCCACTTCCATAATTCTTTATAGGTAACTTTCTTACCATACATAAGTATTCCAATACGGTAAATTTTTCCTGATAACCATGTTAAACCAACAAAAGAAACAACAAGTAGACTCATTGAAAGTATAAGTTCAGATGTAGGAACTCCGAAAGGTAATCTAACAAGCATTACAATAGGAGAGGTGAAAGGCACAATAGAAGCCCAAAAAGCCATACTGCTCTCAGGATTCCTCATTACTCCAACTCCCATATAAAGAGCTACCATAAGCACTACAGCAAGAGGAGTCATAAATTGTTGAGTCTCTGTTTCATTATCAACTGCCGCACCAATAGCTGCAAAAAGAGCAGCATATAAAAGATATCCTCCTACAAAATAGAAAAGGAAAGCTAATAGATATGTAGTAATGAATGCAGGGTCAAGAGTTTGAGCAATATTGCTCACTATCTTAAGTTGAGTCATGTCAATATTAGAAGAACCAGCCATTTGAGCAATATCTGCACCATGTCTAAGAGCTTCCATATCAATATCTGGCATTAATATCATTTGTCCTACAAACATTAAGATCAATATTAACACTATCCAAATAATAAATTGAACGAGACCAACAAGGGCAATACCAACAATCTTACCCATCATTAGTTGGAAAGGTTTAACAGAAGATATTATAACCTCTACAATACGATTGGATTTCTCTTCTATAACACCCCTCATTACCTGAGTACAGTACATTAATATGAACATGTAGATGATCGTTCCACCAACCATGCCAAGAATAGAAAGAATCTCAGAAGAGCTTTCTTTTTCTTTACCGCTATCTTGATCAACTTTTAGGGTCTTTAAAAAGATATTAGTTTTAGTAGCGTTTAATCTTTTATCAAGATCAGGAATTCCAATATCTTTAATGATTTTAGCTTTCTTTATCTTCTCTATTTCATTAGAGATCTGATTTTTAACAAAAGACTTAAGATCCATAGGAATCTGCTTGTCAGAGAATAGTTCTGCTTCCTTCTTCTCCATAATATTAGCAGGAATAGAAAGTACAGCGTAAAAGCCGTTAGCAAGTATTTTAGTTTTATCGCTCTCGAAAGTACTATCGTTGAAATATTCGTATTTAGTATAATCGTTAGAAACAACAGGAGCCTCTATATTAGATCTATTAATAACTGCTATCTTTCTTATTTCAGTATCTTTATTAAGCATCATCCAAATAATAAATGCATAAAAGGCTGCAATAAGAAATGGCACAGCAATAGTCAGAACGATGAAAGTTTTTTTCTTAACTCTAGTAAGAAATTCTCTCTTTATAATTATAAGTATCTTATTCATATTATAGGTTTTTATTTCCCTCAACAAGTTGAATGAAAATGTCGTTCATACTAGGAATAATCTCTTTAAACGATATTAATGAATTGTTTGCAATTACGCTAGAGATAAGTTTGTTTGCACCTAGATTATTAGGGTCTTTAACTTCTAAAACATTGTTACCTCTATCGTTATAATCTTTAAGAATGTTGAATTGACTCGCTATCTCTTCTTTACAAAGAAGTTCATCTTTATAAATAAGTTCGAAAGTATTAGTGCTATAAGTAGCTCTTATATCAGAAACAGTTCCTTCAACAATCTTTTTAGATTTATTAATAAGAGATATATCAGTACAAATTTCTTCAACTGATGACATATTATGTGTAGAGAAAATAACAGTAGCTCCATTATCTTTCAAAGAAAGTATTTCTCTTTTTAAAAGATTAGCATTAATAGGATCAAATCCACTAAAAGGCTCATCGAAAATAAGAAGTTTAGGGTCGTGAAGTATAGTAACAATAAATTGAATTTTTTGTGCCATACCTTTAGAAAGTTCTTCTACTTTCTTGTCCCACCATTCTGAAATATCGAATTTTTCGAACCAATATTTCAGTTTCTTAATTGCATCGCGTTTAGATAAACCTTTTAGCGTAGCTAAATAAATAGCTTGTTCACCTACTTTCATCTTCTTGTATAATCCTCTTTCTTCAGGAAGATACCCAATGTTATTTACATCTGATGGTTTTAACTCTCTGCCATTAAAAAGAATCTTTCCTGAATCTGGAGCAGTAATTTGATTAATTATTCTAATAAGCGATGTTTTACCAGCACCGTTTGGACCAAGTAAACCATAGATAGATCCTTCAGGTATAGATATAGATACCTTATCGAGTGCTTTGTGGTTTGCGTAGTTCTTCTCGATGTCAATCGTTTCAAAAAAAGCCATATTTTCTGTTCTTTTTAGTATAAAAAAGACCCCTATGAAGATATTCTTCATAGGGGTTTATATTGATTTAGTCTTCTAATTCAATCATGATGTAGTTTTTTGCTACAGATTGTCCTATTTCAACATTAATCTTTTTAATCTTACCTGATTTAGGAGCAGCAATCTTATTCTTCATCTTCATAGCCTCTAAGATAAGAATAATTTCGCCTTCCTCTACCTTTTGTCCTTCTTTAACAAAAATTTCATTGATAGTACCAGGCAAATATACCAACACATGATTGGGATTATAAGCTTCCCATTTCTTACGATTCTTATAATTCGTAGTCAGTTTAGTTTTATAAGTAGTGCCTTGCACCACCAATTCACTATATTCTTCTGTACTCATATCACAAAATTTTAAAATGGAGGAATACCATGTTTCTTCTTAGGCATAGAAGTAGATTTTCCTTTAGAAATTTCGAAAGAATGAATTAAAATCTTTCTAGTTTCTTCTGGCTCTATTACAGAGTCAACATAACCTTTAGATGCTGCCACATAAGGGTTAGCGAATCGTTCTCTATACTCGATAACTTTTTCTGCACGCATAGCTTCAGGATCTTCTGCAGCTGCAATTTCCTTACGGAAAATGATGTTAGCAGCACCTTGAGGCCCCATAACAGCAATTTCAGCAGTAGGCCAAGCATACATGAAGTCAGCTCTTAAGTGACGAGAGTTCATAGCGATGTAACCACCACCATAAGCTTTACGTAGTATAACAGTGATTTTTGGTACAGTAGCTTCAGAATAAGCATAAAGAACTTTCGCTCCATGACGAATAACACCAGCATGCTCTTGGTCAACACCAGGAAGGTATCCAGGCATGTCCTCTAGAGTAAGTATAGGTATATTAAATGCATCACAATAACGAATGAATCTAGCTGCTTTATCAGAAGAATCACAGTCAAGTACACCAGCTAAAACTAGAGGTTGGTTAGCAACGAAACCTATAGTTTCACCATTAAGCCGTCCGAAACCAATAACGATATTTTTAGCAAAGTCTTTTTGGACTTCTAAGAAATCTGAATCATCAGCTATAGCCTTGATACAGTCTCTAATATCATAAGGTTCTGTAGGATCAATAGGAACAAGTTCCTCTATCTTATACTCAGGTTTTGGTGGTTTAGCAGGGAATGCTTTAGCTTTCTTCTCGTTATTCCAAGGTATGAAAGTAATAAGCTTTTTGATTTGCTCAAAACATTCATTCTCGTCATTAGCGAAGAAATGTGCATTTCCATTAATTTCTGAATGAACTTTAGCTCCACCCAACTCTTCCATAGAGATTTCTTCTCCTAGCACCGTTTTAATAACTTCAGGTCCAGTGATAAACATTTTAGAAATTTTGTCTACCACAAATACGAAGTCTGTTAATGCAGGTGAGTATACAGCTCCACCAGCACATGGACCTAAGATTACAGATAATTGAGGAATAACCCCTGATGCTAATGTGTTTCTGAAGAAGATTTCTCCATATCCAGCAAGAGAATCAACCCCTTCTTGGATACGTGCTCCTCCCGAATCATTAATACCAATTAGAGGCATACGCAACTTAAGTGCGTGATCCATAATCTTTGTTATTTTTCTAGCGTGCATAAGACCAAGAGATCCTCCAGCAACAGTAAAGTCTTGAGCATATAAGCACACAGGAGCACCATAAATAGTACCTGTACCTATTACAACACCGTCTCCATGAAGAACTTTCTTCTCCATACCAAACTCACGAGCTTGGTGAGCTACGAATAAATCATATTCGCTAAAAGAATCCTCATCAACAATTGCTAAGATTCTTTCTCTAGCAGTAAGTTTACCCATTGCAGTTTGCTTCTGGATAGCTTTCTCTCCGCCGCCAAGCTGTGCTTTTTCTTTTCTTTTTCTTAAATCAAGAATGTTTCTTTTCAAAGACATATAAATAACTTTGGTTAACAAAATAAGAATATATCTAGACTTAATCCTAGATATATTCTGTCTTTAACAATAGACAAGATTACAAAAAATAAAAGTATTAATGAGTGTTAAGATTGAGTTTTTTTCTCATTATAAATAGGGGAATTTACTTGTTGTGCCAGATATCCTCTTTTTTTTTTATTCTTTTTTCCTTGAATAACAAGGCTTTACCATGTTTTTCATTAGAGTTGTGAAATGTCTATGTTTGACCATTTAAGAAATAAAAAAAGGTTGAAAAATATAAAATAAGATGATAATTGCTAGATTTCTCTCATTGTATGCTCTTTAATATCATCTTTAATAACATTTCATAAGATATTTATATACAAAAAATATATAACTTTGAACTTTAACTTTAAAAAATAAATATAATGTCAATCTTATTAGATAAATTACAAGGAAAGGAGACAGCAAGACCTCCAGTTTGGTTTATGCGTCAAGCTGGGAGAGTTTTACCGAACTATATGGCATTGCGTCAAAAGTATTCTTTTAAAGAAATGATGAGTGATCCTCTTCTTTGTTCGAAGATTACTTTACTCCCAATAGAAGATTTGGGTGTAGATGCTGCTATTCTTTTCTCCGATATATTAGTGATTCCTGAGGCAATGGGAATGAATCTTGAGTTTACAGATAAAGGTCCACGTTTCGATAATGCCCTTAAAGATAGAGCTTTGGGATCAATATCTAAGATGGAAACGGATTATTCTAAATTAGATTATATATATAGAAATATAGAGCAGATAGTTAAGGATAAGGGAGATACACCATTGATAGGCTTTTGTGGAGCACCTTTAACAACTCTATGTTATATGGTACAGGGTGTAAGTTCTAATCATACTTTTCCTGAGGCTATAAAATTTCTTTATAAAGAGAGAGATATTGCTCGTATACTTATAGATAAGATAACGGAAACTTCTGTAAATTATGCTTTAAATCAAATAAAGAGTGGTGTGCAGGTTTTTCAACTATTTGAGTCGCATGCGGGTCTAATACCATCAGACTTATATAATGAGTTGTTTTTACCAGGAATTAAGAGAATAGCAGAAGCTGTAAGAGCGACAGGTACTCCTTTTATATTTTTTCCTAAGGGATTAGGTACTGGCTTAGGAGATATGGATACAAGTATGGCTGATTTTGTAAGTATAGATTGGCAGATGTCTCTTGCAAAAGCACGTAAAATTGTTGCTCCTGAAATTGGTTTACAGGGAAATCTTGATCCTAGACTTCTTTATTCTAATAAAGAGAATATTGCTGAGGAGCTTAAAAAGTATCATAAATTCTATGAGAAAGATAAGAATTTCATTTTCAATTTAGGTCATGGATTATTACCAGATATCCCTGTAGATAATGTGAAATTTGTAGTTGATCAAATAAAATCACATGATTGGAAATAGTCTGATTTACCTATCATTTTGTTAAGACATTACATTTTACCTTCTAGTATCTTTGCTGTTTAGGGTTTAGAGCTAAAGTAATCAGTTGTGAATTTTAAAACAATACTAATTACAATACTGTTTCCCTTAATGCAATAAGAGCTTGGATAAAAAATCCAGGCTCTTATGTTTTCAGAAATACTAGTAGGGTAATTATATATGGCTCTATATGATTTATAGTGGGTAATGTAAAAAAAACTATCTTAGCCTGCATGGAGAACAGCAAAGAAATATTCAGTATAGCATTAGGTCTAGTATCGCCTTGGGCAGTAGAATCTATAT
>JBATVL010000075.1:0-33333 GCA_049671745.1 Marinifilaceae bacterium
GTACTTCTATGTACGATAATGTCAATGTCCACTCTTTTTGCACAAAATGCAGAAAAATCATTGGCGGAGAGATTAAATTTAGTTGAGAAACAAAACGATTCTTTTAGCTTCTATTTAAATATGCAGAATAGAGGTAATGTTGAATTTTTGAATGGATCATTCTCTAAAGCTTATTTTAAAAATGAGCAATTAAGAATGGAAATGCGTGGTTCTATATCAAATATGATTAGCTACCGTTTACGTCATAGATTAAATAAATCTAATGTGGCACAAAATCTAGATGGAATAGCTAAAGCTACAGATATTGCTGCTGTTGGAATAACTCCAATGGATAACTTTACTATTACTTTAGGTAAGCAATGTGCTGCTTATGGTGGTTTTGAATTCGATCTTAATCCTATTGATATTTATCAGTATTCTGATATGATTGATTATATGGATAACTTCCTTGCAGGTATAGATTTTGCTTATGGATTTAATAATCAAGAGTTCCGTTTTCAAGTATTAGATGCTAGATCTTCTAAATTTGAAGATGTTTATTCTGCTTATTCTAATGGAGGAGTTATTATGAATAACAATATGGAAGCTATAGAAGCTAGTAAGGCACCATTATTGTATACTTTAAACTGGAATGGTAATATCCTTGACGGTAGAATTCTTACTAGATGGTCATATACATACGGATCAGATGCTAGAAGTCAGCATATTAACTATGTTGCTCTTGGAACTCAAGTTAAAGTATGTGAAATGCTTAAAATGCAGTTTGATTGGATGAATTCTAAGGAAGATATTGATAGAAAAGGAATTATCAGTGACCTAAATAACCATTTCAAGAAAGCGGCTTATATGAATAATAAATATCTTGCTGCAAATGCTAAATATGATTCATATGTTTTGAAGTTTGATGTTAAGGCATTTAAAGACTGGAATATTATGTTGAAAGGTATGTATGAAACTGCAACAGCCGATGGTTTAAGTTCAAAAGCACGTGAGGCTTATGGATTTGTTGGTGGTGTTGAATATGCTCCATTTGATGATGATATTAAATTCTTTGCTAACTATACAAGACGTGATTATAGTTTTGCTAGAGACGCTTATGGAACAGACTATGATACAGAGAGATATTCTATAGGTTTAGTATATCGTCTTAAAATGTTTTAATAAGAATAATACTTTTACATAAAAAAGCGCTTACTCTAATTAAAGAGTAAGCGCTATTTTTTTGTTTATTATCTATATAATGGATCAGCACCAATAGTACCAACTAGATCATTAAGATATTCTTCTGATTCAAAGTATTCTAATTGAATCTTAGCATCTTTTATCTTCTCATTAAGTTGAAGTTGTTCAACTGTATTATCATTAAGAGGATTGTTAATAAATGTATTTATATACTCTATTTGATTCTTCTGGAAGTTTATGTCTATCTGTTGTTTGCGAACTAAACGTGCTTTATACCAATCAGAATTAAGAACATATTCTCTAGTAAAGAATTTACGAAGTTCTGGATTACTAATATCCTTACCCTCATATTCTCCATAAGCCATAATATTAAGCAATATTCTCAATGGAGGAGTAGCAGCATCTATACTTCCGTCAGCAAAATAATTCTTAGCAACTTTCTCTTGTGCCTCTATGATATTATTTACACCATCAGCATATGCATCAAGATCTTGTAATTCTGGCTTAAGCATATTCTCAGTAAAGATTGCTTGTGGCTCATCAAAGATTCTGTTCATATATCTGAATAGGAAGTTATCAGTTATTCTATATCCTAATCTGCTTGCTTTTATTGTTTGTCCTTCATATACGAAATCTTCTAATTTCTCTAATGAATTCTCTTTAATAAGATTTTCTGGATTACGATCTGTTTCCTTAAGTCTACACCATAATTCAGGTACTAATAAAGAAATGTCATGGTCGAATCTTGAATCTGATCCTACATATCCAGCAGCTGAAGTGAATCCATTATATCCAGTAAGAATATGAGATAATAATGTATTGTTCAAGTCAGAAGTAGGACTAAGCATATTGAAAGGTCCTTTTGTTAATGCTCCCTCAGAACCAGCTCCTGTAGTTGATGGAGATTTACCTGTTAAACTACAGATAAAGTCCATGAATAATTCAGGTAATTCCTGATAGTGAATAGGATTGTATACAGAAAGAGCACGAATACCAGCTTCTTTGTCTGCAGGATTGTTTCTACGTCCAGCAAGAACAGCATTTACAGGATGAACAACAGGTTCGTCCATAGGCATCTTACGTGATAAACGAATACCAACCTCAGCTAATCTATCATCAACAGGATTTACTAAGTCCGGTCTTATTTGTAAGTATCTAGGATTCTTAGAAGGTGCACCATCTACCATTCTTGGATGAGAAGGTGTAATAAAGTAACGACCATCTATGTCCTCAGTTCCTTCTTTTATAAGTTTCTGAATAGGTTTAGTATATTTATCGAATCCAATAGCATCCTCTACTAAATTAAGTCCATCTTCAGAAGATAAAGGCTCATAATTAGATGTGAAGTTGTTACGCATAGATAAATCAGCTTCAGCTTCTTTATCGTATCCTCTATTTATAGCCTCATCAGGACGTTGGAAGAATCTACGTTCACAGTTAGCTGTAATCTTGATACTTTCGTTCTTATATGCTTTGTTAAGATGTTTAAATCTACGCGCAGGTAATACTATAGAAGCTGTAATATCATCTTCCATTTGTATTTTGGCAGCAGCAATAAAGTCAGCACGTAATTTATGTAAGTACCATGAATTGTTTTTAGCAAAACCAATACGTAGATAAGATGCTATTAACTTTCTGTTATCAAATAATAACTCTTTACCATTGTGTCCGTTAACCACATCGACAGAGAAATACTCTTTCCAATTACATTCACTTTTAAGTGGACGGTAAAAACGTTTCACATATAGTACTAATGCTTTTACATGATCAGGTATAGAAGCTAGGTATGAATTATATTCTTTTGTATAATATTTAGAAGGTGTAAGAAGTTTTACAACAGAACCTAAAGATCTTTCTTCGTTAAGCAAAGTACGAGATTCTTCTATTCTACCTTGATGTTCGTTCCATCTATTTGAGTAATCGTAATTAATAATCTCATCAGCAATCTTGAAGTCCTCTTCCATATTATTGATATAGAAAGAGCTATATATAATAGCGTTCAATAGCGATTTAGAGATTTCTGATTTACCACCACCAGATACAGTACATGGTTTATGGCAGAATGTTCCCTCAGCATAAGTACTTACTAATCTCCAAGAAGGTGCAGAAGGGTGTTTCTCCATATGGATTTTATATCCTGATGGGTGAACGTAGTATTGATATGGTAGAAGTTTTATGCATTGCTCTTTACCGTCTTTTTGCCATTTTACTGTGCTTGCGTAAAGATCAATCTTAGTGTCTTCAGGAATATAAATAATGTCGTTAAATTCTTTATCTATACCATGACCTTCTTCTTGAATATCCATAAGGTTGCTATTAAGCGCTACTGTCTCCTTAAAAGAATATTGATCTTTAATGATCTTATCCATAAAAGCAGTACCGTCAAAAACAATACCTATATTTTTACGTTGGAAAGCAATTGCACCACCTGCATGCTCTTCTTCTGTAAGTCCGTATAAGTTAGCAGAATAACTAATCTGTGTTTTAACTTCTTTTTTAGAGTATCCAAAATAGTTGTCAGCAATAATAGTTATTACTACACCTCTGTCATCTCTACAAGTAAGTTTGAATGGTTGTCCGTCATTGTAAAGTTCATCTTCATTTTTCCAACAAACACCATCTCTTCTTTGACGCTCTGTTGCATCATCATAATGAGGAAGACCTAAATCTTTCTTCTTTATAGTAAGTATATGAGGAGCAAGAACAATACAGCCTGTATGTCCAGTCCAATGTTCTATATCAAGTCCAGCATCATTAGTAGCAATAGTTGGATCTCCGGCATTACCGAATATTGATTCAACAAAGTCAGTGTTACTTACAAAAGCAGCAGGAGCAAAATATCTAATCTCTAAAGATTTCTGAGAGATTATACCTTTAACCTCAGGACAAACGATAGGACGCATAAATAAAGACACGTAAAGATCTGTTTGTTCTTCTTGAGTAGATGTGAAAGGAAGTCCTGTTGTTTCTTTAGGAGCATTAAAAGCAGCCTTTAAGAAGCGATTGAAAGCAATCTTAGGAACCTCTATCTTATCTATAGGAACTGGTAAACCTCCTTCAACAATATGAAAAGAACCTTTTGTTGTTCTTCTATCATGTTTAGGGTTATGTAGAACTCCTTGTTTTATTCTATATGACTTAAGGAATTCATTCGAATATTCATTGCTATCAGGAGCTAATGAAAGTTCACGCGCTAGTCCTTCTTGATCTAATACGAAAGTAGAAGTAGGAACAAGTGGTTTTTCTTCATCAATATCTGATAAATAGCTATTGATGAAAGTTTGTATTCTTTTATCCGCTGGACACAAATGGTCTGGCACAAGCTTCTTTTTAGCTTGATAATTTAAAACAAGATTTCTAGTTAATTCTATGAACTTAGGATCAGATAACTGAATTCCATATTCTGAACTATCTGTATATGTTGGCTGCCCCATCGCCGATAACTGAAGATTGATATAGCGAATAATATCTTTTTGTTTTTCGCTATTAATCTTTTTAAGATCCATTCTGTTGTTTGGTGTGTGCATGATATAAGTGTTAAATTTCTTTATTAATTGCTGAATAAAATTACTCTAATTTTTCTTGAATCAAAATTCTCTATGCTTAGTTTCCTATATTATTTGCTTTTATATCTCTTGTTTATAGAATAATTGATAATGTAAACGATTGAATTGCTATTTTTGTTTGTAAAATAAATAAGAGTTATTAAAGAAAACTTTCACTATTACGTTTGCGTAGAAAAATGAAGCTAATAATTGTTATGACTAGGAAGTAATGTATATATATATTATTTTCGCAAAAAAATAGTTTATTAATTCAATTCGATTTATGAAAAAAATCATTTTCAATATTACATTAATTTCTTTAGTTGTAATATTATTTTCATGTAATAATAGTCCGAAGACTACTGCTAGTAAGATAGATGGTTTTGAGCAGTATATTGAAGGATATACTGATGGATTAATTTCTTCAGGAGAGAGTATAAGAATTAAATTCAAGAATGAAGTTAATAAAGGTGTAAAAGAAGGTAAGGAAGTAAAAAAAGGAATACTTTCTTTTAAACCAAGTATAAAAGGAAAAGCTTATTGGCATAATGCTAAAGAAATTGAATTTATTCCAACTAACAGACTTGCTAATAGTAAGGATTATACTGCTACATTAGAATTAGGTGAATTAGTAAATGTAGATTCATCATTTAATGAGTTTATATTCAAATTTTCTACCATAAAGCAATTATTCTCTATAAATGAGAAAGGTTTAAAGCTTTATGCAGATGGAAAGAACATGAAGTATGTTACTACACTATTATCTGCTGATTTCTTATCTTCTGAACAAGCAGAGAAGATAATAAGTATAGATAAAGATTTGATAACAAACTGGAAACATTCAGTTAATGGGCGTACTCATACTTTTGTAATAGATAGTATAGTTAAATCAAAGGAGAGCGAGAAAATAAAGCTTTCTTGGAATGGTTCAGTATGTGATGTAGATGAAAAAGGAGAACAGTTAATAATAATTCCTGGAAAGGGAGAGTTTTACCTTATAGGAGTACAAGCAGAGAAAAGTAATGAGAAGCAATTTAGAATTACTTTTTCTGATGCTATAGATAAGAATCAAGATTTAAGAGGACTTGTACAATTACAAGGTTATAGAAACTTGAAATTCAATGTATCTTTAAATGAACTAATCGTTTATTCTAATACAATTTTAACAGGACAACGTAGATTAACAGTTAGTCAGGGATTAAAATCTTTAGAAGGAGATAAATTAAAAAAGAATCAGAACTTAACAGTAAAATTTGAAGAAATAAAACCTCAAGTAAAATTTATTGGTAAAGGTGTAATTACTCCTAGTAATAATGGTTTTAATGTGCCATTTTCTGCAGTAAGTCTAAAGGCTGTAGATGTAAGAGTAATACAGATATACTCTAATAATGTTCATCAATTCTTACAAGATAATAGATTAAACAATTCAAATGGTTTAAGAAAAGTAGGTAAATTAGTTCTTCAAAAGAAAGTTTCTTTAGAAGGATCTAAAGATCTAACTAAATGGAACGATTATAGATTAAATCTTTCAGACTTGATGAAGGTAGATAAATCTGCCATCTATAGGATAGAGTTGAGATTTAAAAAAGCTTATGCTATATATGATTGTGGAGAGAAAACTACAAAGGAAGAGGTAGAAGAAGTAGAATCTTCATATGAAGATTGGGATAACCCAGGTTGGTATTCAGATTATTATACTCCAACAGGATATAACTGGAGAGATAGAGAAGATCCACGTACTATATCTTATTATTCATCTAATCACTTTAAATCTAAAAATGTTATTGCTTCTAATATAGGTGTGATTGCAAAGAGAGGAAGTGCAAATAATATGTTTGTGTATGTTTCTAAACTTACAGATACTAAATCTCTAAAAGATGCTAGTATAGAAGTTTTTTCATATCAAAACCAGTTATTAGCAACAGCTAAAACAGATGTAAGTGGTTTTGCAGAATTGCCTTTAAAATCAAAAGCTTTCTTAATAGTAGTAAGCAAAGATGGTGAGAAAGCATATTTGAGAGTTGATGATGGAAGTGCTCTTTCTATAAGTAATTTCGATGTAGCAGGTGCGCAAGTTCAAAAGGGTCTTAAAGGCTTTATCTACGGAGAAAGAGGAGTATGGCGTCCAGGCGATAATATACATGTAAGTTTTATCTTAGAGGATAAACAAAAATCATTGCCAAACCATCATCCAATTATAGCTAAATTATATAATTCAAGAGGACAGTTGGTAAGTAAAGAGGTTCAATATACTTCTGATAAAGGACTTAATTGCTTTAATTTCTTAACAGAGAAAGAAGCTCCTACAGGTAATTGGAATGTAGAGATCCAAGTTGGTGGTGCACATTTTTCTAAGCGTTTAAAAGTAGAAACTATTAAACCTAACCGCCTTAAGATAAATATGTCTATAACAGGTAAGATGCTTAAATCTTCTGTTGCTAATAAGTTAAGGGTAGAATCAGCATGGTTACATGGTGCAAAAGCTCCAAACTTAAGAGCAGATGTAGTTATGAGTCTTTCTAAAGCTAGAACTTCTTTTAAAGGATATTCAAACTATATATTCGATGATGTTTCTAAAAACTTCTGGTTTAATGGAAGAACTATCTACAATGGAAAAACTAATGATACTGGAGTATTAGATGTACCAGTTCCAATAAGTAATCTAACAACAGCACCAGGTTTTCTACGTGCATCTTTTTTAACAAGGATATTCGAAAAAACAGGTGATTTTAGTATAAGTGGTAAATCGTTTGTTCTATCTCCTTATAAATCATATGTAGGTATGCAATTACCAACTAGTGATAGTGATTGGTATCAAACAAAGAAGAATTATAAACTTAAATTGGCTTCTATAGATGATAATGGTAAAGCTCTTAATAAGAGAGTTACTATTGAACTATTTAAAATACAGTGGCGTTGGTGGTGGGATTCTAACGATAGTAATCTTGCTTCGTATGTAAATAGACGTTATAATAAAAATGTAACTACACAACATGCTCAAATTGTTAATGGTAAGGGTGTTGTGAATATTAGAGCTAGAGAATATGGCCGTTATTATTTAAAGATAACAGATAATGAAAGTGGTCACTCTTGTGGTAAAACAATATATTTCTCAAGCTGGGGTGGATTTGATGTATCAGATATGCCAGGTGGAGCAAGTATGCTTATTCTAAGTTTAGATAAGGTATCTTATAATGTAGGAGACGAAGTGGTAGTAAATATTCCATCTTCTAAAGAAGGAAAAGCATTAATATCAATAGAATCAGGTATTAAAGTAATTGATAAGTTTGTAATAGACACAAAAGATAAAAAGACACGTTTTACATTCAAAGCTACAGAAGAAATGTCGCCAAATGTATACGTGAATGTTAGTCTTTTACAGCCGCACAAAAATACTGATAACGATCATCCTATGCGTTTGTATGGAATTATTCCTGTTACAGTGAATAATCCACAAACAATATTAAAACCAGTAATTAAGCAAGATAAAGAGTTACGTCCAGAAAAAGAGTTTACTGTAAAAGTAAAAGAGTTAAACTCAAAAGAGATGTCTTATACTATAGCTATTGTAGATGAGGGATTATTGGATATTACTTCATATCAAACACCAAATCCACATTCTGCTTTTTATGCAAGAGAAGCATTAGGAGTTAAGACATGGGATATGTATGATTATGTCTTAGGTGCTTATGGTGCAAGACTAGAATCTGCTTTTGCAATTGGTGGTGATGCTTCTTTAAAAGATAAAACAAAGAAAAGATCAAATAGATTTAAGCCTGTTGTTCTTTTTAAAGGACCATTTACCCTTAAGAAGGGTGAGAAAAAGACTCATAAATTCATGATGCCAAATTATATTGGAGCAGTGAAAACAATGGTTATTGCATCTAAAGATGGAGCATATGGTTCTTCTTCTGTTAGTTCAGAAGTTAAAAAACCACTAATGTTATTAGCATCTCTTCCAAGAGTTTTAAATCCTGGTGATAAAATTAAACTTCCAGTTACTCTTTTTGTAATGAGCAAGAAGATTAAAGATGTAAATCTAAGTTTAGAGGTAAACGATAAGATTAAGATTATTGGAAGTTCTAAGCAGAAAGTGCATTTTGGATCAGTAGGAGAGAAGATAGCTGAATTTGAGATAGAGGTTACTGATAGAATAGGAAAAGGAGAGATAAAGATATTTGCAAAATCAAGAGGAGAAAAGGCAAGTTTTGAAACAGATATAGAAGTTCGTGTTCCAAATCCTCCTATTACAAAAATAGAAGAGAAGTTCATAGAGAAAGGCATGTCTACAATTATAGATGTTAAGCCAATAGGAATAAAAGGAACAAATACTACTGCTTTAGAGATGTCTGTTCTTCCTGCAATGAATTTATCTAATCGTTTAGAGACTCTTATACATTATCCTCATGGTTGTTTGGAACAAACGGTCTCAGGTGCATTTCCTCAATTATACTTATCTAAACTGACTAATCTTACTGATGTAGAGAAGACTGATGTTATGGATAATATAAATATTTGCATATCTAAATTAATGCGTTTTCAGACATCAGATGGTGGATTTACTTACTGGCAAGGTGGTCGTTATATAAGTGAATGGGCAAATATTTATGCTGGACACTTTATGCTTATGGCAGAGAAAGAAGGATACTCAATTCCTGTTTCAATGAAGAAGAAATATCTTCGTTACCAAAAAACTATGGCTAATAACTGGAATAACTATTCTAGATATTACAATTCGGAATTAGTACAAGCCTATAGATTATATGTATTGGCTTTAGCTGGAGAAGAGAATATTGGTGCAATGAATCGTATGAGAGAGAAATCTAAACTACCTTATGTATCAAGTTGGCGTTTAGCTGCTGCTTATGCTGTTGCTGGTAGAGATAAGGTTGCTTCTAAGTTGATAAATAACCTATCTACAGATGTTAAAGTATATAGAGAGTGGGGACATACTTTTGGTTCTGCACTTAGAGATAAGTCTATGATTCTTGAAACACTAACAGCTATGGGTAAAAAAGCAGAAGCTTTTAAATTAGCTATAGAAGTCACAAAAAAATTAGGAAGTAATCAATGGATGAGTACTCAAACTATAGCATATTCTCTTTTTGCTATGAGTCAGTATATTGAGAAGTTTAATCAAGGAGATTCTGCTATTAAATGTGAGTATAGTATAAATGGTAAAGAAGAATCTGCTAATACTAATGTCTCAATTCTTTCTAAGAAAGTTAAATCAGATGAGAATCTTAAAATAGAGGTTAAGAATCTAGGTGATAAGCCCATTTTTGTTAGAGTAATAAATAAAGGTGTTCCATTAATATACAAAGAAAATGTGACCACTGATAAACTTAGAATGTCTGTTTCGTATAAAGATACAGAGGGAAGAACTATTAGTCCTGATAATATTAAACAAGGAAAAGATTTTGTAGTTTATATAAAAGTATCCAATAATTCTAATGGTGAGAGATTTGAGCAATTAGCTCTTACTGCAATGTTTCCTACTGGTTGGGAAATAGCAAATACTCGTCTCTTTGATGGTAATTCAGGAAATAAGGCTAATTATATAGATATTAGAGATGATAGAATGAATTTCTATTTCTCTTTAGGTTATAAGTCTGTTAAGACTTTTAAAATCAATCTTAATGCTAGTTATAAAGGTGAATATTATTTACCTGCAATTAGTTGTGAGGCTATGTATAATAACGATGTTAGAGCTGTTGTTGCTGGTAAAAACGTTAAAGTGAACTAGTTTCTAAATGATGAAGAAATACAGAAACAAGAAATATTATTTAATTGCAAGCGTAAGTCTTCTTATGCTTGCTTTTTTTTATTTCTCATTGCCAGACCCTCTTTTTAATAATCCTAAATCTAAGGTGTTATTAGATAAGAATGAAAAGATTATTGGTGTTAAGATAGCAAAAGATGAACAATGGAGAATGTCTATACTTACCGATGTTCCAGTTAAATATAAGAAGGCGCTTATATATTTTGAGGATGAATATTTTAATTATCATCTAGGAGTAAATCCAGTTTCTTTATGTAGAGCAGTGGGGCAGTATATTAGTATGGGACGAATAGTTAGTGGTGCTAGTACTATTAGTATGCAAGTTATTCGATTATCTAGAGGAAATAGATCAAGAACGGTAATAGAAAAAATCAAAGAGATATTTTTAGCAACCCGTTTAGAGTTGTCTTATTCTAAGGAAGAGATATTAAAATTATATGCTTCAAATGCTCCTTATGGTGGAAATATTGTTGGTTTAGAGGCTGCTTCCTGGAAATATTTTAGAAGAAGTCCTATGGATTTATCATGGTCTGAGGCAGCTCTTTTAGCAGTTCTACCAAATTCTCCATCTCTTATTTTTCCAGGCAGAAATACCGATATATTAAGGGCTAAAAGAGACAGATTATTAGATAAATTACAAATAAATAATGTAATAGATTCTTTAAGTTGTTCTCTTGCTAAACAAGAACCTATAACTAAGTTAAGATATTCTTTTCCTCGTTTAGCTCCCCACTTACTTGAGAGAGTAGTGAATGAACATAAAGAAGATTACATAAAATCGACTATAGATTCTGATATTCAGAAAATGGTTAATTCTTTATTAAACAAACATTCTAAAGAACAACAAGCTAACGGGATTAATAATATGGCTGCTATAGTCATAGATATTGAGAGTGGCAATATTCTTTCGTATGTAGGGAATTCGAAAAGAAAGGGTAAAGAAGATAATGGTAATATGGTTGATATTATAACCTCTGAAAGAAGTTCAGGAAGTATAATAAAGCCTATGCTTTACGCCCTTTTGCAACAGAAAGGTTATATATTACCAAATACAATAATTCCAGATATTCCTACTAAATTTGGTTCTTATGCTCCTAAGAATTTTTCTTTACATTTTGATGGTGCAGTATCTGCTAGCAGAGCTCTTGCTCGTTCTTTAAATATTCCTTCTGTGAAGATGTTACAGATGATGACCGTTGAACAGTTCTATGATTACCTTCCAAAGTTTGGAATAAAAACAGTGGATAGAGGTGCTGATCATTATGGTTTATCAATAATATTAGGAGGGGCAGAGGTTACACTAGAACAGGTTGCTAGTGCTTATGCTGGAATGGCTAGAATAATTAGACATTACAACTCTAATGATGGAGCTTATTTTAAGGGTGATTTTGCCAAGGCTAGATATATAAAAAAAGAAAAACAAGAAGAAAAGAAAGAATGTGTCTCTCCACCTGTAATAAATGCAGCCGCATCATGGCTTACTTTTAAAGCACTATTACAAGTAAAACGCCCTGAGCAAGAAACAGGATGGGATTCCTTTTTATCGGCTAATAAGATAGCTTGGAAAACAGGAACTAGTTACGGTTTTAGAGATGCTTGGGCAGTAGGTTTAAACTCTAAATACGTTGTTGGAGTATGGGCTGGAAATGCTGATGGAGAAGGACGTCCAGGACTTCTAGGAGTAAAATCCGCTGCACCATTAATGTTCGATGTTTTCTCTAATTTATCTCAAGAAGAATGGTTTGCTCAACCGGTAGAAGAAATGGAGCAGGTTATAGTCTGTAAACATTCAGGTTATAGAGCTTCAACTAATTGTACTCTCAAAGATACTCTTTGGGTTATGATAGAGGGAGATAAAACTAGAACTTGTCCTTTTTGTAAAATTATACATCTGGACAAAAATGAAAATTATAGAGTGAATTCTATATGTGAAGATGTACAGAATATGCGTCACGAATCTTATTTTATTTTACCTCCTGTAATGGAATGGTATTATAAAAAGATCAATCCATATTATAAAAATCTACCTCCTTACAGAGATGATTGTGTCTCTAATGATGAGAAAGCTATGGATATAATTTATCCAGAAAAGAATACCTCTGTTTTTATACCTAAAGGAATGGGAGGGGTACGTGGTAAAGTAATATTTGAGGTAGCTCACAGTATCAATAATGCAACAATTCATTGGCATATAGATAATATATATCTAAGAAGTACAACTTCTACTCATCAAATAGAAGTGCAGCCTTCAAAGGGTAAACACATTCTAACACTGATAGATGAATTTGGGAATACTATAACTAGAAAATTTGTAGTGAAATAAAATAGATAGCTTATGTAAAGAATAAGGTAGGATATCCAAAAATAATCATATCTTTGCGCAAATTTTTACAGGATATGGATATAATTTATTTCTTAGATTTATTAGGTACATTCGTGTTTGCAATATCAGGTACTTTATCTGCTGCAAATAAGAAATTAGACCTATTTGGTGCTATGTTTGCAGCCTCAATAACTGCTTTTGGCGGTGGTACAATACGTGATTCAGTACTTGGTGCTACCCCTACATTTTGGGTGACAGACATGTGGTATCTTATTGTTATTACTATAGCAGTGCTTCTCACCTTTTGTTTTAAGGAATATATTATGGGTTTAAAGAAGACACTCTTTCTTTTTGATACTATAGGTATAGGTGTTTTTACAATCTTAGGTTTAGAGAAAACTATTGCTCTTGGGTTTAATCCCGTTATAGGTATAATGATGGGTGTAGTTTCTGCTGTTTTTGGAGGAGTATTACGTGATACTTTTGTAAATGACTTACCTATTATATTTAGAAAAGAAATTTATGCAACAGCTTGTATAGTAGGGGCTCTTATGTATTTGTTACTTTCGTATTTCTCGGTAGCAAGAAACACAAACATGATAATTACTATCCTTCTGATTATTGCAATCAGATTAATAGCGATTAAATTAGAGTTAAGATTACCAACAATAACAGCATCTAAAGAAATAAAAGAATAAAATTATAATAAGGTTTGCATAGTACCCTGCATATTATGCACCTTACGATATCTTCTAACAATGGTAAGAATATCATTACCATACTTCTTTATTCTCTGCCCGCCAACACCTTTAACTTTAGATAGTTCAGTGGCAGTTTGAGGAATAAGTTTAGATATATCTAACATCATTTTATCAGAAAGAATTTGGTATGCAGTTATATTAAGTTCTTTACTAACTTGTAAACGCCATGCACGCATCTCTTTAAATAGTTCAGGATGCTCTGCAAGGCTTTCTATACCAGCTGTTTCTATTTTCACTTTAGTATCAGTTATCTTAAGAATAGTTTTGGTTTTTATTTTAAGATGATCTTTAATATCAAAACCCGTTAAGCAGTTCTCTTGGCAAGCCATTTTTACTTGTAAATTCTCGTGAAGTTTAGATATATTATCCTTTATGATAGTACTTACAGAGGTGTTATCGCAAGAGAATGTAGCCGCTTTTATAGGTTTTAATAAGTTCTCTCTAGTCTTCTTCATGAAATATTCACATGCCTTATTCAATCTGGCTTGTAGGTCTTTATTATCTTCTATACCATCATGTTGTAATTCACGCACTTGTTTAATAAAGGTATTAGAGACTGCTACAAAACTCATATTTATACTTTCTTCAAGTTTAGATATTGTATCAAGAAGATTACCTTTAATAATATAATCATGATCTTGTAGTTGTTTTTTTATATTTTTTAAGTAAAAATGAACCGTTTTATAATCGAATAAATCTTTAATAAGAGATAATTCATATTCTTGTTTTGAAGCTTTAAGTTCTACTTTATTGGGCTGATTCTCTTCTACTTGTTTATTGAATGAAAGAACAGAATTATCACAAATAATAGATTTCTGTGAAATAGGTGAGCTTAAGATAATGCCCTCCAAAGTTTTACATCTAGAAAGAGCTACGTATGTTTGTCCATGTGCAAAAGCTAATTGCGAATCTATAATAGCCTTATCGAATGTAAGTCCTTGACTCTTATGAATAGTGATAGCCCAAGCAAGTCGAAGAGGATACTGCACATAAGTTCCTATTATTTCTTCCTCTATCTCGTTTGTATCTTTATTAAGTGTATATCTAACATTATCCCAAGTTTCTTTTTCAACTTCTATAGATGTATTGTCATCCTTACACTTCACAATAATATGACTACCTTCTATGCTAGTAATACTACCAATTTTGCCATTAAAATAACGTTTCTCTGGTTTAGAATCATTTTTTACAAACATAACCTGTGCTCCTTTTTTAAGAGTCATCTCAAACTCAGTAGGGTAGATATGTTCAGGAAACTCGCCAGTGGTGAGAGCAGTATATCTCTTCTCATCTTTTTCTATTCTATCTAACTCAGCTTGGTTTACCTTATTTGCGTAATTATTGTGAGTAGTAAGATATATATATCCATCATCTTTCTTAGGTTTGAAATCCTCTATATATCTACTGTTTAGTTCTTCTGTAGACTCAGGCGATATGCAATTATTTCGCACCTCGTTAAGAATCTTAATAAAAGTTTCATCTTTTTGTCTGTAAATATGTTTAAGTTCTATAAATACAGGACAAGATTCTCTAAGAGCTAAGCTGCTGAAAAAGAATATAGTATCATAATATGCTCTAAGTATGCTCCACTCATCGTTTTTTACTATAGGAGCCAATTGTTGAAGATCGCCAATTAAAAGTAATTGAACTCCTCCGAAAGGCAAGTCTTTATTTTTGAAAGTACGAAGAATCTCATCTATTGCATCAAGCATATCAGCTCTAACCATAGAAATCTCGTCTATGACAAGCATGTCAAGAGACTTAAGAATCTTTATTTTTGTTTTGTTGAATTTAAGAATAGCATTCTTTTTGCCAGATAAACGCTCAGGAATACATGGTCCGAAAGGAATTTGGAAGAAAGAGTGAATAGTTACCCCACCAGCATTAATAGCAGCTACACCTGTAGGTGCGACAACAACCATACGCTTAGGCGATTTTATCTTTAAATTACGTAGAAAAGTAGTTTTACCTGTTCCTGCTTTTCCTGTAAGGTAGATATTGCGATTAGTCTGTTCAACGAACTTATATGCTAATTCTAATTCTGGATTCTCTGACATCTTATACTTTCTTTGTTGTACTTCTTACAAAAATAAGCATTATAATTATATTTGCATTTAAAATTACATTTAAACTAATATTACATATGAAGAAGTTTCTATTTCTATTACTATTATTGAGTTCTTTTCTTGTACAAGCTCAATCTTATTTGCCAAAATCGACAGGTGTTATTATTAAAAAAACGTACTATACTTTCTCTTACGATGAAGCTAATGAACAAGCTAAATGGGTGTATTATGAATTGAATCCTAGTTTTATTAATGGTAAGTCAAAAAGACATAATGATTTTAGACCAGACAGAAGTGTTAGAACTGGTTCTGCTACTTTATCTGATTACAAGGCTAGTGGATATGATAGAGGACATTTATGTCCAGCTGCTGCCATGAAACTAAATCCTAAGGCTATGAGTGAGACTTTCTTTATGTCTAATATGTCTCCGCAAGCTCCTGATTTTAATAGAGGTATCTGGAAAAACCTAGAGTCTATAGTACGTGATTGGGTAAGAAATGAGAGACGTTTATATATTGTAACTGGACCTATCTTTAAAGATAATAAAGGAAAGATAGGAAAGAGTGGTGTAACAATACCAGGTTATTATTTTAAAGTTATATATGATCCAACAGATAAAGAAAAGATGATAGCTTTAATATTACCTAATAAGAAATGCTCTAAATCATTATCTTCTTATGTAGTACCTGTGGACAAAGTAGAGGCTCTAACAGGAATTGATTTTTTCCCACAATTGGCAGATTCAAAAGAAAATGCTTTAGAATCTAAATCTATTGCTGCCAATTGGACTTGGAAAGCTAACAAACATAGACATTCCGTTTCAAACAAAACATCATCTTCTCATTCTGTGTTAAAATCATCAACAACTGTTAAATCAGCCAAGCACAGATGTAGAGCAATCACTAAAAAAGGTACTCGATGTAAGAGAAATGCAAAGTCAGGAAGCAATTTCTGTTCTCAACATGCTGTTATATAGTTGATATAAATCCCTCATGTTTCTACAAAAGCAGTAGTCACATGAGGGCCTAATATTATTTGCTTTCTTTTAATACCATATCAATAGTAATAGCGCCTGCAATAACAGCCATCTTGCTAGTAGGGTTAGTGAATTGAGGATTAATAGTCACGTGATATTTATCAGCAGAAGTAAATATCTCTTTCATAGCACCATTCCATTTCTTATCTATAGTTCCTATAGAGTTTTCATTTACATCTGTTATGTCAAAGTTCCATGCTTTCCAATCACCTTTAATAGTTGCAGCAATTTGCTCCGAACTATCTAAGATAGTGAATTTAGGTTTTAAAAATGTAAACTTTTGCTTAATAGAACCTACTTGCATTTCATTAGCATCAGTTATATTAATTTTAGAAACGAAAAAAGTCCAACCTCTTGAAACAGTAGCTTGTAGTTGCCCTTCTGTGTCTTTTATTTCTAGTTTGAAGGGTAACATCGCTTTATTAACGACTAACCTTAATAATTTAGCACCAACAGAAAGTTTTTGGTTTACAGAACCAATTTCTAGTCCATTGTCATCGAATACTTTATAACAATTTTCAAATTTAAATAGACCTACTTTTTCGTCAATAAAATAACTGTTTGAATCAAAAAAACTCATAGTTTTAATTGTTTTAGTTTAGTAGGAAGGTATAGACCTCCCTTTTATTATATTTGTGCAAATATATATTGGTCTAAGCACTAATACTAATATTTTGTTAAAATATATAATGATATAAGTTGAAGTAAATAGCAAGTAAACTAGAATAATAATGTTAATGTTTTTTTAACCTAAAACGAGTGACAAGGTGTTTATTTTTTTCTTACCTTTAGTATATGTAAATTATTACACTAATTAAAAATTTAATAAGATGTCAGGTAAAAAACATTCTAAGAAAAGATCTCATGAAGTAGAGATGATAGGAAAAGTAATGTTAGTTAATAAACCTAAAGGTTTATACCGTCTTTATCCTACTTTTAAAGGTCATGATTATGTATTAATGGAAACGCAGGAGATAGAAGCTAAAAAAGAATTTATCTCGCGTTTATTTGGTTCAGATGTAAATGGATCGCAACAAGAACTTGTAGATGTTCCACACTCAGGTACAACAGATGCAAACGAGTTCTTTAAGGAAATGGGTTATAAATTAACCAAGAATTAAATTAAATTTAGAAATGTAAAGAGGCCGTCTTTTACGAAAGACAGCCTCTTTTTATATATGTGTGTTTATAAGCTTATCTACTAGTAGCTTCTTCAAAAACAAGAAGTTCATGCTTAGAACTTTTAATAAAAGCACGTAAAATAGCTTCTTTAGTTGTTTTATCTTCCCCTACAGCATTCTTCTCTAATATATCAATAAATTGTCTAGTGTAATTAATATATTCATCTCCAGCATAAGTATCTATAAACTTCTGATATTTATTATTCTTAGACTGATTTTTCAGAATATGATGTCCAACCTTTCCATATAACCAGAAACACGGTAGAAGAGAAGCTACAGCAATAGGATATTTAGCTAAGCTTGATTGTTCTAGTATGAAACTAGTATAATCAGCAAATGCAGGCGATTGTTTATGAGCTTCTTTAGTTTCAAAATAATCTAAGAAATCATTATGTAGAATATTCTCTATCTCCATACAATCATTAGACATCTTATTAAAAAACTCTTTCTCATCATTATCAGAGGCTCTTAAAGCAAGTTGTGCAAGTGCTTTAGTATCATTTTTTATATACAGAACATCTTGCGACAGATAATGTTTAAATGAATCCTCTGCAAGATTACCATTGACTAAACCAATTACAAATTCGCAATTGATTATTTGCTTATATATATCTTCAACTTCTTCCCACAAGCTTTTAGTAAATAGTCCAGTTGCTTTCATAGATTACCAAAATTTATGGAAATGATGAACAGGACCATGTCCCTTACCAATTTCATATTTAGCTCCTTCAATAATTGAATTATTAATATAATTTTTAGCCTCTCTTGCAGCATCATTTAAATTAAAACCTCTAGCCAAGAATGAAGCAAGAGCAGAAGAAAGAGTACAACCTGTTCCATGAGTATTTTCTGTTTTAACTCTTCTAGACTTAAGCTCTATAGTCTCATCTGTTTCAGCGTTATAAAAGATATCAATAAGTTCATCATCAACTAAATGACCAGCTTTCAAAAGAACAGAAACTTGTCTATTATTAGATAATTCTTTAGCAAATACAGGTAAATCTTCTTGAGAATGTATCTTCTTACCTAAAAGAAGTTCAGCCTCAGGAATATTTGGAGTAATTACTCTTACCATAGGAATTAAAACCTCTTTAAGAGTATTAATAGCACTTTCTTCCAAAAGAACATCACCTGAGGTAGCAACCATTACAGGATCAAGAACAATATTTGATATATTAAATTCTTTTAGAGTCTTTGCAACAGTATTTACTGTCTCTGATGAGTGTAACATACCTATCTTAACAGCATTGGTTCCTATATCATCAAGAACTGCTATAATTTGCTCTTTAAGCATCTTATTTGGTAAGGCAAGAATACTTGTAACGCCCTGAGTGTTTTGAGCTAAAACGGCAGTTATTGCAGATGTAGCATAACATCCACATGCAGATATTGCTTTTATATCAGCTTGAATACCTGCTCCTCCACTAGGATCGGTTCCAGCAATTGTAAGTACAGTATTATATTTCATGATTAATTTCTCGCTTCTTTAATAATTTTCTTTAATTCAGCAGCAGCCATTCTAGGATTATCTTGAGAGATAATAGCAGAAACAACAGCTATTCCATCCGCTCCATTTTTTATGATATCTCTAGTATTCTGAGTATTTATTCCACCTATAGCCACTGTTTTGTGTTTAGTAAAAGATGCAATTTCTCTAATACCTTCAAGTTCTAAAGGAGTATTTATATCAGTCTTAGTATTTGTAGAAAAGACAGGAGACAATCCTATATAATCCACATCAAGTTCATTAGCCTCACGTGCTTGCTCTATAGTCTCAACAGATAATCCAATAATCTTATCTTTACCAAGAATTTTACGCACAACAGAATACGGCATATCGCTTTGTCCTATATGCAAACCATCAGCATCAGAGGCAATGGCTATATCTAATCTATCATTTATTATTAAAGGAATATTATGTCCCTTAAGCAAGTTCTTTAAAGAACATGCAATTTTATAAAAATCAGCAGTAGAAGTATTCTTCTCTCTTAATTGAAGCATAGTGATTCCACCTTTAACAGCTTCTTCCACAATTTCCTCTAAAGATCTACCCATAGAAAGATCTCTATCCGTAACTAAATAAAGACTTAAATCGAACTTATTCATAAGAAAGTTTTAATCTGTTTTCAATGTCTTGTTCAGACAAATTATACAATTGATTAATAAAGTTTACTTGCATATCACCAGGCCCCTCAGACTTCTCAGCAGCAATCTCACCACAAATGCTCATTACAGCCATAGCGTGAGAAGTAGCCTCAATAGTATTAGAATTAACCGCAGTAAAAGCTCCAATAATAGCAGTTGCAGTACATCCCATACCAGTGACTCTAGCCATTAGGTTAGAACCATTTTTAGTAGATATACATGTAGTTCCATCAGTGATATAATCCTCTGGTCCGCTTATAACAACCACAGTCTTATATCCTTTGGCTAAAAGTTTAGCTGATTCTAAAGCTGATTGTGTAGTATGAGTAGAATCTACTCCTTTAGTCTTAATATTAGCATTAGTCAATGCCATTATTTCAGAAGCATTACCCCTTATAACAGTAGGTTTACATGTCTTTATAATCTCAGAAGCTATTTTTGTTCTATATGAAGTTGCACCAACTCCAACTGGATCAAAAACCACAGGAATTTGTCTATCGCTTGCTTTTTTACCAGCAATAAACATAGCTTCTATCCATTTCTCACTAAGTGTACCCATATTAAGCACCAAAGAAGAAGCAATATTCGCCATATCCTCAACCTCTTCAATAGCGTGAGCCATAACGGGAGAAGCTCCAATAGACAATAACGCGTTAGCAGTATTGTTCATCACCACATAATTAGTGATATTATGAACAAGAGGAGATGTAGAGCGAATCTTCTCTACATCTCCAAATATTGATTTAACATCTATCATGATAATTATTCTTTAATTGCACAAATAGCAACATAATCTCCACAATCGTAACCCTCTATAGGTTCTTCTTCTACATTATTAGAATAAAGAGGATGTTTAGTAAGAGTTTGCGCGAATTGTAAATCTTTGAAGTTAGATTTATTAAGCATTTCAATCTTCTCTGTAGTAGTTCTCCAATTAGCAACTCTAACAAGTTCTATTGGATATGGATCTCTTGGGTGAACGCCCTCTAATAAAGGATGATCCCACGTATCAAGAGCTTTGGCAAGATTGTACATAGTTGCGTACGAACCTTCTTTAGGAACATCAATAACTACAATTTTCCCACCTTTACGAAGAGCTTTATATGCTTTATCAAAAGTAGCTTGTAAGTCAGTAATATAAGAAGGAGTACCATTAAATAGGATAGTATCGAATTTCTCTACTCCAAAATTCATATCTTCGGCAGTAGTTATCTCAACATTAAGACCTCTTTTACGAGCAATAGCAGCCATACCTTCAGAAGGTTCTAGGCCATTCTTAATAGAAATATTAAATTCTTTATCTAAGATAGTTTCAAAAAGTCCACTTCCACAACCTACAGAGAAAACTTCCCCTGCATCTTTAAGAAAATGTGCTACTAATTTAACCTCTGTGTAAAGTAAGTTTCTGTTCTCAAAGAACCAAGCATCATATGCAGATGCGTACTCATCAAAATTTGAATTCCCCATAGTTTTGTGTGTTTTAACTATAGAAAAACGGGCTGGAATGTCTTAAAAAGAAGTATTGAAGTCTCGTTTCCCTACGCTATAATTAAATATATCAGGTTCAAGGGTATTGTCTCAGCTTTTTACGGCACCCCTAACTAAAGACAAAGGTATTACTTGTTTAGCTTAATCCAAATTTTGAATCTTTTCTTTCTTAACAAGAGTTTTAAAATAAGCAGGGATCTCGGCCATGAAAACCATTTCCTCTTGTGTAGTAGGATGAGTAAGTCTAATACAACCAGCATGTAAAGCAAGACGAGCTATATCTTTATCCTCGTTACCATACATTTTATCACCAGCTACAGGATGTCCTTTTTCTGCAAGATGAACACGAATCTGATTCTTACGACCAGTAAACAAGTCAATCTTAAGCATAGTAAACTTCTTATTTGTCTTAAAAACTCTATATCCAGTCTTCGCAAACTTACCTTCTTCAGGATTCTCAACAGAATACATTCTGTGTATAGAATTTTCAGCAAGATAAGATTCTATGATTCCATCTCTGTTTTTGAATTTACCATGAACAACAGCAAAATACTCTTTATGAAACTCTTGCCAGTTATCTTGTAAATAATTCTTAGCCTCTTCAGTCTTTGCAAAAACAAGAACACCAGAAGTATCTTTATCTAAACGGTGAACTATAAATACTCTATTTTTAGACTTATAATTACCCTTACGAACATAGTCTGTTAATAAGAAATATGCAGTTTTCTCATTCTCTTTATCACTTGCCATTGATAAAAGTCCGCTTGACTTATCAATTACAATAATATCATCATCCTCGTGTAAAATTGTCATTCCTTTAGGCTGAAACTTATTTGTAGCCTTTTTATTTGAATTCATCTCTTCCATAATCTTTCTTTTTTACAAAGATACTATTATTTAAGAATTATGTGCGCGATATAATAAATACTGTTTTATGAGAATGGACAACTATTTAATCTTATAAATCAAAAAATATTTTCTTTTGTACAGTGTAGGAATTATGCTAAATTTATTACCGTTTAGTATTTCTTTAAATGAAGAGTTAATAGTAGACGACATTGTTATGTATATGTCTTATGGTAGTGGGAGATATTATATTTTGATGATAGAGAGAAGTAATGAAAAGATATAATCTAGGATTATACACGTAATAATCACCTGTTAGGCACAAAGAAGGTAAGACAGAATACACTTATGATGCTCATGGGAATATGCTAAAAAGAACCTCATTTAAAGGAGATGTATTGGGATTGTTCAGGGAATCAAGGATGGAGCTGCTCTTGAAAATGTAAAGGCAATGAAATGCAGATAGATTTATAACAAATATTAATAGTCTCAAAAGCAGTAAGGAGTTAATATATAATAAATTTGGTTCAAAAATAGGTTTTGCTAGTATAGTTTATGAAGGATATGGTGTGGTGTCAGTGTCGTGTATTGTAGATACTTTTTGTCCAGACGGATGGGAAGGTTCATGGAATGATTCTATCAAGACTATTATGACAATTCATAATAATCATACTAAAAATGGAGTAATGACAGCACCTTGGCTTTATGGAAAGTAAATTATAATCTATATAGATATGGAAAGTAAATTTTTAAAATGTTTAATTTATATTTTTAGTCGTTATGAATTTTTTGCACTAAAATATACAGGAGGAAGTAATTTATTTGTTAATTTCATTGTGATATTATTACTTCAATTAGGGTTGAATATATTATCAACTATTGATTTCTTATTAGTTATTCATTTTCTTGTATCGATAGTAATATTTTCCATTATTATGCATAATATCTGTAGCTAGCTAATGCGATGAAGTCGTTATTTAAGTATTGTAAAAAGATCACCCTTGAATAGAATAGTCAAGGGTGATCTTTTTCTATATGAATTTTTAGTTGACATTGTTCAATATAATGATAAGTAAAAATATTCAGTACATCTAAAAGATATAAACTACAACGAGAAAGCGTAACGTACAGAGGTTTTTTATGGCAATGGTTCAAAAACTAAGTATGAATACGATGCTAAATCCTTTAGATTAACTCGACTATTAACAACTAGAAATTCAGGAAGAGACATCCTTCAAGACACCCTCTTCACCTATGATTCTCATGGAAATATGCTTTCTATGCATCATTTAAAAGAGATGCACTGGGATTGTTCAGAAAATCTAAGCTCTGTTGATTTGGATGAAGCAGGCAATAAAGCCTTTTATGTTTGTGATGAATATAAATGTGATTGTAAGCTTGAATTTAAAGTAGATAATAATGAATATACAGAAATTAAAAGACAAATTAGATGTACTTGGTGTTAGAGCTGATACTATTATCATGTATAATCCTATAATAAATTGGAAGTATTTTATTTTGATGAAAGAGGAGAAAGAAAAATGAAATTGAAGGAAACTTCTACTAACGTGGTCTGTTTAATTTACGCCAAAGGATAATAAAAATATATCTAGGCTTTCTCTTTCAATTCTTACAAAAGAGGAAAACAGTGAAGTTGCTTTGCTTTTTTTTAACTATTCAGTATAGATCCAATAACTCCCTAAATATCATCCAAACACCATATAGCTACACATCTTCCTAGATATTGTCTTTAAAAAATAAAGAATTTAATTTTCTCTAATATCACAAACTGCTTAATGTTTTGTATTATTGTTTTTTAGGAAATAGATTTACTTAATTTATTGAAGGTTAGAGAGTTGTTTGTGTATGTAGTGTTTTTGTAGGGGATTAAAAATTCGCTGTTGTGTACGAAATAGAGTCTATAATTTTACAATTCATTTGTTTTATTTCTAATATTGTATTGCAAGATTTAAAGATTGTATTGTAAAAGATATTAAAAGAAATCCTTTTATATATAGGGATTCATCATTTTAAACATATATGATTTATGAAAAAAACTATGAAATTATTATTGTTACTTTTGTTCCCTTTGTATTCTTTCGCGCAATCGTTTGAATTGTGTGGAAGAATAGAAGATAGTAAAGACAAGAGTTTTCTACCAGGGGTAAGTATTGTTAACTTAACTACTAATGGAGGAGTTAATTCTGATATTGATGGAAAATATTGTATTCAAGCAAGTAAAGGAGATATACTTGAATTTAGCTTTGTTAGTTATGTAAGTACAAGAGTAACAGTTCTTGATAATAAGATTATTAATATTAGTCTTGATCCTGCTACTATAAATATGGATGAATTTGTTGTAGTCGGTTATGGAGTACAAAGAAAAAGTGACCTAACAGGTTCAGTTGTAAGTATTAAATCAGCTGATATTGCAAAAACTATATCTGTTTCTCCTGCACAAGCAATACAGGGCAAGGTTGCTGGTGTAATGGTTAGCTCTGGTTCTGGAGCGCCTGGTGAGGCTCCAATAATAAGGATAAGAGGTGTTGGAACTTTAAATGACTCTAATCCCTTATATGTTGTAGATGGTGTTCTTCTTGGAGATATAAGATTTTTATCTAACAATGATATAAAGAGTATAGAAGTTCTTAAAGATGCATCAGCAACAGCTATATATGGATCTCGAGGAGCCAATGGAGTTATCATTATATCTACTAAACAAGGAGTAAAAGGAAAGACTATCTTTGAATTTAATTCTTCAGTAGGCATACAGCAAGTTGCGAATACTATAGATATGGTAAATGCTAGTGAATATGCCCAATTAGCTAATGAATTAGCATATAATAGTGGCTTATCCACTATGCCATTTTCAGATCCATCTAAATATGGAAAAGGAACAAATTGGTTTAATCAAATATATAGAACTGCAATTGTTACTAATAATCAAGTATCAGTGAGAGGTGGTAATGATAATGTTACATTCAATATTTCAGCTTCTTTATTCGATCAAAAAGGAATTATAGAGAAATCTTCTTATAAAAGACATTCGATTAAATTAAACAATACCTATAAACTTAGTGACAAGATTAAATTAGGACATAATTTGACCTTATCTAAGTTTGAAAACAAATCTGTACCTAATGTAGTGTTGAGTGCATATAAGATGGACCCTATTACTCCAGTTGGTAAGACTTTAGGAAATTGGATAGCATCAAAAAATAATGTTGCAAATCCATTGGCTGAACTAGAATACACAAATAATAAATCTTACGGGTATAGATTAGTTGGGAATGTATATATGGATATTAATCTATCTAAGGATTTGATTTTTAAGTCTAGTTATGGAACTGATTTTGCAGAAAATCATGGCAAAACATTTAATCCAACTTACTACGTATCTCCAGTACAGCAAAACAAGCAATCAAATATTGGCGTTTCTCAAGATCAATTTAATACTTGGATATGGGAGAATACATTAAACTATAATAAAAAGTTAGAAAAGCATAATATAAGTGTTCTTCTTGGACAAACTATGCAGTCGTCAAGATGGGAAAATTTAGGTGGTGGAAGAAAAGATTTACCAGGAAATGAAGAAGCTTTTTGGTATCTTAATGCAGGATCTGCAGATACTCAAACAAATTATAATACTGCTGCAGAATCTTCTATGTTATCATACCTTTTTAGATTAAACTATTCTTTCAAATCTAAATATCTTTTTACTGCATCTATGCGTGCAGATGGTTCTTCTCGTTTTGGATCAGACAATAAGTTTGGTTATTTCCCTTCTTGTGCTTTAGGTTGGAGACTTAAAGAAGAAGCATTCTTAAAAGATGTGGACTTAATTTCAAACTTAAAATTAAGAGCAAGTTGGGGTCAAACAGGTAATGATAAAATTGGTAATTACCCGTCATACACAACTATTAGTGGAAATCTAAATACTGTTTTTGGTGTGGATGAAACGCTTAATATAGGTGCAAATCAAATTAATGTATCAAATCCTGATATCAGATGGGAAACAACAACACAGATGAATCTAGGTTTTAACTTAGGATTATTAAACAATCACTTAAGTTTAGAACTAGATTATTATAACAGAAACACTAAAGATATTTTAATAGCGATTCCATTACCTTCTTCTGTTGGTGCTGAGGGTTCTCCTATAGTAAATGCTGCTGAGGTTGAAAACTATGGCTTTGATGTAAATCTTAGATGGGAAGATAAGATAGGCGATTTTAGTTACGCTAGTAATCTAACTCTTTCAACTGTAAATAATAAAGTGAACGCTTTAGGACAAGGGAAAAGTGAACTTATAGATGGTGGTATTGATAATGGTAAACAATCTACAAGAACTGTTGTTGGTGAGAGTATAGGATATTTCTATGGTTATAGAACAGATGGAATCTTTCAAAATCAGCAAGAAATAAATAAATACCCTTCTTTAGATAATACAAAACCTGGTGATATTCGATATACGGATACTAATAAAGACGGTAAGATAAACGATAAAGATAAGGTGAAATTAGGGTCTCCTATACCTGAGTATCTATTTGGATTGAATTTATCTTGTGAGTATAAAGGATTTGATTTTGGAATGGATATTCAAGGAGTTTATGGTAATAGTATTTTGAATGCTAAGAAAGCTGTACGTTTCTCAACTTATAATTTTGAGAAATCATATCTAAATAGATGGACAGGTGAGGGAACAAGTACAAGTGAGCCAAGGATAACTAATGATGGAATAAATTACGAGATTTCAGATAGATTTATAGAAGATGGTTCATATGTTAAGATTCAAAATATTCAGTTGGGATATTCTATGCCAGAGAGTATTATTAAACGATTTAATATGAGCAAATTGAGAGTGTTCTGTTCTGTATCTAATTTAAAAACATTTACTAATTATTCTGGTTTTTCTCCAGAAGTAATGGGTGGTAATGTTCTTGCTTCTGGAATAGATAACGGTATCTATCCACAGTCAACAACTTATTCTTTTGGAATTAATCTAACTTTTTAATAATTAAGATGATGAAGATATTATATTCAATTATATTTCTAGCATTAAGCCTAGTCGGATGTTCTGAATTTCTTGAAAAAGCACCTTTAGGTATAGAATCTGAAGAAACCTTTTTTAATGATGAAGAGGGTGGTATTAAAGCTGTTAATTCTATTTATAATTCACTTAGAAATTGGAATCTTTATGGTGGGTTCTCATATCTTTCTATGGGTGATATTTGTTCAGATGATGCAGATAAAGGAAGTACTGCTCAAGATGCTTATGCTTTTGTGGGAGTATTAAACGATTTTTCTTATGACGCTTCAAATGGTCATATTCTTGATTTTTGGACAGGAAGATATCAATGTATTTCTAGAGCTAACAGATTACTTGATAATATTGATAAGATTAAAGACATTGATGAAAATCTAAAAATAAGAATATCAGGTGAGGCTAAATTTTTAAGAGCTTTAATGTATTTTGATTTAGTAACTGCTTTTGGAGATATACGTTTAATAACATCTTCTCCTAAGCCAGATCAATATGATTCTCCTAAAGTTAGTAAAGATCTTGTTTATAAACAGATTATACTGGATTTGAAGGACGCTATAAAGACATTACCTAAGAAATCTGTATATGCCTCTACTGACATGGGTAGAGCTACCAAAGGTGCAGCACAAGGTTTATTAGCTAAAGTTTATTTATTCATGAAGGATATTCCAAATTCAAAGAAATATATAGAAGAAATTATAAATTCAGCAGAATATTCTTTAATGTCAGATTATTCAAAAATATTTACTAGAGAAGGAGAGAATTCTTCAGAATCTGTATTTGAAGTTCAATGTGCAGCTTTCTCTCAAGGAGGAGGTAGTTCACCTTACAATATGATTCAAGGAATTAGAGGTCCTTCTAATAAGGGTTGGGGTTTTAATCGTCCATCAGATAATCTAGAGGCAGCTTTTGAAACAGGTGATCCTAGAAAAGATGCTACTATTATTTATGTAGGAGAGAAATTATATGATGGTACAATTTGTCTTGATAATCCTGAGATAGAGAACGAAAAATACAATCAGAAAGCATATACTCCTGTACATGAAGGTGGTCAAGATAATGGTCCTACTAATATTAGAATTATAAGATATGCTGACGTTTTATTAATGGCTGCAGAGGTGTACAATGAGTCTGGTAATTCAGCTTTAGCTCTTAAATATCTTGAGGAAGTACGTTCTCGTGCAAGAAATGGTAACAATGGAATATTGCCAAAGATTATTGAAACAGGACAATCTAAATTAAGACAAATAATATGGCATGAACGTAGAGTTGAACTTGCAATGGAACAGCATCGTTGGTTCGATCTTGTAAGAGAAGGTAATGCTATAGAAATGATGGCTAAGGATGGTAAAACAGTATTACCTAAACACCTAGTATTTCCTATACCACAAGTTGAGATAGATAAATCAGAAGGAGTTCTTATTCAGAATCTAAATTGGTAATTATAGAATAAATTAACCTCTAGGTTGTTACTTATAACAGCTTAGAATTTAAAAATACAGAAATGTGTTTTATAGAAATTCTATTGTTTTTTTTATTCATATAAATATATAAAAGATGAAAAAATATAATATAAGATCACTGATATTCATAGTGTTTGCTCTATCTGTTTTATTTTCCTGTTCTAAAGAGAAAAGTGTAACAGATTTAAGATTAAAGAAAATAAGTGTTTCTACTGGTGATTTGTTGCCAACATTTAATGCAGATTGTTATACATATTCTTTGAATATATCTACAGCAACTAAATTTACTTTAGAGAGTGAAACTTTTGGAAGTGATGTGAAAGTTTCAATTACTGGGAAAAACTCAAAAGAAGAAGATCTAATTGTCTCTAATTTAGAGATATCTAGTTTTACTGAGGGGGTAAATATTGTTAAACTTATAATTACTTCTGTTGATAAAAAAATAAAAACATATCAAATTAAAGTAACTTCTGATAAAGCTCCTGATATCGTTATTGTTAAGGAAGAAGGTTTAAAAGAAATGCAGGTCTCTGTTGGAACATTACAACCTTTGTTTTCTAAATCTATTTTTAATTATTCTGTAGATATTCAGAAATTAAGAACTTTGGATATTATTACATCTTCTATAAATGAAAATTCAACAATAAATCTTTCTGGGAAAAATGCAGAGAATGATGATTTAGTGATAAAACAAAATAATGTATCAAATATAACTGTTGGTATTAATATTTTAAAGATTAGAATAAATTCAGAAGATAAATCGACAAAAGATTATACACTAACAATAATTGCAGATGAAAAGATTAAACCTCCTGTTGTTAGTTTGCCTGCTTCGGAGAATTTGGTTGCTTATATAAATTTTAACGGTTTAGTAAAAGATGATACTAAACTTCAAGAAATTGCTTCTTCAGATATAAGTTTTGGTACAGATAGAAAAGGTCAAGAGAATATGGCTGGTAGTTTTAATGGTATCGGACAAATGCTTGAGATATCTGCAAATACAGGTCTGTTCACTAAAGATATTACTGTTTCTTATTGGATGAAAATTCAAGATTTATTGAATGGTACAAGATTTCATTTTGGATTGGGTGGTTATAAAGCTTGTCTTCTTGAAATGGGTTCTTTTAAACATGAAGGATTGGATATTGGATTAATAAAATTTGTCACAAATCATAAGAATGAAGGTTCTAATGTAAGTGTTAATGGAGTTGCATGGTCTGAGTATAAAGGAGAAAGAGATGCAAATGGAAGGGATATTGTTTATGAAATGAAAGAACCTGTTGTGGGTAAATTTGCGAATAAATGGGTTCAATTAACACTTACATACAACTCTGAAACGAGTGTAAAGACTTTTTATATTGATGGTACAAAGGTATGTGAGTTAAATATAGCTTATTCAGATGATGATAATCCAGAATGGAAATTAACAGATTTACAAATAGATACACAAGACGGATTAGTTGCAAATTTTGCCATTGGTGCTCCTAATTCTAAATTGTCTACTAAGCAAGATTCGTGGACTTTGTTTAGTGATTATAAAAACAGAACATTCAAAGGTTTAATGGATGATTTTAGAATTTATAATATTGCTTTAACAGAAGAGCAGGTTGTTCAATTACACAAATATGATAATCAAAAATAAGTTTTAAATGAGATATTTATACAGCTTAGTAGCTTTCGTTTCTATCTTTTTCTCTTGTGATGGGAAAACTGAGATAAAAGATTTTGGAGATTTAACTGAGGTTGAGAAAGAGATAGAATCAAAAATTACTGATAATGAGATAATGGATATTGTGCAAAAACAGACATTTAAGTATTTCTGGGACTTTGCACATCCTATTTCTGGAATGATAAGAGAGAGAAATAATGATGATAACAATGTTGTTACTACAGGCGGTACAGGCTTTGGAATAATGGCTCTTTTAGTAGGAGTAGAGCGTTCTTATATAACTAGAGAACAAGCTTTAGATAGAATGCTTAAGATCACAAATTTTTTAGAAAATAAAACTACTAGATATCATGGTGCATGGTCACATTGGGTGTATGGCGATTCAGGAATTACAAAGCCATTTTCTCCTAATGATGATGGAGCCGATTTAGTAGAAACAGCTTTTCTTGTACAAGGATTATTGACAGTAAAACAATATTTCATATCTGATAATAAAAAGGAAAATAAATTAGTAGCTACTATTGATAGATTATGTGATTCTGTAGAGTGGGATTGGTTTACAAAAGGAACAGATGTTCTTTACTGGCATTGGTCTCCAAAGAACAAATGGAAAATGAATTTACCAATAAGAGGATTTAATGAATGTATGATTGTGTATGTTCTTGCAGCTTCCTCAAAAACACATCCTATAAAATCAGATTTATATAATACAGGATGGGCTAGTGGTGCTTATATGGGAGGAATAAATATATCTAAGAATAATTACCGTGGTGGACCATTGTTTTTTACTCACTATTCATTTTTAGGTTTAAATCCTCGCATTTCTGATAAATATATTAAAGCTTCAAAGTTTAATTCATATTTTGAAAGGAATAAAGAACAATCACTAATAAACAAACAATTCTGTATAGATCAGAAATCTAAATACTCATATTATGGTGAAGGATGTTGGGGATTAACTGCTAGTGATGATCCTATTACTGGTTATTACGCACACGAACCAGTTGTAGATAGAGACAATGGAACAATTACACCAACAGCTGCAATATCTTCTATTATTTATACTCCTAAAGAATCATTAAAAGTGATGAAATATCTTTATGAAACATATAAGGATAAAGGTTTATGGGGAGAATACGGATTTACTGATGCTTTTAATATAAAAGAAAATTGGTATGCTAAATCTTACCTAGCTATAGATCAGGGACCTATTGTTGTAATGATAGAGAATTACAGAACGGGATTAATATGGAAACTGTTTATGAAAAATCAGGAGATTCAGGAAGGACTACAGAAATGTGGATTGCACACAACACACAATTAATTAATATATAAAATAATGAAAAAATTATTATTAGCATCTCTTGCTATTTTATGCTTATTTGCTTGCACTAAAAAAAGTGCAAAAGAAGCCTTTGTCGACAATCTGATGGAGAAAATGACTTTACAAGAGAAAATAGGACAAACAGTTTTATTCTCAAGTGATTGGGATATTACAGGTCCAGTAATTAAAGGAAACTATGAAGAAGATGTACGTTCTGGTAGATGCGGAGCTGTGTTCAATGCATATACAGTAAAATATGTTGAAAAAGTACAAAGATTAGCTGTAGAGGAATCACGTTTAGGTATTCCATTAATATTTGGATATGATGTTATACATGGACACAAAACAATCTTTCCCATCCCATTGGGAGAATCTTCATCTTGGGATTTAAAGGCAATGGAAGAATCTTCAAGAATAGCAGCTATAGAAGCCTCGGCAGAGGGTTTAAACTGGACTTTTGCTCCTATGGTTGACATAACGAGAGACCCACGTTGGGGAAGAGTATGTGAAGGTGCAGGAGAAGATAAATATCTAGGAATACAGGCTGCTAAGGCTAGAGTAAAAGGCTTCCAAGGTTCCAATCTTTCTGATAATAATACAATTCTAGCTTGTGCTAAGCATTTTGCAGCTTATGGAGCTGCCCAGGCAGGTAGAGATTATAATACTGTAGATATCTCAAAGAGAGAACTAAGAGAGACATATTTGCCACCATTTAAGGCTTGTGTTGATGTAGGATGTGCAACATTTATGACATCATTCAATGAATTAGATGGAATACCTTCTTCAGGAAATAAGTTCTTATTAAAAGACATCCTAAGAGATGAATGGGGATTTAAAGGTTTTGTAGTAACAGACTTTACTTCAATAAACGAAATGGTAAAACATGGAATTTGTAAAGATGAATATGATGCTGGAAAATTATCTATTCAGTCAGGTGTAGATATGGACATGCAAGGTTCTATCTACTATAAGTATCTTGAGGAAATGGTTAAGAAGAATGAAGTTTCAGAAGAGACAGTAAATACAGCTTGTAGAAACATCTTAAACTTAAAGTACGACTTAGGTTTATTTGCAGACCCATATAAATATTGCAATCTACAGAGAGAGAAAGATCTTGTTATGTGTAAAGAACATCAAGATAAAGCTCGTGAGATAGGAGCAAAATCAATTGTACTTCTTAAGAATGACAAGAAAGTTCTTCCTTTAAATGCTGGTAAAAAAATAGCTGTAATAGGCGAACTAGCAAATCGTAAAGATGATATGATAGGTTCATGGTCTGCTGCTGGTGATGGACAGAAATCTATAACCTTATTAGAAGGCTTAAAAGCTCAATATTCTAATAATAAAATTACATATACAGAAGGTTGTAAGGTAAAAGGAACAGACAAGTCAGGTTTTGCAAAAGCAATATCTGCTGCTAAAAAAGCAGATATTATCCTTTACGCTATGGGTGAATATAGAGGAATGAGTGGAGAGG
>JBATVL010000076.1:0-104067 GCA_049671745.1 Marinifilaceae bacterium
CTTGTATGTCCACCATATTTATCATTTTCGTACAGTTTAGATAAACTAAACTGTAAGTTAATAACTATTTTTTAGGTGGGGAGTTTTCGAATGCTAGACTGGGGAGTTTTCAGATGCTACATACAAAGCCTATTTTTAATATAGATTAATATTTCCTAAGTTTGCCTAAAGAGATACGTAAAATATAAAAACATATATAATATGAAAGAGCCTAAATTAATGGCACAAGAACTTGTTGATTTCATAGATGCAAGTCCAAGCCCATACCACGTTATAGAGAATATGAAAGCTATTCTTGACGAGAATGGATTCACTAACCTTTGCCCAGCAGAGACATGGAAAATTGAAAAAGGTGGAAAATACTATTTCACTAAAAACAATACCTCTATCTTCGCAATGGTTCCAGGTACAGCGGATATATCAGAAGAAGGATTCAAGATTGTAAGTGCTCACTCTGATTCTCCATCTTTCAAGATTAAGCCTAATTCAGAAATGACTGTAGAAGGTAAATATCTTAAATTAAATACTGAAGTTTACGGTGGCCCTATACTATATACTTGGTTCGACAGACCTCTTTCTATAGCAGGTAGAGTAGTACTTAAGACTGAGAATCCTTTGGCTCCTAAGAAGGTTTTTATGAACATAGATAAACCTATCTTATTCATTCCTCATTTGGCATATCATTTCAATAGAGATGTGAACGATAAGGGAAATCCGTTAAGTAAGCAAAAAGATATGCTTCCTGTTATTCAGACTATCAATGCTGAATTCGAGAAAGAAAATTTCTTAGTAAATCTTATAGCTAAAGAATTAGGAGTAGATGCAGATAGTATTCTAGACTTTGACCTTACTCTTTATGAATTCGAAAAAGGTAGATTAATGGGATTAAATGAAGAATTTATTTCTTCAGGAAAACTAGATGATTTAGCTATGGCTTTCGGTGGTATGCATGCATTATTAGATTCAAAAGAATGTAAAGCAACTAAGGTTCTTGCTATATTTGATAATGAGGAATGTGGATCAGGAACTAAACAAGGAGCAGGTTCTCCAGTTCTTAAGAATGCACTTGTTCGTTTAATTCATGCTATGGGTGGAAATACTGAAGACTACTTTAAAGCATTACATCATTCATTTATGATTTCTGCTGATATGGCTCATGCGCTTCATCCTAATTATACAGAGAAGCACGACCCGACTAATCATCCAATCATAAACGCAGGACCTGTTATTAAGATTCACGCCAATCAAAAGTATATTACTGATGGTGAATCGGCTGCTATATTCAAACATATCTGTCAAATAGCTAATGTTCCTTGTCAAGAATACGTTAACCATTCTGATATGGCTGGTGGTTCTACTCTTGGAAATGTTCTTCTTGCACAAATGGATATAAAAGGTGTTGATATAGGAAACCCAATGTGGGGAATGCACTCTGTTAGAGAAACAGCTGGTGTAGAAGATCAAACATACGTTACTAAAGCATTTGAAGCATTCTATAATTTATAGAATACAATCATAAGAAACAATAAAGTCCCTATACATTTTATATATGTATAGGGGCTTTTCTATTAGTCTAGATTTAAAGAATTATTCACATCCATTTTTAATAATTCAATACATTTTAATAGTATTAAAAAATGTTAATATCATTAAAAATATTAACTTCGTCATGCATAACAATATATACATATTAATTCCTAGATCATAGGATCAATCTTGCAAAAGAAAAACATCACGTTACATAGCGTACAATAATGAAACATTATATATTAAGATACATAAACAAGAAATTAATTATAAAACAACTGAAGCTGATACTAATCTTCACAATCTTATTTTCTTCATGTCAGAAAGAAAACGACAAACTAAATAATAATTCAAAACTAGTTATCTACACATCGAAGGCCTTCTTGACAGAAACAGATAATATTGACTTTGCAGGATTTTCAATAAATTGTAATATAAAAGAAGATACAAGAGAACCTGAACTCATTATAGAAATATCAAAAGACAAAGATTTCTCTATTATTTTAAAGTCAGAAAAAGTAAAAGAGGAAATAGGGAAGCAAAAATATAAAATAACAGATCTTAATCCAAAGACTACATATTTCTATAGAATTAAGACAAGATATACAGATTTCCCAAAAGAGGAAATTCATTATTCTGATATAAAAGAAACCAAGACTAAAATCCTTCCTAATATTTATGCTCATATAGTAGATAATCCAGAAGAAGTATATGGCAATTACTTTGAAGTAATTTGTGATAAAATAAAAAGCAATAATATAAAAACAAGCAATATTAACTATAGAATTGAAATATCAAAAAATAAGGATTTCAAACATAAACAATCTGAATCTATAAATTGGCAAAAAAGAATAACTCATTTAAAAGAACCGCACACTAAATTTTACATTCTCTATAAAGCTTTATATAAAGGAAATAGTATAGAAAAAAAAGATTCTATAGACTACAAATTCAACTATTGTGTAGAAGTAGGAAATAACTGCTATCTCAAAGGAAATCACACAAAGACATATAAAGAATCAAACAAAATAATCACTGAAATTGGAGAACGAGAAAAGATAAGATTAGTATGCCAGATTAAAGATTTTGAAGGTATAGGAACCTACAAATTAAAAGCAGGTAATGCAATTAATGATACATACCTATACTATTTAAATTCAAAGTCTGATATCAAATATTTTCTTAAGAATGAGAATGATAATGACTATGTAAATGTTTATAGAGAGACAGAATATGCATACTATATCAGAATTGTTAATAAAAATGGATCTAGCTCTCAATTAAAGTTTGAACAATTAGAAGAAGAAAATAAAAAACAAGAACACTATTCAATTGATGATCTATATTTTATAATAAAAAAATAATCTTTACATATATAATAAGAAATGAGGGGAACACTAATATCTTTAATATTTATTTGCATGACAATAATTGGATGCAATAAAGAGAAGAAGGAAAAAGAAATCGCTATTTTACCAAAGATAGATTTTACTTATGAAGTAGATGAAAATAATAAAACTGTAACTTTCACAAATATATCAGAAGGAACAAAGGACTATATTTGGCTGTTTAGCGATGGTGAAATATCAAATGAAGAATCTCCTATACATACATTCAAAACAGAAGGTAGTTTTAAGATTCGATTAAACGCTAAGATTAAAAATACAGAACAAAAAGTTCATAAAGAAAAGACTATAATAATAGGGGATGAATTTGCGAATAGAGCAGAAATGACTTTAAAGAAAGAAGAAGAAAAAGATTTTGCAGGCTTTACTATTGTTTATGATATCACTAATTATGAAAGTATTAGTAAATTATACATAGAAGTTTCAAAAGATAAAACATTCTCAGAAACTGTTACAAATAAAGAAGTTGAAACTAAATCAGATAAGAATAAATGCACTATATGCAACTTAGAACCCAACAATACATATTGGTACAGAATAGCTATAAAATATAAAGAAAGTACAAAAGAAGAATTTTACTATTCTCAACAAAAAGAAATTTCAACAGACAAAATGCCACAACCTTCTATTGAATTAGAAATACCAGAATCTTTTTGTTCAGGATTCACTGTAAGGACTAATAGAATAAAATCAAAAAACTGTAGTAAGGAATCAATAAAACATAAATTAGAAGTTTCCAGAAGTAAAGAATTTAAACGAGGATATTATGCCATTCCTCAGAGTATAATGGAAAAGGGAAGTTCATTTGACACAGAGCCAAAAACGAAATACTATATTCGATATACAGCAAATTATAAAAATGTAACAACTAAAATAGAAAATACCTGTGAGGTCATTTATTCATATTATTACGTAAATATTAATATAGAAGGAGGTTTAAATAAAAGCAAATCATTTTTTGGTGATAATATAGAAACGAAAAAAATAGAAGATAAAACTATTGTTGAAATTACTAATAAGAATCAAGAAAAAATAATCTTTCAAATCAAGAATTTCAAAGGAATAGGCAAATACAAGCTTATATATCAAGCTAATAATGAGAACTATGGATATTTTCTTGACGGTAAATCAGACAAAAAATATTATTTAACTAATAAAGAAATATACCTTAAGGTGTATCGCCAATCAGACAAATATTATTATGCTACTATTTGCAATACTGATAGCTACGAAGAGCTTCGTTTTAAACAACAGAAAGAAGGAAATGAAAAAGTAAAACAATATAAAATCAATAATCTTCATTTTGTTATTAACAGATAGAACTACACATAAGTTAAAATGGAATTAATTAACAAATAAAAACATAATAGATGACACTTCAAAAGAACGAAATCACGCTAAACACAAGCTATTATTAGAAAATAGAGAAATAAATCGTAAATTTTAAATTAAAAAACTATTGGTATTTATTAAAATATGTTAATTTTGTCGAATTAGATTATTATAAAATATTAATCTATATGTTAAAATACACAAAGACAACAATACATAATGAATAGGAGAATATTAGTTTTATTAATATCTATTACAACAATTCTTAGCTGTAATAAAAACAAAGTAGAGAAAGAAATATCTATTAAACCAAAAATAGATTTTACATATGAAGTAGATGATAATACTAAAACTGTAAGTTTTACAAACACATCTATTGGAGCTGAAGATTATATTTGGTTATTCGAAGATGGCAAAATATCAAATAAAGAATCACCTATACATGTATTCGAAACTGAAGGAAGTTTCAAAGTTGATTTATCTGCCATAATAAAAGATACAAAACAGAAAACACATAATGAACAAATTATTATAATTGGCGATAAATTTGAAAATAAAACTAAGGTAAGTTTCAAAAAGACTGAGAATATTGACTTTGCAGGATTTACTATTGTTTACGATATTAAAATTAATAGTAGACTTACTGCTTTATATATAGAAGTTTCCAAAGATATAAATTTCTCAAATATTATAATAAATAAAGAAATAGATATTACAACTGACACAAAAAAGTGCACTATAGATAATTTAGAACCTAGCACTAAATATTGGTACAGAATGTCTATAAAATATAAAGATGACACAGAAAAAGATTTATACTATTCAGAACAAAAAGAAATATTAACAAGCGACTTACCTGAACCATCCATAAAGCTAACAGTTAATAAAGATGACTATTCAAAATTTAATGTATACACTAATAAAATAATATCAAAACACTGTACGGAGGATATAATAAAATACAAGCTAGCGATATCAAGAAGTAAGGAATTTAAAAGAGGCTATTATGCTATTCCATATAAAATCACAGAACTTTTATCTATATTTAATTCAGATCCCAAAACCAAATATTTCATACGATATACCGCAAGTTATAAAAATGTAACTAGTAAGATTGAAAAGACATATGGAACAATATTCTCATACTACTACACTTATATAATTAGTCAAGATATTAATACAAATATTATTCATAAATCTAAAAATTTTTATGGAGATAATATTAAAACAAAAAGAGATAATAATAAAACTATTATAGAAATAACAAATAAAGATAAAGAGAAACTAGTGTTCCAAATCAAAGGTTTTAAAGGTCTAGGTAAATATACACTCAACTATAGGGATGAAGGTGGGACATATGCATATTTTCTTGATGGTAAATCAGATAAAAAATATTTTCTAGCAAATAAGGAGATATTTCTACAAGTATTCCGTCAATCAGATGAGTTCTATTATATAGAAATTTGCGATAGTAGAATGAATACAGAACTATATTTTTATCAAATTAAAGAATCTGATGAGGAAGTAAAACCATATAAAATATGTAATCTTAATCTTGTTATTAAAAGATAATAAAACAAGTGGAAATATTATTAAAAAAAGAAAGCCCCTATGCATTCAAATTGAATATATAGGAGCTACTTTATATCATTATTAATTAAAAGAATTCATCATCTTCATCTACATCTTGTAAACTATCTCCTTTAACTTTAACAGTCTCTTTACAATTAATATTAGCATTCATACCTCTTGGTACCTCAAAGTTTTCCTGACTAAGTTTTAATGTCTCATCTGCATATGCCTTCTTCATATATATAGCCCAAATAGGAAGAGCCATATTAGCACCTTGTCCTAAAGCTATTCCCTGAAAATGTACAGCTCTATCTTCAGCACCAACCCATACTCCTGAAACCAAATCTGGAGTTACCCCCATAAACCATCCATCAGAATGATTTTGCGTTGTTCCAGTCTTTCCACCAATTGCATTTTCTAATCCGTATCTAAAACGAAGACGAAGTCCTGTTCCAGTTTTCACTACTCCTTGCAAAAGATTAAGCATAAGATATGCAGTTTTTTCTTTTATTACCTCTTTTTTAGGGGCATTAAATGTAGATATAGGATTTCCGTATTTATCATCAATTCTTGTAACTAATATTGGAGAAGCATGCACACCTTTATTTGCAAAAGTACAATAGGCACTTACCATCTCTTTCACAGATATATCAGCAGTACCAAGAAATAATGAAGGTACTGGATCTATCCTAGAACGAATACCCAACTTCTTAGCCATATCAACTGCTGCCTTTGGTGAAAACTGTTTAAGCACCCAACCTGATATATTATTTACAGAGTGAGCTAATCCCCATTTAAGAGTAACCATTTCACCTTGTCTTTTACTATATGAGTTTTTAGAAGCCCAAGGAGTACCATCACTAAGAATAAATGTTTGTGGTAAATTAAGCACCTTATCGCAAGGAGTTAAACCATTCTTCATTGCCAGAGTATATAATATAGGTTTGATTATCGAACCAACCTGTCTCTTACCCTGAGAAACCATATCATACATGAAATGAGTATAATCAGGTCCACCAACATATGCTTTAACATGACCATTATGAGGATTCATAGACATAAAGCCTGCTCTTAAAAATCCTTTATAATATTTTATAGAATCTTTAGGACTCATTATTGTATCTCTTATACCTTTCCAAGTAAAGACTTTTATCTTATTTGCTTTATCGAAAGAAGCGAGTATTTGTTCTTCAGTCTTTCCAGCCTTTTTCATCAACCTATAACGCACACAACGTTTAATGCTAAGCATTATATTGTCATTAACTTCTTCTTGGCTTAAATCATTTGAAAATGGAGGACGTTTCTTGTATCTTTTTTCTTTATCAAAAGCTTTTTGCAAATCAAGAGCAAGATGCTCCTTAACTGCTTCTTCAGCATATCTCTGTAAACGAGAATCAAGACTTGCATGAATTTTTAGTCCATCTCTATATATATCATATGTGCTTCCATCATTCTTAAAATTCTTATTGCACCATCCATAAAGAGGATTATTATTCCACTGGTATAAATTCTCTTTATACGAGGCCATATCCCATTTAGAGTAATGTTTCTTCTCTGGTTTACCAGCAGTCATTAACACTCTTAAATGCTCTCTAAAATATGTAGCTAAACCTTCTTTATGGTCTGAACGTTTAAAATCTAATCCTAAAGGTTTTACTTTTAGAGAATCATAAGCTACACGTTTTATATATCCATATTTGAACATTTGAAATAAAACAACATTTCTTCTATGAAATGTTAGTCTTGGTCTACGTAAAGGATTGAAATAGGCAGGATTCTTAGCCATTCCTACAAGCATTGCAGCTTTCTCTTGAGATAATTTCTCTGGAATAGTATTAAAATATATTTGAGAGGCTGATTTTACTCCTACTGCAAGATTTAAAAAGTCGAACTTATTGAAGTACATTGCAATAATCTCTTCCTTTGTATAAGATCGTTCAAGTTTAACGGCAATTACCCACTCTCTGAATTTCCTTACAACTAACTCTATCTTAGTTTGATTCTTTTCACGTGGGAATAGCATTTTAGCTAACTGTTGTGTAATAGTACTACCACCACCAGATGATGAACTACCTGTCAGAACACCTTTAAGTACTCTAAACAAACCTCTAACATCTATACCTGAATGGTCATAGAAACGAACATCCTCAGTAGCTATTAACGCATTAACTAGCTCATGAGGAAGTTCATCATAACTTACGAATGTTCTGTTTAAATGATAATATTTACCTAAAAGGACATTATCATTAGAAATAACCTCTGTAGCTAAATCTGTTTTAGGATTCTCTAGATCTTCAAAGCTTGGCATAAAACCAAACCATCCTTCTGAAAGTCCATAGAAAAATATAAATACAGATAATATTCCAGTTAGTACTACAGCCCAAAAAAAACGTACAGCTTTCTTAAATTGGGGAGTCTCGTTTTCATTCGTATTACTCATAAATTCAACGCTTTTTAATATAGATAAAGCGTAAAAATACAAAATTACTTCTTATGTATTACCCTTTTATAGGCAAAACAAGCAAGGAAGAAATATATAAGCATTTGGAATAAGACTATTCCAAGATCTAAACTCACTCTTTCCAAAGCAACTCCCATTATCTTTAATCTTAAAAATGCAGGTATAGCAAACTGGCTAGGGAACACTGAAACCAAGGCTTTAACCATAGTTGGTATAGATTCTAACGGCCAAGATATTCCTGATGTAAACAGCAATAATGGAGATAAAAAGACTAAGAACATCATAGAGTGAACTCTTGTCTTAAATAAAGTAGAAACAGCTAAACCTAAGAATGATACCGCCAAAATATAAGGTATTACTAAAGCCAACTGATTAATAAATAAACCTTTATTAGGGAAACCAAATAGATCATTTATAATTACCAGACTTAATACAAAGTTGAATACATAAACTAAAGTATATGCTAAAGCTTTTCCTAATATAAGAGCTTGTATTCCACCTTTCTTATTATCAAATACTTTATAAAATCTAAAATAATTTTTCTCTTTTATACTACCACCTAAAAGTCCAATACCAATAAGAAGTGTCTGTTGAAGAATTAAGAATATAATACCTGGTATAAGGAAACTTCCATAACCACCATAAGGATTATACTCGTTAAATACCTTTAGATTTATACCCTTAGAAGAGGAACTAGCAGTATTATAATCCATCCCTTTCTCCATCAAACGTTTTATTTCAATTTTCTTAGACAATATACCAGTTGCTTTAACCAAAGCTTTCTGCGAGGCCTTATAATAAAGCAAATAAGCTCCATCACAATAAATACTTACAGGCGATTGCACTGATGATAAAATCTTCTTCTCAAAATCTTCTGGTATTCTAAAAATAGCATTTACTTCTCCTTTGTCAAAAAGATGCATAGCACCCTTCATTGAAAGAGCCGAATTTGAAATCTTAAGCTCTGCAGAAGCATCCATATATTTTATAAGCTCTCTACTCGATTTGGTATTATCCTTGTCCACAACACAAACAGGAACATCAGTCAAACCCTCATTCATATATGCTGTAGAGTAAACTACAGGATATATAAAATTAGCAACCAGAAATAGCAATATAGCACCACCATCTGTAAAAATTGTTCGCAATTCGGTAAAGAATACTCTTGCTAATGTATTTAAAAACTTCATAGTATATTATCTTTTTCCCCAATACTTTTCTTCCGTAAAGATGTGCTTTATTCTACCTGAAACAAGTATACCTAAAGCAATGAAAACTAACATTGGGATTAAATCGTAAAGAGCAATTGATAAATCTATATTCTTAACAGACTGAGATATAAATATCTTCAGATAGTAAGTATATGGAAATAGATATGAAAATAATTTTGCTATTAAAGGCATTCCCATTGCAGGAAAAGTTAATCCTGAAAAAGAAAGAGCCATCATAGTGTAAGCAGCACCTAAAGATAAACACAAACGCAAATTAGCTGTTAAAGATATTAACAATACAGCCATTGATTGATATGTAAACACAAGGAATATCTGCGAAACAATAATTGTTAATAAACTTCCATGTAAAGGAGCTTTTAACAAACCAAATATTAGAAAATCAATTATTAAAGCATGTAATATAAATATAAAAGTATAAGGTAATAACTTTCCTAAAAGAGCAGGAAGAGCATGACCATTAGTAATCTTCATCAATTTATACGATGTACCCCATCTTATTTCCGTACCAAGAGCAAATACTGTAGTTAGCATGCTAAAAGCAATCAGCATAATTGCTAATACTGCCATTCCTACAAAATACATATAAGATGTATAAGGATTATAAAGAAGATGAACATCAAAAGGAATAGGTCGTACAGAAGGCATTAACTCAGCCTGTGAATAACTTTTTTTAGTTCTTACTTTCATCTTCAAACCTGCCTTTACTGTAGAAAGACAGGTAAAAATCCCTTTATAAAGCAAAGAGCCTTTTACAATATTAGTATTGTTAAAAAAGACTGGAAGCTCTGGATTAACACCCTTAAGAACATCTCTCTCAAGATTCTTTGGCATGTAAACAATAGCATCTACCTTACCTTCTTCCATCAAGATCTTAGCATCAGTAAGATTAGAAAGCTTATAAGTAGATTCTGCTATAGAAGTAGCATCAATCCAAGCATTAATCTTATTTGAAAGAGTAGAATTATCTTGATCTACTATGGCAACAGGTAAATCCTCTGGCATACCTTTGTAAAAGATAGCAATTACGAGGATAAAGGAAAATAAGGGACCATAAACACAGCCAAACATTAAAGATTTACTTTCACGTATCCTCCTTAATTCCCTTATAAATATTTTATCTATACCACTCATGGTAAAATTATTTGATTGTTGTTAGAGCAGACATACCAGGACGTAAACCTTCAACTTTTAAAACTGGACGAGCATGTATCTCAAAAGTCTTAACATCAAAATCTCCTGTTGTCTTAGTAGCCTTCCAAGTAGCAAAATCAGCTAATGGACTAATAAATGAAACTTCCAATTCTATATTTTTATCTACACCCGGAACATAAACCTTAAACTTAGTGCCTTTTGGAAATTTAGGAAGATAAGTTTCTTTAATATTAAAAGTAAACCAGATATCTTCTAAATCAACTATAGAAACAACAGGATAACCACTAGGAATAAGTTCACCAACTTCAGAGATAATATTTGCTATTTCTCCATCAATAGGAGAATAAGTATGAATTTCATTCTCATAAATTCCAACCTCTATAATAGCAGCATCAGCTCTCTCAACTAAAGCACCAGCAGCAGTCTTGTCTTCACTTCTTGCTCCTCTTTTAGCCTTATCCCATATAGCTTTAGCAGCCTCTGCAGTTCTAACAGCAGCAATTTTTTTAGTCTCTACCTCTTCTTTTTTCTGCTCAGAAATTACTCCATCTTTATATAAAGACATTATTCTAGCATATGTTTTAACTCCAAAATCAGCAGCAGCTTTAGCCTTAAAATATATACTTTTTGCAGCTCTAACATCTTCAGATCTTGCTCCTCTATTAGCCTTAGTATTCTGAGCCTCAGCAGCAGAACGAGCAGCCTTAGCTTGTAACATCTTAGCATTTACTTCAGGAGAATTTAACACAAAAAGCAAATCGCCTTTCTTTATATTATCACCCTTTTTAACTTTAAGAGTTTCTATTCTACCAATAAGTTTAGAAGCTACTCTTACTTGCTTAGCTTCACATACTCCTTGTAATTCAATTTTATTTGGTTGAAGGATTTTAATTAATCCATATATTATAACTGCAGAAAAGACAACTAATAATAGTGCTACAACGATATTCTTATTTTTCATCTCTATAATAATTTTTAATTTTTATACTCTTCATTTATGACGTCAATACTTTGTTGAATAGCAACAAAATTGTGTGATAATCCCGATAATTCTAATAACTTGGATAAGCAAACATCGAAATCATAAAGCACTTTTAATCTATCTATCTGTACCTTAGTAACAACTAATTTAGCATCAACCAATTCTGTTGAAGTAGCCATTCCTTCTTTAAAAGATTTATCTCGTACAGAATAATATTCATTAGCAAAACTCATAGAAGTATTTAAAGCTTCAAGTTGCTCTATATACATTTGAAGAGTCTCATAATATTTTGTAATTCCTGTATTTATGTCAGACTCATACTTCTCTTTTATTTGTCCAACTCTTTCTATAGTAAGCTTAGCAGCCTTTGTTTTCCTATATGATTTTTGTCCTGAAAATATATTCCACTTAAGTCCAATACCTACCATATATTCTGGCATCATATGCGATAAATCTTTATTAGCAATATCGTACATGCCCATAGCAGCAACAGAAGGAAGAAGATCAGCACGCTCTACCTTATATTTCTGTCTAGCCATTGATTTCTTATTCTCTACCATCTTAAGAATAGGAGAGTTCTCTTTAGCCGAATTCTTATAATAATCTAAATCTTTAATTTCTTTTAAATAGAATAGTTTAGAAATAGTAATGATATCTGTCTTTTCTATTCCTAAAGTATTAGATAAACCTTTCTTAACAACACTTACTTGTCTTTTTGATTTCTTATATTCTCTGTCTGCATCATCGAAAAAAACTTTAGCATGAAGATATTGAACCTTTGCAATAAGACCAGACTTATACATCTTCTCAGCATCCCTCATATGATTCTTCATAGCCTTATAAACATCTTCTCTTACAGTTTTAACTTGCTGAGCAAGACACAAACCATAATAACGCTCAACCATTTGATCTATATGTTTGAATGTCTTCTGCTCTGCTTTAAGATCAGCTTCAGTCATCTTTAATTTTGCAACCTTATTAGCAGCTCGAATTTTTCCTCCTGCATATAAAGGCCACATCATATTCACTCCTAAAGTAGCAAAACTCTTCTTCTGAATCATTTGATCCCATTGAGCAGACATCACCTTATCTTTTCCGGCAGCAATCTGTGGACGTAATTTAGAATTCATAAAATCTGTTTCACTACCACCAGATATTACTGAAGGAAGATTTGAAACATCTAAAGGTTTTTTAGTCATTGGATTCATTGCAGGTTTCCCTGTTGTAGGATCTATAAGATATCTACCAGGCATTCCAGGAATAGATACTCCTTTAAAATTACCATAATTTCCTAAGATATCATATAAAGGAGTAATAGCGTCTCTCACAGGTGTCATATCTAAATGCAAATCCTTTTGCATATACACATAGTTAGCACTAAGACTCACTTGTGGCATATATAAACCAAAAGCTGCTTTACGTTCTTGCTCTTTTTCTCTCTTTAATAAGTCATTTTGCTTAAAGATAGAGTTATTCTTGTAACTCATATTTAAAGCCTCTTCAAAACTTAATGTTAATTTATCTGCCTGAGAAAATACATTCCCCGATAATAATATAAACAAGCAAATAAAAGATGTAATTCGTAATTTCATTTTCTAAATTTATTTACAATTAACTGCTAGTGTTTTCATAACAAAATCAATAAGCGACTCCTTATCTGCCTCAGTAAAACCACCGGGACGAGAAAATTCTTTTAATCGCAGATTAATATATTGAATTGGATAGATTAGTATCATATTAAAAAAATGATCTATATCTAAGTCTTTAGAGTGCAGACCTTGTTTAACTGCCAATGATCTAATCCTACAACATAATTCAAGAAGATAAGATTTAATAGAATCAGAAATAGCAAAATTATAAGAACCCAACATCACATATAAAAACTTTATTTGTGTAGGGTTATTTAATCCTATCTCACATATAGCTGACAATAATTTCTTTATTATAATCTCAGCATTTTCATGTTTAGCTAGGTAAGCCTCAATAATTTCACTTATTTCAGTAATTTTAGCATCAAGAAGCACATTAACTAATTCTTCTTTACCCAAGTAAAAACGATATAAATATCCCTCGGACACTTGAGCTCTCTTTGCTATAGAAGAAATAGAAGCTCCACCATATCCTTTGGATACAATAAGACTCATAGATGCTTCATGAACTCTTTCTAATTTAGTTTCATCTACTATTCTTGCCATATAGTTAAAAAATTAAAATAATGAATGAGTATTCATTATCACTTGCAAATATAAAAAAACAAAATAGAAATTAATACATTAAGCCAAAAAAAATCATAAGCATAAATACCTATGCCAAAACAAGTAGAAAAACGAAGCTGTATGTTAGGACAAACATGTATATTTGTTAGTTAATAAATATATATAAGCCACCGTATGTCTGATAAAAGTACTACAATAAATGAATCATCTGAAGTTCGAGATAGACCAGTGAAAAGTATTGCAAAAGCAATCACATGGAGACTTATCGCATCAACAACAACATTTCTATTAACCCTATACATTTTTGGAGACGATCCATATGCGGCACAAAAAGCAACAGGAGTAGCCTCAGCCGAGGCAGTCATCAAAATGATACTATACTTTTTTCACGAAAGAGCATGGAATACAGTAAGATGGGGAAAGATGAGAGTGTATATAAGAAAGTATAATATCTACAGGCGAAAAGTCTTGAGAAGGATATATATAAACAAGAATGCCACTAACGATTAATAATAGCAAAATGAATATAACAGATTTAAATAAAAAGATACATCAACTATCTCTTATAGATTCTCTAAAAGCAATATCAGAAGAATTTCCTGGAAAGATAGTATTTACTACAAGTTTCGGCATAGAAGACCAAGTAATAACAGATATGATATTTTCTAACAATATAGATATCAAAATTGTTAGTCTTGATACAGGCCGTCTTTTCGAACAAACATATAAAGTGTTCAATGCTACTAGAGATAAATACAATAAAGAGATAGAGATTTTCTATCCCAAAACAGAAGATGTACAAAAGCTATTATCAACAAAGGGTCCTTATAGCTTCTACAACTCTATAGAAAATAGAAAAGAATGCTGTAATATCAGAAAAGTGGAACCTTTAAGAAGAGCACTTGAAGGACATAAATGCTGGATAACAGGAATACGTTCAGAGCAATCTACAGGAAGAACAGAAATGGAAATGCTAGAAGAAGACCATGGATATGGCTTACTAAAGGTAAATCCAATATATGACTGGAGTCTTGAAGATGTAATGGCATATCTAAAAGAAAAGAATGTACCTTACAATTCTCTTCATGACCAAGGTTTCATAAGCATAGGCTGTGCACCTTGTACTAGAGCTATTAAAGCAGGCGATGATTTTAGAGCTGGCAGATGGTGGTGGGAAGATAATTCTGGTAAAGAATGTGGTCTTCATACTCACGGTAAATAGAAGCTTATTAAGCAGATAAATAAAAATAAACATTAATAATTCATAATTAGATATGAGTGCTTTAGAAATTAATAGTAAACACCTAAGAGAACTAGAGAACGAAGCAATCTTTATTATGCGTGAGATTGCAGCGCAATTTGAGCGTCCAGCCCTTCTTTTTTCAGGAGGTAAAGATTCTATCTTACTAGTTCATTTAGCTAAGAAGGCTTTCTGGCCAGGTAAAATTCCTTTCCCTTTACTTCACATTGATACAGGGCATAACTTCCAAGAGACTCTTGACTATAGAGATAAATTAGCAAAAGAACTAGGTTGCGAATTAATCGTTAAATATGTACAAGATTCTATAGATCAAGGAAAATGTGTAGAAGAAAAAGGAATCAATGCAAGTAGAAACAAACTTCAAATAGTAACTCTTCTTGATGGATTAGAAGATCTACAATGCGATGCTGCTATTGGTGGTGGTAGACGTGATGAAGAGAAAGCTAGAGCTAAAGAGCGTTTCTTCTCTCATAGAGATGAATTTGGACAGTGGGATCCTAAAAATCAACGTCCAGAATTATGGAACATCTTTAATGGACGTATGAATATGGGCGAGAACTTCCGAATTTTCCCTATTAGTAACTGGACAGAACTTGATGTTTGGCAATATATAATGCAAGAGAATATAGACCTTCCAAGTCTTTATTATACTCATAGACGTAAAGTTTTCAAACGTAATGGTACATGGTTGGCTCACGCCGATTTCATGACTCTTAAAGATGATGAAGAAGTACAAGAATTAGATGTTCGTTGTCGTACTATTGGAGATATAACTTGTACTGGAGTAACTCTTTCTACAGCTAATACTCTAGAAGATATTGTAACTGAAATAGCAGCATCAAGAATCACTGAAAGAGGTGGTAGATCAGACGATAAACGTTCTGAAGCAGCTATGGAAGACAGAAAGAAAGAAGGATACTTTTAGTAATTAAAATTAAGAATTAGGAATTCATTATGGAGAATACACAAGCAGAAATAGGCCTTCTACGATTTACAACAGCTGGAAGTGTAGACGACGGTAAGAGTACACTTATCGGACGATTACTTTACGACAGTAAATCTATCTTCGAAGACCAGATGGAACACATCACAGAATCTTCAAAAAGAAGAGGAAAAGAAGAGGTTGATTTAGCTCTTTTAACTGACGGATTAAGAGCTGAAAGAGAACAAGGAATTACAATAGATGTAGCATACAGATATTTCTCAACACCAAAGAGAAAATTCATTATAGCAGATACTCCTGGACATATTCAATATACAAGAAATATGGTAACAGGTGCATCAACAGCTGATGTGGCAGTAATATTAATTGATGCTAGAGCGGGAGTAATAGAGCAAACAACTCGTCACTCTTTTATAGCTTCTTTATTAAATATGAAACACACTATCTTCTGTGTAAATAAGATGGATCTAGTTGACTATTCTGAAGAAACTTTTAATAAGATTAAAAAAGATATAGAGATACTAGCTTCAAAAGTAGGAGCAAAAAATATACATATAATTCCTATCAGTGCTAAACTAGGAGACAATGTAGTAGACAATACTCCAAACTTAGCATGGTTTAAAGGTTCAACATTCTTAGATCTTTTGGAAACTGTAAAAATTGCTGATACAGATATATTAGCAAATGCACGTTTTCCTGTTCAGACAGTAATTCGTCCTCAAACTAAAGATTTTCCTGATTATAGAGGATACGGAGGTAGAGTAGCGGGTGGAACATTTACTTATGGAGAAGAAGTTACAATACTTCCATCTATGCGCACAAGTAAAATTAAGAGCTTAGATAAGTTTGAAGAAAAATTAAACGAGGCTAAATCAGGTGATTGCATATCTATATGTCTAGAAGATGAAATAGATATCTCAAGAGGTGACATGATAGTGCCAAGCTCAAATATTCCTACAATAACTAAAGAGTTAGATGTTATGCTTTGTTGGTTCAACGAGAAAGCTATGATGTTAAGAGGAAAATATATTCTACGTACTTCATCAAGAGAAGTGAAATGTATGATTACTGTTATAAATAACAAAATCAACATAAACACTTTAGAAGAAGATACAGAGGATAAAAAGATAGAGATGAATGATATATCAAATATCAAATTAAAATGCACTCAGCCTATCTTTGTGGACTCATACAAAACTAATAGTGTAACAGGAAGTTTAATACTAATTAATGAAGCTACAAACGAAACAGTAGCAGCAGGAATGGTAATATAATCTCTACTGATTGATACAAATAAAAAAGCCTTCAGAAAATCTGAAGGCTTTTTTGTATTTATAAAACAACTAATTTTACTTAGTTAATTTTCTAACAGAATAGTTTAGTTTCAAAGCTTGAGCTTTTCTAAGCTCTTGCTTGATATTAGTGACAATACCCATCTTTGTACGCGAATCCGCTTTAATAGATACAGTCATCTTATTTCTATCTTCTTCTTTACGAGACTCTCTCTCTGCAGCAATAAAACCACCTACACTAGCCACTTTAGCTATTTGGTCGTTTAACTGAATTTGAGGTTCCGTACCGAAGTTCTTTTGAAACTGTTGTTTAGGACTTCCAACATAAATTGTACTTACCAAAGACTTCTTCTCAAGTTTAGTAACCTGAGATGCTTGTGGTAAACTATTCTTTACTTTTAAATCAACTTCTCTCATAGTAGTAGATACCATGAAAAAGAATAAAAGCATGAATACAATATCTGGAAGCGATGCTGTTGATATCGCAGGAAGTTCCTTGCTACCGTCTTTCTTAAACTTTGCCATAATTATTTCCCTCCAATTTTTTTAGGTTCTGCTTCTGAAATAGCTGTTGGTACATATTTTTTAACAGCACTTACTTGATCCTCATTTAGATCTTTATAATGCTTACCAAACCTAGTGAAAGATTTATCATCCTTCATTTCATTAAAAGCTTTCGCCAGTTCATCTTGAATACGTATGTACATCTCATAAGAAGTACCAACGTGAGATTGTAAAGAAACAATACCCTTAGAAACTTGAACTTGACCAAAGAATTCAACATCCTTAGCTTTGTGTTCTGAATATTTAGGGTTGTTAGCTGGATTAAGAATAAAGTCTTTTACCTTAGCATTAAGGTCTCTAACATTTAAAATCTCTCCACCTACCTGTAGTAAGTCAGAATCATTTATAAGAACTTGAAGAACGTTTCTAGGTTTAACCTTAGCGTCCACAACTTCTACGTTTTTTTCTGGTAAAGGAGGTAATTTTCTGTAGATACCTGAATCAACATCCATTGTCGTCGTTACCAAAAAGAAGATAAGCAACAAGAAAGCAATATCCGCCATTGAACTGGCGTTTAATTCTGGTGTTTTTCTAGCCATAATTTATTTTTTTATGTCCTCTTCTACAGGAAATTTATCTTTTCTTACTAATTATCTCTGTTGCAAAGATAGATACGATTGCACTTATGCCTAGGAAATAAGTAGTAAATAACACAGTACCAGCATATGTAAGCGTAGCAGGTGTATTATCACCACCTGTGTAACCAGGAAGGTCAAAAGGTGTATTATCAGACATAGCGTAAGATACAAGAAGTACAACGCATAGTCCTATCATTGCGAATAGTCCTTTTTTAGCTTCTTTAAAATTTGTAAAGAAGGATGCTATAGCAAAAAGAACAGCAGATCCTGTTACAATTGCTATAAGGATGTATGCCCAAACTATTATTGAGTTTGTATATACAGGAGTTCTGTGAGCCTGATTTGCTACTTCACCACCGAAGTAAAAAAAGCCAGCAAGAATACCAGTAATGACAAACATAGCAATAGTGGCAAAACGTAAATATTTACCAAAATCTGTCATGTCTTATTTATTTTTTTTGTTATGTTCAACAATAATATCTAATAAAGAAACAGAAGCATCTTCCATGTTGTTAACGATACTGTCTACTTTAGAAATACAATAGTTATAAAATACTTGAAGAATCATAGCAACGATAAGACCTGTTACAGTTGTAATAAGGGCAATTTTAATACCACCTGCTACTACTGTTGGAGAAATATCACCTGCTGCTTGAATCTGGTCAAAGGCACTAATCATACCAATAACTGTACCCATGAAACCTAACATAGGAGCAAGACCGATAAATAAAGATAACCAAGATAATCCTTTTTCTAATAATCCCATTTGAACAGAACCGTAAGAAACTATAGACTTTTCAACAACATCAACACCTTGGTCGAAACGGTCGAAACCTTGATAGAAGATAGAAGCAATAGGGCCTCTAGTAGTACGACAAACTTCTTTAGCAGCATCAACACCACCTTTTTGAAGAGCCTCTTCAACTTTAATTAATAATTTCTTGTGATCAATTGCAGAAAGGTTAAGATAAATAACTCTCTCGATTGCAATAGCAAGACCAAAGATAAGACATAAAAGTACTGTAGACATAAATCCTGCACCACCTTCAATGAATTTTTTCTTAATTTGTGCGTGTAATGAAGTACTTTCTACTTCGTCAGCATCAGAAGCAACTGTTTCTACTGTTTCTACAACTGCGGCAGTAGTAGTTTCTGCAACAACTGCAGTGTCAGCTGCTTTTTCAACATTCTCTTGGTTAGCTGGTGCAGCTGCATCATCTTGTGCAACTACGTTTTGTGATACTCCTAAAGTAAGCATCGCGAAAACTGCTATTAAAGCCAATAATTTTTTCATGGTCTGTTTAACTGGTTTAGTTTATACTTAAAATTTGTTTTTAACTAATTGATTTATATTGGTTTCTATGATCAATTCAACATCAATTTTTCATTTACACAAAAAATTCAGTGCACCAAATTACTAAAAAAATGTTAAAGTCACACATTCTATATGCTTATTTCACCTTTTAAAGACATATTTAAAAAATTTATTATTTCTGTTTTGTTGTTATACTTACCTAATAGATACATCATTTTTGTAACAGCAGCCTCAGTTGTAATATCATATCCGCTAACGACACCAAGATTTAAAAGTTCTAAAGAGGTTTCGTAACGTCCCATATCAACTCTACCAGCCTGACACTGCGTAACATTAAAAATAATAATATCTTTTGCCAAAGCTTCTTTTATTTTATTAATGAACCAAGTTTCGGTAGGAGCATTACCAGCACCGTAACTTTCAATAATAAGAGCTTTTAATCCTTTTGTATTAATAACTGCATCTACATAATTCTCGTTAAGACCTGGAAATATCTTTAAAATAGCAACATTATTATCTATCTCTGTATTTATACTAATAGGCATATCAGAAACTGGAACCTCATTTATAACCTTATACTTATAGTGAATATGAATTCCCACTTTAGCAAGTGATGGATAATTATGAGAATTAAAAGCATCAAAATGTTCAGCTGTAAACTTTGTTGTTCTATTTCCTCTAAAAAGTTTCTCACCAAAGAAAAGACAAACCTCAGGAACAATAGCTTTTCCATTTTCTCTAGCCCCAGCAATCTCTATAGATGTAATAAGGTTCTCTTTACCATCAGTACGAATTTTACCAATAGGTAATTGAGAGCCAGTAAGAACTATTGGCTTAGCAAGATCATCTATCATAAAACTTAAAGCCGAAGCCGAATAAGCCATAGTATCAGTTCCGTGTAAAATAACAAAACCATCGTATTTTTCGTAATTATCTTTAACAATATTACAAATCTTTACCCAAACATCAGGCTTAAGGTTAGAAGAATCAATAAGCTCATCAAAAATAAGAGTATCAATATTAAAGTTAAATTCCTGTATTTCCGGAACCTCTTTAGCTATTTCTTCAAAACTAAAAGGACATAAAGAACCTGTAACAGGATCATTCATCATGCCTATAGTACCACCAGTATATATAATTAAAACACCTTTATTCTCAGTATCCATAAGTTTAAAAATTAAATAATCTTCTTGCATTATTGCTTGTAATCTCACCTATCTTCTCAATATCCATGCAATAAATGCCAGAAAGCATATCAGCAATTTCAACGACATAAGCACTTTCGTTCCTCTTTCCTCGGAATGGAACAGGTGCAAGGTATGGAGAATCAGTCTCTAGAACAATATTTTTTAAATCTATTTCTTTAATCACTTCTCTAAGATGGGTGTTCTTAAAAGTTGAAACACCACCTATTCCAAGTAAAAGTCCGTAATCGATTGCTTTTTTTGCCTCAGTTAAGTCGCCAGGGAAGCAATGTAGTACACCTTTTATGCCTTTCGACTTATATCCTTCAAGAACTTCGAAAATCTCTGTAATCGAATCTCTAGCATGAATAATAATAGGCAAATTATGTTTTAAAGATAAATCCAGTTGATATTTTAGAGCTTCTACTTGTTCATCCTTAAAAGTTTTATCCCAATAAAGGTCTATTCCTGTTTCGCCTATGGCCCAAAATTTACGTAAACTCAACTCCTTGTCAAGTAAATCCAATTCTTCTCTAAAATTTTCATTTACAGAAGTAGGATGTAAACCTATACAAGGAAATAAATAATCAGGATACGAATCGGCAAGTTTAAGCATATCTGCCCGTACAAGAGAATCTATGTCCGGAAGAACAATTTTCTCTATATTAGCATTTTTAGCCCTTTGAATAACATCGGCCACGTCGGTATTAAACTCCTTAGAATATATATGTGCATGTGTATCTATAAACATGTTACAAATATAATTAAGAAATAAACAAAAAAAAACCGATTCCCAAAGGAATCGGCTTTTTATATATTTAATGCTTAAGACTAAACGTGTCCTTGAGCAACCATTGCATCAGCAACTTTGATGAATCCACCAATGTTAGCACCAGCTACATAGTTAATCTTACCGTCTTTCTTACCATATTTAGCACAAGTATCGTGAATATCTTTCATGATACGAGCTAATTTCTCGTCAACTTCTTCAGCAGTCCAGTTGAATCTCATAGAGTTTTGAGACATCTCAAGACCAGAAACAGCAACACCACCTGCATTAGCAGCTTTACCAGGAGCAAAAATTGCATGCTCGATAGAATAGTTTACAGCTTCAGCAGTACAACCCATGTTTGAAGTCTCAACGATATATTTACAACCGTTAGCAACTAATTGCTTAGCGTCGTCTTCGTTAAGTTCATTTTGGATAGCACAAGGAAATGCCATATCAACTTTAGCTTCCCAAGGTTTTTTACCAGCGAAGAATTTAGCACCGAATTTCTCAGCGTAAGGAGCAACAACATCATTGTTAGTAGCACGAAGCTCTAACATATAAGCTATTTTCTCTGCATCCATTCCAGCTTCGTCAAGAACGTATCCGTCAGGACCAGAAATAGTAACAACCTTAGCACCCAATTCAGTTAATTTTGCAGCAGCACCCCAAGAAACGTTACCGAATCCAGAAAGAGCAACTCTTTTACCTTTGATGTCTTCACCTTGTTCAGCTAACATGTGCTGAGCGAAGTATACAGAACCGAAACCAGTAGCTTCAGGACGTACTAATGAACCACCGAATTCTAAACCTTTACCAGTTAATACACCAGTAAATTCGTTACGAATTCTTTTATATTGACCAAAAAGATAACCTATCTCACGTCCACCAACACCTATATCACCAGCTGGGATATCAGTATTAGGTCCAATATGCTTACATAACTCAGTCATGAAAGATTGGCAAAAACGCATAATTTCGTTATCTGATCTACCTTTAGCGTTAAAGTCAGATCCACCTTTACCACCACCCATAGGTAGAGTAGTTAAAGAGTTTTTGAAAGTTTGTTCGAATCCTAAAAATTTAAGAACAGATAATGTTACAGTAGGGTGAAATCTTAAACCACCTTTGTAAGGTCCGATAGCTGAGTTAAACTCAACACGGTAACCACGGTTAATTTCTACTTCACCTGCATCGTTAATCCATGGCACACGGAACATGATAGTTCTTTCTGGCTCACACATTTTTTCTAAGATCTTAGCAGATTTGTATCTTGGGTTTGCATTATATACATCCCATACTGTTTCTACTACTTCTTCAACTGCTTGGTGGAATTCAGCTTCACCAGGAGTTCTAGCCTCAAGGGCTGCAATGAATTCTTTCATATTTGCTTCCATAACTTTGTTATAAAAAATTAGTGTTATTTTTATTCTTTAAACACGCTTCAAATGTATATAATTTTTATAAAACACATAATCATTTCAGTCTTTTTTTTAGAATAAAAATTAAAAAAACATTTACTAGTGCAATCGATTGGATAAAACCTAAAGGTGTTATAAAACAGAAAGAAAGGTACTAGAGAATTATCCACCAATAGTATACATATTTCCTGGTAGTGAAAAGAGCATGTTTTTAAGCTCCAAAGAGAGCAAAATGGCACTTAATTTTCCAAGTGGGATTTTTGTAGAAAAAGCGATATCATTAATTAAAACTCTCTGATTTTTCTCTACAAAAGAATAAACTATACTCTCTTCACTACTCAATTCTTGCAAAGGCAACTTAATTTCAGGTGTAAATGGTTCATTAATTTCCCATCCCATTAGATATTCTATATCTTCAGCACATTCAATTAAAGAAGCCCTAGATTGTTTAATTAAAAGATTACACCCCCTAGAATATTTATCAGAAGTCTTACCAGGAAGAGCAAAAACATCTCTATCGTAGGAATTTGCCAGGGTAGCAGTAATCATAGAACCACCTTTTTCAGCAGACTCTATAACGATCAGAGCATCGGCAAGACCGGCCACTATTCTATTCCTCTTTAAGAAATTCTTAGCCTCAGCAGTCCTTAGGGTAGAAAAATCACTTAAAACAGCACCACCAGATTCAACCATCTGCCTAGCAATATTTTTATGTGCAGCAGGATAGAGGGTATTCAATCCGTGAGCCACAACACCCACCGTTCTAAGTCCATTATCAAGAGCAGCCTTATGAGCGGCCACATCTATACCGTAAGCAAGTCCACTTACAATAACGGGATCATGTCCTCGCTCTTTAAAACCCCTAACAATATCATCACATGCATTCTTTCCATATAAAGAAGCACGTCGAGTACCCACAATAGAAACAACTTTCTCATTATTAAAAGAAATATCACCCTTACAATATATAAGTAAAGGTGCATCAGGAATATATTTCAGACGAAGAGGGAAATCATCGTCATCATCAGTAATAATGCGAATACCATTCTTCAAACAAAATTCTATTTCCTTATCAGCATTTATCAAAGCAAGTTCTCTATCAATCCTAGACGTTCGTTCTTTTCCAAAGTTGGGAATTATACTTACATCAAGATTTTTATCTTCAAAAAAAGCCTCTATGCTACCAGAATGTTCAATTAGTTTCTTTACTAATACAGGGCCTATTCCTTTAAACATGCTAATAGCTATCTTATACCTTAGAGCATCGTCCATAAAATAAATAATTTAATTACTTTTGCTTATACCAAAGATAAAAAACAAAGAGGTAAAATTTTACTAATTCACTGAAAATATGGATACTAGTTCAAAAGCCCTTACTACATACAAGCTGAAAGAAGACTTATCAACAAAGCTTTCAGAGATAAATTACGACAAACTTTTTCTTTTGATGGATACAAATACAAAGAAGTATTGTAGAAGTCTTCTTGATGGAATTGAGAACATAGATTCTGCCTACGAAATAATCATAGAAGCAGGAGAAGAGAATAAGACCATAGAGGCAGTAATGCACATATGGTCCGAATTAGAATTAGGAGGAGCAAAACGCAACTCTCTTTTCATAAACTTAGGAGGTGGAATGATTAGCGATTTAGGTGGCTTTGCAGCTTCATGTTATAAAAGAGGTATTCGCTATATTAATATCCCCACCACTTTATTAGCTCAAGTAGATGCTTCAGCAGGTGGAAAAACAGGATTCAATATGCACTCAATAAAGAATCAAATAGGAGTATTCTCTTTACCAGAGGCTGTATTAGTAAATCCTGACTTTCTAAAGACATTAAGCAAAAAGAATATAATCTCAGGATATGGAGAAATGCTTAAACATGCTCTTATCCACGATGAAAAGTATCTTGAAGACTTATTAACATTTGATCTTGATAATGTTGATTACTATGATCTTGGATTATTAATATCCAAATCTATAGATATAAAAGAGTATTTCGTAGAGCAAGATCCAAAAGAAGAAAACATACGCAAGGCATTAAACTTCGGGCATAGTATTGGTCATGCCATAGAAAGCTATTCTTTAATGAACAATATAGATTTATACCACGGAGAGGCCGTAGCCTTGGGTATGATATCAGAACTCTATCTATCATATCTTAAGAAAGATTTCCCTGAACAGAAATTAAAAGATATTACCTCAAAAATTAAAGCCATTTATCCCATATTTACTACAACAGATTGCAAAGACGAATTGATAGAAATAATGCAGCATGATAAAAAGAATACATCTTCTAAAATCAACTTCACATTATTAATAGATATAGGCAATTTTGAGATAGACAATTATTGCGAAATAAAAGAAATAAAAGAAGCACTAGATTATTTATAGTATGATTATAAAAACAAAAAAGAAGAAGGTAAAAGGAGAAATTAATCTTCCTGCCTCTAAAAGTATATCTAATAGAGTATTGATAATTCACGGTATAGCAAACAGCTTTGAACCTATCAACAATCTATCCAATAGCGACGATACGAAGACAATGTTCAATGTGCTTTTCTCTAACGATAACAAGTTCGATATTAAAGATGCAGGAACATGTATGCGTTTCTTAACTGCTTATTTATCAGGAATTATTGGTAAATGGGAGATAACTGGTTCTGAGAGAATGCAGCAACGTCCTATAGGAGAGCTTGTGGATGCATTAAATAGTGCAGGTGCACAAATAGAGTATCTTGAAAAAGAAGGATATCCTCCTCTTAAAATTTTGGGTTCTAACCTTACTAATAACACAATAAAATTAAAAGGCTCTATTAGTTCACAATTTATCTCGGCTCTTCTACTTATAGCTCCCCGCTTTAAAACCGGATTAACAATAGAAGTAGAAGGCAATATAACATCTCGTTCTTATATAGACATGACACTTTCTATAATGGCTGAGTATGGTTTGAAATCTAGCTTTGTAAATAATACTATTAAGGTAGAAGCTGGAAATTACGAGACTATGGAATATACAGTAGAATCGGACTGGTCTGCTGCATCCTACATGTACGAATGTGTTGCATTAGCAGAGAAAGGAAAAATGAAACTTAATGGATTGAAGAAAACTTCTTTCCAAGGCGATATTAAACAGGTAGAACTGTGGGAGAAACTTGGTGTTAAGACTAATTTTACTCGAAAAGGAGTGTTTATTGCAAAATCTGATGTTTTGATTGAAAATTTAAATCATGATTTTAAAGATATGCCAGATCTTGCACAGACTTTTGCTGTTACCTGTTGTGCTCTTAACATAGCGTTTTCATTTACAGGATTAGAAACTCTTAAGATTAAAGAAACAGACAGGATAGAGGCTCTTAAAATAGAACTTGCTAAACTTGGTTATACTCTTAATGATGACAAGGCTGGAGAACTCTCATGGGACGGAACTCGTGGCAAAATTGCTTCTTCAATTGTAATTGATCCTTACGGCGATCATAGGATGGCTATGTCTTTTGCTCCCCTTGCTCTGGTTAGAGAAAACATACTTATTAACAATTTTGAAGTTGTTAGTAAGTCGTATCCAAATTTCTGGGAAGACCTTAAATCTCTGAATTTTAGCTGTGAAGAATTTTAGTCAATTCTATATTTCTTTATAAAAAGAAATTGCTTAAAAAGATAAAACTCAAAACCCTTTAAAACTTTTGCTATTTATTAGCTCTGTTTTAAAGGGTTTTCTCTTTATACTCAATTTGTATGTGATTTATATCAAAGTCGTATCAAGCTTGACTCAATTGCATTTTGTAAGCAATCTGCTTGCAATCAGTGTGCATTGATTCATTGCAGACTGATTGCAAGCTCATTGCACACTCATTGCACACTGGACATATTTAATACTAATTGAGTACAAATTATATACAAAATAAAGTCGTACCAAAGTTGTACTAAACTCTTATCAAAGTCGCTCACGCTGCAATTATTCTATATTAATCGCGTATTCATTGTATATTCATCAATATACAATGAATATACGATGAGTGCATAATGAATGCACAATGAGCGACTTTGATAGGTCTTTGATAGGTCTTTAATACGTATATGATAGAACTATAAATGAAACTCTATTCTTATCTTTTCTTCTTGAAAAAGTCTTTCATTAGATTAGTGCATTCCTCTTCCATAATTCCTTTGTCTACTATTGTTTTAGGGTGAAGAATCTGTTCGGTAATTCGAGAGAAACCTCTATGCTCGTCTGATGCAGCATAAACAATACGTGATATTTGCGACCATGCAAGGGCTCCAGCGCACATTATACATGGCTCTAGAGTTACATATAAAGTGCAATCTTTAAGATATTTGCCTCCTAAATATTCAGCTGCAGAGGTTATTGCTTGCATCTCGGCATGTGCAGTTATATCGTTTAGACGCTCTGTTAAATTATGACCTTTCGCTATAACTCTATCCTGACATACAATTATTGCTCCTACTGGTATTTCTCCATCTTCAAGTCCAATAATAGCTTCTTGATAAGCCTTTTGCATATATAATTTATCCTTTATCTCGTTCATCTTTCCTTTTATTTTTTTATAAAAGTACTTAGATTTATAGAGAATACTAAATGGGAGTATTATCATTTACTTAAAGTTAAAGTAATGTTATTAAGCAAATACAGTTATTTTTTATAATAAAAAAAATATAAATTAGTAGTTCCACAAATGAAGACTAACTAATAACAAATAGACAATATGATTAAAAGCTTTAAAAGAATTGCAGAAGATTTACTATATTTTCTTAAACATCCAACAGAGAAGGCATATACTGACCAATCTATCAAAGAAAAAACAAAGAAATTTCTAACAATATTATTGATAGATATAGTAGTAGTAGGAGTATTAATGGTTTTGGTAAGTTTATTAGAGGAATTGGGATTTATTAATTCTCAAGAACATAAACTTATGGAGTTATTGAGAGATTCACCTATGTGGGTGTTCCTTCTTCAAGTGATATTAATTGCACCCTTATTTGAAGAGTTAATCTTTAGAGGATATTTGAGATATAAAAATAATTATTTATTGAGATTTTTAATCTTTTTGGTTGGCATAACAGGAGAAAACAATAGATTGAAAGTAGAAGATTTTGTAAAAAAAGGATGGCATAAACATTATAAAATAATACTTTATTTCTCTGCATTACTATTTGCTTCTGTACATATATTCAACTTTGAAAATTTCTCAGAGATGATCTTATTTATACCGATTTTGATTGCTCCACAATTTGTTATGGGATTATTACTTGCATATTTAAGAACACGTCATACTGTGAAACTAGGGATATTATTACATTTCACTCACAACTCTATAGCAATTGCTATTACTTTGTTAACAATAGCCGGTAGTGTCGAAAAAATAAATGTAGATACAAAAAACTATTCTCTTGAACTTTCAGAGATTAATCTAAAAGGATCTAATACAAATATTGACTACATGGGCGATTCTATCGTTTATGAAAATGTTAAGATGAAGACTGTATTTGAGTATCTTTTAGATAAAAATAATAAATTAATAAAAACAAATGATGCAAGTTTACTCGCTAATAGGATTGATTTAAAGTATGTTAATAAGATAGGAAATTCTTCTAATAATAAAGAGAATATACTTAATGAACTTAAGAAGCAGTACAATTTTAAAATAGAAAAAGAGAAAATTTTGAAGACAGTATGGAATATGGAAATTGCAGACTCTTCTCTTCTTATGACTCATATTTGCAAGACAGATAGTAAGTCTACTTCTAATAATAAACTAGGTTGTGTTGTACTCAACAATTCAAAATTAGATAAATTAGTTTACCATCTTAACAATAAGTATAGCAGAATAATACTTAATAAAACTGAGCTTACTGAGAAGTATGATATTGAATTATTCTTAAACTCTTTTGACGATATTAAAACAAAACTTAGAGATGAATTTGGACTTGCTTTAAATAAGGAAGAAAAAGAACTAGAATTTATAAATATCATTGTTTTAGAGAAAAAAGAGAAGGACAAAACAACTAAATAATATGATTTAAGAAAAGAATGGGAAAGAGAAGTTAAAACTAATCTTTCCCATTTTATTTAAAAATATCTCCTATTAGACATGTTATTATTTTTTACATATAATCTTATTAATATCACAATCTACTTGTAATACAAGACCAATAGTAAAGGCTGAAAAACTCAATTTAGGCATATTTCCAGAATATTGATAAGTATTATTAAACCATGAATTACGTATCAAATCTATATTATATGCTCCTCTTAAACCAGTAGTTAGATTGCAAGATTTATAATTAAATGTTCTTGATATGTGCAATCCTAGATTTAAAATTAATACTCCTCTTGACTGAAAAACCTCCTCTAATGCATTACCAGAAAGGCTTGAACATTCCGTTTTCGAAACAGCCATTATATTATTATTAACAACCATAATCCCAGCATATGGTTCAACATTCCACATACTTAAGTTTGTTAAATCATAACTACACTCTATTCCTGCAAGAAAGATGTTTAATTTGGTATAAGAATTTGAGAAGAATATTAAATTATGATTATATGCAAGATATAATTTATGTGTAAGTGGTTTCCCTTTTTGTCTATAATATATACCAAAAGAACCTAAGTTCACTACATCCTTAAGAGTATAAAAGTTATTTGAAGACAAATGATTATTAAGACTATTATTAGAAAGAAAAACATAATCTGATGCAGCGTATAATCCACATAAAATTACTTTGTCTGGCTCTTCTTTACTAATGTTTTTTTCCTGAGCATTAAGAACTGTACATATAAATAGGAACGAAATAATAAGAATTTTTTTCATACATGAATTAGCATTTAGGGGTATATAATTCTTATACATAAAGATTTAAAGTATCGTTACAGAATTTCTTATAAAAAAAAGAAAAAGAATAGTTGCATATGCAACTAATAAAAGTTTCCTTTGCAACTAAATTAATAAAGGGAATAATATGAAACAGAATTTAGCTGAGGGTAATTTGATGAAGTTGATTTTGCAGTTTTCTATACCTGCAATTGTGGGACAGCTTGTCTTCGCTCTATATAATATTGTGGATAGAATGTTTATTGGTCAGACTCTTGGTACTATGGCAATATCTTCTATAAGTGTCACTCTTCCTCTATTTACTATTATGATAGCTTTTGGTATGTTAGTAGGCATAGGGGCTGCAAGTAGAGTATCAATTGCTTTGGGACAAGGTAATAAAGATAGAGCAGAGAAAATTCTTGGGAATGCTATGTTTCTTTATCTTATTATTAATGCAATAATAATGTTCTTTGGATATATGTTTATGGAAGATATTCTAATATATATGGGAGCCACTGACGCAATGTTAGAAATGGCAACTTCCTATATGAACATTATCTATTTCATGGTTATTTTCAACATGATGGGCATGGGCCTTAATTCAATCATTCGTGCTGAGGGAGCTCCTAAAATAGCAATGTATGTTATGCTTTCCGGAGCAATACTAAATATAATTCTTGATTATTTCTTTGTAATAGTTTTTAATTGGGGGGTAGAGGGAGCAGCTGTTGCAACTAAGATTTCTGCTTTCGTATCCGCATGTCTTACTCTATATCATTTCACTAAGAGAAAAAACAGAGTTCTTACTTTACGATGGATAAATTTAAAACCTGATTGGGAAATAATTAAAAGTATTTTGAGCATTGGATTTGCAGGCTTCTTTTTACAATTAAGTATTAGTTTAACTGTTGCATTCTCAAATACACAATTAAAAGAATATGGTGGAGAGATGGCCATTGGTGCTATGGGAGTTATATCGGCTGTTTATATGGCTGTTATGATGATTAATATAGGTTTAGGACAAGGTGTTCAACCTTTAATTGGCTTTAATCATGGACATAAATCTTACGATAGAGTTAGGGGACTTCTTAAACGTGCATTAATCCTGGGTACTAGTATTTCTATGCTTGTATTTATTCCTATGATAATATTCCCAGAACATATAATTGGGCTATTTACCAATGGAGATAAAGCTTTTATTGAGATGTGTACACGAGGTATGTATTTCTATATGATGGGACTTCCTTTTGTTGGTTTCTGCGTTATTGGCTCTGGTTATTATCAAGCTGTAGGAAAACCAAAACAATCAGGAATATTGTTCTTATTAAAATATTTAGTTTTCTTTATGGGAGCTTTATTAATTCTTCCACATTACATGCAACTTGATGGCGTATTTTTCTCTTGTTCAGTATCTGATTTCATGCTGTTTATTTGCGTGCTTATTTTCTTGACAAAAGAGATTAAAGAACTAAGAGCTGCCGAAGCATATGAAGCTAATTTAAAGATGAACCCTCTACCATTGAGTGCAAAATAGAATAAAATGAAAGACTGTGATACACCTAAACACGGAAGATTAATTTCTTCCGTTACGCGATTAATGAAACTGTATATTTCTAGAACTCTTGCCGAGAAGGGGATACCTATACGTGATGTACATCTATTCATTTTATTAGATATTCTTCACTTTCAAGGTACTTCGTTTAAAGAATCTTGTTTTAGACAAGCATGCGATAAAACTACACTTACTAAGTCGGTAAAGAAACTTGTGGAACTTGGTTATGTTGATGTACGTGAGGATGAAAAGGATAAAAGAATTTCTAGGCTATATACAACAGAAATGGCTCATAATATCTTAATGCCATGCAAAGATGTTATGGTAGGGATGCGTGAGCATCTTTATAAAGATATGAGTGAACAAGAAGTTGATACTCTTAACTCTCTTATGGGTAAAGTTCACTCTAATCTTCTTGATATTTTGTAATTGTAAGATATTAAAGATTAGGAGAGATACCAAATATACGATTTAGATTAAATTCTACACGAACATCAAGTCCTACAGCAAAACCTGTTAAGTCTAACATAGGTAATTTATTTGTTTCTGTATTTTTATCTCCAAACCAAGTATCAGATAAAACATCTATCATATATTTACCATTTACACCTACACGAATATCATAAATAGATACAGCAAAAGTTCTAGAGAATTGAACTCCCATATTCACAATAAAAGAGTCATTAATTAATAAACTCTCAGCAAAATCTTCACCTGAATGTGTGGATGTCTCTGTACGTGAAAGGGCTCTTAATTTATACTTACTCTTAACCAAACCAACTAGTGGGGATATATTCCATTTTGAGTCTCTAAAAATATCATAAAACATATCTACACCTCCACCTATGGTTGTGAATTCAGAATCGTTAATACCTGAGAACATAGAAGATTCGCTATATTTTAGATAAACATTAAAAGAGAGTTGACTATTGCTCTTCCTAATAGTATACCCAAGAAAACTATCAAATTGACTTGTTAAACATGTGCGGAAATTATTTGCATCAAGATAATCATTTAGTTTCGAGTTCTTCAAAAAAGCAATGTCAGAACCTAAATATGCACCAAATTTAATACCAGATTTAGGTATGGTTTCCTGAGCAAAAGATGATAACTGCAAAAACAAGACAAATAAGAATAGGGTATATCGCATAATAAACAGGTTTTTAGGGCATTAGTTAAAACTCTTATATCAGTATTATATGTATAATTAACATATAAAGTTACGAGCTAAAGCATAAAACAAGAAGAAATACATATTCTCGTTTTGTTGGAAAGATTTTTTAGATAACTTTGTTAATATTACACACTAATAAAAAAATTACATTTATGCAAACAATTGAGAACTACAATTTTGAAGGAAAAAAAGCGCTTATAAGAGTTGATTTTAATGTGCCATTAGATGAGAATTTTAATATAACTGATGACACTAGAATAAGAGCTGCTTTACCTACAATTAAAAAGGTTTTAGACGCTAAAGGATCTGTTATTCTTATGTCTCACTTAGGTAGACCAAAAGGTGTAACTGATAAATATTCACTTAAACATATTGTAGCTCATCTTTCTAAATTAACTGGTAAAGAGGTTAAATTTGCTGATGATTGCGTTGGATATTCTGCTCAAAATTTATCTGATAATTTAAAAGCTGGTGAAATACTTTTACTTGAAAATCTACGTTTCTACGAAGAAGAGAAAAAAGGAAAAGAAGATTTTGCTAAGAGACTTGCTGATTTAGCTGATTGCTGGATTAATGATGCATTTGGTACTGCTCACAGAGCTCATGCTTCTACTGCTGTTATAGCTAAATTCTTCCCTAATGATAAAATGTTCGGTTACGTTATTAACGGAGAATTAGAGAGTGTTGATAAGCTTCTTAAAAACTCTGAGAAACCTGTTACTGCTATCATGGGTGGAGCTAAGGTGTCTTCAAAAATTGATATTATTGAAAACCTTATGAGTAAAGTTGATAATTTAATCATTGGTGGTGGAATGACTTTCACTTTCGTTAAAGCTATGGGGGGAAATATTGGGTCTTCTCTTGTTGAAGATGATAAACTTGATGCTGCTCGTGATATTCTTAAGAAGGCGGAAGAAAAAGGAGTTAAACTTATTCTTTCTACAGATGCTATTATTGCTGATGCATTCTCTAATGATGCAAATACTAAAGAATGTAATGTTAACGAAATACCAGAAGGATGGATGGGATTAGATTCAGGTCATGAGTCTACTGAAATCTTTTGTAAAGTTATTGAGAACTCAAAAACTATTCTTTGGAATGGTCCTGTTGGAGTATTCGAAATGAAGGCATTCGAGCAAGGTACTAAATCTATTGCTGAGGCAATAGTTAAGGCTACTGAAAAAGGAGCTTTCTCTCTAATTGGTGGTGGTGATTCTGTTGCTGCAATTAATCAGTTTGGTTTTGCTGATAAGGTATCTTACGTTTCTACTGGTGGTGGTGCCTTACTTGAATATATTGAAGGTAAAGAACTTCCAGGTATTAAAGCTGTTAGAGAATAATAAACAGATATATTTAAGGTCGCCTCATGGAGGCGACTTTTTTTTGGTTTATATCCAAAATAGAACAAACAAGTATTTTTGTTTATCTTTACACACCAATATATAAGTTCATTTAGAAAATACATTTTATTATGAATCCTAAAGTATCTAAATACATAAATAATACAGCTATTATTCTTTTTGCTATTGGAGGCATGTTGTTATATCAAGGAAATGAAAAAGGCACATGGGCTATTGGTTTTGCATTACTTATTCATGCTACATTACGATTCTTTAACCTTAAGGTTAGTGATCTAAAAAAACTTGTATTCATAGAGATTCTTAAACTTATAAACAGTTGTTTCTTAACTATTGTATCAGTTATACTTTTTTTCGATATAGAAACTGTTCCTTATATTTTTGCAGCTATAATTTTCGATACTCTTTTAAATATCCCTATAAAAGATACCAACAAAAATAAAAAGAATTAGTAATAATTATGAGTAAAAAAAGAATTCAATTATTAGCTGTTATAATGGGAATAACTCTTGCTGCTCTTATTATAATTCAAACACAATATTTTATTTCTGCTGCTGAAATTAGAAAGGAACAATTTAATCATGCAGTTAATAAAGCTATAGATAAAGTTATTTTCCGACTAGAGGAAAAAGAAGGAGTTATTAATATTAGAGAATCACTTGGAATAATAAGCACTAAAATAAATAAAACAAAGTTAGTTCCAGAAGCTAACAAAGATTATGTTGATATAGATCAGAAAGTTCGTTTCTATCTTGGAAATAGTAAACATGTTAATCCTACATATAGAACACAATTTAATGTTTTTCAAAAAGATTCACTTGTATATAGCGTTAATGATTGTAATCTAAAACATAAAAATCATAATAATCTCTCTATAAATACACGTAAATTACAAGAGGAACTTAGAAATAAATTTATTAGCAAGAATTATACCTTAAGGCAAATGGCAAGCCAAATCACTTACTCAAGGAGAAATATCTCAGAGAAAATTAGTGAGGTGGATATAAAAAGCCTGATTAAAGAACAACTTAATGAATATGGTGTCTTTAATCATTATGAATTTGCTATTAAAGAGGGAGATAGATATCTTCAAATCTCTAATAATTATATAAATCAAAAAACTGAATATAGGTATAAAAAAAGATTATTTCCTAATGATGTAATACCTGGAAATGGAACTATTCATGTAATTTTTCCTAATAGATCTGAAATTCTAGCAAGTTCATTTCTCATGTTATTCCCATCTATATTTACAGCTATATTACTTCTATTAACTTGTACTTTTACTATATATATTATCTTTAAACAAAAAAAGATTTCTACTATAAAAAATGACTTTATTAACAATATGACTCATGAGTTAAAGACGCCTATATCAACAATTTCATTGGCCTCTCAAATGCTTAAAGATGATTCTGTTAATAACTCTGAAGTAATGGTTAATAGTATAGCTAATATTATTACAGAGGAAAGTTCTAGATTAACAAATCAGATTGAAAAAGTTTTACAAATGGCTGTTTTTACTGAATCAAGATTAAAGTTAAAGCAGAAGAAAATCAATATAAATTCTCTTATTGCAGAATTATCATCACGATTTTCTTTAAAAGTTGAAGATAAAAATGGAAGTATTTCTATTGACTTAAGTGCTAAAGATGATTTAGTATATGTAGATGAAGTACATATATCTAATGTAATAACTAATCTATTAGATAATGCAGTTAAATACTGCGAAACAGAACCTAATATTAAGATAATCACAAAAAATAGAAACGATTGGTTTATTATATACGTACATGACAATGCCATAGGGATCTCTAAAAAAGAACAGAAATTAATTTTTGAACGCTTTTACAGAGTCTCTACAGGAAATATACATGATGTTAAAGGGTTCGGGCTAGGCCTATCTTACGTAAAGAAGATTATTGAACAACAAGGAGGAACTGTCAGTGTAGAAAGTGCTATAGGTAAAGGATCTACATTTAAAATATTCTTACCTTTAAATAAAATTAAAGACAAATAATTTTATTGTTTTCCTGTAAATAAGTTTGTAAATTTGATTGCATATAATCACATATCTCTATAAAATGGATAATAAAGTAAAAATACTATTAGCAGAAGATGATAAGAATTTAGGATTGCTTCTTAAAGAATATCTTAATGCAAAAAACTACGATGTAACTCTTTGTGAAGATGGGGAAATTGCCCTTGAAATGTTTTATAAAGATGTTTATGATTTTTGCATATTAGACGTTATGATGCCTAAAAAAGATGGGTTTTCTGTAGCTAAAGAGATTAGAATGAATAATATTGTGGTTCCTATAATATTCCTTACTGCAAAATCTCTAAAAGATGATATAATTGAAGGATTTAAAATAGGTGGGGATGATTATATGACAAAACCCTTTAGTATGGAAGAATTGATTATGCGTATAGAAGCTATCTTACGTCGTTCTTCTTCTAAAGCCAATGATAGTGAACAAGATTTGTTTAATGTAGGAACACTTGTTTTTGATTCTAAGAAACAAGTATTAAGTCATGCAGATGGAAATGAAGAAAAACTTACTACCAAGGAATCAGAACTTCTTCGTCTACTATGTATTAACTCCAATCATGTATTAGAACGTAATATAGCTCTAAAGACAATATGGGCAGACGATAATTATTTTAATGCTAGAAGCATGGATGTCTATATAACTAAACTTAGAAAACACATAAAAAGTGAAGATAGTGTAGAAATAATTAACGTTCACGGGAAGGGTTATAAACTAATTATGTAAGTTTGCCAATTCAAAATTTTAAATAAGCTATTATAAGATGAAGAAGATTGCTATTGCGTGTGATCACGCTGGATTCCAGTACAAAGAAAGATTAGTTGAGTATTTCAGATCACTTGGTCACGAAGTTAAAGATTTCGGTTGCCATTCTGAAGAGAGTATGGATTATCCAGACACTGCTCATCCTCTTGCTTATGCAGTTGAAAATAAAGAATTTGATTTAGGATTTACTATCTGCGGTAGTGGTAATGGTATTTCTATGACAGCTAATAAACACCAAGCTGTTAGATGTGCTTTATGTTGGGAAGTAGAGATTTCTTCTCTTGCTCGTCAGCATAATGATGCTAATGTTTGTGGTATGCCAGCTCGTTTTATTTCTTACGAGAAAGCTCAAGCTATTGCTGATGCATTTATCAATACTGATTTTGAAGGTGGTCGTCACCAAAATAGAGTTAATAAAATAGCTTTATAAATATAACTTTCAACCCATACAATATACGCTCTTACTTAATTGTAAGGGCGTTTTTTGCATTAAATTGAGAATATGTGATAAGTAATGAAAAAATAATTTAATTTTGCTCAGTTATATATATTTAAAATAAATATATTGAACTCCATATTTTTATACTTTTGATTCTTTGTTGTATAAGTACTTAATTATTATTGGTAATGAGAAATAAAACAAAAAGACTAATCTCTATCAGAAAAATGATAGAAAGTGATAGAATTAGTTCGCAGGAAGAATTATTGAGAAAACTTAAGGCTATTGGCTTAGATGCTACTCAATCAACTCTTTCAAGAGATCTTAAATCTCTTAAAGTAGGAAAAGTCCCTGACGAAGAAAAAGGATATATATATGTAGTTCCTGGTAATCTACAAACTTCTCAAAAAGAAGATAAAGTTGCAGCTATTATTACTGATTCAATTATTAGCATTGAGTTTTCTGCTAATATGGCAGTATTAAAAACTCTTCCAGGATATGCAAACGCAGTTACCGTTTTAATAGATAATGAGAATTATTTTGAAATTTTAGGAACTGTTGCGGGCGACGATACTATTATTATTATTATGAGGGAAGGTATTTCACGTCAGGAATTAATAAATGCACTGACAACTATACATCCTGAGATGCATAAATTATACAAATAACAATAATGCAAGTTATAGAAAAAAAGCAAGAACTAATAGAGCTTATTAATAAGCTTAAAAAAGATGGCAAATCTATTGGTTTAGTTCCTACTATGGGAGCATTGCACGAAGGACATTTATCTCTAGTTAGTAGATGTGTTAGCGAAAATGATATTTGCATAGCAAGTATCTTTGTTAATCCTACACAGTTTAATAATCCTAAAGACTTACAAACATATCCTAGGGATTTAAACAAAGATGTTAATAACTTAGTTTCTGCTAAATGCGACTACGTTTTTGCTCCTACTGTTGAAGATATTTATCCTGAACCTGATACTAGAGTATTTAATTTTGGATATATAGACTCTGTTATGGAAGGTGCCAACAGACCAGGCCACTTTAATGGAGTAGGACAAATTGTTTCTAAATTATTTGAGATAGTAAGTCCTAATAGAGCATATTTTGGAATGAAAGATTTTCAACAAGTAGCAGTTATTAACAAATTAGTTGAATTAATTTCTTCTGATGTTGAAATCGTTAAATGTCCCATTATTCGTGAGGATGACGGACTAGCTAAGAGCTCTAGAAACATGCTCTTAAAAGATGAATACAGAAAAAATGCACCACTTATTCATGCTACTTTAACAAAAGCAGTTACATTTGCAGGCGAAAAGACTGTTCAAGAGGTTAAGAATTGGGTTATTAAAGAGATAAACTCTGATCCATTATTTACTGTTGAATACTTTGAAATAGTTGACGATACAGAATTAACTCCTGTTACAGATTGGAATGCTAATAAAAGCATTGTTGGATGTATTACTGTACAGGCAGGTAATGTAAGATTAATAGATAATATTACTTTTAAGTAAGAGAGATATGTATATTGAAGTTGTAAAATCGAAGATTCACAAAGCTACTGTAACAGAAGCGAATCTACAGTATGTGGGAAGCATAACTATCGACGAGGATTTGATAGATGCTGCTAATATGATAGAGAATGAAAAAGTACAAATCGTTAATGTTAATAACGGTGAGCGTTTAGAAACTTATATCATTAAAGGAGAGAGAGGCTCAGGAGTTGTTTGCTTAAACGGTCCTGCAGCTAGGAAATGTGCACCTGGAGATGTTGTTATTATTATTTCATACGCGTCTATGGAGTTTGAAGAAGCTAAAGGACATAAACCTACTTTAGTATTCCCAGACACAACAAATAATAAATTAATCTAGTTTATGAATCAACTTGAATACATAAATAACAAGATAATTAAAGACTGGAGTAGTATTAAATCTACTCTTAGTCTTTGGCATTTTAAAGAAGAGAAAATTGTATTCACTAATGGATGTTTCGATATTGTACATAAAGGTCATATAGATTATCTATCTAAAGCAAAAGATCTTGGATCCAAGCTGATTATTGGATTGAATACTGATACCTCTGTAAAACGCTTAAAAGGAGAGGATAGACCTATTAATAATGAAGAGTCTAGAGCATTGCTTTTAGCTGCTTTTGAATTTGCGGACCTTATTATTCTCTTTGATGAGGAAACTCCTTATGATTTGATTAAATTTATTCAACCAGATATTCTTGTTAAAGGAAACGATTATAAACCTGAAGATATTGTTGGATATGATATTCTTAAAGCTAAAGGAGGAGAAATTAAAACTCTTGATTTTATTGATGGTTTCTCTTCTACCTCTATTATAAAAAAAATACAATCATTAAAATAAATTTTTAAGATCTTAGTATAGATTTATCAAAGCATTAATATTCTATTATTAATGCTTTTGTTTTTTTAACATTTTTGCTACGCAATGAATGAACACACATTCAATAATTAGCTCTATATTTGTTTTGGTAGATAAAGAAAGATATATGTTTAAAACATAAATCTAGAAATTATATGAGAAAAATTATTTTAGCAATTTCAATCGTATTAACGCTATTATCATGTGATAATATTATTGAATATAGTCCGTATCAAGTTAATGTTGAAAATTCTGATAAGAACCAAAACAATAAGAATCTTAAAAGAATTAACGAAACGAATAAAAGCGAATTTAAAAGCTTTAAAATAGTTTTATTTGGCGATACCCATACTTATTATGACGATTTCAATGATATAGTTAAAGCATTAAATAAAAGAAATGATTATGACTTTATAATCAATACAGGCGATATTACTCTTTCAGCCATCTATAGAGAATTTAAGTGGTATTCAAAAATTATAAGTAAACTAGATAAACCAATAGTAACTATTATTGGTAATCATGACTGCCTAGCAAATGGTGAATATGTATTCAAGGAAATGTTTGGTCCAACCAACTTTACTTTTGTATATAATAATTGTAAATTTGTTATATTCGATGATATCATATGGGAGAAGGATATGAAAGATCCTGATTTCAAATGGTTTAATGAAAATCTAGTAAATGATAATAATTATAATCATGTAATTCCTATATCGCATATCCAACCTTGGGATGATCAATTTTCTTACGGTAATGAACAAATTTTCAACTACTATTTAAATCTTAATGAAATTAATTACTCTTTCCATGGACACACACATAATTTTGCAATAAAAAGTCCATATAAAAATGTTACAGGTGGTAAAACTAGAGTAAAATATGTTACAACAGAAGCAGCAAATGATAGAGGTTATCTTGTTATAACTATAGAGAAAGATGATATCAAAATTGAGAAAGTAAACTTATAAACTATGAAATATATTAAGATAATTCTGTCAATAATGATTTGTTCATTTCTTGTTAATAAGTCTTACAGCCAATGCGCAATAAAGGATCATTACCTCTCAAGAGAAGATACTTTAACTCTAAATCATGAGAAAATTATAATACCTAAGCGTGTATTTATTCCTGATCATTTACGAATACAATATGCAGGAGCTATAGGATTTATGTCTATAGGAACTGGATATAATTTTGGTAGAAACTATGAAGTTACATTAATGTTTGGAGTTCAAAATAGAACTTTTGGAAACAGTAAAGAAGGCATTTTTACATTAGCACTAAAGAATTCTTTCAACTTACATAAAGCTATTAAAATATATAAACAGTTTTCGTTTATTTCTACAGTTGGAGCATCTATAAATTGGGGATATACTAACAATACGTTCAATCACTTACCAAGACATTATCCAGATAGTTATTATTTTCAAAACAAAATACATCTAGCTCCATTTATAGGAACTAAAATACGTTACGATTTTAATAAAAACAAAGATAATACTTTCACAAAAGCTGTTGAGTTTTATGCAGAATTAGGCACTATAGATGCTTATCTGTTAGAATGTATTCGAACTGAATATGTAGGTATTGATGATATATTAAATATAGCCTTTGGAATAAGTATATATTTTAAATAAGAAAATGGCTGCCATAAGCAGCTATTTTACTTTCCTTTTCTTACTCTATTTCTATTTAGTATTTTTGGACTAGAAGGAGCTTTAGAATAGATATCACTAACAGCTTTTATATCTTCTACAGAGTAAAATGCACGTGGATTATGATGTAATACAGTATCTATGTATTGCTTTATATGTTTTCTTTGAATAACAGAGAATAACATTTTCTTTCGTCCTTCTTTTCCTTGTATCTCTATTGCAGAAACACCAAAAGCTTGACTTCGCAAATCATCAGCTAACTCACTAACATCTTTCTTTGGAAATACTCTTATAATAACATTTCCAATAGATAATTTTTGCTCTAACGTTATACCTATTAAGTTACCAGCTGCAAAACCACCACCATAAGCAACGTAACAAACCCAATTATCTAAATGTTGCATTATTTGAGAGATTGCTAAAAGCCATATTATGATCTCAAAGAAACCTAATATAGGAGCAACAAGTTTATATCCTTTTGATACAAATATTAATCTCATTGTACCAATAGTGACATCTGTTAATCTTGCTAAGAATATTAGAATTGGAATTATTATATAAGTAATGGTTTCTTGAGAAAATAAATCTTGCATAATATGACGTTTTTGTATGTTTATAGAGCTGTTAATATCTGTAATAAGTGGTTAATAAGTATGTGAAAACAAAATAATAAAAACTAATAAATATATTTTTATAATCCGATTTATAATTCATATAGATAATATATTCCTAGCTAACACCATAATCTTATTAATAGTAATTATTCTTTTATAACAGGATATAAACAATTATTAAGACTTGTTTTGATTTTATTTTAAACCATCTTTATGTTACTAACAGATGTTAATAATTAGATTAATTGATTGATTTATAAGGAATATATATGTTACTAATGTGTTAACAAGTTTAGGCAAAAACTTTATTACGACATAAACACTACAAAGTTACAAAAATAACTAACAGTACTAACAGACTATATATATTACCATTAGTTTTATTTAAAGAATAAGATATATATATATAATAGATGTTTAAGATGTTTAAAAGCTTATTTGGTCATTAATAAAAAATAGTCGAATTTTGTATTGTACCAAACATAGAGAAAATGAATCCTTTAAAAAAGCTAGCTAGTGAAACTGTTATTTATGGAATACCTACCATAGTCTCTAGATTTCTTAATTGGTTACTAGTCCCTTTTTACACTATCGTATTTGCAAACAATGAATATGGAGCTGTAGTAAATTTAATGGCCTACAATGCAATATTTATGGTTATTTTAACTTACGGAATGGAAACTGGTTTTTTTAGGTTTGCTGCTAAAGAAAAAAAAGCTACAGTGTTTAGTACTGTTCTAAGTTCGCTTATTACCACCTCTGTGATGTTTGTAGGACTTGTTTATCTTTTTCTTGATAACATACATGCTTTTTTAGATATATCCGCTAATAAGGATTTTATAATGATTATGGCTATAACAATATCCATTGATGCTATTTCAAGTATTCCTTTTGCTAAATTACGACTGGATGGAAAAGCTATTAAATTTGGATTATTAAGAAGTTTAAACATTTTAATTAACATTGTTTGTAACTTATCATTTCTTCTTCTTTTTCCATATTTAGAAAAAAGTTACGGCATTGATATTCCTTTTTATGATTTCTCATATGGAATAGGATATATTTTCATTTCATATCTGATAGCTAGTTTTTCTACTTTTATTCTTCTTTTGCCAGAATTCTTTAAAGAGAAATATGATTTTTCTTTTGAATTGTATAAAAGAATTATAAAATATTCATTTCCTATTCTAATCGTAGGCTTAGCTGGAATGGTAAATATAAACCTAGATAAGATCTTACTTCCAAAATTATTAGCCTCAGATGAGGCTATGGCTCTTACAGGTATTTATGGGGCAAATTATAAACTTGCCCTTGTTATGTTTATTTTTGTGCAAGCTTTTAGATTTGCTTTTGAACCATTCTTTTTTGCAAAACATAAGGGAGAAGAATCAAAAAATATTTATGTGGGAGTTCTAAATCTTTTTACTGCTTCTGGATTATTAATATTTCTTGCAATAATGTTCTATATTGATAAGTTGATTTTCTTAATAGATCCTTCTTATCATTCTGGTGTTATTATTCTTCCATGGGTATTAATGGCTAATCTTTTTCAGGGAATATATTATTCTCTTTCACTTTGGTATAAACTTTCAGACAAGACTAAATACGGGGCATATATGGCCATATTTGGTTCTATAATAACTATTGCTTTAAACTGGATTCTTATTCCAAGAATTGGTTTTATGGGAGGTGCATATGCTGTATTTATTTGCTTTTTGGTAATGACGATTACTTCATACTTCTTAGGTCAAAAATATTTTAAGATTAATTATAATATTAAGAGAATAGCTTTGTATTTCGCAAGTGCCTTAGCTATTTATGTTGTTAGTAAGTTTATTATTCTAGATAATATCTGGTTACAAATGGCCTTAAAAACACCTTTGTTATTTGTCTTTATAATGCTTGTCTTATACAAGGAAAGGCTATTAATGTTTAAAAGATAATAACAGTTTATTATTTTAAAATAATGTATCTTTGACACTTGTCAAAAAAAAAGATACATATGAAAATTAAGATTGTAAATAAATCGAAACACTCTTTGCCAGAGTACAAAACAGCAATGTCTGCTGGTATGGATTTAAGAGCAAATTTATCAGATACGATTACTCTTAAACCTCTAGAAAGAAAACTTATTCCTACTGGATTATTTATAGAATTACCTGAATCATATGAAGCACAAATACGTCCTCGTTCAGGCTTTGCTTTAAAAGAAGGTGTTTCTGTTTTAAATACTCCTGGTACTATAGATGCTGATTATAGAGGAGAAATAGGAATTATTTTAATAAACTTTTCTGATAAAACAGTTGATATAAAAGATGGTGATAGAATCTGCCAAATGGTTATTAACAAAGTTGAAATGGCTATATTAGAGGAAGTAGAAATCTTATCAGACACTGTTCGTGGAGAAGGTGGTTTTGGACATACAGGAAAATAAAAATACATAAATAATATGAAAATAATTATACCAATGGCTGGTATGGGAAAGCGTATGAGACCTCATACTCTTACAGTACCTAAGCCTTTAATTAAGATAGCTGGTAAAACAATAGTAAACCGTCTTTGCGAAGATATTTCTAAAGTTAGTGGCGAACAAATTGAAGAGATTGCATTTATTATCGGAGATTTCGGTAAAGAAGTAGAGCAAGAGTTATTAACAATTGCTAGTAACTTAGGTGCAAAGGGAAGTATTTATTATCAAACAGAAGCTTTAGGAACTGCTCATGCTATTTATTGTGCTGAAAAATCTTTAAGTGGAAACGTAATTGTTGCTTTTGCTGATACTTTATTTAAAGCAGATTTTACTCTTGATAAAGATATAGATTCTGTAATATGGGTTCAAAGAGTCGAAGATCCTTCTGCATTTGGTGTAGTGAAAATGGATGAAAACAAGAATATTACTGATTTCGTTGAAAAACCTAAAGAATTTGTTTCAGATCTAGCTATAATAGGTATCTATTATTTTAAAGATGGTGATAATTTAAGAAATGAATTAAAGCATATCATAGATAATAACTTGAGAGAGAATGGTGAATTCCAATTAACTAATGCTCTTGAGAATATGAAGAATAAAGGTTTAGTATTTAAGCCAGGAGAGGTTACTGAATGGATGGATTGTGGTAATAAAAATGCTACTGTAAATACTAATCAGAGAGTTCTTGAGCATAATAAGGATAGAAACCTAGTTGATGCTTCTGTTAAAAATATAAATTCTGTAATTATAGAGCCTTGTTTTATTGGTGAGAATGTAGTTCTTACTAATTCAATTGTAGGACCACATATATCTTTAGGTGCAGGTTCTACTATTTCTAATTCTGTTATCTCAAATTCTATAATTCAGGATAATGCTTGCATTTCTAATACTATACTTGATAATTCTATGTTAGGATGTTCTACTATTGTTAAAAAAGGGAAGTCAGAGTTAAACCTTAGTGACTATTCTGGAGTAGAATATAGTATATAAAATCTGATTATGCGTAAAATAGTCCTTGTAATATTCTTACTTGCTGTCTCTTTTAATTTAAAGGCAGTTGATAACCTTAGTTCAAAAAGAAAGTCAGCCTTTCATAAAGAAAAAGTGTTAGACAAGAATCAATCTTTAGATTTTGAATATTCTTTTATAGAAGGAATTAAATTTAAGATGTTAGGAGATTACAAGATGTCTATAAAATGGTTTAATCGCTGTTTAAGTATAGATAAAACAAGTTCTGCTGTTCGTTACGAATTAGCAGGTATATATATTCTTAATAGCGATTATAACTCTGCTATGTATTTGCTCAGAGATGCAATAAAATACAATCCACATAACATATGGTATAAATTACAGCTTGCAGATATCTATAGAAAAAAATCTATGATAAAGCAAGCTTGTGATTTGTATAATGATTTATATAAATCGAATAAAGACAGGCTTGATTTTATTGTTATGCAAGCTGATTTATATGCTTCCATAGAGGAATGGAAAATAGCGATTAATAAGTATAATAAAATAGAAAAATTAAAGGGAATTTCAGAATATACTTCTATTCAAAAATATAAGATATTCAATAAGTTAGGAGAAAAAAGATCTGCGGAGAAAGAGATTACTAATCTTATAAAAAAGTATCCTAAAAAGCTAGAGTATTTAGTAATGTTATCTGATGTTTACATCTTAAATAATAAAGATGCTAATGTTTTAGATCTCTTTAAGAAGATGATAAATATTAATTCTGAAAATGGTTTTATATATTTCTATATTGCTAATTATTACAAGAATAAAAATAATATTGAGAAGTTTAAGGAGAATCTAGAATTAGCTGTACTTAAAGATAATGTTGACATTAATTATAAAATACAGTATATTATTAAGCTTTTTATAAATACAGATAAATTAAATATAGATAGGGCTTTTCTGAAATCTCTTGTTAATAAACTTATAAGTAAATATCCTGAAAATCCAGCTGTTTTATCACTAAAGGCTGATGTATTGAAAGCAGAGGGGGATATTAAAGGATCTAGAGAAATTATACTTAAGATAATAGACTTAGATAAACATTCTTATAAAATCTGGGAAGCACTTTTATTGATTGATAATCAGTTGCTTGATTTTGAAGCTATGAAAAAACATAGTGAAGAAGCAATTACTTATTTTCCTGAAGAAGCCATGCCATATATTTTAAATGGTATATCTTATATAACTGAAAATAATAACCAGAAGGCTTATGATATACTCTCAAAAGGTGTTATTTTAGTAAATGGAAATAATGTTTTATTATCTCAATTTTATTCTTTTCAGGCTGAGTGTTTATATAATTTAAACAAGAAGGAAGAGGCATTTATTATGTATGATAAGGTCTTAGATATAGATTCTGACAATATAAGTGTCTTAAATAACTATAGTTATTATTTATCTTTAGCTGGTAAAGATCTAGAGAAGGCTGAAAGAATGATTTCTAGATGTATAGAACTTGAGGGTGATAATCCAACATATATGGATACTTATGCTTGGGTATTATTTAAAAGAAAACGTTATAAAGAAGCCTATTTTTACATGAAAAGAGTGATTGATTTAAATCAAGATAAATCTTCTGTATTAATGGAACATTTTGGTGATATATTATTTATGAATAATATGGAGAAAGAAGCACTACAGGCTTGGAAGAAGGCTGTAGAGTATGGGAAAGGTAGTGATTTATTGAAGCGTAAAATAAAAGAGAAGAAATTTATTGAATAATATGAAGAATATTAAGGTTTATATATATATAATAATTCTATTAAGTATATTCTCATGTAGTACTGTAAAAAACAGTGTTTTACATGAGAAAAAAGAACTTCCTCCAATAAATAGAAAACATTTACTTTCTTTGGTTAGAGATAGCTCGCTGAATTATTCGGCACTAATGCTAAAGAAAGTAAATATAAAAATTAATGAACATGGTAAGACATCTTCTTACAGAGGTTCTATAAGGATTTTAAAGGATAGTTCTATATGGATTTCTTTGAATTTTGCTTTAGGAATGGAGGTTGTACGTTTATTAATTACAAAAGATTCAGTCTCTTTTATAGATAGATATCATAAACAATATTACAAAGGTTCTTATGCTTTTCTTGAAGAGAAGTTAGGAATAGATTTGAATTATGAATTGATACAATCTTTATTAACCAACGATTTAGTTAACTATGAGGATATATTAGATGATAAAATCTCAAACAAATTCAATTCAATAGTTTCTGATGGCTATTATACATTAACGTCTATGAGTCAAAAGAAGCTGCTTAGGAAAAGAAAACAAGTAGAGAGGCAATTATATAAAAACAAGTTATTTACAACTATATATCAAACAAATCTTATTAATCCAGAGACTTTTAAAGTAAATAAAATATACGTAACTGAGTTATATAGAGATTGGAAAATGAATGTTTCATATTCTGATTATTCTAGATTCAATAGTAAATTGATTCCTACAAAGTTAGCTTTTACTTTTTGTTCAATGAATAAAGAGTTCTCATGTACATTGTCGTACTCTGGTATTTATTTTAAAGATAAACTTAGAATACCTTTTAGAATACCTGCTAAATATGAAGAAATAGTAAAATGATAAAATCTTCTCGATATATATTAGTTATATTTTTAGTGTTGTCTTTTACAGCAGTATTTTCACAGTCGGTAAAAACACTTAGGAATAATAAGAAGAAAATAGAACAAGATATTATATATCTTAATAAACTTCTTAAGGAGAGCTCTAAGAATAAAGTCGTTACTCTTAATAAACTAGAGTTAGTTGATAAACAAATAAATAACAGAAGAAGACTTATTGATAATATAGAACAAGAAGCATTGGCTTTAAGTGAGAATGTTAATCAAAATAAAGAAAAACTTAGTGAGTCTTCTCTCAAATTAGATATTCTTAAAAAGCAATACTCTTTTATAGTATACAATTCTTGGCTTCATAAATCGAACAATAATAAATTAATCTTTATTCTTTCTTCAAACGATTTTAATCAAGCATATTTAAGGCTCAAATATTTAAAGCAATATTCTGAATATACTGAGAATCTGGTTAAAGATATTAACAAATTAAAGTTAAATCTTGATAAGGCTACTATCATTTTGATTGACCAATATCAAGAGAAACAATCTTTAGCAAAGTCGTTAAACGATGAAAAACTTTCATTGGCACAAGAGAAAGAAAAATATAGAGAATACCTTTCTTCTTTACTTTCTCAACATAAGAACTTAAAAAAGAGATTAAAAAAACAATTGATTGCGCAAACGAGATTGACTTCTAAGATTAAGAAATTAATTAAGAAGATAATTAAGAAAGAAAGAATAAGGAAGGAAAGAACAAGAAAGGAAAAGAAAATCAAAGTAGAAATTGATTTATCTAAACCTTTTGCAAAATTAAAATCTAAACTACCATGGCCAACAAGATCTGGTTTTATCTCTTCTCGTTTTGGTGTACATCAACATCCTGTAGCTAAAAAGACAAAAGTAAGAAATGATGGAATAGATATAACAACAGATAAATATGCTAAATGTTATTCTGTTTTTGATGGTAGAGTAAGTGAGATATTTAACTCTTTTGGATTAAATAATATAGTAATGATAAGACATGGAGTTTACTTGACTGTTTACGCTAATCTTAGTAAAGTTTATGTTACAAAAGGAGAAAGAATAAAAGCAGGTAAAGCTATTGGTATGATTTATACCGATGATCATGAGCATAAAACAGTTCTTAAGTTTCAGGTTTGGAAAAACACTTCGAAACAAAACCCTAGTCGTTGGTTGAAGAAATAAGACTGTTCATCAAACTAAAGTTTTTCGTGTATTTTTTTTCTATATTATTGTTTTCTATTTGGAGACTCAAACAAAATATATTTCGTCATTATTTCATTGTTTCGACAAAGTTAAATAGGGATGAAATATATTAAGCCTAATATGTTTTAATTTATTGTTATTTTATAATAAATTAGTACTTTTATTTTGTTAAGAAATTTAATAGTTAAAATACTTTGTATGTTAGTTAACCTAAATATTAGATTATCCTCAGTAAAAGAGAACATGAATAGAGTTGAAGAGTTTATAGGCAACATTATGATTTCTTTTGGTATATCTGATTTTTATCAAGCTAAGATAGCTTTAGCTGTAGAAGAAGCTGCAATGAATGCAATTACTTTTGGTAATCATGAAGATTCTAACAAGTTTATAACTGTAGAGTTTAATTATAATAATGAGTATTTTGATTTTGCAATATCTGATGAAGGTGAAGGTTTTAATCATACTAATATTACTAATCCTATAGAATCAAAAAATGAAGATGAGGGAAAAGGTTTATTTTTAATGAGAACTCTCTCAGACGAATTAATATTTAATAACACAGGTTCAAAAGCGACCTTACGCTTTTACAACAATATAAGAAGTATAGCATAATGATTGATTTTAATTTTGAAGAGATTGATGCAATAGACATCAAGCTCGAAGAGGCGGAGAGATGGATTACACAGGTTATAGAGAAAAATAATATGAATGTAGGTGAACTAACCTACATTTTTTGTTCTGACGAATACCTTCTTGAGATAAATAAACAGTATCTTCAACATGATTATTTTACTGATATTATAACTTTCAATTATTGTGAAGGTGATACTATAAGTGGTGATCTTTTCATAAGTGTAGACACTGTTTTAGACAACGCTAAGACCTTTGGAGTTGATTATCTAACAGAACTTAATAGAGTAATTATTCACGGTGTTTTACACCTTATAGGATTTGATGATAAATGTGATGAAGATCAGGAAGAAATGACTCGTCAAGAAAATTTATCATTAGAACTTCTGAATAATTGATTTAATATCTAACTTTGAGCAAAATTTTGCCAATGAGTGAATTATTTCCATTATATGATGTAATAGTAGTCGGAGCCGGTCATGCTGGTTGTGAGGCTGCTTGTGCTGCCGCTAATCTTGGTTCTAAAACATTGTTAATAACAATGGATATGAATAAGATTGCCCAAATGTCTTGTAATCCTGCAATGGGTGGAATTGCAAAGGGACAGATAGTTAGAGAGATTGATGCCTTAGGCGGATATGCTGGTATTGTAACAGATAGATCAACTATTCAGTTTAGAATGTTGAATCGTTCTAAGGGACCTGCTATGTGGAGTCCAAGAGCTCAATGTGATAGAGTTTTCTTTTCTAATGAGTGGAGAAGTATTATAGAGAATACAGATAATCTTGATATATGGCAAGACAGTGTTACCTCTCTTCTTATGGAAGATAAAAAGGTAAATGGTGTACATACTCAATTAGGTGTAGAAATACGTTCTAAGAAGGTTATCTTGACTAATGGTACCTTCCTTGGCGGTTTAATGCATGTAGGAAATGTAAGTTGGGGTGGAGGAAGAGTTTCTGAACCCGCATCATACGGACTGTCAGAGCAATTAGCTGAAAATGGATTTAATGTAGGTAGAATGAAAACTGGAACACCTGTGAGAATAGATGCTCGTTCGGTTGATTTTACTAAACTTGAATCTCAAGCAGGAGAAACAGATTTCTATAAATTCTCTTATTTAACTAAGGATGTAAAATCTAAGTTGAATCAGAGATGTATGTATATTGCATACACTAATCCAGAAGTTCACGCTATTCTGCGTACTGGTTTTGAAGATTCACCTTTATTTAATGGTACAATTAAGAGTATAGGACCTAGATACTGTCCAAGTATAGAGACTAAACTTGATACATTCGCTAATAAGGATGCTCATCATTTATTTTTAGAACCAGAGGGTGAATATACTCATGAGTGCTATTTAAATGGCTTTTCTTCATCTTTACCTCTTGATATACAACTAAGAGCTTTAAGAAAAGTTGAAGGCTTTGAGAACGTACGTATATACCGTCCAGGATATGCTATAGAATACGATTTTTTCGATCCTACAGATTTAAACCATACTTTAGAGACTAAAGCTATAAGTGGATTATATTTTGCAGGACAGATAAATGGTACTACTGGTTATGAAGAAGCAGGTGCTCAAGGATTAATGGCAGGTATAAATGCTCACTTATCAGTAAATGATAAAGATGAATTTGTTTTAGGAAGAGATGAAGCTTATATAGGAGTTCTTATAGACGATTTAGTTACAAAAGGAGTTGATGAGCCTTATAGAATGTTTACTTCAAGAGCTGAGTACAGAATACTTCTTCGTCAAGATGATGCTGATGCTCGTCTTACACCTAAAGCATTTGAACTTGGATTGGTTGGAGAAGAAAGATTATCTTTATTAAAAACGAAACTTGTACAGAGAGATAATCTAATTCAATTCTGTAAAACATATTCTCTTAAGCCTGCGTATATAAATGAGAGATTGCTAGAATTAAAAACTACTGCTCTTAAGCAAGGACTTAAATTGAAAGAGATTGTACTTCGTCCGCAAATACGTCTAATAGATCTTATCGATTATATTCCAGCTCTTAAATTAGAGGTTGAAAAAATAGAAGAAGACAGAAGACAAGAGATTATTGAAGCTGCAGAAATATTGATAAAATACTCTGGATATATAGAAAGAGAAAGATTAATTGCGGACAAATTAAGAAGACTAGAAGACTTAAATATAGATGGAAGGTTTGATTATGACAAAGTAGATTCTTTATCTACAGAAGCAAAACAGAAATTAAAGAAAATACAGCCTAAGACCATTGGTCAGGCAACAAGAATATCTGGAGTGAATCCTGCCGATATAAATATTTTATTAATATTAATGGGTAGATAGAAGTTTACTTCTAAATGAAATCAATACTAAAATGCGGTTCTAGGATCGCATTTTTTTATTTTGATATTTTTAGTATAATTGTAGAGCTGTTCCACGTGAAATGCGTATTTGAAAAAAGAACTTATGATGAAAAAAGAGATAGGGAAGATAGTTGATATTCATAATAAAAGGGTTTTTTCAGGCGAAATTACCTATGATGAGAATGGAATAAAATCTGTAGTAGAGCATTGCGATGCTGATTATACAAATTTTATTATGCCAGGTTTTGTTGATTCTCATATTCATATAGAGAGTACTATGATGTCTCCTAATGAATTTGCAAGAAATGTAGTAAAGAATGGAACAGTGGCTGTTGTGGCTGATCCTCATGAGATTGCAAATGTATGTGGAGTTGCTGGTGTGGAATATATGGTTGAGAATTCTAAGAATACTCCTTTTAAATTTTACTATGGTGTTCCTTCTTGTGTACCTGCTACCTCTTATGAGATTTGTGGTGGAGAGATAAATTCATCTGATGTTGATAAGATGTTAGCAAGTGGAGATTATAAATTCTTAGGTGAGTTTATGAATGTTCCTGGCATCATAAATAACGATAAAGAATGTATATCAAAAACAGAAATAACTAAAAAATATAATTTGCCTATTGATGGTCATGCTCCTGGTGTATCAGGTGATGATCTGAAGAAATATGTAGCTGCTGGTATAAGTACTGATCATGAATTCTTTTCTTTTGAGAACTCAGTGGAGAAGATAAAGGCTGGTATAAAAATTCAAATTAGAGAGGGTAGTGCCTCTAAAGATTTTGAAGATTTATATGAACTTATAGACATGTTCCCTAATGATGTAATGATGTGTACTGATGATTCTCATCCAAAAGATCTACTCGAATTAGGACATATAGATAAGATAGTAAAGCGTGCTGTTAATAAAAATTTGAATATCTTTAATATATTAAAAACAGCTTGCATTAATCCTGTAGAACATTATAATTTAGAGGTTGGTCTGTTGCGTGAAGGTGATAAATCGGACTTTATAATAGTGGAAGATTTAAAGGATTTCAAGGTTCTAAAAACTGTAATTGATGGTGAGATAGTCTTTGAAAACGGTGAATCTAATATTAAACCAGCTGCCATAAATCTTATAAATAATTTCAATGTAGAAAAGATTTCTGTTGAAGATATTAAGGTGAAAAATGTAGAGGGCAAGAAATTAAAAGTTATAAATGTAGTTGATGGTACTCTTGTTTCAGATAAGATATTAGTTGATGCAAGTACTGAAAATGGAGAAGTTATTTCCGATTTAGACTCGGATATCTTAAAGATTGTTCTTCATAATAGGTATACAAATATGCCTGTTCAAGTGGGTTTTATTAAGGGATTTGGACTTAAAAAAGGAGCTTTTGCAAGTTCTGTTAGTCACGATTCTCACAATATATTGGCCATAGGAACAAACGATAATGATATAGTATCTGTTGTTAATAAGATTGTAGAAGCTAAAGGTGGACTTGCTGTTTCTTGCCAAGATATGTCGGATATATTGGAACTGCCTATAGCTGGATTAATGTCGGATAAAGATATAAATACTATATCGGATTCTTACTCTAGACTTAAATATAAACTAAAAGAATTCGACTGTACTCTCGATTCTCCATTCATGACAATGGCCTTTATGAGTCTGATAGTGATACCAGAATTAAAGCTTGGTTCAAGAGGATTATTCGAGTTTTCTAAGTTTGAATTTGTTGATTTATTTGAATAAAATATATGAGCCCTGAACTAGAAATAATAATAAAATCTCTTCCTAATGATCCCGGAGTATATCAATATTTCGATAGGGAGGATAATGTTATTTATATAGGAAAGGCTAAAAATTTACGTAAAAGAGTGTCTTCTTATTTCAATAAAGATCACGATAACGTAAAGACTCGCATTCTTGTTCGTAAGATAGTAGATATAAGATTTATTCTTGTGGACAGCGAACAAGATGCGCTTTTATTAGAGAATAATCTGATAAAAAAATATAAACCAAGATACAATATTCTCCTAAAAGATGACAAGACTTTTCCTTGGATTTCTATAAAAAAAGAGCCCTTTCCTAGGGTGTTAATAACTCGTACAATTGTTAAAGATGGCTCTGAATATTTTGGTCCTTATACCTCTGTTTATCTAGCAAATCTGCTTATGTCTCTATTCAAGGAGATATATAAAATTCGTACTTGTAAGTATGCTCTTAAGTCTGTAAATATAAATGCTAAGAAGTTTAAACCCTGTTTGGAATACCATATAGGAAACTGTGATGCACCTTGTATAGGCAAGATAGATGAGGCTTTTTATCTTGAGCAAATTAGTGGAATAAGGAATATTTTAAAGGGCAATATTGGCTCTGTTGCTGAGTATATGAAGACTCTTATGAAGACATATTCTGAGGATATGGAGTTTGAAAAGGCCAATGATATTAAGCAACAATTAAAGAAACTCGAAGATTTTAAAGCCAAGTCTATAGTGGTTAGTCAGAGCATTAATAATGTAGATGTATTTAATATAGATAAACATGAGAATTTTGCTTTTGTAAATTTCTTTAAGATAGTCAATGGTGCAATAATTCAATCATTTACTTCTGAAATTAAATGTAAACTTGATGAGTCGCTAGAAGAAATTATGGCATATTCTATAGTCGCTATTCGTGATAAATTTAGCAGTACCTCTTCTGAAATAATCATTCCTTTTGAGATAGATTTAGATATAAATGCAGGATTTATTGTTCCTAAAATAGGGGATAAAAAGAAGCTTTTAGACCTTTCTAAACGTAATCTTCTTTTCTATAAAAAGGAGTTTTTAAAACAACATTCTATCAAGCGTTCTGATATTCGTTTAAGTAGAATAATGCAAACAATGAAGAACGATTTGCATCTAGATAAGGACCCGTACAGAATAGAGTGTTTCGATAATTCAAATATACAAGGCGCTTTTCCTGTTGCATCTTGTGTGGTATTTAAAGGTGGTGTTCCATCAAAAAAGGATTACCGTCATTTTAATATTAAAACGGTTGAGGGACCTAACGATTTTGCTTCTATGGAAGAGGTTCTTTATAGACGTTATAAACGTTGTATGGAGGATGGGACTGGCTTGCCTGATCTGGTTATTGTAGATGGTGGTAAAGGACAATTAAGTTCTTCAATGCTGGCATTAGATAAACTTGGATTGTTGGGTAAACTGAATATTATTTCACTGGCTAAAAAGCTGGAAGAGATTTTTTTCCCAGGCGATCCTATTCCTTTATATATAGATAAGAACTCTGAAACTCTAAAAATTATTCAGCAGTTGCGTGATGAGTCGCATAGATTCGCTATTACATTTCATAGAAATAAACGTTCTAAAGCATTTATTGCATCCGAATTGGATAGTATTTCAGGAATAGGAGAAAAGACTAAAGAAAAACTTTATGGACAATTTAAGTCTACAAAATATATGAAAGAGGCAAATTTAGAATCTTTAGAGTCTGTGATAGGAAAATCTAAAGCACAAATTGTTTTTGATTATTTTCAGAAATCTTAATTTTAACTGAGAAAAGGCAAAAAAACAGTGAAAAAGGCCTTTCTGAGAATTCGATATTTAAAATAGCATAATAAGCTACACAGTAAAATCAAATTCTCAGAAAGTATGTTTTAAGACAATTTTATATAAAATCATACTATCTTTTACTCATTCATAATTCGAGTTTGCTTATTTATCGATTCTTGATGAATAGCTTTAAAAATCTTAGAAATAAAATCTTCACTCAAATTTCTACCCTTTCCAACAGAAATAGCATTATCTAAAATATGCTTCCATCTCTCTTCTTGTAAAATGGTGATATTATTTTCTTTCTTGTATTGACCTATTTTTTGAGTAAGCTGAATTCTATTTCCAAGTATATCTATCATCTCAGAATCCATTGAATCTATCTGATATCTTAACTCATTTAATATTGTTCCAACTTCTGCATCGCTAGTGTTAATATCTCGTATCACAAGTTCTTCTAAAAGTTGAGAGAGTTGTTTAGGTGTAATTTGTTGTTTAGCATCTGATAGTGCTTTATGTGGATTAATATGAGACTCAATAATTAAACCATCATAGTTTAAATCTAATGCCTCTTGAGATACTTCTTTTATTAAATTAGCATCTCCAGTGATATGACTTGGATCGCAAAGAATAGATAAATCTTTAATTCTCTGACGAAGTTCTATAGGGATTTGCCATTGAGGTATATTTCTATATTTGGAGTTCTCATATGCCGAAAATCCTCTGTGAATAGCTCCAATTCTCTTAAGACCAGCACCAGCAATTCGCTCTATTGCACCTATCCATAACTCTAAATCAGGGTTCACTGGATTCTTTACAAATACAGGAATGTCTGTGCCAACAAGAGCATCTGCAATGTCTTGTATAGCAAAAGGATTAGCTGTTGTACGTGCACCTATCCAAATCATATCTACATTATGCTTTAATGCCTGCTCAAGATGTTTTACACTTGCGACTTCTGTCGAGACAAGCATACCAGTCTCCTTTTTTACAGTCTCTAACCAAGGTAAACCAATATTTCCAACCCCTTCAAAACAATTAGGGCGAGTACGTGGTTTCCAAATCCCAGCTCTAAAAATGTTTATGCCTTCCTCTTTCAAAGCTTTGGCTGTATTCAAAGTTTGCTCTTCAGATTCTGCACTACATGGACCTGCAATTACAAGGGGCTTGTCAATAGGAATGTCTAGATTCCAATCTTTTATAGGATATATTTTCATACTTATAGATATTTATCTCTGCAAAGTTATTTAAATTTTCTATTTCTATATTGTATACGATATTAAATTGTTTTTGTATGCATTCTTGCTAAGAATCTCTAGTAAGATACCTTAAGGTTTAAGTAGAATTAATTTTAAGATAAAGATGTAACAAAGTCGTTATAAAGTTCTTATAAAGTCAATATAAAGAGCCTATAAAGTCGTTCACCAACATCTCATGAACATCTCACCAACATCTCCCAGGGATGTTAATGAGATGTTAGTAAGTTATAGATAAGTTGAACTTGAATATTTTTATACTGATTTAATTAGCTCTTTATAGGCTCTTTATTACAAGTTTGAGTATACTTTACTTGATATTTAGTCCATATTTTGTGTGGATTCTCTTAAAAGCCTAGTTTTTATTCTCCCCTTCTTTAGTATCTTTGTATAAATAGGTAAGCAAGTTATAAACAAAAATATAAAGAGATGGTTAGTAAGTCGATTTTAGATAAGAAGTTATTCCTTTTGGATGCTTATGCCCTAATTTATAGAGCATATTACGCATTGATAAAAACACCAAGATACACAAGTAAAGGTCTAAATACATCCGCAATATTAGGATTTACTAACACTCTAATGGAGATTCTTGAAAAGGAAAAACCAACACATATAGCTGTAGTTTTTGATCCATCGGGTAAGACTTTCCGTCACGAGATGTTTCCAACTTACAAGGGGCAACGTCCACCCACTCCAGAAGATATTAAATTGTCTATACCACATATAAAGAATCTTTTAAAAAGTTTAAATATTTCGGATTTATGCGTTGATGGTTTTGAGGCCGATGATCTTGTTGGAACTCTTGCCAAAAAGGCAGAGAAAGAAGGGTACACTGTTTATATGATGACTCCTGATAAGGATTATGCGCAACTTGTATCGGATAATATCTTTATGTATAAGCCTAAAAAAGCTGGTAAAGATGTTGAGATTATGGGTGTTCCAGAGGTTCTTGCTTCTTTTGGAATAGAGCGTGTTGATCAGGTTATAGATATTTTAGGACTTATGGGTGATGCTGCTGATAATGTTCCTGGTTGTCCTGGTGTGGGGCCTAAATCTGCAAATGTTCTTATTTCTAAATATGGAAGCATAGAAGGAATATACGAACATATTTCTGAGCTTAAGGGTAAACAGAAAGAGAATTTAGAAAATTTTAAAGAGCAAGTTGAACTGTCTAGAGAGCTTGTTATTATTAATACTCAAGTTCCTAACGATACTGAAATTGCTAATCTTAAAGTAAAAGATATTAATAGAGATTCTTTGTCGGAACTACTTACCGATCTTGAATTTCATATGCTTGCTGAGAGAATTCTTGGTTCGTATACTAAAAAAGAAGAATTAAAAAGTTTAGAAACTCTAGAGCATCAATTCTTCGATATGAGCGACGAAAGTCTTCATGCCGATTTAAGAGCTGACCTTTGTATTCAGCATGAGTTTTCATTCTGCACAGAGCTGACTTCTGAGGATCCGCATAATGCAAAACCATTATCTATAACTTTTGCTCTAAAAAACAATAAAAGCTTTTATCTTAAATTTCCACATACAGATGAGGGAATTAAAAGTTTACTTAAAAGTTTAAAACCTATTTTAGAGGATGCTGGTATTGGCAAGATTTCAAGCGATTTGAAGCGTGAGATTCTTTGGATGAAATGGTATGGCATTTCTTTAGCAGGTAAGTTTTTTGACGTTAAAATTGCACATTATATACTTAAACCTGATGGAGATCATAAATTAGCTTCACTGGCCTCTGATATGCTTTCTTATGCAATGATAGCTGAGGATAAAAAGAAGAAAAATGTGCAGTTAGCACTTTTTGCAGAAGAGGAAGAGACGGACGAAAATTTCGAGAGATTATGCGAAAAAGCTTTAGTCTATTTTAAACTTAAATCAGAATTACATAAAGAATTAAAAGAAGTAGGAACATACAAAATCTTTGAGGATATAGAAATGCCACTTATTAATGTTCTTGCAGATATGGAGTTTGCAGGTACTAATGTTTCAACTAAAAGTTTAGCAGATTTTTCTGTTTACTTAAAAGAAAAAATAGGCATTATAACAAAGACAATTCACGAATTAGCAGGTGAGGAGTTTAATATTGCTTCTCCTAAAATATTGGGTGAGATTCTTTTCGATAAGTTAAAATTAGACGAGAAGGCTAAGCGTACTAAAACAGGGCAATACTCTACTGGAGAGCCTGTACTTACAAAGCTTAAAGATAAACATGAGATAATTGCTGAAATCCTTTCTTTTAGATCTCTAACAAAACTTCTAAATACATATGCTGCACCTTTACATACTTTTATAAATCCTAAGTCTGGAAAGATACATACATCTTATAATCAGGCAGAGGCAGCAACAGGACGTTTAAGTTCTGAAAAACCTAACTTGCAGAATATACCTATTCGTACTGAAGAGGGTAAGAAGATTAGAAAAGCTTTTATTTCTTCTGATGAGAATCATATTCTTATTGCAGCAGATTATTCTCAAATAGAGCTGCGTTTAATGGCCCATCTTTCTGGAGATAAAGCTATGGTAGAAGCCTTTAAAAATAATGAAGATATTCATACTGCTACTGCTGCAAAGATTAATAAAATTAAGCTTGAAGATGTAGATACAGAAATGAGAAGAAGAGCCAAATCGGCAAACTTTGGTATTATTTATGGCGTTTCTGCTTGGGGATTAGCTAGTAATCTAGATATTCCTAGAAAAGAGGGAAAAGCTCTTATTGATGGCTATTTTGAAACATATCCAGGAGTTAAAGAATTTATGGATAATTGCATTGTAAAAGCTAGAGAGATTGAGTACGTAGAAACTATTATGGGGCGTAGACGTTATTTAAAGGATATTAATTCTAGAAACGGTATTGTTAGAGGAATAGCAGAAAGAAATGCTATTAATGCTCCTTTACAAGGTTCGGCTGCTGATATTATTAAGATTGCTATGATTAATGTTTATAATCGTATGAACATGGAAGGACTTAAATCTAAGATGATCTTACAGGTGCATGATGAATTGATTTTCGATTGCCTCTTAGAGGAGAAAGATAAGTTAAAAACTATATTATTTGAAGAAATGCAGGAAGTAGTTAAGCTTGATGTACCTCTTACCATAGAACTTGGTGAGGCTGACAATTGGCTTGACGCTCATTAATTGTGTATATTTGTTACAAAGGATAAATATTTATGAATCAAGATCAATTTTCATATCCTATTCTTACGCGTAATACTGTGGATACAGTATTACATGTTAAGGAGCAAAAGGATTCAGTCTTTATTGCAAAGGATACTCTAACTGTTTTAAAGCAGGATACTGTTGTTAAGCCAATAGTGGATTCTCTCTTTACAGTGCCAGTAACGTCTACTACTCAAGAGGTGGTTAACCCTGTTGTACCTATCACTTCAGTAGATACTAACTATCAAAAGACAGCTTGGTTTATTGCTGTTCTTGTGGTTATTCTTATTTTGATATCTAAGATTAAAATGACATTTCCTAGATTGACTCCATCTGTTTTACAGTCATATCTAAGAAGTTCAGAGGCTAATAAACTTCTGAAAAGTAGAAATACCAGAAATACAGTATGTTATGCATATATGAATTTGCTTTCTATTATTACATCTTCTGTTTTTGTCTTTGAATTGGGAGTACATTATAACTTCTTTGATAAAGCATCGCCTATATTTTTATTATATATTACTGTAGGAATTATTATTTTTATATTATTTAAAATAATATTGGTTAAGATTTTAGGATTTATATTTCGTTCATATGAGGGTGCAGCAGAATATTCTTTTAATCTATTACTTATATGGAAAACCGTTGGTATAGTTCTTATCCCTTTTGTTTTATGCATACCATTTATTAAATTTTCGGCTATCCCTTATTTCCTTATTATGGGTTTATCTGTAGTAGGATTTTCATATATTTTGGTGATTTTAAGGGGTATAAAAATATTATTCACAAAACATGTTTCCTTTTTGTATATGATTTTGTACCTTTGTGCCCTTGAAATGGTACCATTAGTTATTGCATATAAGTATATTATGAGTCTTTAACTATGTATGTTTTTTTACAAACTTAAATGTAAATTTGTGAGAATAAAAAGTATTTTGGTTTCGCAACCTAAACCCCAAACTGATAAGTCACCTTATTTTGACTTAGCAGAGAAGTATAATGTTGATATTACTTTTAGACCTTTTATACAAGTTGAAGGTGTAAGTACTAAAGAGTTCAGACAAGAAAGAATAACTATTCTTGATCATACAGCTGTTATCTTCACTAGTCGCACAGCTATTGATCATTTCTTTAGAATTGCTAAAGAAATGAGAGTTGAAGTGCCAGACGATATGAAGTATTTCTGTATTTCAGAGTCTATAGCTTTCTACCTGCAAAAGTATATTGTCTATCGTAAAAGAAAAATCTTCCATGGCGAAAGAAGCATAGAGGATTTAACTAAAACATTAACAAAGCACAAGAATGAGAAATTTCTTCTTCCTCTTGCTGACATTCATAAACAATCAATCCCTGCGTTGTTAGATAAGCTTAAGTTGAAATATACAAAAGCTATTCTTTACAGAACAGTAAGCAGTGATTTATCTGACATTAAAGATATCAATGAGTTTGATATATTGGCTTTTTATACTCCTTCTGGAATTAAGTCATTAGTTCAAAATTTTGAAAACTTTAAACAAAACAATACTAAAATTGCTGCTTTTGGCCCTGCTACATCTAAGGCTATTGTTGACTCTGGACTTAAATTAGATATACAAGCTCCTATGCCTCAAGCTCCTTCTATGACTATGGCTTTAGAGCAATTTATAAAGAAATACAATAAAGACACAAAGAAGTAATTCTACTGTTATATAGAGTTAAGGGTATTCAATTTAAAAGATTGAATACCCTTTTTTTGTAATTTTACACTAAATTTGTAGTAAATATAGATATATGTTAGATAAGTCCTTTAAATTCAGAAAGAGCGAGCGACTGTGCTGCGAAACACGTATAGAAGATCTTTTTAAAGAAAGTGATAGCTTTTTTGTGTATCCTTTTCGTGTAGTGTGGAAAATCGTAGAAGAAGAAAGAACATTTCCAGCTCAGATTGCTATCTCTGTTGGAAAGAAAAGAATACGTACAGCAGTGAAACGAAACCATCTAAAGAGACGTATTAGAGAAGCATATAGATTGAATAAGCATATACTTACTGATATGCTTGATAATAAATCTATTGACTTTATGCTTATATATATGACTAGCGAAATGAAGGAATTTGAGGTCTTTGATCGTTCTATGATTAAACTTTTAAATAAATTAAAATCTGATATTTTGACGTCAGAAGAAACTAATTCTTAATGAAGAAATTTTTAGCGGCTTTACTAATTCTACCTATTAAGTTTTATCAGTTGTGTTTATCACCTTTAAAACCTAATGTATGTAGATACACTCCAACTTGTTCTGAATATGCTATTCAGGCTTTGAAGAAACATGGCCCTTTTAAAGGTTTTTACTTAGCATTAAAGAGAATCATATCTTGTAATCCTTGGGGAGGCAGTGGTTATGATCCTGTACCCTAAATATAGATCATACACATGAATAAAATGAAATTATTTCTCGGGAAGTTTAAATTTGCTTTTATTGCTATTATCATGGTAGTTATTCTTTTAAGTACTACTAGAGATGAAAGAAATTTTAATATTAGTAAGAGTTTAAGTATATATGCCACTCTTTTTAGGGAGTTGGATATGTTCTATGTTGATGCTTTTGAGCCTCAGGATTTGGTTGAGAAATCAATAAAGAGTCTTCTTAAAAATCTTGATCCTTATACTGTATTTTATTCAGAAAAGAATGGTGATAAACTTACTCTTCTTACAAAAGGAGAATATGGTGGAATAGGTAGTATTATAAGTACTAAAAATAAAAAAGTACAGATAGTTGAGGTTTACGAGGGAACTCCTTCTCAAAAAGCTGGTTTAAGAGCTGGTGATGAAATTTTATCTATAGATGGTCATTCTCTTAAAGATAAAGGAATTACACAAGTTAGTGATTTATTAAAAGGAAAAGCTAATACTTTTGTGGAGTTAGAGATCATGCGATTTGATAAGGATAAATCTTTTAATAAAAAGTTTAAGAGAGAAACTATTAAACTTCCTTCTCTTCCTTATTATGGAATGTTAGAGAATAAGGTTGGATATATCTACTTTGAGAAATTTACTAATAATTCTTCAAGAGATGTTCGTAAAGCTCTTATTAATCTAAAATCTGATGGTGCTACTTCTATTATTCTAGACTTACGTTCTAACCCTGGTGGGTTATTAGGTGAGGCAGCTGAAATCACTAATTTCTTTATTCCTAAAGGTGATACCATTGTTTCTACTAAAGGTAGAATAGATAAGATGAATCATGCATATATTGCGAAAAGTAATCCTATAATGCCTGATATGCCTTTAGTTGTTTTAGTTGGTAGAGGTTCTGCTTCTGCTTCTGAAATTGTAGCAGGTGCTATTCAGGATCTTGATAGAGGGCTTATTATGGGACAAAGAAGCTTTGGTAAAGGTTTAGTACAAACAACAAGAGATCTTGTTTATAACACTAAATTAAAGCTTACTACAGCTAAATATTATACTCCAAGTGGAAGATGTGTTCAAGCTTTAGATTATAGTCATAGAAATGAGGATGGGAGTGTTGGAAATGTAGCCGACTCTCTTATTTCAGATTTTAAAACTAAGAATGGGCGAATAGTTCATGATGGTGGTGGAGTGACTCCTGATATTAAGATTTTAGGTAAAGAGTATGCAGCAATTTTTAAAGAATTAGTATTGAATGATGTAATATTTAATTTTGCTACAGAATATCTTTCTACTAACAAAATAGATATGGATGGAGCTGATTTTAAAGTAGATAAAAAATTATATTCTACATTTAAGCAATACCTTAATGGCATTAAGTTTAAGTATGATTCAGGAGCTGAATTGAGTCTTAAAAAATTAGAGAAAGTTGCAAAATCCGAAAAATATTATAATCTTGCAAAACCAGAATTTGATGCTTTAAGAGAAAAACTGTCACATTCTTTAGAAAAAGATTTAGAAGTTTTTAAGCCAGAGATAAAAGATGTTATTGCTGTAGAACTTCTTAAAAGAGAGCAATATAAAAGAGGAGCTATTAAATATCATGCACGTCATGATGCTGCTATTGATTCCGCTTTAGTTGTTCTAAAAGACTTAAAGAGATATAATAAAATACTTGGAAAATAAATGATGAATATAAATAACATAGCAATTTGTTGTTGCCGTAATCTTCTAATAGATAACGGATGCTAATTGTTGTGTAAATAATTATTGTAAAGATACTTTTAAAGGTCTGTCCGTTGTGGCAGACCTTTTTTTTATACCTAATTTTTAAATGTAATAGAATGATAAAGAACAATATACTTGAAACAATAGGTAATACACCTATGCTTAAGATTAATAAATTAAATCCTAAAGCAGAAACAGTTAATATATACGCTAAACTAGAGGGATTTAATCCTACTGGTAGTATAAAGGACAGAATTGCTATAAAAATGCTTGAGGAGGCAGAGAAAGAGGGTACATTGAACTTTAATAAGATAATAATAGAACCTACATCTGGAAATACTGGAATAGGTCTTGCTCTTGCATCTATTGTTAAGGGTTATAAATTATTAATAGTGATGAGTGAGGGCGTATCTATAGAGCGTAGAAAAATTCTTAAAGCCTATGGAGCTGAAATTATTCTTACACCTGCCGAATTAGGAACAGATGGTGCAATTAAAAGAGTTCATGAGATGGTGGATGCTAATACAGAGAAGTATTTCTTCCCAAACCAATTCTCTAATAAGAATAATTATAGAGCACATTATCAATCTACAGCAGAAGAGATATGGGAGGCCACTAATGGAAAGATAGACTATTTTGTATCAGCTTTAGGTACTAGTGGAACAATAATGGGAGTGGGAAAGTATCTTAAAAAGAAGAATCCTAACATTAAAATAGTTGAGGCTCATCCTTTATTAGGGCACTATATTCAAGGATTGAAGAACATGAAGGAGGCTATAGTTCCAGATATATATGATACCTCTGTAATTGATATTTCTGAGATGATAGAGAGTGAAGAAGCCTTTGATATGGCAAGAAAAATAATCAAGAATGAAGGTATATTTGCAGGTATGAGTTCTGGTGCAGCCATGCTTGCTGCTTATCGTCTTGCTGAGAGAATTGATAGTGGCAATATAGTTGTTATATTTCCTGATAGAGCTGAGAAGTATTTAAGTACTGCTTTATTTGATTAAAAAAAAGGCGAGCTGTAAAGCTCGCCTCTAATATCTATAAGTAGATAAGTATTATTTTAATCCTAATACTTTTTCTCCTTGCTTATATCTAATATCTTTAGGGATACCAGCATTATTTATTTTATCTAAATCAGCTTGTAAGTGAGCTGGTACAATACCATTCTCCTTAATCATTTTCTTAGCTAATTCGTAGTTACCGTCACCTTGTATAGTTAAGATTTCAGTTACCATATTAGTCATAGCAACTTTCATCTTATCGAAATTAACAGTATAGATACCTTTATCACTTCTAGTGAAAGCACCAACTTTTTCGAAATAGTTGTAACGCATCATGTTAGATTTACCATGAGCAGAAGCAGCACCGAAACGTACAGAACGGAAAGTTCCAGCCATGAAAGTAACATAGTTACACATTAAATCTTTGTCAGTAATTACTTTCCACTCGTGAAGTTTAGTGATAAGATAAAGACCCATGATATCAGCTTTTCCTTCTTCAATAGAAGTATAAGCATCAGCAAGAACTTCTCTTACTTTCTTATTATCTTTAAGAGTATAGTTAAGACCTAGACCGTGAGCAACCTCATGGAACATAGTGTTTTCGAAGAATGCATCAAAATTAACATACTGAAGTTGAGAAGGATCCATAACTTGTTTAGCAATAGGAGTTAAGATCATATCGAACTTAGCCTTCATTGCATTCTTAAGTTGTAATTTTCTAGAACCTTTAGCAGCGTGTACTCTTGGGTCGTTAGGAAGATTGATAGCAATGTTTTTAGAACCTGCGTTACAGTCACCAGCATAATAAATTACATCATAAGCATTCATGTCTGCATTAGACTTAGCTTTTTCAGCTTTGTATTTAGCAGGAACAGGAAGAGATGCTTGTAATTTAGGAAGTAAAGAAGCATATTGAGAAAGTTTCTTAGACCAAACTTTATCTTTAACTAAGATTTGTCCAGAGTTAGAAGCTTTAAATCCGTTTAATGCATCTTCATAAGTTTCTATAGGGCCAACAACAAAATCAATAGTATTTGATTGCATTTCCATCCAAGCCATATCAGAAGCTAAATAATCATCATCTAATAAAGCTTGAGCTCTAAGAGTTAAGTATTTTTTAAGTCCTGCATCTTCAGCAAGTTCAGCAGCTTGAAGAAGAAGTTTAGATGCTTCATTAACTTCAGCAGCAAACTCTACGTGATAAGGTATCACTTTAAGTGCACCTTTTTCGTCACGTCTAATTACAGTATAGTTACTTTTTTTATCTTCATCTTTAAGAGCAGCAAATTCTTCTTTAGTAATATCAGTAGGATAAAAGCCAGCACCAAGAGGTTTAGCTGCAAATCCTTCAGTAAAAGGAGCATTACCTTCTAATCTGTCCCAAGGGCCATAGTTAATAGAAGCATAAGTTTTAGCATACTCGTTAGGTAATTTAGCCATTAATGCAGCTTTATCTCCATAAGCCTCTTTCCAAAAGATTTTCTCCATTTGGTCAGCTGCTTTCATTAAGATAGGAAGCATTTGTTTCTCTTTCTCAGTAAGTTGAGTTAGATCTGTTTTAAGCTCATACACAGCATATTGCTCTACTAACGCTTTTTCTTTGACTTCTTTAGTCTCGCTAGTTTTTGCTTTGTTTTTGCATGATGTCATAGCCATAGAAGCTATAATAGCAAAAACAAGAATAATTGATTTTTTCATTTCTCTAGTTTTATATTTACTTTAAGTTATCCATTATTAATCCTAAGCAAAAACTGATTAGGTTTTCTTTTGAAGATGGGTAAAATTAATTCTATTATTGTTGACTTACAAGAAATTGCGTGTAATAGAACTTAAAAAGTTAAATAATGTGTGAACAAAAGAAAAGGACTCATCTTTTTAGATAAGTCCTTGATTCAAATTTAGTTTAGATTATTGCTTTAAAAGATATTAAATGAGAAACCTAAAGCAATAGGGGTTTTATTGATATACTTATTATTAACGTTATCATAAAGTTTATCTTTTTGAAAAAGATTAGTAAGACTATATGAAGCCCATATAGTAATACCTTTATATCCAATTCTAGCTGTAGCATCTAGTTTACAAGGAAGAAGATAGAAATCTCCAAAATCTTTCTCTTTATGTCCGTCAGAGAACTTAACTTTTGTATGTGAACCAAGACGAACACCTGCTATTATACCAGCAGAGAAATATGTATTTCTTTTATTTGTTTGCATTTCAACAAGTAATGGAATAGTAAGATAAGATACAGTAAGTTTACTCTTCTTAACAGATCCCATATCTGGATAAACCTCCTTAATAGCTTTTTGAGTAGTACATGGCTTGCCGTCAGTATCTTTCCCATCTACCATAGTAAAATCGTCTTTAAATCGGAAGTTATACCATGATAAACCTAAACCTGTAACCAGTCCGAACTTTGTTCCATTAAGTTTAATATTTCCTTGTAAGAAATTAATATTAACCATAGAACTTTTAGGGTAAGTAAGTTCCATAAATCCATTACTATTGTTCTTTGCAAAAGATGCTACACCTAGTTCAAAACCCGTCCAGTGCCCACGGAATTTTTTATTATGCTGTCTATATCTTTTTTCTCTTACCTTTATTGTAGAGCCAAAACCTTTATCAAGAATCACTAATTCGTTACCTCCTAAGCTAATAATAGTAGTATCTGTCGATTCTGTAACACTGAAACTAGTATTGCCAATTCCTATTTTTGTGTGTCGTCCTTTTTTATTGTATTTTCTAATATCTCTTCGTGTTTTTGGGTAATATAGTTTGTTAGGACTAGATAAACCTACATTTTTTTTAACTTCATTCTTTTTATCAACTTTACTTTTAGTCTTAGACCAGCTATCTTTAATTACTATTTCATTCTTAGTAGAATCTTTTTTTACAGTATCTGCTTTTACCGTTTTAACAGTCTCTTTAGTTATTTTAATTTCTTGAGTTTGTGCTGTAATAGTGTTGCACATAAACAAAATAGCTGTTATTAATAGAGCAATATTTTTCATATGTATAAAATTTAAGTTTCTTTGTTAAGAAAGAGTTTCTAGAATTCTCTTTTCGAATATAGGACGATTTACTAGCCAAGAAGTTACAATAAGTTTAGTTCTTTATTAATAATAGACTCTTAAAAACATATAATGTGCGGACAAAAGAAAAGGACTTATCTTTTCAGATAAGCCCTTAATATGTGTTAATTATATATTGTTCTTTTAAAAGATATTGATAGAGACACCTAATGCAATAGGACTTTTATTTATGTATTTCTTATTTTCATTATCGTATAGTTTATTTTCCTGAAAAAGTTCTGTAAGACTATAGGTAGCCCAAACAGTAAGGAACTTGAATCCAATTCTAGCAGTAGCATCAATCTTATAAGGAAGAAGGTAGAAATCGTTAGTGTCCTTTTCTTTGTCTCCACCTGAGAATTTTATTTTTGTATGAGCATCAAGACGAACACCTCCAATTATACCTGCTGATATATATGTGTTTCTTCTATTTGCTTGAAATTCAAGAAGTATAGGTAAAGTAAGATAAGACATAGTAAGTTTAGTTTTTCTAACTGTGCCCATATCAGGATAAGTTGTACTGACTTTCTCTTGAGTTGTACATGGTTTACCGGCAGCATCTTTTCCATTTATTACTGTTACATCGTCCTTAAAAGTAAAGTTATACCATGATATTCCTAATCCAGTAACTATTCCAAATTTTGGACCTGCAAGTTTAATGTTTCCATGTATAAAGTTAATATTAACCATAGTACTTTTAGGGTATTGAAGCTCTAAAAATCCATTACTATCATCACTACCATTCTTTCTAAAAGAAGCTACTCCTAGTTCTATGCCAGTCCAATGTCCACGAAATCTTTGATCATATCTTCCATGTTTCTTCTTATCTAGAAAAATCTTAGACTTATTTTTTCCAAAATTAATAATAGTTGTATCTAGAGATTCTTTAACTTTATACATAGATTTTACAACACCTCTACGATATCCATAATCATTTGATCTTCTACTACCAATAACTTGTTCTTGAAACTCAGGTATATTAGTTGTTTGATTTTTCTCAACTTTTGTTTTAGTCTTAGACCAGTTATCCTTAATTACTATTTCTTTTTTAATAGAATCTTTTTTTATTGTATTGGTAGTATCTGTTTTAACAGTTTGTTTATTAATCTTAATTTCTTGAGTTTGTGCTATAAGAGTGTTGCACATAAACAGGATTACTGTTATGGATAGTACAATATTTTTCATATGTATAAAATTTAAGTTTCGTAGTTAAGAAAGAGTTTCTAGAATTCTCTTTTCGAGTATAGGACGATTGAGCATGCAATAAGTTACAGAAAGTTAAATTATTCGTTAATAATAATTTCTTTTGTATATGTAATCTTTTCTGTATGAAAATGTTGAGAAAGAAATCCAATTATTTTATCACCACTTCTTTTTAATATATTTCTTTGACGTTTTTCTTTAGGAGTTTCAGTAGATTCTTCTTGCCATTCTGAAGCAGACTCATTTAATGTCATTTCGTTTGACATTTCTCTAATTTCTTTATTAGATAAATTATTCTCTTCTTTTATATCAATATCGTTATAAGCAAGAGTATTGGATAAATCAATCTCTTTAGTCATGCTTGATTGATCTAAATTTTTAATAGTAATCTTAGCAATAATTTTTCTTCTCTCAACTACTTTTTTAACAACAGGCTTAACATCTACAGTAATGTTTTTCTTAATAGATTTCTCTATCTTAACTTCAGCTATATTTTCTTTAAATGCCTGTTCTGGATTTTTAATAATATCTTGAGGAATATCTTCCTTAGGCATGTTAAAAACTTCAGTGTTTTTACTGATACGTTCTGTCTCGTCATACTTATTAGGAATAAATAAGACTGACATAGAGATAGCAAAGATAATACTAGCAGCTGTTGCGAAATGTAGTAGTTTTTTAAATCTAAATGGAAAGTTTCTTTTTAGTGAATCTTTATTAGAGTAGATAATCGAATCGTCAGCAACAAGAATAGTTTTCTTATAATCTTTAAGCAAATAATTCTTACCAAGATCTAAACTTACTTCCTGTTCAAATGAAGTTCGTTCTGTAGACGTGAGCTGATTCTCTATATAATTTATGCACTTATCTTCAAAAATGCTAGAGTCCACATCTTTATAAAGTAACTCTTTATTAGAATATTTAATATTGTCTTCGACAAGAACCACCTCGTCTAAACCTTCTATTTCTTCAAGAATATCAGGATTAAGAGCAAGGAAATTCTGCATCTCTAAAAGAAGAGAAGGAGAAAGACTGTCCTCAAGATAGTCAATCATGTATTCCTCGTAATTATCTATATTAATTATAGTCATAACTCTTAGATAATAGTTTCTACACTTATTAAATATTTTTTTAAAGCCTTGCGTGCTCTATATATATACACCTTCACTTGCGCCTCAGAGAGAGAGCAAATTTCTCCTATCTCCTGATATGAATAACCCTCATAATCTCTTAATAAAACTAAATGTTTCTGTTGCTCAGGAAGGGTGTTTAATGCTCTGTCAAGAATTTCTTTAGTGTCGGAATATTGAGTAGTATGAGAGTAATCCATCTCGTCTACAGAATCAAACCTTTCCTTTTTCTTTTCTCTTCTAGTCCAATCTATCATAGTATGATAAGCTGTAGAAAAGAGATATGACTTAGATTTAGAGAAAGAAACATTCTCAGCATTCTTCCATACCTTCACGAAAGTATCTTGTACAATATCAGAGGCCACATCCTTATCTTTTATAGATTTGAGGATGAACCTGAAAAGGTCATCTGAGAACTTCTCTACGCTTATATTATATTCTTTGACAGTCATTTTACAAAGATATGACGATTGACTGTCGGGAAAGTTACATATTAATTATAAAAAAGTTATGGAATTAAAAAATATTTCTTTATTAGCTTCCAACTCTCGTGAGTGTCTACCCGCTCCACCTATACTTATTTGGTATATGAATGGGCCTTTAAAGAAGAAACGTTTATAGTATATATATTCCATTTTTTTAAAAAGGGCAGAATATTTAATTTCTTTAACAAGCATCTTTTGGTACACGCAAGACTGTTCACTAAGCAAGATAGACGAATCTTCAAGTAAACTTCCTTTCTTCATTTCTTTATAAAGTCCGTCTATAGGTTGTCTAGAGAAGTTTTGTTTATCGAAATAAGAGGCTACTATTCCGTAAGTACAAGTAAGATCCTTTGTTTGAAATATATCAGATTTAATATTATTATTCTCTTTTTTAAGACGTTGAACATTGTTAGGCATCTTAAAAGAAATCTTACACTCCTCTGATTTATGTAAGGTCCATTCCTTCTCTTGTGCAGAGATAGTAGAGGTTATAAAAAGAAGAATAGAAAGCATAAATAATCTCATAGCTTTTGATTTTAGTTTTAGCAAAAGTACTTAAATTACTGTACTTTTGCATCTTGAATGCGTTAAGTTGAGTTAATCTAGATATATTATGAAGATAGGAAATGTTAGTTTTGGAGATAGACCTATAGTACTGGCACCAATGGAAGATGTTACGAATCCACCATTTAGAGCTTGTTGTAAGTCGTATGGGGCAGATTGGATGTACACAGAGTTTGTATCCTCTGATGCTTTGGTACGAAATGTAGAAAAGACATTGAAGAAATTAAGCATTGATGAGGGAGAGAGACCAGTAACAATACAGATTTACGGTAAAGATCCTGAAGCACTAGCTGGAGCAGCAAAAATAGCAGCTGAATCAAGGCCTGATTTTATTGATATAAACTTCGGTTGCCCAGTTCGCAAAATTGCTGGTAAAGGAGCAGGTGCTGGATTACTACAGAACGTACCTCTAATGGAAGAGATTGTACGTAAAGTTGTAGATGCTGTTGATATTCCTGTTACAGCAAAAACTCGTTTAGGATGGGATGATGATTCAAGATTTATAGTAGATGTAGCTGAGAGACTTCAGGATGCTGGAGCTAAGGCCTTAGCTATCCACGGAAGAACTCGTGCTCAAATGTATACTGGTGAGGCTGATTGGTCTCTTATAGGAGAAGTAAAAAATAATCAACGTATGCATATTCCTATAATTGGTAATGGTGATATAAATTCTCCAGAAAAAGCAAAGGAATATTTTGAGAGATATGGAGTAGATGCTATGATGATAGGTCGTGCTTGTATAGGCAGACCTTGGGTATTTAAAGAAATACGTCATTTCTTAGATACAGGAGAGATATGGACTCCTCCGGCTCTAGAGGATCAGGTAGACATACTTCGTTCACAGATAGTACAAGCTTCTGATTGGTTAGATGAGCGTAGAGGAATTCTACATATGCGTCGTCATATGGCACAGATGTTCAAAGGTTTATCTCATTTTAGAGATTTGAGAATTGCAATGTTAAAGGCAGGTGATTTAACAGAATTAGATGTTATTTTTAATGAAATAAAAGAACGTTACTGTAAATAATGTATCTTTTACTATGTTAATAAGTGTTAGCAAAATGCTTATCTTCTGTAAAATTATGTATTAAATTTGTTGCGAATAAGGTTTTTTTATGAGATTAAATTTTAATTTTACATACTTGTAGATCTGTTGTAAACATTAGCTTTATGTTTAAGTTATTGTTTATGAGTGTGTTTAATTGTAAATTAAAAAAAGTAATAATGAAATCTAATTTAAAACAGCTTTTCTGTCTAATGTTTTTTTTGTTAATCTTTTTGTCTTTTAGTTCTTGTTCAAAGGATAATAATGAGACAAATGTAAAACCAAAGGAAGTATTGCCTATCACTTTTAAAGATATAGAGCCTTATGTAAGTCTTCATGGAGATACAAATAGCGATATTGTTATTATAAATATTCAAGGTGGACCTATACTTTACTTAGAAGAGAAGGGATTAGATTCTTATATAAAAGGTTCAGATACTGAAAACGTTTTATATGTAAATGTACATCAAACTCAGACATTAACACCATTTTTATTTGCTAAAAAGATAAGTTTAGAGGATGCTGAAAAGTATACCCAGAAGTCTGTAGATATTTTGAAAAAGGTGATGGATTATTATTTATTTGAAACTAATAAATCTGTTTATTTCTTGGGTATATCATATGGTGCATTTCTTTTACAAGAGTTAATTAGGCAATATAGGACTCCTTACGTATCTGGTTGTCTTGTTATTGGAGCCCGTCTAAAAATAGATAATAAAGCTCTTGAAATATTATCTAATGGTTTGATTCCTAAATATAGTTTTGACTCTAAAGGTAAGTTCTCTATAGATGTTTTAGTTGAAGAGTCGAAAGAATCTGATGTAGTTTTATATAATATGGCAATGCTAGGTTATGTGGTTGCTAAACACGATTATACAGAGTCATTGGCTTTTATAGAAACTCTTTCTAAGACGACATTTATTTATGGAGAAAGAGATAATTTTATAGGACCTTTATCTAAAAAAGAATTAGACTTTTTAAATAAAAGAAAAGCAAACGTTATTTGTGCACTTATGGGAAATCATCGTTTTACTATTCATAAAAGTTTATTAAGTATAAAAGATGTTTTTAAAATAGAATAAAATATTTTTTTTTTTTGTTAAAAAAGGCAATTAAAGTTTAACTTCTAGATGTAAGTTATAACTTTAATTGCCTTTTTTATTTAATATTAAATTTTAATTTTACATTTTTAGTCAAATTAATGATGAAATTTGAAATAATGAAAAAAATCCTATTCTTTACATTAGCGATATTTATTTTAGCCTCATGTACAAAAGTTACAGATATAATAGACTGGGAAATCTTGTAGAATATAAAGAATCTTGTGCTATAGAAGAGTACACTTACAATAATAAGAATTTGTTAGTGAAGGAGGTTGAGCATTGTACAGAAAAGATATATTCTAAAAATATTTATACTTATTATTAAAGAAATTTATTAAAAGAAATAGATGTTTATGAGTATGATGATAAAGAAGATGGCAATTGAAAAAAAAAGATTTCATATTTAAAAGATGAATTAAAAATAATATCAAAAAGAAAATATACATATTTTAAATAGACTTCCTAGTACTTGATTTTAAATATTCATTTAATACTTTTTCAGTGTAGTCTATATACAATCATAATTAATTTAAAATAAACTTAAAAAATGAATATGAATAAAACTTCTATTATCTATTTTAAGTTATTCTTGCTTATTTCTTTGTTATTGCTGGCTTGTAGTAAAGATGAAAAGAATGAGTTATCTGAAAAAGATAAGAATAAAAACACAACAAAAGAACCTTTTATTATAAAGCCATCATTTGAAAGTATAAAGGATATAGTATCTCTTCATGGGAATCTTAAAAGCGATATTGTAATAGTTAATGCTCAAGCTGGTCCTTTAATTACTCTTGATATAGCTGGTCTTGATAATTTTATATCTAGATCTAATTCTAAAGATTTATTATATGTAAATGTGCATCAAACACAAACAAAACAGCCTGATCTTTTTTCTTTAAATATTAATATTAATGATGGTAGAAGGTATACAAAAGAATCAGTTAATAATTTAAAGAAGGTAATAGATTTCTATTCTAATATCCCAGAAAAAACAGTTTATGTATTAGGAATGGGATATGGAGGTTATTTAATTCAAGAATTTATAGCTAATTATGGTTTGGGTACTGTTAAAGAATATCTTATTGTAGCGGCTAGGTTGGATGTTGAGAAAGTCACATGTGATATATGTAGATATGGACAAGTTCCTATTTATAAATATGATGCTGCAGGAAATTTCACTATAGAAATTCAACCTATTAAGAAATCTGTATATATTCATAACATGACGATGTTGTCGTTTTTAATGGGTGATACTCATTATTCTGAGAAATTATCTCATATAAAAAGTTTGAAACATTTAACTTATATATATGGTGAAAGAGATGAAATTTTAGGACCTTTATCTATTAAAGAAGTAGAGTTCTTAAAAAGTAAAGGAGCTGAAGTTATTTGTGCTTTCAGAAGAAACCATTCTTTAGCACTTATTTCTGTTGCAAGACAAATAAGAAGAATTTTTGGCATATAGTATTTTATAAGTTATATTTAAATAAAAGGCATCCTATAAGGATGTCTTTTTCTTGCCAAATTCTTTAGGTATTTTTAGAAATGGAATAAGTAATAGACCAGGAAGAGTACAAAGCATTACCCATAAAAAGAAATTAATGTAACCTAGTGATTCTTGTATATATCCTGATATCATCCCAGGAATCATCATTCCTAAAGCCATTATTCCAGTTGCTATGGCATAATGTGCTGTCTTAAATTCGCCATCAGCAATATGTATTAGGTAGAGCATAAAGGCAGTAAATCCAAATCCATATCCAAATTGCTCTAGTCCTACAGCTCCGCAAATAATAACGAAATTATCTGGCTGTTTTATTGAAAGGAAGATATAAACTATATCAGGTAATTTCATAGCTAAAGCCATAGGCCAAATCCAGTATTTTAAGCCATTCTTTGAGGCAACTACACCTCCTAAGATTCCTCCAAAAACAAGACAAATAACTCCTATAGTTCCGTAAATAAATCCTACCTCTGATGTTTCTAATCCTAAACCACCTTCTTTCATAGTATCTAACATGAATGGAGATGCAAGTTTAGATAACTGAGCTTCTCCAAACCTATAGAATAGAATAAAAAGTAATATTACTATTATATTATCCCTAAAAAAGAATGTTTCAAAAGTCTGCCAATATCCTTTGAAAACATTACCTATTTTTTTGTCCTCTTCTGGTTTTGGTAGAGTTATTTTATGAAGTAAGCTGAAAGTTATAAATATAAATGCAAGAAATAAGAATGTTATAGACCATGCATGTTGAAAATTTGTGTGTTTACTTAAAAACCCTGCAATTATAACAACTATTCCCTGCCCAAAAAGCATACCTATTCTGTAAAAAGTACTTCTTATTCCTACAAAAAATGATTGATGATGATCATTGAGTCCCAACATATAAAATCCGTCAGCAGATATATCATGTGTAGCTGAACTAAAAGCTAAAAGCCAAAAGAGCGCTAATGATCCACTTACATAAAAAGAGGTTTGTAATGAAAAGGCTAAACCTGCTAGTCCTGCCCCTAGCAATAATTGGGCTGTAACAATCCACCACCTTTTTGTTTTTATAATATCTATAAAAGGACTCCATAAAGGTTTAATAACCCAAGGTAAATATAGCCATGAAGTATATAGAGCTATATCAGTATTAGATAGATTTAGGTTCTTATACATGATAACTGATACACTCATAACAAGTACATATGGAAGTCCTTCTGCGAAATATAGAGATGGTACCCATTTCCATCCTTTTTTAATAAGAGTTTTGCTCATACTTACAAATGTACATAATTTTCATCTTTAAAAATCTATTCCTATACTTTGTCATTAATTTGTATTTAATAGTCTGTATGTAATGATTTTGTTAATCTCTTTCAAATCATTATGTTTGCATGTGTAAATGTTAATAAGAGATAAAAGGGAAGGTATAGTATGGCAGATAATAAACTTGTTAAACTTTTTGAGGAAAGTATAAGTAAAAACTGGGATTTACCAGCATTAACAAATTATAAGAAGGACAGTCTAAAATATAGTGAAATTGCACAGCGTATATCATGGATACATCATTTATATACTAAATTAGGTATAAAGAAGGGTGATAAAATAGCTCTTATCGGGAGAAATTTAAATACATGGGGTATTTCTTATATTGCAACAATAACATATGGAGCAGTAATAGTGCCTATTTTACCCGATTTTAATTCAACTGATATATATCATATAGCAAATCACTCAGAGTCTATTTTACTTTTCTCAACAGAGAATATTTTTAATAAAATAGATGATGAAAAGATAGATAAGTTAAAGGGAGTTATCTCTTTAGTAGATTTCTCTGCTCTCTCTGATAAGAGGGGAAAATTAAGCAAAGCTATGGATTATGCAGATAAGATGCTTGCTGCTAATCCAGTAAATAAAAATAATATAAGATATACTCATATTTCTGATGATGATATGTCTGTATTGTCATATACATCAGGTTCGTCAGGTTTCTCTAAGGGAGTTATGTTGCCAGGTAGAAGTTTATATTCTAATATAGTTTTTGCTGTAGAGTTTATGGGATTGACAAATAAAGATAAGGTGGTTTCTTTCTTGCCTTTAGCCCATGTATTCGGTTGTGCTTTTGAGTTTTTGGCTGAGTTTTGCATAGGAGCAGAGGTTGTCTTCTTAAGTAGAGTACCCTCACCTCAGGTTATCACAAAAGCTTTTAGAGATGTTAAGCCTCGTATGGTATTTACAGTTCCTCTTATTTTAGAGAAGATATATAAGAAAAAAATCTTGCCTGTATTGTCAAAGACATCTATACAACTTATGCTTAAAATTCCTATGTTGGAACGTAAGGTTTATGCAAAAATACTAGAAGAACTTACTGATACTTTTGGTGGTAATTTTACTCAGATTTGTATTGGTGGAGCAGCTCTTTCTGCTGAGGTTGAGGAGTTCCTAATGAAGATAGGTTTCCCAATAACAATAGGTTACGGCATGACCGAATGTGCACCTTTGGTTACATATACTAATTCTAACGATCATAAACTTCTGTCGTGTGGTAAGATTGTTGACAGAATGGAAGTGAAAATATATTCTGATGATCCACAAAATATTCCTGGAGAAGTTTGGGTAAAAGGAATGAACGTAATGCTTGGTTATTATAAAAATAAAGAGGCTACAAAAGAGATTTTTGATAAGAAAGGTTGGATGAATACTGGTGATATGGGAATTATTGATGCCGATGGCCATCTTTTCTTACGTGGACGATCTAAGAACATGCTTTTAGGTCCATCTGGACAGAATATATATCCTGAAGAAATAGAGACTAAATTGAACAATATGCCTTATGTTTTAGAGTCTGTTGTGACAGATGATGAAAACAATAAACTTGTTGCTTTGGCTTATCCAGATTATGAATCATTAGATCCAAATAATAAGGCTAATGAGAGTGAAATCCTAGAGATATTTGAGAAAAATAGAAAAAAGATAAATAAAGAGTTACCTGGATATATGCAACTTTCAAGAATTCAACTATATCCTGAAGAATTTAAAAAAACACCAAAGAGAAATATAAAAAGATATTTGTATACTAACATATTAAAATAGAATGTTAGGCAATCATATAATTATTAGCCGCTTAGATATAGAACTAAGTGGCTATTTTTTTACTATTTTAGCGTCAAATTCAAAAATATAAGAACAATGTACACTTTTGATGAATTACAAGAGCTTGTTAGAGAAAGAATGGACAAGCAAAATTATATTGAAGAGCCAGTTAAACTGTTTGAACCTATAGAATATATTCTTCAAGATGGTGGAAAACGCTTGCGTCCTGTGCTTCTGTTAATGGCAACCAATCTATATCAAGACAGTGTTGAGAATTCTATTATTCCTGCTGTTGGAGTAGAAATCTTTCATAATTATACTCTTCTTCACGATGATGTTATGGATAATGCTGACATTAGAAGAGGTCGTCCTACAGTTCATAAGAAGTGGGATAAGAATGTAGCTATTCTTTCAGGAGATGCTGCTGCTATCACTGCTTATATGTATCTTGTAAAGTGTGAAGATAAATACGTTAAGACATCAATAAACATCTTTAACAAGGTAGCTATGGATGTTTGTAAAGGTCAACAGTACGATATGGAGTTTGAGACTCGTATGGATGTTACCACAGAAGAGTATGTTCACATGATTTATCTTAAAACGGCTGCTTTAATAGCTGGTTCTCTTAAACTAGGAGCTGCTTTTGGTGGTGCATCAGTTGAAGAACAAGAGATGCTTTATGATTTTGGTAAATATTTGGGAATAGCTTTCCAATTACAGGATGATCATTTGGATGTTTACGGTGATGTTGCTACATTCGGTAAGAAAATCGGAGGCGATATAATCTCAAACAAAAAAACCTTCTTATTAATTTCTGCAATGGAGCTGGCAAAAGGAGAACAGAAAGAGAGATTATTATCATTGATAAATACAGAAACATTTGATGAACAAGAGAAGATAGAGGCTGTTAGAAATATTTATAATGAGCTTGACATAGAAGAACTTGTTAAGTCAGAGATAATGAAATACATAGATAAGAGCATAGAACTTCTGAACGGTATAAACGTATCAGAGGATAGAAAATCTGTTCTTATGGAAATGGTATATATTCTAAAGGATAGAATATACTAATTTAAAATTATAAAATTATGAGAATTGTATCCTATAACTTAAATGGCATAAGAGCCGCGATTGGTAAAGATTTTATTGGATGGCTTAAAGAAGCTAATCCTGATGTTTTGTGTATTCAAGAAACTAAAGCAAATCCATCACAGTTTGATGTTTCTCTTTTTGAGGAGTTAGGATACAATTGTTATTGGCATTCGGCAGAGAAAAAAGGTTATTCTGGTGTTGGACTTCTTTCTAAACAGAAGCCTGATAAGGTAGAGTATGGAGTAGGAGTAGATAGATTTGATGCTGAGGGTCGTACAATTCGTGCAGACTTTGGTGATATAACTATTCTTTCTGTCTATCATCCTTCTGGAACAACGGGCGGAATACGTCAGGATTTTAAGATGGATTGGTTAGAGCATTTCCATAAATTTGCTAACGAACTTAAGAAAGAACGCCCTAATATTATTATTTCTGGTGATGTTAATATCTGCCATAAGGAGATAGATATTTCTAATCCTAAAAAGAAGAATAAAGTTTCTGGTTTCTTGCCAGAGGAGCGTGAGTGGATGACTGATTTTCTGGCTTCTGGTTTTATTGATACTTTTAGAGTATTCGATCAATCGCCTGAGAAATATTCATGGTGGTCTTATAGAGCTGGTTGTAGAGGTAAAAATATTGGATGGCGTTTAGATTATCATTTTGCAGCAGAGAGTTTGAGAGATAGACTTAAGGATGCAGAAATATGGGCAGATGTAGTTCATTCTGATCACTGCCCTATATACTTAGAAATAACAGATTAATTTTTAAAGATGATATATACTGATAAACAATATAAGTTAGATGAACGTTATCTTCGTATGGCTCGTATTTGGGCAGAAAATTCATATTGCAAACGTAGACAAGTAGGTGCTCTTATTGTAAAGAATCAAATGATAATTTCCGATGGATATAATGGTACTCCTTCTGGTTTTGAGAATAATTGTGAAGATGGGGATACAACAAAAGCATATGTGTTACATGCTGAAGCAAATGCAATAACAAAGGTTGCAAAGTCTGGTAATAGTAGTTTAGGAGCTACTATGTACGTTACTGCATCTCCCTGTATTGAATGTGCAAAGCTTATAATACAATCTGGAATATCAAGAGTTGTGTTTGCTGAGAAGTATAGATCATCTGATGGTTCTGATCTTCTTAAAAGAGCAAATATAGAGGTTCTTTGTTTTGAAGAAAGCATAGAAAATCTATAAATATCGCCGTATAGGTACTATATATAAATCATTTGTAGAACAACACATTTAATATGACATACAAAAATAATCCTCGTTCAATTATTACTCCCTTAATAGTAGCAGTTTCAATTCTAATTGGAATTTTTGTTGGAAGAACTTTTAATTTACAATCAACAGAAATACAGGCCTCAGAAGACCATAAACCTTATTCGAAGCTTGATATGATAGTGAGAATGATAGATAAGTCGTATGTTGATACTGTTGATGTAAAACAAATGGTTGAGGATGCAATACCCTCTTTAATTAAAAAGCTTGATCCACATACGGTTTATATTCCTTCAGAAGATTTTGAAGGAGTAAACGAAGGATTAAGAGGTAATTTTGGAGGAATTGGTGTTCAATTTCTTATGCATAAAGATACTGTGGCTGTTGTAAAAGTAGTACCTAATGGTCCTTCTCAGAAGGCTGGTATTATTGATGGTGATAGAATAGTAAAGGTAAACGATACTATTATTGCTGGTCTTAAAATGAAGAATGATAAGATCATGAAAATGATGCGAGGAGTAATTGGCTCTAAAATTAAACTGACCATTAAGCGTAAAAATAAGAAAAAGCTTATCACTAAAAATATTGAGCGAGGAGCTATCCCTTTGAAATCTGTAGACATAGCATATATGATGAAAGATTCATTGGCTTATATTAAGATTAATAAGTTTGCCATGAATACTTTAAATGAATTCGTAGATGGTCTTGAAAAGCTTGATAAAGAAGGAATGAAGAAGTTGATTGTTGACCTTAGAGGAAATACTGGTGGCTTTTTAGGAAACGCTATCAACATGATTAATGAGTTTCTTCCAGATAAGAGGGTAATTGTATATACAGAGGGTAAATCTAGTCCCCGCACTGATTACCTTGCTAACGGTAAGGGTAGATATTTAGACTTACCAATTGCTGTTTTAATAGATGAAGATAGTGCTTCTGCTTCTGAGATCTTTGCTGGAGCTATTCAAGATAATGACAGAGGTTTTGTTATTGGTCGTCGTTCATTCGGTAAAGGTTTAGTTCAAGAACAGCGTCGTCTATTTGATGGTTCGGCTCTTCGTCTTACCGTGGCTCGTTACCATTCTCCGTCGGGTAGATGTATACAGAAATCTTACGAGAATGGAAAAAAAGAATATTATTCTGATATTTATGAGCGTTTTACTCATGGTGAGTTTTCTGTAAAAGATAGTATTCACTTTAATGATAGCCTTAAATATACTACTACTAAAGGTAGATTTGTATATGGTGGTGGTGGAATCATGCCTGATATTTTTGTTCCTATGGACACTTTAGGTTTCTCTAAATATCTAGGTAATTTAGCCAAGAAATCTCTTATCTATAAATATTCTTTCGTTTATGCAGATGCTCATAGAAAAGAATTCGCTAAATTTAAGGATTATAAAAGCATAGTTAAATACTTAAAGTCTAAGAATGTTTTGAAAGACTTAATAAGTTATGCTGCTAAAAATGGAGTTAAGAAGGATGCAAAAGGATTGAGATTATCTAAGGAAATAATAGAAACTAGGCTTTATGCTTATATCTCTCGTCACTTTATAGATGATGAAGGTTTCTATCCTATAATAGCTAATATAGATAATACTTTACATACAGCTTCAAAAGTGTTAGAAGATAATACAGAACTTAAATAAATATAATGGACATAAATAGTAAATTATCAAGACTTTTCGAAAGACAGATTATAGATTGGCCTTTAGCTAGAGATAATTATTCTGCACTTAAGCAAGTTGAGGAAAGAGAAGTTGTGTTTGATAATTGCCTTGTTCGTTTGCAGCATAATCCTGCTAGAATTCTTTCTACAGGAGCAAAAATAAGTAAAAAAGATATAGAAAAAAGAGCCTGTTTCTTGTGTGCTGATAATAGACCACAAGAACAGGAATCTTTGGACTATCAAGGAAAATATGATTTGCTTGTGAATCCTTTTCCTATAATGCCAAAGCATTTTACTATTGCTCATAAAGAGCATCTGCCTCAATCGGCAGATTTCTTTCCAGATATGCTTTCTTTAGCTTACGATTTATACGATTACTCTATTATTTATAATGGTGCTGAATGTGGTGCATCTGCTCCTGATCATCATCACTTTCAAGCTGGTACAAAAGATTTTATTCAAACAGAATTAGAACTTGCTAGTATTATAAAAAATGGCGATTCTTTAGATCTTAGAGAAGGATTGATTGCATACAAGTCTCTTAACTATATGCGCTCTACAATCCTTATAAAGTCTTATAATAAGGAATATATAATAGAAGCTTTTAATGATATATTGGCTAATAAAGTAGAGTATTCAGAGATGCACAAAGATGCAAAATTGAATGTAATTGCTCGCGTAGATAATGGAGTATGGACTGTTATTCTGTTTTTAAGGAAATCACACAGACCTTCACATTATACTCGTAAAGACAATATAATGGTCTCTCCTGGTGTTATAGATATGGGTGGTGTATTTATATGTCCACGAAAAGAAGACTTCTTAAACATTACAAAAGAGCATATAAAAGAGATCTTTAAAGAGGTATCACTTTAATCTACAAATAATAATCCCAGTATCGTGTTTTATTCCTGCCAGATAGTAATGAAGTGTTTTATTAGAAATCATAACCTTCTTACCTTTGCTTGAGGCATGCAGAAGATGTGTTTTTTGTCCTTGTTTTATTATAAAACCTACATGTGATATATCCAATCCTTTATAGTCTGTAGTTATGAATATTATATCTCCGTCATTTAGTTTATTTTCTATAGATGCTACTTTGTTTTTTGGTATATAATAATACTTTCTACTATTTATAGAATCTTCTATTTCTTTTATTTTTGCTAAGTATTTTTCATCTTTAAGAGCCTTGTATTTAGATGGGTGATTGCCCATAAAAGACACATTTGATTTGAAAGTTTGTCCGCCTAGTTCTTTAGTGATATTATCTATTATTCCTTTTTTTACGTTCTCATATATCCAATCAGAGGAGTAGTGCAGTCTGGATGTATAGTTATTTATTTGTCCATCCCTATATCTTAGAGTTTGTATATTTGTTGCAAAATTCTCTAATGTGATATTATTGCTTTTGGCAGTCTTGTATAAACTAATTCCATTCTCAATAAAGGTAGAGCAATCTAGTTGTTTAAGATTAATAACTAATTTCTCTGTATTGTTTACTTCTAGTGTTTTACCAACATAAGGAGTATTCAAAAATAATAAAAGAGCATCTATGATTTTGTAGTCTGTTTTTGCTTTTAAACTACTGCACATATTAGCCAAAACAGTACTGTCTTTTTTAGAGAATTTTTGATTATTTTTTTTTTGTATTTTACTTGAACAAGAAAGAGTAGAGATGCAAATTATTGATAATAGGATTAACCTTTTCATTTTCTTAAGCTTCTAGTTTTTTAGATTAATACGAACTTACAATAATTATCTTGAGCTATAAAATTTAATATAAAAAAATCCGTGAATTTTGTTTCACGGATTAAGTTATGTTGTTGATATTAAGGCTATTCCATAATAATGATCTTAATATTTAATGTAAACATGTCATTGATTACTTTATCTCCTAAATTATCGAAGAATTTGTCTGAGCCATATCTTACATTAAATTTTGACCTATCAATTTCAATTTTAGCATCATAGGAATGATGCATTTTCATTAATTCAAAAGAGATATTCTCTGTTTTCCCCTTGATTGTAATTTTCCCTGAGGCTTTTGCTTTACCATCTTTGAATTTTGAAATTTTTCTAATATTTATCTCTGCATAAGGAAATTTCTCTACAGCGAAGAAGTCATTGGATTTAAGATGCCCTATAAGTTTTTTATTGTAGTTCTTATTTTTAAGATCTGTATTTGTGATAGTATTCATGTCTACTATAAAATGAGCTTTTGTAAATCTGCTCTTTTTCTTTTCTATTTTTGCTTCTTTTAATTGAACGAATCCACTATGTGATCCTCCTACTTTTTTACTTGCAGTCCATTTTATACTTGATTTTTTAAGATCAACTTTTACATCCTGTGCATATATTACTTGAAAGGATAGAAGTAATACTAATGTTAGCAATAATTTAATTGTTCTCATATTTTATTATTTTAATCATTGTTAAAGTTTTAATACGAAATGTTTAGATGTAAAGTTGTTATGATATTGATAAAAAAGAAAATCCCCATCATATCCATTTGATTAGAATATGATAGGGATTATTATAAATTGATATCTGTTATGATCTATTGATTAAGAAGAATACGTTTCTTAATCTCGAAGTAACGTATTTTATCTTTATAAGCGTTATATCTATTCATCTTGTCAATATCAAGATTAGCATCAGAATTTCCTTCCCATCTACGGCAATTGTATATAGGATCATATATTCTTCCTATATGATACTGCCTTGAGAGTGCCAAAGCAACTGCATAATCTTCTCCATATGATGTATTAGGAAGTAATAATTCTCTTACTATTGGAGTATAGAATGCTCTTGGAGCACCTAATCCATTTATACGTAATGCATTGTTTGGACCATTTTTATCTGTCCACTCGCTATGATCTATTATTCCAGGAGCAATAGGTTCATTGTTAAAGTTCATCATTTGATATGAGCCAATAACCATAGCCGAAGAATTCTCATAAAAACATTTTACAACTTTATCTACTGTAAATGGGGTATTGTAGATATCGTCTGAGTCTAGCTGTATAGCAAATCTTCCACATAAGTGGTGATTTATAGCAAGGTTCCAACATCCGCCTATTCCTAATGTTTTACTCTCTGGAAGAAGGTGTATGATGTTATTATACTTATGTGCAAGTTTCTCAATAATCTTTGTTGTTCCATCTGTTGAATGATTATCTACAACAATTATATTGAATGGAAATTCGCATTCTTGTGCTATTACAGACTCTATAGCATCCTTAATTGTTTTTGCTCTGTCTTTAACGGGAATAATAACAGAAGCTTCAGTTTTAAACACTTCATCAGCAATATTTATTTTTCTGAATTTAGGTTTAAGATAAGCTTCAATCTCCATAAGATATTCTGTGAATATCTGTTCCATCTCTAACTGAACTTTTTTATTAGCTGGATTTACATACTCGAATATTGCTTCACCAGTCTCTATTTCTTCTTCTTCTTTTTCTTCGTTAATTACAGTATAAAGAGGTTCTGGAATTCGTTCTATTTTATTGTTCTTCATTAATTCAAGTCGAAGAGCATAGAAAGCACCGTATTTAAGATTATTATCCATTTCTAAAAGAGCCTTCTTTAATGCAGACGATTTTATCAAAATAATTTCTCCTAGATTGAAATCATTACGTACACATCCTTCATGATGATCTGTTAAGGGGTGAAGAGAAAGTTTTCCATCTTTTAAGTCGTTAAAGTCTGAATAAACCATATCTGCTCCGCTCATTTCTGCTATTTGGTGGAATCTATATATTCCTTGACGAATAAGATCTATTTTTTCAGCATTAGTAATTAATAGTACATATTCATTAGCAGCTTTTCTGCCCACAAACTCCAAATTAGGAGTGTCACAAATATTTGTATTTATTCTCTTTGATATATAGTGAATATTTTCCTCATTAATTACTGATTCTATTGTATTTAGAAATTGAGACTGAAGTCTATTCTTTTCTCCGCAAATTACACAAGATATTTTGTTCATACTTTAGGGTTTTGTAGATTAATAATCATAAAGTTATTGAAAAAACTTAATAAATTTCGCAATTCATATTTATTATCTATTTTTGTAAGCTAAGTTAGCAAAAAAAGACATTATTAAATATAGAGAATGAAGAACATTAGAAACTTTTGTATTATTGCACATATTGACCACGGTAAGAGTACTTTGGCCGACAGATTGCTAGAGACTACAAAGACTGTATCAGATAGAGAAGCCCAAGCACAGGTTTTAGATGATATGGATATTGAACGTGAGAGAGGAATTACCATTAAAAGCCATGCTATACAGATGGACTTTACAAGAGGTGATGAGCAATATGTACTGAATCTAATTGATACTCCAGGTCACGTTGACTTTTCTTATGAAGTATCTCGTTCTATTGCTGCTTGTGAGGGTGCTCTTCTTATTGTAGATGCTACTCAAGGTATTCAAGCACAAACAATTTCAAATCTTTATCTAGCAATGGAGAATGATTTGGAGATTATTCCTGTATTGAATAAGATGGACATGCCTAATGCTATGCCTGATGATGTAAAAGATCAGATAGTTGAATTGATAGGTTGTGAGAGAGATGAAATTATTGAGGCTAGTGGAAAGACTGGTTTAGGTGTTGATGAAATTCTTGACGCTATTGTTGATAGAGTTAAAGCACCAGAGGGTAATGTTAATGAAGCTCCTCAATCTTTAGTTTTTGACTCTACATATGATGCTTATAGAGGAGTTATTACGTATATTCGTGTACTTAATGGTAAAATTAAGAAGGGTGACCTTGTTAAATTTATAAGTACAGATAACGAATATAAAGTTGATGAAGTTGGAGTCTTGCGTTTAAAACCAGAACCACGTAAAGAGATTTGTGCTGGTGATGTTGGATATGTAATTCTGGGTATTAAGAAATCAACAGAGGTTAAGGTTGGTGATACTGTAACTAATATTGCTAATCCATGTGAGAAAGCAATTGATGGTTTCGAGGAAGTAAAACCTATGGTTTATGCAGGTATTTATCCTATTGATTCTGATGATTATGAGGATTTACGTGCTTCTATGGAGAAACTTCAACTTAATGATGCTTCTTTAACTTATGAGCCTGAGTCTTCTTTAGCTTTGGGTTTCGGTTTCCGTTGTGGATTCCTTGGAATGTTACATATGGAGATTGTTCAAGAGCGTTTGGATAGAGAGTTTGACATGAATGTTATTACTACTGTACCCAATGTAATGTATATGGCATATACTAGAAAAGGTGAGGTGTTTGAAATGCACAATCCTTCTGAGATGCCTGATCCTACTGTGCTTGATAAGATTGAAGAACCATTTATTAGAGCTCAGATTATCTCTAAATCAGGATATATAGGTCAGATAATGACTCTTTGTCTAGGTAAGAGAGGTAATTTAACTAATCAGCAATATTTATCAGCTGATAGAGTTGAGTTGACTTTTGAAATGCCTCTTGGTGAGATTGTTTTTGACTTCTATGATAAGTTGAAATCTATTTCTAAGGGTTATGCTTCTTTCGATTATTATCAAACAGGTTATAAACCTGCTAAATTGGTGAAATTAGATATTCTTCTTAATGGTGAGGGTGTGGATGCTTTATCTACTCTTATTCATAACGATAATGCCGTTTCATTTGGTAGACGTATGTGTGAGAAGCTTAAAGAGCTTATTCCTCGTCAACAGTTTGATATAGCCATTCAAGGAGCCATAGGTGCTAAAATCATCTCTAGAGAGACTGTAAAAGCAGTTCGTAAAGATGTTACAGCAAAATGTTATGGTGGAGATATTTCTCGAAAGCGTAAGCTTCTTGATAAGCAGAAAAAAGGTAAAAAGAGAATGAAACAAGTTGGTAACGTAGAGGTTCCACAAAAAGCATTCCTTGCAGTATTAAAATTAGATTAGTAAAATGAAAAAGTATCTATTTAGGAATATTCTTTGGTGTTTAGTTATCTTTGTTCTGTGTACTTTACCAGGTGATGATTTACCAAGGAATGATTTTCAAATTCCTCATTTAGATAAGTTTGTTCATTTCACTATGTTCTATATAATGAGCATTCTTCTTTGTGCAGAGCTTAGGTTTCAAACAAACTTATCCTATAAAAGAATAATGCTTATTTCTATTTCAGTAGCTGTTCTTTATGGAGCAGCTATTGAGCTTCTTCAGAACTATGTATTTGTATATAGATCGGGCGATTATTACGATTTGTTATTTGATGCTTTGGGAGGAATTCTTGGAGTATTGAGTTTTAAGTCATTGCGTTATTTTAAAAACAAGATGCTTAGAAAAAAACCGTTTTGTAATTTTCCATTTCTGAGAAGAATATTCTAAATTAATAAAAGAGAAATTTTAAATAATTATGGAAACACAACGTCAGAGTAAGATAGGAAGATTGATTCAGAGAGAGTTGAGTGAGATTTTTCAAAGGGAATGTCAACCTCTTTGTGGAGGAAAGATGATGACTGTTACTAAGGTAAGAGTTAGTCCAGACCTTTCTAATGCTAAGGCATACTTAAGTTTATTCCCTACTAGTGGAACAGAGCAAGTTGTTGAAGGTTTAAATAAAGCTACTTCTCAAGTTCGTTTTGCATTATCAAGAAGAGTAGGTAAGCAATTAAGAATTATGCCTCATCTTAAGTTTTTCTTAGATGATAGTTTAGATTATATTGATAATATAGATTCTTTATTGAAGAAATAAATTCGTGAATATACCATACTTCATAGCAGTAAGATACCTTTTCTCTAAGAAAAAGCATAATGTGATTAATATAATTTCATTAGTCTCTGTTGTGGGGGTAGCGGTGGTTACAATGGCATTGATTATTATACTATCCGTTATGAATGGTATGAATGGCATGATAGATGATTCTATGCAGCCATTCAATTCTGATATAAAAATATTGCCTGTTAAGGGTAAAACATTTACTTCTGATAGCCTTCTGTTTAAAGACATTAAATCGACTAAAGGTTTGCTGTATTTTTCAGAGGTTATAGAAGAAAATACTCTCGTTAAGTATGAGAAACGTCAACGTCCTGTTATAATTAAAGGTGTTTCTCTAAACTATTACAAAGAGAGAGAAAACCATATAAGTCTTTTAGATGGGGAATTCTTTCTAAAGAAGAATGGCTTTGATTATGTAGTGCCTGGTAGAGGTGTTGCTAGAGATTTGGGAATAGGTCTTAATTTTGTGGCTCCTCTTGAATTTTACTTTCCTAAGAGGGGAAAGATTAATCTTCTTAATCCTGCTAGAGCATTGAATCATGAGTATGCTTTCTCTTCTTCTATCTTTCTTTCCTTTGATTCTTTCAATACTAAGTATATTTTTACTTCTTTGGCCTTTGCTCGTGAGCTTTTTGATCTGGAGAATAAAGTATCTTACCTAGAGCTTGATATGGATAACTCTTATGACTTATTTGATATTAAGGATGACTTGCAGGAAAAACTAGGTAAGGATTTTAGAGTATTAACAAGATATGAACAAAATGAGTCTATTTATAAGATGATGAAGACGGAGAAACTTTCGGTCTTTTTTATTCTTGCCTTTATACTTCTTATTGCTTCTTTTAATATAGTGGGATCTCTTACTATGCTTATCTTGGATAAGAAGGAGGATATTAATACGCTTTCATATATGGGTATGAAGAGAAAATATATAGAGAAAGTATTCTGGAATCAAGGATGGTTAATATCGGTTGTGGGATGTTCTATAGGACTTATAATAGGATTGACTATATGCTTTGCTCAGAAATATTTTGAAATAATCTCTATTGGAATAAATAATATGCCTTATCCTGTAAATGTAGATTTCATTGATATTATTATTGTGATAGGAACCGTACTGCTAATAGGTTATATTGCAGCACGATATCCTGTACAATATCTTATAAAGCGATTAAGTAAAGTTGATTAGTCTTCTTTAGGTCCTCTCATTTTTATAACTAATCCATTAAGGAAGTTACGAAGAATTTGATCACCACATGGTTTGAAATTAGGATGATCTTCTGCTCTAAAGAAGTCAGTTAGTTCAGCTTTCTTAACAGTGAAACCTACTAGTGTACAAATTTCCATTATATCTTCATTTCTTAGCTTAAGTGCTACACGTAATTTCTTTAAAATCTCGTTGTTACTCATCTTATCTTATTTTTTATTTTTTCCAAAAGTAGTATATTTTTCCTTAAAAATATAATTGCTTAATAATTAGGCTATTGAATTTGTAAGTAGCTAGCTGTTTTTTTATATTTTTGTTTTCAAAGAATAAACTATGAAACGACTACTTATAATTATATTACTTTCCTTGAGTTTCCTTACATCTTATTCCCAAGGACAGAAAGGAAGATATGTGATAATAGAGACAAATATGGGTAATATGAAAGTATTACTATATGATGCTACTCCTAAACATCAAAAGAGATTCCTGAGGCTTGTAAGAAATAAACACTTTGATAATACCCTCTTTTATAGAGTGATTAAGAACTTTGTTATTCAGGGTGGCTCATCTGATTCTAAATTTGCTGCCAAGGGAAGAATGATAGGATATGGTAGATCTATGCCTATGTCTGCTGAGATTAAAAAGGATTTATTTCATAAAAAAGGTGCTTTAGCAGCACCTCGTAAGGCTAATAGAGTTAATTTTTTTAAAGAATCGGATATTTCTCAATTCTATATTGTTCATGGTCGTAAGTATACTCTTATTGAGTTAACCAATATGGAGAGAACAATAAATAATCCTATTAAAAGGGCTATTAAAGCTAAGGTTTATACTAAAGATATTAAAAAAATATTGGCTAAGTATAAATTAGAAAAGAAGGTTAAAGAGTTTAGAGCTTTGGCCGAAAAGGTGAAGAAAGATTATGCTTTTGAATGGGGAGCTTCTACTGATAAATTGATTTTTACTGATGCTCAGAAAAAAGCATATACTACTATTGGAGGTATGGTGTATCTGGATAAAGAATATACTGTTTTTGGTGAAGTTGTTGAAGGTTTAGAGGTAATTGATAAGATTGCAGCTCTAAAGACAGATAAGTTTGACCGTCCTATTAAAGATGCGAAGATTAAGATTCGTATTCTTAAATAATTTAAAACGATTATATTGAAGTATTTACTATATTTGCCATCTGTTTTAAAAACAATAAATTCGTAAGAATATGCAGGAAAAGATAAAAGAAATAAAGGAAGATATTGAGAATCTTGTAGTAAATAGTCTTGAAGAGATAGAAGATTTTAGACTAAAGTACCTAAGTAAAAAAGGACTTATTGCAAGTTTGTTTGCTGACTTTAGAAACGTGCCTAACGAAGATAAAAAGGCTGTTGGACTATATCTTAACCAATTGAAAGAATCTGCAATCAATAAGGTTAACGAGCTGAAAGAGAATTTTGCTTGTTCTGATATTACCAAGTCGGGAATGGACCTTACTTTACCTGGTGAAGCTATGAAAGTAGGTACTAGACATCCACTTTCTTTAGTAAAGAACGAAATAGTTGAAATATTTACTCGTTTAGGATTTACTGTGTCGGAAGGACCAGAAATAGATGATGATTGGCATAACTTCTCTGCATTAAACTTCCCTGAGGAGCACCCTGCAAGAGATATGCAAGATACTTTCTTTATAGAAAAAGATCCAGATGTAGTATTACACACTCATACATCTAATATACAGATTCACGATATGGAAGAAATGGAGTTACCTATCCGTTGCGTTACTCCTGGTCGTGTATTCAGAAATGAAGCTATATCTGCTAGAGCTCACTGTATTTTTCATCAGTTAGAGGCTTTATATATAGATGAGAATGTATCATTTGCTGACTTAAAGCAAACTTTAACATATTTCGCAAAAGAGTTATTCGGACAAGATTCAGAGATTCGTCTTCGTCCATCTTATTTCCCTTTTACAGAACCTTCGGCTGAAATGGATGTATCATGTTCATTATGTAAGGGTAAAGGATGTAATGTTTGTAAAGGTACAGGATGGTTAGAAATTCTTGGTTGCGGAATGGTTGATCCTAATGTTATGGAATTGAATAATATTGATTCTAAGAAGTATTCTGGTTTTGCTTTGGGCATGGGAATAGAAAGAATCACTATGCTTAAATATGGCATAAAAGATTTAAGATTATTTTTTGAAAATGATATTAGATTCCTTGAACAATTCTCTACAGCATTGTAGATGTAAAATATTATTAAGTAAAAAGAGCTCTTACGAAACGTAAGAGCTCTTTTTTTTGCATCTTTATATGTATTTAAACTTTTTATATAATTAATATGAGAAAGTTATTCATTTTAATAGTGTTTCTTTTAAGCTTTTTAAGCGCATCTTCACAAGATACAGACCTGATAGAATTAAAGAAAGATTCTTTGACATGGGTAGAAGGTGTTAGAAAAGCTTCTATTCTTATTGACCTGTCTTCTGAATATATGCAGATTAATATTGATTCTTCTTTTAGATATGCAAGAGAATCAAATATACTTGCTGACTATCTTAATAATGCGGAGTATAAAGCTCTTTCTCAATGTAGAATAGGGTATTTATATATGAAGAAAGGAAAGAAAGATACTGCAAAAATTCATTTATTTAATTCTTTGAAATATGCTCATGAATCTAAATCTTCTAAGGCTATTTTACAATCTAATAACTTTACAGGTGTTTATTATAATTCTATAAATAAGTTAGATACTGCTATCTACTATTTTAAGCAAAATCTAGTATTAAGTAGAGAAACAAACAATTATAGATACGAACTTCGTTCGAACTTTAATATCGCTTCTATACATTATATTTTAGGAAGATATTCTACTGCTATAAAATATTTTTTTGAAGTCTTAGAAGATTTAGAGAAAAGAGAAGATATGGATCTTAGAGTTAAGTTATTGATAAATATTGCTAATGTATATATGAAAATAGAGGATTATGATAAGGTCATATATTATTATAAAAAAGCTGCTATTTTAAGTAAAAAACATAAGTTTTATAACAATGAGAGATTGGCATATTCAAATATGGCATATTCTTATATAAAGAAAAAAGAGTATTCATTATCACTAGAATATCTTAATAAAATTGAACCTTTATCTGTTAAACTATCTGACTTCAGTAATAATTACCATTATTATAATCAATATGGAATTATATATTTACGGTTAGAAGATTACAAGAAATCTAATTATTATTTGCAGAAAGCTTTGACAGCTGCTAAGAAATATGATAATAGAAAAGATATCTTAATTTCTTATAGATATTTAATAGAATTAAGGCTTTTAAATGGAAGATATAATGAAGCTTATATTTTTCTGAGAGATGCTAGCTCTATACTTAAAAATACTAATAATCTATATACGAAGAAAAATATATATAGATTATATTCTGAATATTATTTTAAAACAAAGAATTATAAAAAAGCCTATTTATCCCGTCTTGATTATGAGAAGATAAAAGATAGTATGGTTGTTATTAACAAACTAAGACTTGTAGAGGATACTAGAACTAAATATGAGAGTGAAAGGGTAGAGTTTGAAAATAGTAAACTAAGATCTGATCGTTTGTTATCTCAACTAAGTATTAAGCATAAATCTGAGTATATTTACATACTAATATTTAGTTTGATTATTATGATATTATTTATTTGTTTCGCTCTTTATGAATCAATAAAGCGAAAGAAAATAAATAGAAGTCTTGCTCTTTTAAATAAAGAATTGTCTAAAGCTAATGATACAAAGAATAAGTTCTTTGCTATTCTATCTCATGATTTGAGATCTCCTTTTAATACAATTATTGGTTTCTCTATACTTCTGAAGGAAGAGATAGAGAGTATAAATGCAACTGGAAATCTAATAAAATATTCTTCTGAGATTCTGCAGTCTTCAGAGAGAACTCTAGATCTATTGGATTCTCTTCTTTCTTGGGCTAAATTACAGTCCGGAAATCTAAAAGTTAAACATGAGAGTCTTTGTATGTCATCTATATTTAAATCTGTTTTAGATATATATAAGGCAAATCTTGTGCTTAAAGGCATAGAATGTAATATACTTTGTAATGACGAATGTACGGTTATTGGAGATAGAAATATAGTATTAACTATATTCAGGAATCTTCTTTCTAATTCAATAAAATTTACTGAGAAGGGTGGCAAAATTGATATGGACTGTACAGTTATAGATGGTAAAATAATTTTTTTTATTAGAGATAATGGTGTGGGAATATCTGAAGATAAGCAAAAGAAAATCTTCTCTCCTACAGAAAAAATATCAGAGAGAGGAACCTTCAATGAGATAGGTAGTGGATTAGGATTGATCCTAATAAAAGATTTGGCTGTAGAGAATGGTGGTGATCTATGGTTTGATAGTATTGAGGGTGAAGGCACAACTTTTTACGTATCATTCATTAGTTAACAATACCTCTCTCTTGCAAAAATAAAATTATGTATTTTGAGGTCTTTGTAATGTATATAAATGTACATGTGATTGTTTTGTTTATACAAATGTTTATTTAACATAGATTATTCTGCGTAATAGCTGTTCTAATGCAATTAAATTCCCTAATTTAGGAGGTGAGATAAGAATTGCTTTTTAAGAATAAGAAGTAACTACTTTTACGTTTTGTTTAAAAAGATGTTTGGATGAAAAAAATATTTTGTATTATTTCTATACTATTGATCGTTTGTGTTGTTCATGGACAAACACATCTAATTGATAGTTTAAAGAATAAAATAGAGAGTACTAAAGAATCTGCAAAAGCTGCTTTATATTTTGATATTACTAGTCAGGCATATGGTGTTAATTTAGATACATCTGCCTATTATGCGAAAAAGGCAGAATTATACTCTATAGAATACAATGATGATGTCTCTCTATCTCGAACATTGGCTTTAAAAGCTTATATTTATTATGCACAGAATGTGGATGTAGATATAGAAGCTATACTTTTAAGAGCAAGGACACTCGCAGTGTTCTCTAAGTCAAATGATGCATATGTAGAATCATATAACATATCAGGTGCATACTATGCATCAATTTCTAATTTCTCTAAAGCTTTAGAATATTTTGATCTTTGTTATGTAGCTAGTTTAAAAGCTAATAATACAAAATACAAACTTAGAGCTTTAAATAATATTGCAGGAATATATATTCGTAAAGAGAACTACTCAACTGCTATATCTTATCTGACTAAAGGTTTAGAATTAACAAATATGATAAGGGATAATCGTACCGAATGTTTTTTGTTGGTTAATTTAGGTGGATTATATTTTAGTCTTAATGATATTGAAAAATGTTTTGAATATTACCAAAAGGCTAATATTTTAGCGGATAAGAATTTTTTATTTGATGTATCTTTTATGGTGCTTCATAATAAAGCTACCATATATTCTGTTCAGAAAAAATATAATTTGGCTTTGGAGTATTATAAGAAATCAATTTCTTATATGAATAAGATAAACAATAAGACACAAGCCTCTTTTATTTATGGACAAATTGCATATATATACTATAAAATACAAAATAAGCAGCTTGCTTATAACTATTTTGAGAAATCTATTGATTTTTCAATAAAGTTTAAAGATCCAAGAATAAAGGCTCATGTTTTTTGTTTGTATGCTGAATTCCTTCTTTCAGAGAAAAAATACAGAAAGGTTAAGAGATTGTTATACAAGTCTATGTCTATATCTAAAGAGCATGAACTTATTGATATTCAAAGAGATGTTTATAAACTCTTATCAGAACTTAATTATTCTCAAAAGAAATATAAATTAGCTTTTGAGAATAAACGAAATTATCATTTGATACAAGATAGTTTAAAAGGAAAAGAAGTTCTGAATAGAGCTCAAGAGCTTAAAGTGATTTATGAAACGAATAAGACAGATTTAAAGAATTCAATATTAGAATCAAAGAATGAATTAGCAGAATCCAAATTAATATCAAGAAAATATATAGTAATAGGATTAATCATTATAGTTGTGCTTCTATTTGCTTTTGCTGTTATAATTACTCAATTATATAAAAAACAAGTAAAATCGAATATGGATTTAGAGGAGGTAAATAAGACAAAAGATAGATTGTTTTCTATACTATCTCATGATTTACGTTCTCCTTTTAATATTTTAATAGGCTTTCTAAACCTTCTTAATGATAATAAAAAAATTTCCGAAGATGATGAGTTAAGAAAATATTCTCAAGTGTTATTAAAGACCTCAGAGAATACTTTAGATTTACTAGATTCTGTTTTGGCTTGGGCAAAAACTCAAATAACTGGTTTCGATGTGCATTTCTCAGATGAGCATATAAAGGATATTGTTGATAAATCTGTATCAGCATATGAATTATCTCTTTCAAATAAAGACATACATTTTGTAAATAATTGTAATTGTGAATGTATGGTTAATGTGGATAAAAATATAATGTCAACTATTTTGAGAAATCTGTTAACTAATGCTATAAAATTTACAAATAGAGGTGGTAAAGTGGAAATTGGTACAATTTTAGAAAATGAAAAACTTATTATATATGTGAAGGACAATGGTGTAGGTATGAATAAAAAAGATCAAGAAAAATTATTTGCTATAGATCAGAAAGTAAGTAAAATAGGAACAGATAATGAACAAGGTACTGGTTTTGGTCTTATATTAGTAAAGAATCTTTCAAAATTAAATGGTGGGGATATATGGTTTGAAAGTGAAGAAAATAAGGGTTCTACTTTTTATATATCTTGTAATATAATAAGAGATTCTTAACTTAGATAAATAAAGTTATTTTCGATAAATCTCTTTATTGTTATTTACTATAAATGACAATAAAGAGTTTTTTTTATGAGAATTTAGAAACTTTTAACACTTGAATAGTTTCCAACGTGTAAATAGTTTCTATATTTGCCCCATGGAAAATGAAAAAGCTGAAATATTAAAAAAAATAGCATGTTTATTTTTTAAATATGGAATCAAAAGTGTCTCTATGGATGATATTGCCAAAGAGCTTGCTGTTTCTAAAAAAACTTTATATGTTTTTTTTAAGGATAAACATGAAGTTGTTGAAAAAGTAATGGAACAACATAATAATTGTTGCCAGAATTATTTGAAATCTAAACTTGAGAATGCTAATAATGCAATAGAGGAATATTTTGAACTTATCCTGATGGTGAAAAACATTATTGAAGAGAGGAATCCTTCTTTTGATTACGATCTAAAGAAATATTATCCGGACCTACATAAAAAACATGATCAGGTAGCTAGTGAAAGTATGACTGCTTTTTTTATAGAGAATTTAAATAAAGGTAAGGAAGAAGGTTTATACAGAAATGATTTTAGTTCTGATATAATAACAAAATTTCATGTTTCCACTATTATCACTATTCACTTAGCGGGAATATTTAGTATGTCTGAATTATTTAGTTATGAAATATATAGACAATATTTCATATTTTTTATTCGTGGAGTTGCTAGTCCTAAAGGGGTGAAATTATTAGAGGAGAAGATAGAGGAATACGGATTTAATAATACACAAACACGATAGTAATGAAAAGAGAGTTTAATTTAATACTAGCAGTATTAATGCTTAGCTTATCAAGTGTTTCTTTTGCACAAAAAGAGAAATTTTCTTTCTCTTTAAAAGATGCTAAAGAATATGCTAAGGAGAATAGCTATGTACTGAAAAATTCTAAAGCAGATATAGAATTTGCTAAGAAGAAAGTATGGGAAACTACGGCAGCAGGTTTACCGCAAGTAAATGCTGAATTTGTTTATACACAAATGTTTAAAGTACCTGAAGCGAGTGCTGCTTTTTCTGGATTGGGGTCTATGATGAATGGTTTTGATTCGCGTATTTGGGCTTTAGAAAATCCAGGTATGACGAAACCAGATAAATTTAAAACTAAGGAACCTGCGATATCTGACTCCGATCTTAAATGGGGAGCAACTATGGATTTAAAGGTTACTCAGTTAATCTTTTCAGGAGCATATCTAGTTGGTTTACAGGCGTCAAGAACTTATGAGAATCTTACTGAATATCTAGATAAGAAGAACATAGATGATGTGCTTGAAGAGGTAGAGAATTCATATGTACTTGTCCTTATTGCAAAAGAAAACAAAACTATTCTAGAATCAACTTTAAAGAATCTAAATTCTACATTATTAGAAATAACAGAAATGCATAAAGAAGGTTTTGTGGAAGATACAGAGGTTGATCAATTACAACTTACGGTTAAGACTGTTGAGAATACCTTAGCTATGCTTACGCGTCAAGTTATTTTGGCAGAAAGATTATTTAAGTTCCAATTAGGAATTGATATGTTAGATGAAGTTGAATTTACTGAAAACTTGGACGATTTAATTATATCTGCAAATTTGGCTACTATGTCTAATATGTCTTTTGATGTAAATTCAAATATAAACTATAAGTTAGTTGAAAATAAGAAGAATTTATCACATTTGAACTTGAAGTTATCTAAAACAGATTTCTTACCAACTATAGCTGCATTTTACAATCATAACGAAAACTTTAATAACAAGGCTTTTAATATGACTCCTGCCGATGTGGTTGGTGTAAGTTTAAGTCTACCAATATTTTCTAGTGGACAAAGATATGCTAAAGTAAAGCAAGCTAGAATAGAATACGATAAAGCAGAAACAGACCAGATAAAAGCAAGTCAAGGTTTAATGCTTGACTATGAACAAACAAAAACAAACTATTTAACATCTCTTGATACTTACAAGAATTATAAAATTAATGTAAAGCTTTCTGAGAAAATTTTTAATAAAACAGCTATAAAATATAAAGAGGGTATTTCTTCAAGTTTAGATTTAACACAAACTCAAAACCAATATTTACAAACTCAAGCTAATTATTTTAAGACTGTTCTAGAATTATTTAAGAATAAGTCTAAGCTAGATAAGCTTATTAAGAAATACTAATAAATAAAGGGAAGACACAATGATAAAGAAGATTTCATATATAGTACTAGGCTTATTTGTTGCCTCATGTGGTACATCAGACAATAAAGGGAAACAGCTTTCTGATTTAAAGAAACAAAGAGACGAATTATCACAGCAGATTGTTAAACTTACATCTGAACTTAGAAAAGAAAATGGTAGTCAAGTAGAGCATTCTTCTATGGTGGATATTAAACAATATTCTGGTGTAGAGTTTAAGCATTATATAGATGTACAAGGATTAATAGAGAGTGATAATAACATACTTATTCCTGCACAATCTCCCGGATTAGTTAGACGAATTTTTGTTAAAGAAGGAGATAAAGTACATAAAGGGAAAGTTCTAGCTCAAATAGATTCTGATCTAATTTTAAGAGGAATTAAAGAGTTAAAGATCTCTCTTGAATTAGCTACAACTGTTTGTGAAAGACAAACTCGTTTATGGAATAAAAAGATTGGTTCTGAAATTCAATATCTTCAAGCAAAGACTCAAAAAGAATCTCTTGAAATGAAATTACAGTCGTTAAATAAGCAGTTAGAAATGAGTAGGATTATTGCTCCTATATCAGGAACAATTGATCATATCTTGATAAAAGAAGGAGAAATGGCTGCAGCTGGTAAAGGTGCAATTAGAATAGTAAATGTCTCAGATCTTAAAATAACAGCCTCTTTATCTGAAATATATATTAATGATATAAAGAAAGGTGATGATGTTGCAATTACTATCCCATCTTTAAATAAATTAGTAAATGATAAGGTTATTTCTGTTGCTAAGGTGATAGATCCTAAAAATAGAACATTTAATATTGAAATAGCTGCTCCAGAATTAAAAAATATTAAGCCAAATATGCTTACTGTGTTAAGAGTAAATGATTACACTAAGGCGGATGCTATATTAGTTCCTATGAATATATTGCAAAATACAGGAAAGAAATTCTTTGTGTTTAAAGCAGTTCAAAAAGATGGAAAGTGGCATGCTAAGAAAGCCTTTGTTAAGCCTGGTAAATATTACAATAATCAGATTGAACTTTTAGAAGGTGTTGACGAAGGTGATTATTTAGTGACATTTGGTTTTCAACAGATCTCTGATGGTTCATTATTGACTATTAGCAAGTAATTCTAAAAATAGAGAGAATGAAACAAAGACGATTTAAATTATCTGATTTTGCGGTAGAGAATCGCATTACTATGTATATTCTTACCGTGATAATGATCATAGCGGGAATATCAGCATATATGACTACATCTAAGGAAAGTTTCCCAGAGGTAACATTCCCTTATTATTCGGTAATGACTATCTATCCTGGTACATCACCAGAGGATATGGAGAACCTTGTTACTCGTAGAATAGAGAAAGAAATTAAGTCAGTAGACGGAATCAAAAAAGTTACTTCTAAATCATTACAGGATGTTTCTTTAATTATTGTTGAGTTCGAAACTGGTGTAAATGAGATTACTGCTAATCAAGATATAAAAGATGCTGTAGATAAGGCTAAGCCTGAATTACCTACAGATATTTTGGCTGACCCAGAGGTTACAAGTATAGATATCTCTGATCAGCCCGTTCTGAATATTAACCTTTCTGGTGATATGTCCCTTGTTAAATTAAAGGAATATGCCGAAGATCTACAAGACGAACTAGAAGGTTTTGAAGAAGTTTCTAAAGTAGAGATTATTGGTGCTCCTGAACGTGAGATTCAGATTAATGTTGATATCTATAAGATGCAAGCTGCTGGCTTGAGTTTTAAGATGATAAGAGATAGAGTCTCTCAAGAGAATATGACTATCTCTGGTGGTCTTATTGATATGAGCGATCTTAAAAGAAGTATGCGTATTACTGGAGAGATTGATAAACCTTCTGAGCTTAGAGATATATTATTGAAAGATGGTGTTTATCTTAAAGATGTTGCTCAGGTTGTTGATGGTTTTGAGGAAACAGCTTCTTTTGCTCGTCTGGATGGCGAGAATGTAATTACTTTAAATGTTATCAGAAAATCTGGTAGAAACTTACTTGATGCAATTGATAAATCTAAAGCTTTTGTTGAAGAGTATAAAGATAAAATGCCAGATAGTTTGACTATAACTATGACTGGTGATCAAAGTAGAACAACAAGAAATAGTATATCAGAACTTATAAATACTGTAATTTTCGGATTCCTTATTGTTGTGATGGTTCTTATGTTCTTTATGGGAATAAAAAATGCAATATTCGTGGGTATAGCAATTCCTATATCTATGGTAGTTTCTTTTATATTTATACAACTTGTAGGATTTACCGTTAATATGGTTGTTCTAATGGCATTTATTCTGGTGCTGGGAATTGTGGTAGATAACGCCATTGTGGTGGTAGAGAATATCTATAGGCATTATATGGAAGACGAAGGTAAGACCATAGAAGAGGCCGTAAAAGTGGGTGTAGGTGAGGTTGCTATGCCAGTATTTACTGGAACGGTAACAACTATTGCTCCTTTCGTACCATTACTATTCTGGCCCGGTATTATGGGACAGTTTATGATGTATATTCCTGCAACTATTATCTTAACACTTATAGTTTCTATGGTTGTGGCTTATATATGTAATCCTGTATTTGCTGTTTCTTTTATGAATAGAGAGAATCTTGCTAAGAAACCTTTCGTGAAGAAGAAATTCTTTAGATTCATTATTATTTCTGCTGCTATAGGTATTATTGCTAAACTTATAGGTCTAACTATTATAGGAAATCTTGCTATTATTGTAGGTGTAGGTTATGCACTAATGAAACTTGCATTCAACCCAGGTATTGTTGCTTTTCAAGAGAAAGTATTACCTCGTATGAGTTTATCTTATAAGAAACTTGTTGAGAAAGTTCTTGTAGGAAAAAGACCTCTTATTTTAACTTTATCAACATTTGCTTTATTAGTTTTCACTTTCTTTATAATGGGAATAATGAAACCTTCAGTGGTTCTTTTCCCTAATGGTGATCCTAACCAGATTTATGCATATGTAACTATGCCTGCCGGAACTTCAATTAATAAGACTAATGAAGTTACTAAAGAAGTAGAAGCTAGATTTGCTGATATTATTAAGATGGATAATCCTGATCTTGAATATCTTATTTCTAATGTGGCTGTTAATGCTGGTAAAGGAATGTTTGATAGATCAGCTCAAGATAAATTATCTAAAGTGACTGCTGGTTTTGTAGAGTTTAAGCTAAGACAAGGCGAATCTACAGAAAAAACATTAGCTAAATTAAGACAAAGTTTCTTAGATACTCCTATTGCTGGTGCTGAGATTGTTGTTGAGATGGAACCAAAGGGACCTCCAACAGGAGCCCCTATAGCTATAGAAATTTCTGGTGATGAGTATCCTGTGCTTATAGGAATGGAAAAACAGATTATAGAGGCTGTAAAAGAAAGTGGAATACATGGGATAGAGAGATTAAAATCAGATCTTGAGGTTTCTAATCCTGAACTTATTGTTGATATAGATAGAGTAAAAGCTAACAAATACGGTATTACTACTGCTTATATAGGAATGGTTATTCGTACTGCTATTTATGGTGATGAAGTTTCTAAATATCGTGAGGGCGACGATGAATATAAGATTATGCTTCGTCTGAAGAGAAAAGATAGATACGATATTGCTACTATAATGAATATGAATATGATTGTTCCTGACCCTAAAGGCGGAATTAGAAGTATTCCTATATCTGCGGTTGCTAACGTTCTTCCAAGTACTTCTTATGGTGGTATAATCAGAAAAGATTTTGAGAGAATGGTTACTATCTCTTCTAATGTTCTTGAAGGTTACAATGCTAATGAGATTATTGCAGATCTTAAAGCTGAACTTAAAGAGCAAGTATGGCCAGAGGGTTATACAGTTAAATTTGGTGGTGAACAAGATGATCAAAAAGAGGCTGGTACTTTCTTAGTTAGAGCTTTGTTAATTGCTATTGCTATGATATTCGTTGTGCTTGTGGCTCAATTTAACTCTTTAGCTAAACCATTAATTATCCTTCTGCAGATTCTATTCTCTATGATAGGTATCTTACTTGGTTTTACATTGTGTGGACTAGACATGTCTATCGTTATGACTGGTATGGGTATTATTGCAGTGGCCGGTATTGTGGTTAAGAATGCGATTATATTAATCGATTATATAGATGCTAAGATTGAAGAAGGTATGCCTTTAAAAGAGGCTATTATAGATGCAGGTGCTACTCGTTTGAACCCAGTGTTATTAACTGCGGCTTCTACAGTATTAGGTGTGTTACCATTGGGTATTGGTTTTAATATCAACTTCCAAACATTGCTTACTGAACTTAACCCTCATATTTTCTGGGGTGGTGATTCTGCAGCATTCTGGAATCCATTGGCATGGACTATAATCTTCGGATTAACATTTGCTACATTCCTTACTATGATTATAGTACCTGCATTGTACTATATGACTTTTAAAAAGACAATTAAATAATATTAAAATATCTTTCGTTAGGAAGTTAATTCTTCCAATTATCTACCCAAAGAGTCCTGTTCTGAAGCGTCGGAACAGGCTCTTTATTTTGGGTAATAGTTTCTTTAATTTTTAATTCAGCTCTAATAGA
>JBATVL010000077.1:0-10123 GCA_049671745.1 Marinifilaceae bacterium
ATATAGATTCTACTGCCCAAGGCGATACTAGACCTAATGCTATACTGAATATTTCTTTGCTGTTCTCCATGCAGGCTAAGATAGTTTTTTTTACATTACCCACTATAAATCATATAGAGCCATAAAAATCTACAGTATGAAAAATAAAAATGCTACATATAATTTGATGGATACATTCTACTATTGTCAATTTTATGATGAGGAGAAGTTCGAAAGGCATGTATCTAATCATATGTTGGCTTATATTTATTCGGGCGAAATGGTATTGATTGACAATGGCAAGCAAGAAATATTACGAAAAGGGGAGGCAGTGTTTATTCGTCGTAATCATACTATGCAGAAAATTAAGAGACCCTCTTCAACAGAACCTTTTAGGGCATTATTTATAGTTTTCACAACACCTCTTTTAAAACAATTCCTAAAAGACAATAAACAAATATCATATTTATCAGCAGAACAGACTGACAATAAAAAATTCATATATCTTGAGAAACATCCCTTTATAGAGAACTTCTTTACTTCTTTAGATTCATATTTTAATACCAAATTATCTCCAACATACGAACTTCTAAACATCAAATTGCAAGAAGCTCTTCTAGTACTTATGGAGTTAGACAAAAGCTTATTCACGTATTTATTCGATTTTAAAGAAGAGTGGAAGATAGATCTATACAAGTTTATGGAGGTCAATTACAAGGCAGACCTTTCACTTAATGAGTTTGCAAATTTCACGGGAAGAAGTTTATCGGCATTCAAAAGAGACTTTGAAAAGATATATTCTACTAGTCCACACAAATGGATTATGAATAAACGTTTAGAGGAAGCACACACTAGTTTACTGTCTAAGCACATGCAGGTATCTGAACTAGCTTATGAACTAGGATTTAAGAATCTCTCACATTTTTCCAATGCTTTTAAAACCAAATACGGACTTTCTCCTACAGCACTAATTAAATAATGGACTTTTTAGCAAACATTAAAATAACTTTATAGAAAAACGAATTCTATATATTATTTATATATTTGTTCTAAGTAATATTGATGATTAATATTAATTAATACTAATTGAAATGATGAATTTTGAATTTGCGAATCCAGTTAAATTATTATTTGGTGAAGGACAGATTGCTAAAATAAGTAATGAAATTCCTAAAGGCTCAAAGATATTAATGACTTATGGAGGAGGCTCTATAAAGAAAAATGGTGTTTATGACCAAGTAATAAAAGCTTTAGAGGGATTTGATATTGTTGAGTTTGGTGGTATAGAGGCTAATCCTGATTATGCTACATTGATTAAGGCAGTAAAAGTCTGTAAAGAAGATAAGATTGATTGTATTTTAGCTGTTGGTGGTGGTTCTATTATCGATGGTTCTAAGTTTATTGCTGCTGCAGCAAAATATGATGGAGATGCATGGGATCTGATTGTTAAACAGGTACCTATAAAAGATGCACTTCCTTTAGCTACAGTTCTTACATTACCAGCTACAGCAAGTGAGATGAATTCAGGAGGAGTAATTTCGCGTAGAGAAACTAAAGAAAAATATCCATTCTTTTCGCCTCTATTATTTCCAAAATTCTCTGTATTAGATCCTACTGTTATATACTCTTTACCAGAAAGACAAATTATTAATGGTGTTATAGATACTTATATTCATATTGTTGAGCAATATCTTACTACTACAGATCACTATATGGTGACTGATAGATTAGCTGAAGGTATATTAAAGAATCTTATTGAACTAAGTCCTGCTTTACTGTCAAATACTAAGCCTAGCTATGATACTTGCGCAAACTTCATGTTAACAGCTACTATGGGACTTAATGGATGGACTTCTATGGGCGCCACTCAAGATTGGGCTACTCATATGATTGGTCATGAATTAACTGCCTTAGCAGGTCTAGATCACGCTGTTACTCTTGCAATTGTTTATCCAGCAACAATGAAGGTAATGAGAAAAGAAAAAGAAGCTAAGATTCTTCAATATGCTGAACGCGTTTGGGGAATTGTAGATGGAACTATAGACGAAAGAATTGATCTAGCGATTGCTAAAACAGAGGAGTTCTTTATACAAACAGGAATGAAAGTTAGATTATCTGATCATTCAGTAGGACAAGATGTGATAGATATAATAGTAAAAAGATTCGAAGATAGAGGAATGAACCTTGGAGAGGGTGGAATTGTTACTCCTGCTCACGTTCGTATGATTCTTGAAGATAGAATATAAATAGATACTAAGAACTACATGTTCTTTTTTAGGCAGTCTCCTTTTGGGAGGCTGCCTTTTTGTATTTTAGGTATGGTTAAGTAATATTCTATATAATAATATTGTTTAACCATGTTTTTTTATAAATTTGATTTCCCTGAGTCAGCAACAGCTAAGGCATCAGTGTTTAAAATCATATAACATCAATATTGATGTTACACATACGTTGGCAACCATAACAAAACACTCTAAATGAAACAGATTTTAATATTAATTGTTATTCAGGTGACTTTACTTTAATCACTGACCAAAGAATAAAAGAAGTAGAAACCAAATTAAATAATAGACCTTGAAAGAGATGTAATTATGAAACATATATCTTTGTAATGGACAAGTTGCTATTTAACCCTAAAGTTGCATTTGTGGCTTAAATCAGCATATTTAATATATAGCATTATTTAAAAAATATAAATTATGAATAAAACAAAAAGCCAAGTTAGTACACTTGCTAGTATTACAAAAGTGATATTAATATTTTTAATATCAGTTAGTAGTTTTAGTAGCTATGCACAAAGAGTAGGTGATGTATTTGAAAAAGGCAGTATCGAATACAAAGTTACCTCAACTACACCAAACGAGGTAGCAGCAACAAAATATAGTAATAAACCAAGTGGACCAATAAACATCCCACCAACCGTAACTAATAGCAGTACAAAATATAGTGTAACAAGTATTGGTGATTTTGCTTTTTCCGAATGTAAGGGTTTATCATCAGTAACTATTCCTAGTTCGGTAACAAGTATTGGTATTTATGCTTTTCATAATTGTACGATTTTATCATCGATCACTATTCCTAGCTCAGTAACAAGTATTGGTGAGGCTGCTTTTAGCTTCTGTTATGGTTTAACATCGGTAGCTATTCCTAGTTCGATAACAAGTATTAGTGATCAAGTTTTTTTCAACTGCACGAGTTTAACATCAGTAGATATTCCAAATTCGGTAACAAGTATTGGTGGAGATGCTTTCTCACAGTGTGAAAGTTTAACATCGGTAACAATTCCAAATTCGGTAACAAGTATTGGTGAAGGAGCATTTTACAAGTGTACGAGTTTAACATCGCTAACTATTCCAAATTCGGTAACAAGTATTGGTAAAATTGCTTTTGCAACCTGTGAGCATTTGTCATCACTAACCATTTCTAGTTCCTTAACAAATATTGATGAAGATACTTTTTCCAGATGTACGAGTTTAACATCGGTAACTATTCCTAGGTCAGTAAAAAGTATTAGTAACCGAGCATTTTCCGAATGTAAGGGTTTAACATCGGTAACTATTCCTAGGTCGGTAACAAGTATTGGTGAAAGAGCTTTTGAAGACTGTTATCGTTTAACATCAGTAACTATTCCTAAGTCGGTAACAAGTATAGGTGAAAGAGCATTTAGAGACTGTACAAGTTTAACATCGGTATACTCACTAATAAAAAAAGTAGAGTTGGTAACTCTTGGCAAAAATGTTTTTGAGAATATAAATAAAACATGCACTCTTTATGTGTATAAACGTAAGGTTGCCGATTATGAAAATGCAGACCAATGGAAATCCTTAAAGATTGAACAGAAAAGACAAAGATTGTTTGGGTTATTTTGATATACGTAAAGTACTTACTATCGTATTTGATATGAGTGAAACAATAAAAAGAGTGTAAGCATTTCAACTATCAATTAAATAGCAACTGAATAAAAGTACGAAAACATACATCAATCGTTAGCTACAAGCTGAATAAACTAATTAAAAAAAACAATGACAACAAAAGAAACCTTTTGGGAAAGAAAAAAGGAATTGAATGAAGATTTTATAGTGTTAGGCTCTGCCAATCCTGCAACTTCTACTCAAATAGATGAATATGAAAAAAAAAGCGGATACGAATTTAGTGAAGATGTAAAAGATTTTTTACAAACATTTGGAACACTTCTTTTTGAAGTAAAAGAAGACATTTGGAGAAGACCTAAAGTATTTGACGTATTGCCTTCTTGGAAATTTGGATATGGTTTTTTTGTTTATGGACTATCTCAAGATGAAGAAACTCCAATCTGGATGACTTATGCGGATAAAAACCAAGAAGCTTTAGAATTTAAAGAAAAAACTTTAGGACAGATGTTTTTTAAGAGAAGTGGAAATGGTTATAGAGCATACATAAATAAAGGAATTATAACTATTGAATACGATAAATATGATGATTCCGATATTGAGATATTTGAAGGAAATATTTATGATTTTCTAATAACAGAAATAGACAAACTTGAAAAAGATTATTTTGAATATATAAATGAAAAAAAGCCATTACATTCCCCACTTGATAAAGTAAATGCACAATTGAAAAAAATATAAAAGAACGCTTTACAATAATGGCTAATACGCAACATGCCTGCCGCAGGTGTAACACAGGCATAATTTGATAATACACTCATGAACTTGAAAGATAAAAATAAAGCCATAAGTATTCTTAAAAAAGTATATCATCATACCAATACTGATTATGAAACTAAATATGATGAAATTGTTGGATATAAAACTGATTTTCTTATTCAAAAACAATGGAGATGGAATTTTATCTGAAGAAATTTATTTATGGGACCACGGAGAAATTGAAAAAATGGCAGAATCGATTATAGAATTAGATGAATAATAACTATGAACAACACGCGTTCATATACGTACATACCACCATTCGTTAGCATTAATTAAAACCAAGAATAAACATTTATGTTGGGAAAAGAATTAATAAAAGTTTTATCTAAAATTTATAAGAATCAAAATTCTGAATTCAATTTGAATAAAAAAGTAAGTGTCTATCAAAAACCTGATACTCTTACAGAAAAACAAAAAATCATACTTGAAGAAGCTCCTTTTGAACTTAATCATATAAGAGAATATCATCATAATGATGTTATCCAAGAATTAAAAAGTATTACGGAAAATGCAAGCCTTGAACATATTGTTTCTAATTTATTTATAAAAGCTGTTGGATCAGGTTTCCATAGAGGTCTTCAACCAATTTTTAGTTATTATTTTGCTAAAAATATGCCCAATCATAGTTTTGAACCCTTTTCAAAACAAGGGTGGGACATGGGAATAAATTGTAGAAACTGTGGGATAAATAAAAGCATATGGCAAAATGACAGTGAAAATCTCTTTCATTTATACATTGGATATTGCAGATTTGGAGGCTACACAGAGATGCTTTTGGACTTAAAGGAAGTATTAACTTTTAAAAAGATAATGGCTACAGATGATGATAAAAAAACTTTTTTATCAGTATTGGATATAATTGAAAATGCAGAAGATAATGAGACATTTTCATTACTAGTTAAAAGATTATCTAAAGAAAAATGTCTCCCTAATAGCAATAACACTTCTCGTGTTTGGTTTGTTAAATGTTTGGCTGAGCTAGGAATCCTTAGAAACAAATATGAGGCAAATTATAGTGTTATGAATAAGTTTGTACCATATAATCAGAAATTTGAATGGGAACTTGACATACATAAAAACTCACCTGCAAGAGCCGATGTAGAATTTCCTGTCTCAGCTTGGAGAGGGAAATTAGGCATCAATAGAGAAATAGCCGAAAGAATACTAACTAATGCTAACAAAGTATAAAAATATTTTGAAAAAATATAATAGAAATAACAACAATATGGTTGATTCACATTAGTTGTGCTTCATACGGTCAAGACTCATAGTAAAAACTTAAATAAGAGGTTGAAAAAATGGCAAAAAGAATTATTACAGTCTTAATAGTAGCATTAGTAGCATTTGGCTGCACTAATAGTGAAAAAAAATCGAAAGATAAGGTTAGTGACTCAAGTGAGTTAAGAAATAATAAAGACTCAAAACAAGAACTTAAAAGTTTAGCTTGTAGCAATGGTTATGCCATTCGATATAGATATATAAATACAGACAGTTTGTATGTTGAAGTTATAAAAGAAAAGAAAATAGCAAAACATCAGATGAAAAACGTACCCTCTGGAAGTGGTGCTAAATACCAGACAGAAGATGGGGAATTTGTTTTTTGGTCACATCACGGAGATTTCACTTATTACAATAATGATGAGATAATTTGCTCATATATAGCACCTGTCAAAATAAGCTCAACGAGTTCAGGTCCATTGTACACAGTGACATATAAATCTGGAAAAAGCCTGGAAATAGAAGTTGACAATTTAAAATCAGCCAGTATTAATGAATTAAATATTACCTCTGATGATTTTAAAGAAGCTATCTCTATAAAAATGAAAACTGATCCAATTACAGAAGTACTTCTAGCTGATTTAGACAAAAATGGTTATGAGGAATTATACGTGATTACTTCTTGTGTAGGTTCTGGAGGTTATGGTGAAGTATATGCCTTTATTTCGGATATGAATGTTAAAATAATTCAAAGTTCAATACCAGAAATTTCAGAAGATGAAACTAAAAGCGGAGCTATGTTTGAAGGATACATGGGACATGACACTTTTTACATTAAAAATTCACTACTGGTAAGAGAATTCCCCGTGTATAAACTAAAAGATTCTAATGCAAATCCAACGGGAGGAATAAAAAAGATATTCTATACTCTTGAAGACAATAAATTTAAAATATTAAGTAACGATAAATAATAGTAGCATGTGTACGAAAAATCTGAGACTAAAAAACTGATTAATAAATTGGAGAAGATTTTAAATAAAACAATAAAGTGTTATGATTGTTAATAGAAATAAAAGCGCATACTTCCTTTAGCTACATGTTCTTTTGTAAAGAAATAATCATTAGATTATACATTATATATTAAGGCAGTCTTCTTTTAGGAGGCTGCCTTTTTTAGTATGGTTAAACAATATTTTATATAATAATATTGTTTAGCCATGTTTTTTTATAAATTTGCTTTCTCACTGTCAGCAAAATCTAAAGCATAAGTGTTTAATTGCATTATTTTGTTTAAGACGTAGCTAAGTAATAAATCTGAAACTAACTGAAATTAACTATTACACACAAGTTGTGCGCCATACGGAAAAATATAAATGAGAGACGAAATATTAAATAGCATAGAAAATCCGAAACAACTTGAAAAATTGTATCGAAATGACAAGTCTGTATTTAAGGCAGAATTTAATTCTCTTTACCCCGAAATAAAAAGTAATAAAATATCGGAATTTTGGAAAGAGAGATTAAACTATGAAACCAATGAAATTTCTTGGGGTTCAAACTATGAATTAATCTTTATAATTATTGCTTCCTGTATTGCAGGACTAATTGCAAAGCTTCCTGAATTCACAGGTATAAACTCTGTTTTTTTCTTCCAACGTAATATTGCATTCGTTGTTCTTCCATTATTGACAATTTATTTTGCTTGGAAACAAAATCTCTCCTCTAAAAAAAATATTACTATTTCAACTGCGATTATTATCTCATTGATTTTTATAAATATTTTGCCTGAGAATAATAGTGATACTACTATACTCGCTTGTATTCATCTACCTCTATTCCTTTGGGCTGTTTTAGGATTTACATTTATTGGTAACAAAGTAAAAGACTATAAAATAAGACTTGACTTTTTAAGGTTTAATGGAGATTTGCTTGTAATGACAGGTATAATTCTCATTGCAGGAACACTTTTGACAGCAATTACGCTTGGACTTTTTTCTATAATAAAAATCCACATTGATGAGTTCTACTTGAACTATATTGTTATTTGGGGACTTGCAGCTTCTCCAATTGTAGGCACTTATTTAGTTCGTTCAAACCCACAGCTGGTAAATAAAGTTTCTCCAGTTATTGCCAAAGTATTTACACCATTGGTTTTAATAACTCTTACAGTTTATTTATTTGCAATTATCTACTCTGGTGAAGATCCTTATAGAGACCGTGATTTTCTAATCATTTTCAATATGTTATTAATAGGAGTAATGGCAATAATTCTATTTTCAGTCGCTGAGACTACTAAAAACTATAAAAGCAAAATTGCTATAATAATGTTATTATTACTCTCAATCGTAACAATAATTATAAATGGAATTGCTCTTTCTGCAATAGTTTTTAGGATTTCAGAATGGGGCATTACACCCAACAGACTTGCAGTATTGGGAAGTAACCTTCTTATATTAATTAATTTATTATTTGTAGCATATCGACTTTTTAAAGCCTCAAAAAACATACAAGAAATTGAGAATGTAGAAAAAGCAATAGCACATTTTTTACCTATATACAGTTTATGGACAGTATTTGTGATATTTATTTTCCCTTTAATTTTCATATTCGATTAACTGAGATAAAGTACGATACACAACAAAAGCTAAATTTAATCGACTTGCTTCTTTTGCGGTTTGGTAAGATTACTCTTTTAAATCGCCCACGAAACTTAACAAGACCGTTACAAGCAACCAAATAAAACGACAATTAGTTAAATTATGAGTGAAATTATTGATAGAATAGTTCAATTTAAAAATAGTACAACTACACAAAGTTTAAGGCAGTACTATGCAACGAACTCTTTAATGGAAATATATAGTATTAATAGAAAGGAAATTAAGCATACATCATTTTTCAAATGGCTTTTTGACACAAATACCGAAATTGCAAAATCTGCTTTAAAAAAAATATTAGATGTAATTATTACTAAGTCTGATTTGAATACATTTAGTAATGAACTTCAACAACTTATAATTTTAGGAAATTATGAAATTGATTATTGGAATTCGATTGAGAATTTATCCGTTAATAATGGGTTTGTTGATCTTTATATTGAATTAAAAATTGCAAATTTCAATGTCGAAATAATTATAGAGAATAAGATTTATAGTAATGAGCATAATGACCAAACTCAAAGATATTATGACCATTTTTCAAAAGAGAATAAAAATACAGAAAAAATATTTCTGTATTTAACACCTATTTCAACATTAGAGTTAGAAAAACTAATAGAGGCAGAGTGTTGTTGCAAGAATTATATTCAAATTAATTACCAAACAATAGTTGATCAGATCATAGAACCTATAATAGAAGAAGGGGTTAATAAGAATATTGAATTTATTTTACAAGATTATCTTAAGGCATTAAGCAGCCCTGTTAGTACTAAAGAAAATAATAATAAATATATGGCTATTTCAAATAAGGAAAATGAACTACTTAGTCGTTTCTGGGAAGAAAATGAAGATTTAATCTTAAAAGCAGTTGAAGCGACAAAAGATAATACCCACATTGAGCCTGAAAGACGAGATACTGCAAGTAAAATTAGTGAGTTACTAAATAATAAGTCCGAAAAAATTGGAGCCTATGCTAAGCGAAATATAGTTTCTTTATTTAAACAAAATAAAATAAATCAAGAGGAAATTATTAATTTTCAAGATGCAGAATATTCAAAGAAAATATTAGATATTCAATATCCATTGTTGAAAAAAGTAATCAATCGAAATGATAAACCATTGCACTATTGGAAGGACACTGTTTTTGCTAATAATGACGAATATCATCTATGTTGTGAATGGTTTGAAAACGAAAATAATAACGATAGAGTTTATTTTGATAAGTGGTTAAAAACTAAATAAATATGTTTTACATTATTAATATTCCAAATAATGGATAGACGACAGAACTTATATAAAAAGAATAATTTTTTAGATTATAGATAATATATTAAGGCAATCTCCTTTTGGTCGGCTGCCTTTTTTGGTATTTTAATTGTTCTTCTTTTCTATATAATAATATTGTTTAGCCATGTTATTCTATTATATTTGTTTTGCTAAATAAAGTTAGCATACAATATTGGCATGCTAACAACACCTTTTGAAAAAATATAATAGAAAAAACAAAAATGAAAACAGAAATTACGAGAGAAGACTTTTTACAATTTAACAAACATGTTCAGTCTACAAAAAACCTTAGAA
>JBATVL010000078.1:0-104870 GCA_049671745.1 Marinifilaceae bacterium
AATTAAGTATGAGCACGGAGTAATGACTGTGCCTATATCTAAAACACTTCTTAGTAGTTTGGCTGATGTAAATGGAATCTTTAAAAGAATACCAACTATTATTCTTAAAAAGGATGAGCCTTATATTATAGGAAAAGGTAAAGCACTAGTTTTACTAAACGGACAAAAAGTTCCTAAAGAAGTGATTCAATCTATAAGGCCAGAAGCTATAAAAAGCATAAAGATTATAGAAAAACCTTCTCCTAGATATGGGGCTGATGCTATAGTTAATATTATTACTAAAGAGGGAATGAAGAACATATGGTTTAATCTACGATCAGTTAATATGTTCGCTAAAGAATATAGAAATCACTCTCAGGTTTCTGTTGGAATAAATAGGGAGAAATGGAGTATAGGATTATATTATCTTAAGACTTTTGGGAAATTCAAAGGAGTAGAATCTTATAAAAGAATACTTGATTTTGATACTACTAGTCCTAGATACATTAATAACGATAAGACTAAAATAACAGATTTTACTAATACTAATAGCTGCTTGTCTACTCTTTCTTTTTATCCTAAGAAGAATTGGACGATTAATAGTCAATTCTATTTTGGGAATTCAGAAAATAATATAAAGGAAAATATCACAAATAATATAGGCTCAAGTCCTACAAATTTCACTAAGTTTCTAACAACAAAGAAACAGACAATTAATAAACCTAAGCCTGGATATGCATATGTAGCTACTACAATTGATTTGGATACCTTAGGATCCGTTCTAGAATTAGGAACACATTGGAATTTCAAGAGAAATAAGGATGATGAAAAGACTCAAGATTTTGAGGGTGTAAAAATATTGGAAAAAAGAAATTTGAATAAATCTGTTGATATGGATTCTTATAACTTTTTCATACATTTTAATAAGTCTTTTAATAAAAATAGCAATATAGAAGTAGGTTCAAAATATAAGAAACTTACTACAGAAACAAAGTATATTTATGATGCCAAATTTGAGAATACCGATTACTCTTATAAAGAAGATTTAGCTACTGTTTATGCTAATTATTCATTGAAGATTCCAAAGATACTATCAGTAGATTTAGGTCTTAGAATTGAAAATATGAAAGCTCATGGACTGGATAATATTACTAATAATGTGCAGATTGATTCTACCTATACAAACCTTATTCCTAATGTAAATATAAGTAAGAATATAGTTAAGGATTTAGATGTCCTTTTAACTTATAGACAAAGAATAAACAGACCAAGTTTCTCGGATTTAAGTTCTATTAAAGACTATTTCGATCCAACAACTTATATTATAGGAAACCCAAATCTTAAACCCAGCTATAAGAATTCTTTTGATCTTAAACTTAGATATATGCAAGAGGCTTCTATTGGAGTATCTTACGTCTATCAAGATAATGCAATCTCAAGATATCTTGCAGAAACTGAGATTAACGGACTTAAGTATACTTATTTGTCGAAGATAAATATAGAAAGAATTGATTCATGGAAATTCTATTGTGTTATACCTTATCAAATAGGTGGTTTTACTACAGCTAATTCATTTGGTTATACGCAAAATAAATATGCCTTTGGAGATTATTCTAAGAAATTAGAGATGATGGGTAAAACATCGTCTAATTATTATGTTTATCTTTATGATGCTTATTCTTTTAGTGATGATAAATATGAGATATCAGTAGATTATACATATAATTCTACTTTCTACGACGAGATCTTTAAGGTAGAGCCTATGAATATTCTAAATATCTCTATAAGCGCTAAATTCTTTAAGAAATCATTATATGTAGAACTTGCTGCGAATGATCTTTTTAATGCATATGAGACTATATCAAATTCTATAAGCGAGAATTTAAAACTAGCAACAAGAATGAATAATGGTGCTTTGGAATATAGTCTTAAACTGAAATATTCATTTTCTTCAAATAAAAAAAGTACACGTGCAAGAATGTCTAACGAAGAAAAATATAGATAAATAATGAATATTTGGACTAATATAAAAATTGCTATAAGAAATCAGAAAAGGAATAGGCTTTTTACTTTTATTAATATATCAGGCCTTTCCTTAGGTTTGGCTTGCTGTATGGCAATTGTATTATATGTTTCTCAAGAGATTTCTTTCGATAAATACCATGTGAACTCAAAGGATATTTACTTAGTTGGAATAAATGAAAAACTAGGCGATGTGCAAACTGTATATTATAGAACTCAACCAGCTTTAGGTCCTACTCTTAAGTCGATATTTCCTTCTGTTGAAAACTACACTCGTGTAATGACTGTTTATAGTAGTAAGCTTGTAGAGATTGATAATAAGAAGTGTAATATAGAAAAGATGTATGCGGCAGATTCTACGTTTTTTGATATTTTCACAGTTAAATTTCTTATTGGAAATAAGTCTGCGCTTAAAAAGTCTAAATCTATTGTTCTTACCAAGAGTCTCGCTATAAAACAATTTGAAACAGTAGATCTAGCTATAAATAAAACACTTAAGTTTAATGGACAGTTATTTAAAGTTTCTGCCATTATTGAAGATTGTCCTATTAATACTGAAATGCAGTATAACGCATTATACACAATGGAAAGTGTGACGTGGATACAGGATAACCGTTGGGATGGTTTTCCTATGTACACATATGTTCGTTTAAAACCTAATGCGGATTATAAAGTATTGGAAAATAATTTAGAGTCTTTTATAAAAAAACATTTAAATGGTGATTTTGAAATATATAAAGCTCCTAATTATTTCAAATATTTCTTTAAGAAACTTACTGATGTACACTTGCGTTCAAGTTATGGAAGTGGAAGTATCACTTACGTTAAGTTATTTATAATAATAGCTATATTTATTTTGCTTATAGCATGTATAAATTTTTCTAACTTGTCAACAGCAAGAGCTTCAACAAGAGCATGCGAAATAGGTATAAAGAAAACTCTAGGTTCAAGTAGAAAACAATTAATGTTGCAATTTTTCACAGAGGCAATACTTACGAGTTTTATTGCTTTTATATTCGGATTGGTTATTCTTGAAACTTGTTTACCATTAATAAATAATCTTATTGGAGTTGAGCTGCCAAGCAATTTCTATAGTAACTTTAATATATTAGGATTATTTGTTGGTATAGCTACTTTAACTGGGCTTATTGCAGGTTCATATTCTGCTTTATATTTGTCTTCTTTTAATCCTATAAACATTCTTAAGGGAGAGCTTACCTTGGGTAAAAAAGGCTCTATATTTAGAAGCTGTTTAGTAGTCTTTCAGTTTTCTATATCTATCTTTTTAATAGTCTCTACTTTAATAATTAATAAGCAGATAAATTATATCAATAATAAAGATTTAGGTTTTAAAAAAGATAATCTTATTAAGATAGAACAGGCCCATTCGGTTAAAGATATAGAGACTTTTAAGCAAGAATTAATGAAGATTCCTGCTATTAAAAATATTAGTTTTGCATCAGGTTTACCAGGTGGAAAAATAGATGGAAAAATAATATATAAGTGTAATATAGATGATAATAATAAGGAATATGGTATAGCTATAATAGCTTCCGATAGTGATTTCTATAACACTATGCAATTTGAAATTATTTCTGGCAGATTCTTCTCTAAAGATTATGCATCCGACTCCAAATCTGTTATTCTTAATGAAACTGCCGTGAAAAAGTTGGGACTAATTAACCCTATTGGTTCGGAGATTAGATATTGGAAATATAAATTAAAGATTATAGGCGTTATTAAAGACTTTCATTATAAAAATCTTAAGGTAAAGTTGGAACCAATGATGATTATGCCTTATCAAGAGTGGTATCATCCATTAGATAAAATTGCCATAAGACTTTCTGCTAATTATCAACAAAAAGACATTAAGCATATAGAGAAAGTGTGGAATGAATTTACGGGAAATACTCCTATTAAATTTAGCTATTTTGAGAATATTGTGAAACAACTTCATAAAGATGAAGATAACCATTTTAGAACTTTTACTAGTTTTTCTATTTTAGCTATTTTTATTGCTTGTATAGGACTTCTTGGACTAATAACTTATACTATAGATCAGAAATATAGAGAAATAGGTATAAGGAAGGTTTATGGTGCTCCTATATTATCTATTCTTTTAAATTTGAATATTAATATTATTAAATGGATAATGATTGCCTTTTTTATAGCTAGCCCACTTGCATTTAATTTTATGGATAACTGGCTTATGAATTTTGCTTACAGAATAAAGATAGGACCAAGTGAATTTATTCTTACAGCTATTTTTATTATTATAATAACTCTTCTAACAGTAAGTTGGCAAGTTGTATCTGCAGCTAGAAAGAATCCTATAGATGCTATTAATCATGATAACTAAAACTATTATATATTTAAAAGTTTTATGTTTTTTCAAGAACTGTCTTTTAGGAGAGATGGTTCTTTTTTATGTTTTATAAATTATTATTGCAAGCTGTTTTTTTTTTTATTACTATTGTGCAAACGCGCTAATTCCTTGCGTAATCATGCAATATATAGAAATGAATATATTATTATTTAAGAAAAATTTATGAAAAAAATTTTTGGGTTTTTAGGCTTACTTATTATGTTTTTAACTTTTTATTCGTGCAGAAAGGAATATGTTAAAAAGATTGTTGTAAAACAAAAAATAGAAAGTGTTGCTGTTGAAAGTATAAAACTTGATCAATCTTCATTAAATCTTGTGTGTGGAAATACTAGTCTACTTAATGCTCAATTTACTTCTAAGAACAAAGAGAGAGTTAAATTAAATTGGATTTCCTCAAATAGTGAAGTTGTAAGAGTTTTTTATAATGGTATGGTAATAGCTGTAAGTGAAGGTGAGGCTCTTATTACTGTTAGAGTTGGTGGTAAATCTGCAGAATGTAAGGTTAGGGTTAGTCCTCTACAGGATGAAGATGAAAAAAACTTTGAATATGAAATACCTTCTTCTGTATGGGGTACATATGCTAGAATTTCTAAGTTCTCTTTAGCAGAAAAAAAGTTAGATAATTATTCAATATCTTCTTATTATACCGATAAAACAGATTTTATAGTAGATTTAGATAGAAATTCTAAAGATAATTTTTTGTCAGTGTCTTATGATCAGGCATCCTCTGGTGCTATTGATTCTTATACCCTTATTGCATATATAGATTGGAATAGAGATGGTGACTTTGCAGATGATAATGAAACTATCTTTAAAAAGGAATGGATTTCTAATGGGATTTTTGTTGTAAAAGAAAAGATTATAGTACCTGCAAATGCTAGTGCTTCATCAAGAATCAGAGTTGGTATTTATTATAATGGTAATAGTACAAAGATGGAATTTGGTTGCGGTGTGATGGAATCAGGTGATGTTAGAGATTTTAAGTATAAGTTAAACTAATGAATATAACTATAATGAAAATAAATAGTTTAATAGTATTATTTTTTTTGGTAGTGCTTTCTTCTTGTGTCAAAGAGCAAGCGGCAGATGTAATTGAGGATCTTGATCCTTTAACAGTTGAGATTATTAGTACAGATGTACAGGTTGATGAGAATAGTAAAGAGAAAATAGTTATTGAGTTGAAATTGTCAAGGATTATCGGAAAAAGTATAAAAGTTTTTTTTGATATAAAGGGAAAAGATAATCTTACAGGATATACACTTTCTGTTGATAATGATATTAAGCTTTTAAATAAAGATAAGGTTGTTGTTATTCCAGCTGGAAAAACAACTGCAAATATAGAATTAATAGTAAATGATAATAATATTATAGATAAAGATAGAGCAGCAGAGTTAACTCTTCTTTCTTGTGATGAACCTGTTAAAATAGGATTAAAGAAATCATCTTCTATTTTGGTTATAGATAATGAAAATGCTTTTGGTGGACTTTTTTTAAGAGATCTTATTGTCTTTTCAGGATTGGCTTTTGAGACATGTGATGAAACAGAGAGAGTATCTATTCCTTATGAAATAAAACTTATTAAAGAAATTTCAGAAGATAAAATTAAGGTTAGTATAAAAGGTATGGGTAACGTATTTCTTAATATTCAAACTGGTTGGGCTGAAGCAGGACAGAAGATAGAGTATTTGCCAGTAGAGTGTATTATTGATAACACAAATCCTACTCGTCCTTGTATTTCAATGTCTCAACAACCATTTGTTAAATGGTATAAAGAAGAGAATAGAGATCCTAGTATCTTTAATTTGGTTGCTTGTAATAAAAAACCTATAAAACTTGATGTTTTATCTAAGAAATGGAGTTTTGATTATAGTATTTATGATGATAGATTGCCATTTTTTACTAATTATCTTTTTACTGTCTATTTTGACCTGAACTAATTCTAATATATAATTATGAAAAAAATTTTAATTCTTGCATTTTTTGTTGGCTTATTAACAAATCTAAATGCTCAATATCTGAGGGGGCTACCTGTCTATGATGCGCAAGCAAAAGCTAAGACAGATTTGATTCCTGTATATAAAATTCCTTGTTGTGCAAATGGAGAAACAGAAAAAATCCCTGAGTTTATTGATAATTCTACTTCAATATATTTTCCTTCTATCTTTAGTCAAAAAGGAAATTCTTGTGCACAGGCCTCTGCTATTAGATATATATTTTCTTATGAGATAAATGCATTAAGAGATAAATCTGCTAAAACTAATGATAATGTTTATAGTTCTCATTTTACATGGCATTTTCTTAATCATGGAACTGATTTAGGGTCTTTCTATTGGGACGGCTTGGAAATTTTAAAAGATGCGGGTGTTCCTTCTTTAAAAGAATTTAATGATGAATATGTTGGTATCCTTAAGTGGATGAATGGATATGATCTATATTTATCTGCAATGCATAATAGGGTAGATAAGTATTTTAAAATTGTTTCTGATACAGATGCTGGTATTAGACGAATGAAGGAATATCTTTTTAATAGAACAGGAACCTCTAAGCACGGTGGTTTACTTGTTTTTGCTGCTATGGTAAGAGGTTGGGAATTTATGGAAGATTATACAGATCTTTCTCATACTGGTTATCAATGCTTGTTGAAAAAGTGCGCTAAAGGAGGACCACATGCTATGACTATAGTTGGTTATGATGATGCAATTAAATATGACGAGAATGCTGATGGTTTCATAGATGAAGGTGAAAGAGGTGCTTTTATTTGTGTTAACTCATGGGGTAGTGCATGGGGGTCTAATGGTCGTTTTTATATACCTTATTCATTATTCAAGAAAGATTTAAACGATGGTGGAACAGGTAATGGAGAAAAGGATGTATATGGATTTACAGTAAAAGACGTAGTGCCTAAACTTACTTTTAAAGTTAAAATAAACCATTCTTCAAGAGATGATTTCAAGATAAGGATTGGAATGACAAATAACGAGAATGCTAGTGAACCTACTTATACTAAAGTACTGAAGGTCTTTAATCATCAAGGAGGTAATCATCATTTTGGATTAGAATACGTAACTAAAGAATTAGAGATAGGTATAGATGCTTCTGATTTATTAAAAAATATAAAGGGAGATAATCAATCTTTCTTTTTTGAATTAATAGAAGGGAATTCTTATGCTGATCCAACAGAAAAAGATAAGGGAGAAGGTAAAATTTTATCCTGTTCTTTAATTGATTATAGAGGTGAAAAGCCTATAGAATATTTTGCTGATAGAAATTGTGTTTTACTACCTTCTAAAAAAGGTGAACTATTGAGGGTTAGTACAAAACTTCCTTCTTATATAGGTAAAGGAGAGTCTTCTTTCGTCTCTTTTGGTATGGCTGCTTATCAACGTAAACAAAATATAGTTATTTATCTAGATCTTAAAAAAGATCAATCTGTAAGAGTCGAACTTTTGAATAAAAAGGGCGAAATTATTAGATATTTCTTTGATAAAGATATGAAGGTAGGGCGTAATTGTGAATCTCTACGCTTAAAAGACATAAAGGATGGAGATTATGCTGTTAGAGTCATTACTGATAGTCAATTGATATACAAGAGAATAACTGTAAAAAACAAATAATACTTATGAAAAAAATATATATAATTTTAATTTTTGTTTGTATAACGGCATTTGCATGTAAGGAAACAATTATCGTAGAAGAACAAAAGACTGTAGAAATAACGAAAATAAATTTTCCTATTATTAGTAGTGATATAAATAAGATTCAAACTTATTTAAGTTCTAAGAATCTAGAATACTCAACTTGGAATGATGATCATAAGGTTTATCTACATGCATATATTGTTGAGAAAAGAGGTGATTTATTAAAAGAAGTGACTTATTCTTTAGCTTTAGAGAATTCTTGTTTTTCTAGTCTTTCAGTAGATTTTATTTACAATAAAGAAAATCCTAGTGATTTAGAAAAGAAACAAGTAAGAGATTCATTAATAGAAAGAACTATCTTTAAATTTGATTAGAGATTCATCTATTCATTTCATCTTTAATATTCCCTTTTAAAAACTTAAAACAAATATTATTGATATTTGACACTATGTTAATTAGAAAGAGCAGGTGAATTTATCACCTGCTCTTTAAATATGTCTTTCTGATATTCTCAGAACAAATCTATTTTTTAAAACTAGTCTTTATATATGCATAAAGAATTTTGTGCATAAGTGCAGCTTCTTCTATTTCTTTTGGAGCAAAGCTAGCATCCTCTTCAATAGTATTAGATATATCGTTTAGAAGCCCATCGCTGTACTTCCCCTCAGTAATATCATCAATAGTGAATATATCTGATAATTGCATTTTTTTAAGATGATCTTCGCAAATATTACGTTGTGCCATATATTCATCTGTTGAATATTGACGATCATTAAAGAATATAGATAAAATACTTTCGTTAAGATTTTCACCAAAACCTGCAAGAAGTAGAGTTCGTAAACGATATGCTTCTATTTGTTTTTCTTCATCTTTACAAGCCTCAATAACATTGCTTATATTGAAATATGCAAGTTTACATACATCTATATCTTCATCTTCGTCTTGGCACATATCTAATTGTAAAATTTGCATTAGACAAATTGAAAATATGTTTGCTACTTCTGCATCATGTATAGAGAAGACTATTTCATATCGTGCTTTTAAAAACTCTCTTAAGTGAGCATTTACTTTTGACTGCAATCCCAATGTACGAAAGTCGTTGCATTCTTTTATTCTATCAGTATAATCCATGCGAGATATTATTAATTTACTATTCAGAGAAATTAGTCCAACCTTGTGCTTTAAGAGGGATATAATTATCGTCTCTTGTTACAAGATTTCTTCCTTGTTCCTTAGGACAAATATGTCCTATTACCTTAATCTCAGCAATAGTTGATATTTCTTCGTGTTTATCTAATGGTACAGTGAAAAGAAGTTCGTAATCTTCACCTCCATTTAAAGCCGCAACAGTAGTGTTCATATTGAATTCTTCAGCCATTTTATGTGTTTGATAATCTATAGGAATTTTATCCTCATAAATTGCACAACCCATATCTGAGTCTTCACAAATATGCAATACCTCAGAAGCTAGTCCGTCTGAAATATCTATCATAGCTGTTGGTTGAATATTTTTTTCTTTAAGAATTGCAATAACATCTTGTCTTGCCTCTGGTTTTAATTGTCTTCCAACAATATAATCGTAACCTTCAAGATCAGGCTGCATATTTGGATTATCTTGGAATACTGCTTTCTCTCTTTCTAATAATTGTAGCCCCATATAAGCTCCGCCTAAATCACCTGATACGCAGATTAATTCGTTCTCTTTTGCTGTATTTCTGTAAGCTATTTCTTTTTCTTGTGATTCTCCAATAACAGTTATACTTATACACATTCCTGTTAAAGATGAAGTTGTATCACCTCCTACTAAATCTACATTATATTTGTCGCAAGCTGAATGAATACCCGCATAAAGTTCATCTATCATTTCTAGACTTATACGTTTATCTACGGCTAGGGCAACAGTAATTTGTTTAGCCACTCCGTTCATTGCACAAATATCAGAAACGTTTGTAGCAACGGCTTTATAACCTAGGTGCATTAAAGGAGTATACATCAAATCGAAATGAATACCTTCCATAAGCATATCGGTACTTACAAGAGTTTTTTTGTCTTTATAATCAAGAACAGCTGCATCGTCGCCAACACCTATTAAAGATGATTCATTCTTTAGTTTAATATCTTTTGTAAGATGTTTTATTAGTCCAAATTCACCTAAATCAGATAGTTTCTTAGCTGTAGTATTTTCTTCTTTCATCTCTTTTTTATTTGATTATGCTCGGCAAAGATACAAAAAAGAGCCGAACATTTATCTTCTGTATTTCGTATAATAATGCCGTATTTTAAATGATTTTATAGAACAAATATTACAGATTAACAGTCTTTCTTTTGAGAGATTTATATATTTGTAAAAAACAGATTATATTATGGCAATAGTAAAAAGATTAATGGGGCATACTCCTAAGATGGGGAAAAATTGCTTCTTGGCAGATAATGCAGTTGTAGTAGGACAAGTAGAAATTGGTGATGACTGTAGTATATGGTTTGGCGCTGTTTTACGTGGTGATGTACACTATATAAAATTAGGTAATAAAGTGAATGTGCAAGATAATGCAACTATTCATGCTACATATAAGAAATCACCTACTAATATAGGAAATAACGTTTCTATAGCACACAATGCAGTGGTTCATGGCTGTACAATTAAGGATAATGTTCTTATTGGAATGGGAGCTGTTGTTCTTGACAATGTAATTATTGAATCTAATGTTATTGTAGCTGCTGGTGCTTGTGTAACTAAAGGTGCACATCTTCTTTCTGGTGGTGTTTATGCTGGTATTCCTGCTAAAAGAATTAAGGAAGTTGGACCTGAGTTATTAGAGGGTGAGATTCATAGAATCACTGATTCTTATGCAATGTACGCTTCTTGGTATGATGATTCTGAGAATATTTAATTAAAGGTTTTAAGAATATTAATATTCAAATGCTTTTTTAAGATGATATAAAATTAGTACTTATGAAAGAGATATACGATTTTCTTACAGATTTAAGAAAGAATAATAATAGGGCTTGGTTTGATAATAATCGTGATCGTTATAAGGAAACTAAAGAGCAATTTGAAGTTCTTACTCAAGAAATTATAATGATGCTTTCTAAGTATAATACTGAATATGCTTTATTGAATCCTAAGGATTGTATTTTTAGAATATTTAGAGATGTTCGTTTTTCACATGATAAATCGCCATATAAACCTAATTATGCTGCTTTTATTGCTTTAGGTGGTAAAAAAGGTCAGGCTCCTGGATATTATTTCCATTTTGAACCAGGTAATTGTACTCTTGGAGGTGGTGTTTTTCGTCCTGAAAGGGATGAACTTAAGATAATAAGGGAGAGAATATACGCTTCGCCTGATGATTTTATGAATATTATTGAAAAGCCTTCTTTTAGAAAAGTGTTTCCTAAATTATTTGATGAAGGTAAATTGAAGATGGGTCCTAAGGGTTTTCCTAAAGATTTTGAACATATAGATTTATTAAAGTATAAATCGTATATAGTAAGTACTTATCTAACTGATGAAGAATTACTATCAGCTGATTTAATGTATACTTTGGAAAAAAGATTTAAGGTGATTAAGCCTTTTAATGATTTTTTAAAATAAAAAAGAGTATAAGTTAGTAGTTGTTCCTATATGCAACTACTAACTTAACCTATTTAAAGAGTCTTAAGATCCTTAATAGTCTCTGTTGGATTTTCTGAACCAAATACAAAAGAACCAGCAACAAGAGCATCAGCACCTGCTTCAACTAATCTTTTACCAGTTTCCATATTCACTCCACCATCTATTTCTATAATAGCTTTAGAACCTTTTTCTTTTATTAATTCTTTAAGCTTTTGAGTCTTAGTGATAGTATTCTCAATGAATGATTGTCCACCAAAACCTGGGTTAACAGACATTAATAGTACAAGGTCAAGATCTGCAATAACATCTTCAAGAAGAGCTACAGGAGTATGAGGGTTTAAAGAAACCCCAGCCTTCATTCCGTTAGCCTTTATATTCTGAATAGTTCTATGTAAATGAGTACAAGCCTCATAATGTACAGTTAGATAATCAGCTCCAACCTTTGCAAATTTCTCAACATAATTATCTGGATTTACAATCATAAGATGTACATCAAGAGTTTTAGTTGCTTTTTTGTTAATTTGCTCTATAATAGGCAGTCCGTAAGAAATGTTTGGTACAAAAACACCATCCATAATATCTAAGTGGAACCAATCTGCCTGGCTATTATTAAGCATTTCTACGTCTCTTCCTAGATTTAAAAAATCTGCTGAAAGTAAAGAAGGTGATACTATTACGCTCATTATCTTTTGTTTATATAGTTAAAATTATTCTTATACGTTGGTCTTATAGTGCCGTAAAGATAATATTCTGTATAATAATTTGTGCAATAAATATAGAAATATCTTCATCTTTAATACATAGTTATTTTTAAAAATTTTGATGTTCTGTTCTACGAATTATTTCGTTCTGTAGATCTTCTCCTAAATCGTTAAAATAGTCAGAATATCCTGCTACACGAATAATCAAATCCTTATGAAGCTGTGGTTTCTCTTGTGCCTCTTTTAATACTTGTGCATCACAAATATTAAACTGAATATGATGTCCCTTCATTTTAAAATATGCCCTTACAAGATGAACTATGTTTTTTATTCCTTTATTGTCAGAAAGTAGGGAAGGAGTGAACTTTTGATTTAAAAGAGTACCTCCTGTTTTTAAGTGATCGAACTTAGAGGCTGATTTTAATACTGCTGTTGGTCCTTGAGTATCTGAACCTTGGAAAGGAGATATTCCCTCTGAAAAAGGTTCTCTAGCCAATCTTCCATCAGGTGTTGCTCCTGTTTTAGATCCAAAATAGACATGACAGGTTGTAGGCAGCATATTTATTCTATAAGTTCCACCTCTTGGAGTATCTCTTCCATTTATGGCTGTATGAAACATTTCGAAAAGTACATTAGCATGTTGATCAGCATAATCATCATCATTTCCATATTTAGGAGTTTTGAATATTAATTCTCTCAACATATTATCATATCCTATATAATTCTCAGATATGGCTTTAAGCATCTCTGCCATGCTAAATGTTTTCTTGTCAAATATATGGAATTTCAAAGAAGTAAGCATATCAGTGGTACTACCTAATCCTACTCCTTGTATATAAGAACTGTTATAACGTGCACCTCCACACATATAATCTTTACCTGTTTTAATACAATCATCGATTAAGACAGAAAGGAACGGAACAGGTAAATTATCCATTAATACTCTTTCTATGATATCATTCCCATTAAGTTTGATATCTGCAAAATATTGAATCTGTTTCTTATATTCTTTTAGTAACTCATCGAAAGATGTGAAATTTATAGGATCATTAGTAATTGGTCCTATTTGCTTCTTAGTGCAAGGATCTATACCTCTATTTAGAGTTAATTCAAGTATTTTAGGAAGATTAAAATAACCTGTTAGAATATAAGCCTCAGTTCCAAAAGCACCTGTCTCAACGCAACCGGAGCATCCTCCATTTCTTGCATCTACTAAAGATTTCCCTTGTGCTAAAAGCTCGCCAATTATGGCCTCAGTATTGAATATAGAAGGTTGACCGAAGCCAGTCTTAACAATCTCCATTGCTTTCTCTATAAAAGAGTCTGGATTCTTCTCTGAAACTTGTATCATTGAAGAAGGTTGAAGAAGTCGCATTTCTTTTATTACCTCAAGCATAATATAAGAAACTGGATTAACGGCATCAAGTCCATCTTCCGTCACTCCTCCCATATTTATAAGTGCGAAATCTGTATAGGTATTACTTTCAAGAGCAGTTACTCCAACCTTAGGCGGAGCAGGATGATTATTGAATTTCACCCAAAAGGCTTGTAATAATTCGTACATGTGCTCTTCTGTAATAGTGCCCTCTTCTAATTGTTTTTTGTATAGAGGATATAGATGTTGGTCTAGTCTGCCTGGATTAAATGAATCCCAAGGATTTACTTCCGTAATAACGCCAAGGTGTATAAACCAATAATGTTGTAAAGCTTCATGAACTGTTTCTGGAGCATTTACAGGTACTTTATTACAGATTCTAGCCATCTCTAATAGTTCTTGTTGGCGTAAAGAATTTTGTTCTTTAGAAGCCATTTCTAGTAATATATTGGCATGTCTTTCGGCTAAAGTAATAACAGCATTAATAGCTATGTTCATAGCCTTTAGTTCATATAACTTACTTTTTGCTTTTGAATCGCTTATATAATCAAGATTAGCAATAGCATTTTCTATTTCGTGTTTTACCGTTTTAAGACCTTTTTTAAACATGTTCTTACCTAGAACAGTATGTCCTGGGGCTCTTTGTTCTTGAAACTCAGTGAATATACCTGCATCGTAACAATCTTTCCATTCTTGTGGTAAAGCTGCAAATATCTTTTCTCTATTAGTTTTACCAGTCCAGAAAGGAATAATTGTATTTTCGTAAATATCTCTTGTCTCTTTAGAAACTTTAAAATATACTTTATCACGAGAATCCAGAATATCTAAATCTTGAAGCGAATGAAGGCATACTTCTGGATATGTTGAGGTAGCCTTAGGCGAAGGCCCTCTCTCTCCAACTATTAACTCCCCCTCGTTGATACAAATATGTTTGTTCTTGAAAATGTGATTAAGGCATGCTGCTCTTTGTATAGGAACAGGCATTTTTTTAGATTCTTCTGATTTGTAGTATTCTGTTACTAAGAGTGCTCTTTCTGCTGAAATAGTATTAATGGCATCTAGACTCTCTTGTCTAAGTTTATATATTCTTTCGTTCATAATTAAATGAATTAAGCAATTATTGTTTTAATATCGTTCTTGATGAAATAATCAACTACTTTTTCTGCCTTTTTTATTTCCATATTAGGCATGTAATAAAGAGGGTTATCCATTTCAAGATTCTTATACTTCTCCTTGCCAATCGAGTGGTATGGTAGAATATTTAGTTCTATCTTTTTATTAAAAGATTTTATTAGATTTTTAATTTCCTCTATATGTTCTGCATTATCATTAATACCCTCTATAAGAGGAAGACGTATAATTATTTCTTTATTTAAATCAATTAACATCTTAAGATTTTTAAGAATAAGCACGTTATTAACTCCAGTATATTGTTTGTGAAGTCTAGAGTTTAAATGTTTTAAATCAAAGAGAAACAAATCAGTATATTTAGCAATCTCTTTAAGATTATCAGAGTTCCCATATCCACAAGTATCAACACATGTATGTAGATTATTATCTTTAGATTTTTTAAGAACATCAATAAGAAAATCTGCTTGCATAAGAGGTTCTCCACCAGAGAATGTTACTCCTCCTTTAGACTCGTTAAAGAAAAGTTTATCTTTAAGAATTTCTTTAAGAAGTTCCTCAGAAGATATCTCATAACCTACATCTTCTACCTCTTTAAATATTCTATCGCTTATCTTATATGTCTTTAGAATTTTCTCTATTTGCATAGATTGACTTTCAGGATTATGGCACCATAAACATTTTAAAGGACAACCTTTAAAGAAAACTGTACTACGTATACCTGGTCCGTCGTTTACTGCAAAACGTTTTATATTGAAGATAGTTGCTTTTATTTTTTTCATGAAAAATATACAAGATCTAAGATAAATCCCTCATTAGAGAGAGCACTTTCAATTAAAATCACTAAAAGGAAATTGTTGGCAGAACGCCTTTGTAGAAACCTACTTTCTTTGGGGAATCCCAAAGAAAGTAAGTATGAGTATCAGCAAATCCAACACTCGAATAGTCCCATAGAAGAACTGTTTTGTAATATTTTTTGTAATAATGTTTCCATATTTTCTGAACTAATATACAGTTTATTTACGAAATATGAAAAATAAAGTTTTAATTGAAGTAAGGATTCTTGGCTGGCTTTCTGTGTCTTATCTCTTTTATGTCTATCTGATTAAGAGTTTTCATGAATTTTTGATTGGGTTTTATTGTATGAGCTTGAATGATTTTACCTTTCTTATCTACAAAAAAGTAAGAAGGTGCAACTATAACTTTAAACTTAGCTTTTAATTCAGAATAATGTGCACAGAAAATAGCATTATCATCAAGATTATATTTCTTTAAGAATCGTATTTTCTCTTCTCTTTGTCTTTCATCGCATATTATAGCAATATGTAGATAATCTTTTGTGTCTCCAATTCTAGATACAGTTGCTAAATCATCTGCCATCATACGTGAGAATCTATCAAAAAACATCATATAAAGATATTTACCTTTATAGTCCTTTGTTTTAATTTCAAGACCTTCCATATCTTTACCTTCTATGTTTGGACAATAGTATCCTTTGCACAGAAATCTAATTTCTTTAAGTGCTTTTATAGATATCTTTCGAATCTCTTTATTTATTGCATGATCTCTTATATACTCAATTGCACCTATATAGATTTCTTTATCAAACATAGGCTTGAATGCTCCGGTGTATAAGCTTTTAAGTGTGATGTATTGTGATATTTGTTTACTCTTAATTCCAAAAGATCTTAAATCTTTAATTTGAGAATTATAAAGTTTAATAGATGTCAAGTTTTTTTCTTCTTTAAACTGATTGTAAGTAAGAATATTACTGAAACATTGATTAAAGAGTTCTATAAAAGCATCATTGTTTTGCATACCAGCAGGAAAATATCTCTCTATGAAAGGCTTACTATTATTGGCATAAATAGGAAACTCGCATATTCCAATAGAATATTTTTTATAAGTATTAAAATATTTATTTTTAGAGGGATATTTATTATTAATTTCTTTCTCTATGGTTTTAATAATATTAACGTTTTTATCAATAATGTCAGAATAGTATTTATCGTTTATCAAGGCTAAATCCTTATTAAAAGCCATAATTAATGTATTTAATTCTTTTGAATCATCAGTATCCACAAGAGCAGGTAAATTTACAGCCTTAAAGAAAATATCGCCCTTAGGTACTTCTTTGTATTTAGGAATAATAATATTACTATTCATTTTTGGATATACAAAAAGAGATATATTAAAGAAGCCTGCATCAAGAAAGATTTTCTCTATTTTAGACGTTTGATATTTGAAATTAAAATTTCCGGTTTCATCAACAAAAATAGATTTAATATGTATTCTGTCATTTGTAATGAAGTTCCCTTCTTTATATACTTTTATCTCTTTATTTGCATAGGAAGGAATATTACCGGAAATATTTACATTCTGAGCAAAAGAAGATAAAGAAATAAAGATAGATAGCATTATTATTAGTCTCATCTTATTTAAGTATTTTGTATGTAATGTTAAGGTATTTAGGTATGTATATTATTTTTAGCCCATGGTCTTTACAAGTATTTTTTCATTAATTAGGCTTTTTTTTACGGTATAAAGCTAGTGAAAATTGCTTTATTCTTGTATTTATTTTTTAATTATAAGATTTTATTGTTATTATACCGATCGATAAGAATTTTTATGATTGTGTGTTTAAACGTAAACAATGCATATTACGACTAATAATAGTCTATGTTTATAAATTATTTCATGTTATTAATACTAAAACTTACTTACAAGCAATTTTACTATATGACAATAGATTTTTTTTCGTTAATATTGTAGTGTCGAAATAAGGCATATATTTCATAGAATAATGTTTGTGAAAAACTATGTTGAACTGTGGAGTTTTGTAATAAGTATAATGTTTTACTTGTTTTGATAATGATTTACAATGGGAAACTGTAGATTCTATAATAGAGATATAAAAAAAGGGAAATGTATGTCTAAAAATATTTGTATAATTATACTAGCCTTCTGCATATTAAGTTGTGCGGATCAGCCAATTGTGATAAAAGAGATTAGAAAATCTGTAGAATCTCTTGATAAGAAAGAGATAATGCAATGTTTGTTTAGTGAGTATAATGAAACTGATGAAATATCATATGTCTGCGATAGTGTTTCTATGGCAGGAACAAATGGTACAGTAGATTTTCCTACTCTTTTTAAATTAAAAGAAAAATGCTTTAATGAAGATTCAACAATTTGTGTTATTATCACAGAGAATTCCACGTATAAGAAACATGATTTATCTGCGTCTATAAACTCTCTACATAGCAAGGATACTGTAAGCTATAAATATGATTTAGAGAGAATCTCAAAGATTGAAGATGGTGCTAATATAGGTTATCATGAATTTGTGAAAGATGGATATGAGTGGGTTCTTAGGAAATCAATGATTTTAGATAATAAATTGGGTAAGAATGGCAGATTACCAGAAAATATAAGACTGATGGAAATTGGTAAGGATCGTTTTGGGATAATTACTGAAGATGTATTTTTGGGACGTGGAGAGGTTATAAAGCACTATTCTCTTTATGCACTTATTGATGACAAATTGAAGGAGGTATCTACAGAACAGATGTATTATACTAATGAAGGATCTGTTGGTAAACCTGAAAAATTGTTGAACGAGAAAGAGTTAAAGGCTTTATCTGAAAAGGAAAGAAATAAATATCTACGTTCAACTAATTATCTTCTTATAGAGTCCGAATATGAGGTTGTTAAATCGTCTAAAGAGTATTATGATATAAAAGTTATTACTTGGGAATTCGATTATATTGGTCTTCTTCGTTCTTATGACAAAGTTTATATTTGTCGTGATGGTGAATATGTATAGTAATTTCCTTCCTTCCACTAATGTGGTAAGAAAGGAAATATATATTTGAAATGAAGTTTTCTTATTGACTTATAAGTTGTACATTTTCTGCAGCATGTAGTTCTTTTAAAGCCCTACAAGTAGATATATTTAATACTTTAATTTTAGTGTTTTCACAATTCATCCACATTAAACCTCTGCAGTTATCTATATTTAGCTTAGATAGATTAGGACAATCAGCTAAGTCTAGTTCTCTTAAAGAGGAAAAATCTGATAAGTCAAGTTCTGTAATCCTTGTTTTAGCTGAATTAAGATTTTGAAGTGTAATGTTCTTTCCTAGGTTTAGATCAGTTAAATACATACATTCAGTTACGTCTAAGTCTTCTAGTTTAGTGCAATTAGATATGTCTAAACTCTTTATCTGAGTAGTTCCACAGCATATTTTCCTTAAATCGTTGCAATTAGATAAATCCAGTTTCTTTATCCTTGTTGCAAAACAGTCTAGCTCTTCTAATTTTGTACAGTTTGAAAGATTTAGTTCTTCTATATATGTGTGGTAACAGTCTAGGTCAGTTAATTCTTTACAGCTTGAAATATCAAGTTTGCTTATTTGATTGTGCCAGCAGTTTAGTTTTTCTAACTTCTTGCAATTAGAAATATCTAAGTCTTTGATTTTTGTTTTCCAACAATATAACTTAGTTAATTCTTTACAATTACTTAGATCTAGTCTTTCTATAGGTAGAGTACAAACTTCTAATTCTCTTAGATTTATACATTCAGAAAGATCTATTTCCTTTATTCCCGTTTCATTACAGTTTAGGTAGATGATTTGTTCAGGATTAGATATTGTTATTTGGTGCTTTGCTGGTATAAGTATATCTGCCTCTGCTTCTTCTTTATTTATAAGCTTTCCAATCTTTATTGAAAAATCTTTATCTGTTTCGTTCTTTATAATCATGATGCAAATATATATAAATATTTTTTCTTGCTATTAATTGTATCTTTTCTTGCCGTTTTTTTTTGTTTTTTTACTGCTTCTGCAAAAAAAAAGGATGCCCCTTAGGACATCCTTTATATATTCATAAAAGCTTTTTTGTAAGCTTATTATGCTTGCATTTTAATATGAATTTTGATTTTACCATTAGAGCCAGCACCTGCAGTAATAGAAAGAACTTTAATTAATCCTTTTTTACCATAGTTGTCAACGAATTCGATGATATCACCTACGTTTAATTTCTTAACAGAATTATTACTTGCAGTGATGTCTTTTAATTGTGTAGCAGTTACATCATTAAAGAAATCAGCTGTTCTTGTAGATAATTTAAACTTAGTTGTATTTAAGTTATTTTCCTTAATGATATTAGAGAATTCTGAAGCAAAACCACTTTCTGGGTAATTGTTTGTACCATATAGACAAGCTTTACCTGAGTCTCCATAAAAATAACCAAAATCCCAAAATGATGACATCTCAATTCCTTCGTTTATTTTGTATGTTTTACCATCAAATAAAGAAACAAAAGTTTCTGATTTACCATTTGCTAATGGAGCAGAAAGTAATACAGCTTCAAAAGATTTCATTTTAGTAGCATTTGCTTCAGTACCAAACTTTAAAGTAATAGTACCTATTTCAGCTACTCTTCTTACTCCACCTAAATTACCTTTAAAATCAGGATTTCTAAAGTCTCCTCTATTGTTAGTAGCCCAAAATTTGTACTCTACAGATCCTTCTTCAAGTTGTTCTGGAGTAATGTTAAATGCAAAATCAAATCCTTTTCTTAATTTAGATTCTAAGTCAATTGATTTATCCCCTTTTAAATCAACTTTTATATCTTTTCCTTCTGCATCTTTTCCTAATTGTAAAGTGTAAGGATGAGCACCTTCTCCACCTACATTTTCAGTTATGTAAAGACGACGAAATTTGCCTCCTTCTGAAGTAAAAGTAACTCTTACTTTAGCAGTAGTTTTTCCATCTACCATGTTTACAGTAGCTTCAGTTTTACTTTCGCTGCTATCTTCAATAATATTTATGATAGCATCATACTTTGTTTTAACTTGGTTTCCATGTTCATCAATTGTTGTATCAGTTGCATTAAGAGCATCTGTATTGTTACAGCTGACGAATGTTACTAACATAGCAGTTGCTACGAATAAATTTCTTAAAATTTTCATAATCATTATGTTTTGTGTTTGTACGTTAAGCGTGCAAACATAATGAATTATTATCGAAAGTCTAGTCTTTTTAACCAGTTAGCTTTTGTTAAAAGTTGCTAATAAGTCTTTATATGTGTAGTTTACAGAAGATTGAGTTTATCTTGGTTTAGGAATTAATAAGAAGTTTAGAAATTGTTTTAATCTATATGTATAATAAATATAGAAACTATTATTGATAACATATTATTGCAGTATATAAATTAGTGTTTTGTTAAAATTAATAATATTCTATACAGAAATAATTTGCAAATAATGGAATCATTATACACCTTTGGAAGTCTTTGTTTTTAAGCTGTGCGGGGATTAAAAGAGACTAATCTAATTAATCGCACAACTCTTTATAAAAGTTTACAAACAAAATGAGTAAAATAATAATTAAAACTCCTGAGCAAATTGATGGAATCAGAAAGAGTTCACAATTGGCAGGAAGTTCACTGAAATTTATCAGTGATTACGTAAAAGAAGGTGTAAATACCTTATATCTAGATAAGTTAATAGAAGAATATATACGTGATAATGCTGCAATACCAGCTTGTCTAAACTATCTTGGTTTTCCAAAATCTTGTTGTATTTCTTTAAATGATGTAATTTGTCATGGAATCCCTAATGAGAAAACTGTGTTAAGAGAAGGTGATATTCTAAATATAGATGTTACAACTATTCTAGATGGTTATTTTGGTGATACTAGTACAATGTTTACTATTGGAAATATAACACCTCAAGCTTCAAAACTTATTGAAGATACTGAAGAGGCTATGTATTTAGGTATAGAGCAAGTGATGCCAGGAAATTATTTTGGAAATATTGGTTATGAGATAGGTCGTTTTGCTAAATACAAGAAGTATTCTGTTGTTCGTGATTTTTGCGGTCATGGCGTTGGTATAAAGTTTCATGAAGAACCTCAGGTAGATCATATATGCAGAAGTAATACAGGAGAGATAATGCAGCCTGGTATGATTTTTACTATAGAACCAATGATTAATATTGGTAAATCTCGCGCAGTGATAAGTAAACAAGATGGATGGACAGCAACAACAGCCGACCATAAATTATCTGCTCAATTTGAACATACTATTTTAGTTACTGATGATGGATATGAAATATTATCTGATGTAGGTGAGTATAATATCTTTAAATAAAATAAACAGTAAGAATGTTGATATAATCCTCATTCTTACTGTTTTCTACATTCTTTATTGTACAGCTTTAACTGTCCAATTACGAAGGAAAGAATTTACTTTCTTTTCATTGTAATCATTACCTCCTTCAAGATTTCCTGAATTCTGTATGTGGATTACTTCTCCTTTTGCATTTAATATTACAAAAACAGGATATCCGAAGCGACCTGGATTACCAAGTGTTTTAAGCAAGGCTTTATTTTCACGAGCACTTACTAAAACCTCAATATAGTTATCTGTAAGTGTTTTATGTACTTTAGCATTTTCTTGAGAATATTTATGAAAAAGAATACACCAAGGACACCAATTACCTCCAACTTTAACAAATACATGTTTTCCTTCTTTTTTTGCCTTAGCAACCGCTTGAGCTACTTCTTTTTTAGCGTCAGCTTTCTCGTTATATATCTTAGTTTGAGCAAAAGATATAGATGTTAAAAACACAAGAAGAAAAGCTAATGCTAGTGACTTAATCGTTAATGATTTCATAAGTTAATTTTTAAGATTAGCTGTGAATATAATTATTTATGTATATATATGAACTATTTTTTAAGTTCAAACTAATTACTTTAACTTTGTTTCACATTTTCAAAGATAACCTTTGTTTGATGATTTACTAGTTTCAATATGTCTATATCAAAACTTTACATATTTTTATTTATAGATGTTTTTGTAAGAAAACAAGACTAATTATATGCTTAAAGATTTTTAAAATTAAAAGTATATTTGTACCCTATGTTGAAACTTAAAGTTTGGTTATAATATAAGTTAGGATTTGGAATCATATCTTTTCCAGCAGATTCTAAAATATGTCTGCTCCAGTTTGCTTCAAGCATGATACCACCCCAATTAGCTGGTAAATAATATATATAACCGCAAGCTAAGAAGAAACCAAATTCATTTTTATTAGGACGTCGATTATTTGTATAAGAGTAGTCTTTTCCTGCAATTTCTATATCTCCATGTTCTTCACTATTATCTAATTTATCTTTGAAGAATCCTGTTTGTAGATAAAAATCATTTTTTTTGAAAGGCAGGTATAATGTAATAGGCACAGTGAATCTATAATAATTTTGATCCCAATAAATGTCTCCGTCTACATTCTCATATTTGTCTAAAGTTGGATTCCAGCTTGAAGACGCATTTATTTTAGCACCTTTTTCTATATAACCATATCCTAAACCAAGCGAAAAGTATTTACAAAATCGATATTCTAGAGATACATTATAGTTTAATCCTGTTTTAAATTTATTACTTGCTGGATTATTAGCGTAAAAGTTGTTAATATTCTCTCCATTTAAGAAAGTTTCAGATTGTGCATCATTTCCATACATATTTGCAAATGTTGGTCCTCCTTTTAAAGAAATACTTAAGCCAGTTTTGTTCTCTTGTGCAAAAAGAATATTTATACAAAGTAGTAATGTGGTAAATAATATTGTTTTTTTCATAATGAATAGAGTAGATGTTAATTTTTGTTAAAGCAAATATAATAATTTATCTTAATAAAGAAAGATTATATCCACTAGGAATGATACCGATATTATCAACTTCTGGTAATAATTAAATTATTTGATATTACGAAGTGGTATTAATATTCTGCTAACAAGGTGTTAGCATGATGCTTAGTAGGTGGCAAGTTTTTGTTATCTATTAGTTCTAATAAACCTATATCAAATTAATACCAAATATATATCAAGTAGGTATTAATTACTTATCATATGCTTATCAAGTATATGAGAATTACCTGCAGTATTATAGTTTTCTAGGAGTTTCCTTGCTTGTTCCTAGGCTTAAATAACCGAGGAAGAACCAAGGAAGAACCTAGAAAGAACCAAGGAAGAACCTATACAGAAGGTATTTGATATATACTTGAGTCCTACTTGATAGGTACTTCATATATACTTCATCTATGTTTGATATATCTTTGAATTGAATTTATTACCTTTATTATTGTAATAAGAATTAAGCAAAAAAAGGAGTAATCTATATAGATTACTCCCTTAAATATGTATTTAAATAATGTATTTCTTTATTCGTTCATCTTCTTGTATGAAGAAACTAAACCTTTAATAATAGAAGAAGAGAAGCCGTTATGCTCCATCTCATTAAGTCCTTCAATAGTAATTCCTTTTGGAGTAGTTACCTTATCTATCTCACTTTCAGGGTGAAGATCTTTGTCAGCTATCATAGAGGCAGCACCTTTAACTGTTTGAGCTACAATTTGTTTAGCCACATCAGCTCCAAAACCAATTTGAACACCACCTTGAATAGCAGCTCTAATATATCTGAATGCAAATGCAATTCCACAAGAAGCAAGAGCAGTAGCTGCTGGCATTAGTTCTTCTGGTAAAACAGTACAAGACCCACATTCGTTAAAAATGTCTAGAAGAGTTGTTTCTTCTTTCTGCCATTTTGTATTTTGTGCAATACAAGTCATTGATTCACTTATAGACATTGCAGTAGATGGCATTACCATAAAAATAGGGAAGTTTAAACCAATTACATCTTCAATATCTTCGGTTGATATAGTTGCAGCAACAGATGCTACTATTGTTTTACCTTCAACAAGAATATCTTTTATTTCTTTTAGAATATCCTCTATCTGCCAAGGTTTAACAGCAAGAAACACTATATCTGCATCTTTTGTCGCTTCTTTATTGTCGGAGCTAATACTTATTCCTTCTTCTTTAAGATGTTCAATTAGAGATGTACGTCTACGAGTCATACAAATCTCAGTCCCTGCCATTGACGGAGCTTTAGATAAGCCCAATGCTATACTTTTTCCGATGTTTCCACCGCCGATTATTGCTATTTTCTTTATATCCATATCTTAAAATTTTGCTAACAAAAGTATGATTTAATATTACTAATCAGCAATTATGGATTATTTTTTAAAACAGAATGCCCCAGGTATTATGCCTACCTTGAAATTATCTATCTCTTTCCCATCTTTAGAGTAGCGGTAAACTATACCTCTTTGCACATAATCTATGGCATCAGCTAGATAAACTTCTCCGTTTTGTGGATTTACGCTTAATCCGTAGAATTTGGTACCTTTACTCTTTATAAATGGTTCTTTAGGTAATATTTCTGCTTTTACATCCATGACCCATACATCATTATTTATAAAGAATATCTTGTCTTTCGCTCCGTTCAAACATGCTTCTGATGGCCAGTCTCCTAGTTTAAATCTAAATGTATGCTCTACTTTTTGAGTTTCAGCATCTATACAAACAAGGGCAGGGGCTTGGTATCCATAAGGACTTCCTTTATATCCACCATCAGTAATAGTCCATATTTTATTGTATTTATCCATGCATAAAGAAGATGGTTGTATAGGAACCTCTATTTCTTTTACAAGCTTATCGGTATTTGTATCTATCACTAAAATCTTATTATCGTAAGACCAACAATTAGTGAAAAGAAAATTCTTGTATTGCACTATTTGTTCTGTTGGATGCTGTTTGGCTACACCATTACTTAGGTTAATTCTCTTTACAACTGAAAATGTGGAAGGATTGATAACTGTAATTGCTTTTGCATACAGATCTGTTACATAAGCTTTTGTATCGCTCATGAAATGTATATATCTAGGCGATGTGAGTCCTTTTATGAGTCCTTTAATTTTAAAAGTATTCTTATCTATAACAAAAATCACACTTGAGTTATTTACAACAATATAAGCTAAATCTCCACGAATTATAATAGATTGAGCAACATCCCCAAGAGGTTTACCATTAGCGTGATAGAACACATCATTCATTATCTCTTTATTCTTTATATTGTAATAAGATAGTGATGCATTCCCATACATGAAATTACCTTCGTTAGTAATAAATAGACCGTTAATATCTGTACTATACTCTTTCTTGTTTTCTTGTATTTGTTCCATACAAGAGACTATAAACACGCATAAGAAGATAAAAATATATGACTTTTTCATAACTTATAAGATATTAGTAAATTAAAGTTAATTCCTGGCATTGCTCGTTTAAGCACCGATTTATATTTCTCGTTAAAGAGATTGTGTATAATGAAACTCAGGTCGAATTTGCCGTATTGTGTATTGTGTGTTGAACCGAAAGAGACTTCATTCATGATGTAAGCTGGTAAACGGTCTCTACTAATAAGATCATTGCTGGAGGATGTAAATCTTTCGCTATAATGATTATATTTATAAGAGACGAAATAATTTCTGAAGCTTAGTTTACACATAAGACTTGAAGAATATTTGGGGATATACACTAACTGTTTACCCACAGATTCGTCACCATAAATTTTGCTATCTCCATTGTTTATAGAAATTGTTTGAGACCAGTTTGCATCAATAAATAGATGTATTTTCCCTAAAGTCTTGTTTAAAGAAGTTTTCAATTCTAGACCTTTAGAATACACATTCTTTATATTTCTAGCCTCCCAATATCCCCATCTGCTAGGTAGCCAGACAATCCAGTTATCTATATTGGAATGGTAATAGGTGGCAGAACCTTTTATCATTTGCTCTCTTGTCCCTTTCTGAAATTCTATACCAATATCGTAGGTTATTCCTCTCTCTGTTTGTAGATTTATATTACCTCCTGGCTGAAAATATAAATCGTTTAAAGTGGGAGCATGATGATTCTTTACCACAGAGGATCTTAGTATTAAATTATATTCATTCCACAATAAAACATCAGTAAGAAAAGCATGTATAAAAGGAGAAGAGACATCATTGTTAATAGTCTTTCTAACATTATATGAAAGTCCCCATATGCCAAATGCTTTATAGCGTAGAGCTAAATAAGGAGAGACTTCATGCCTATCTTTCTTGTATCCTGTTAAGGTCATTCTTTCGTGTGAATCTACCTTAAAAAGATTATAATTTACTTTTGCTGAGAGTTTGAAATCCTTTGTTATATCGTAGTTTGCTTCTATTTCAGAGTATATATTATTTACTTTACTTTTAGCATCTATAGTTGTGTTTAGTTCTTCTCCACCTAGTTTTTCTACTAAGAAATCAAGTTCTTTATAAGAATAACCAAGTCTGCTAGTCATATTGAAATTTTCCTCTAACCATCTCCATGATAATACAGAACGTAGGCTTTTATCTCTTTGTTTATTTGTAGATTCTTTATCATCTGAATAATCAGTAGTTAACATGGGAATACTTCTAGTTGATTGGTAAGCCCAAGTGGTAAAAGAGAAGTGATGGTGATTATTTTTCTTGTAATAAACTTCTTGTAATAAATGTGTATTTCTGAATTGCGCGTTTCTATTTCTTTCTTCTGGATCCTTGTTTAAATCATTTACATCAAACTTATCTGTATTGGTGAATTTAAAATCGTTTTTAGAATATGTGTTATACAGTCTAGTTGTGAATTTTAGATTGTCTTTGCCATAATTATATCTTAAATAAGAATCGTATGAATTGTAAGACCCGAAGCCTTGTACTATATGTAATTTGTTATTCGTTTCTATATGTTTATTTTTTAAAACTATGGCTCCTCCAAGTGCTCCTTCTCCCGCGTCTACTGAGCCTGCACCGTGTAGAAGTGTCATGTCATCTATAAAGAAAGATGGAATAAGGGAGAAATCTACCATGCCTAGCATAGGGGAGTTTATCTTCATTCCATTCCAAGTTACTTGGGTATGTGAAGCAGCTGTTCCTCTAAAAGATGCTGTTGCAAGAGATCCTCTTCCATACGATTTTATAAAAACGGTAGTGTTTTGTGAAAGAACCTGTGCTAAGGTATTTGATATTGATTCTCTTAAAACAATAGAGTCTATTTTAGTTCGAGTAACGCCAGTGTGTTCAATTTTTCTTTGAGCCCATACATTTACTTGATGTAAATATACTGTATCTTTTAAAGATACAGATTGAGCTATTGCTCCTTGACAAGCAAGGAACAATAGCATAGATATAAGAGTTAATCGATAGTATTTCAATTTATTATTATTTAATATCTTCTACATGGAATATCTCTGTTGAACTTTCACCAAGCCAACCTGCTTTTTCATTAACAGAGTTTTGTACTTTTATGAAGTCAATGAAGCCTAATTCTACTTTCTTACCATTTTCGTCTACAGCATTTTTTAGTTCAAAAAGATTCCCATCTTTTACGTGGTCTTTATTATCAACATATCCCCAATCGTAAACATTGTTTCTGTATATTCCTCCTTCTTCTGTCACTTTGCCCTTTAATCTAGGACCAGTAAGAGTATAAGAATCTGCTTTTATCCATTTAGGGTAGTAATAACTTTGTTTGTGATATATTAAATAATCTATACATCCCTTATTTCCTTGGTTATCAGTCCATAAAACATCTTGTCCAACTGCAGAGGGTCTAGTATAAGTAATTGAATAATTTTGAGTGGTTTCAGCTTTGCCATATTCTGATCCTTTTAGTTGATACCATTTATCATCAGGTTTTCCATTATTATTCTCATCTTGCATTACCCAAATAATACCAGGTTCGGAACTTCCATCAAAAGAATTTCCTTTAATCATGATATCCTGCTTTTCATTATCTAATATAGAATGGTCAAATCCCATAATTACGTATCCACCGAAGCCACCTAATGAAAGATAAAAATCTTTATTAAGTAAGCTCTTCATTGCATATGCATTTGCTTGATACATAGTATTGCAATCATACCCTTCATTTATAAATTGGCCTGGTGCTGGAGTGAAGTCAAATACTTTAGTTATAGTGTTAGAACTTTTGTTTGTTTCTGGTCTAATTCCTACTAATAGCCTGATATTTACTTCAGTTTCCCCTCCAATGTTTTTAGCTTTAAATATTAATTTACTTAATCCGTTTTTTGAAGCAGTATAGGTCAAATCTTTAGTCTCTGCTATTATATTTCCGTTGAGAGTCCATGAATATTGAGTCTTAACATCTGTTTCTACTATTGGTCTTATTTCTATAGTTTCACCATTTTTAAGAGAAAAATTAGTCTTATTATCAGGTAAGCTAACTTTGGCTTTAAGTGCAGAAATAACTTTAATGATAATTGTTTTTTCAGATTTTCCTCCCGCATTCTCAGCAGTAAAGATTATTGTATGTGTGCCAATCTCTGAGGAAGAGAATTTTAGAATTTTATCTGCAGATAGTTCCTTATCAAGTTCTTTCCACGAATATTTACATTCTCTAATAGACTCTATTTTAGCCTCTATTATTAATTCTTTTGTTTGTTTTATAGAGAATTCTTTTTGCGCAATCTCTATTTTGGGTAAACCAATATCTAAGACCTCTATATTTATTGTGTTTTCTGTTTTACCAGCCTCATTGCTTGCTATATATTTAATTATATGAATAGATGATTTGTCTGATGAATAATGAAGAGTTGCCTCTTTTGATATTTCTTTATCATTTTCAAGCCAAGAGTGTTGTGTTTTGCTTGCATTTGTAACTACAGGCTTTATATCTATATTCTCATTAATATAAGTTGTATATCCCATTGTTGGAATATCGAATTTAACTTGCGGAACATTTATTTTTACTTCATCTTCTTTTTTACAAGAGAAGATAGTTAAGCATAATCCTATTAGGACTATGCTTAGAGTATTTACTTTTTTCATATTTTAATAATCAAAATTACTTGTGAAGAATGCACCTACTGAAAAACGTACACAATTTTTGTAATGATGTACTGTTGCTCCTGTTGTTCCGTCTACAGAAGCTATACCATTTATAAGATAATCCATTCCATATCCTTTGATGTAACCATAGTAAACTTCATTTGTATTTGGATTAACGGATGGAACACCATAAATCATTTTTGCATTTGGAAGTTTGTCTTTTACATTTGCAAGAATAGATGCTTTTTCATTTGCAGAATCAAATTTCCTTATTTCTGTTCCTTGTTTCCAGTATAGTAAATCATTATTGTGATTTGCTGTTAATCCAGAGCATCCCATCCATCCACATGTGAATTTATATCCGTCAGGTAGTGTATATTTTTTTTCAATAGATTGGTTAGATGTTGAGATTTTTACAATTGTATTGTTGGCTCCAACCCATATACAATTATTTTTACCTTTTGTTATGCCTCCAATGCTACCTACATCATAAGATTTTATTATTTTGTCGTTAGATGTATCAATAATTCTAAGGGTTGATCCATCAGCAAGGTATATTTTGTTATCTAATAATTGCATTCTTTGTTTACTTGCACCTGTTCCTTCTAATTTCTTTTTTACAGTCATTGAATGTAAATCAATAATACTTAATCCTCCATTACCTCTTACATATGCCTTGTCTTCATTTTTTGTTACTGCTATATTTGTTGGCCAAGTATTATCTTCAAATCCACTTTTAATAGATCCTTTTTGTTTCATTGTGAATCTATCTGCTACAATTATGTACTCTGGTCCGTTCTGAGAAACAAAGTAGAGATTGCTTTTTCCTATCCACATATCTTGAGTTACATTTCCAAGTTTTTTTCCTTTATTTGCTTTTTGGAATACAGAATCAATTTTAACTCCAGTTCTGCTTATGAAAGAAATTATGCCTGTTTCATTAGACATATTACCCTCATTAAGCATAAACATACCATAATAATATGAAGCTGTTATATTTACTTTTATTTCTTTTGTACTTGTACCTGCTTCGTTTGTAACGTCTAATGTAATAGTTTGTTTTCCTTCTTTTTTGAAGATATAATTTAGTGTTTTCTCTTTTGATATTATCTTTTCATCTAATTTCCATGAGAATGTTATTTCCTTTGCACTTATGATCTCAGGAGTTATTATTAATTCCTTACCTTGACATGTAGTGAAACCTGTTTCAGGAATATTAATTGAAATCTTTGGAAGTGGAATAGGAGATATATTGATTTTTATAGTGTCTATAGCTGTTCCGCCCTTGTTTGTCACTTTAAATATTAGATTATGTTTTCCTGATATCTCAGAAGAGTATTTATAATCTTTACTTGTTGCAAGAATCTTTTTATTCTCTTCCCATTGATATGTACATTCTCTAATTGATTTTATCTCTGGAGTTATATTTATTTTTTCTAAGTTTTTAAGAGTTATTCCTTTTTTGCTGATTTTTGTGTCAATTGTTGCAAGAGGAATTTTGTTTACTTGAACAGTGTAGTTCTTTTTTGCTATTCCTGATTCGTTTGATACTGAAAATGAAATAGTATGTTTTCCAATTTTGGTAGAAGAATAGTCAACAAAAATCTTTTTGCTTAATTCTTTGTCGTTCTCTGTCCATAGATATGTTGCTTGACCTTCTATATCTATTTTAGGTGAAATCTTTACTGACTCATCTATGTAGATAGAATATTCAGAATCGGAGTTTTGAATTACTGGTTTAGGTGTGAGATTCTCTTCTTTACAAGAGAACATGGAGATGCATAATCCGATAAGGATTAGTACTTTGATGCGTAATAAATTCTTCATTTTTTGTATGTTTAAATAGTTTAATCTTCAAAAAATAAAGCTTGGGGGGTAATAAAAATAGTTCAGTATTATGTATACGAAAGTATCTTTACATTTGCTCTAACTCCCGAAAGCTAATTGTAATAAGTTTTGAAGTGGTAGGTCTTCTGACTTGCTCCATTTGATATGCCTTCCCATCTATTATAAAAGACAGTGGCTTTAAGTTATCAAATATGAGGAGCTTACAGCTGCGGGTACAGTTCTCGATTTAAACGAGATTCCCTTTTAAGCGACAGACAAGAGAGTCTGATAGCACCAATTCTGCAGCAAATGTAATTATAGATTTATTCTTTACAAAGCTTTTATGAGTAATAATTATGTTTTTCTATTTTATTCATGTTAGTTTTACTAATAATCAATCTTATGAATATTTGTTTAAATGATTATCTTTGCAGCTCATTTAAAAATAAAATATGAAATTACTATCATTTAAGTCAGCACTTCTAGTATGTATATTTGTGTTTATTGCTTTTACATCTTTTTCTCAGGTGGATATTTATAGAACTAAGGCTGATGCCAGAAAAGACATAGCAGGTGCACTTGTTAATGCAAAGTTAAAGGGGAAGAATGTAATGCTTATGTTTGGTGGTAATTGGTGTCCTTGGTGTGAACTTTTTAGAGAGACATGTTTAGGTGATCCTAAGTTGGCTATGCTTCTTGAAAATAATTACGAAAGAGTTTATGTGGGGGCTAGAGAAAATAAAGATGTACTTATAGAGTATGGAAGCCCTAATCGTTTTGGATATCCAGCATTTGTTGTACTTAATTCGGAAGGTAAGTTAATTCATATTCAAGATTCAGCCTTGCTTGAAGAAGGAGAAGGATATAGTAAAAAAAAGATTATTACATTCTTTGAAAGATGGACTGTTAAAAATACCAAATAATAATTAATATTTTTTTTCATTCCCCATCCCTTGCTCTTACAATATAGAAGGTAGAAATGTAGTTTCTTTTATATATATAATGTGTTAAAACAGTTGTGAATCAATTCACTTAGTGATATATTTGTTTATAATCAAAACGAAACACAATGAAAATATTTTCACTAAAATCATTTATTTTAATATCTCTATTTATTATGATAAGTGTCACTTCTTTTGCACAAAAAAAAGTTTATAACGAGAAAGCAGATTCTCTAAAAGACATTATAGAGGCTGTTGCCAAGGCAAAAACAACTGGGAAAAATGTATTTATTATGGTTGGTGGTAATTGGGGAGCTTGGTGTAATCTTTTTGATAAGTTCTCAAAAGAAACACCTGAGATATCTAAAGTATTAAATGATAATTATATAGAAGTATGTGTAAGTGCCAGAGAAAATAGGGATTTACTTGTAAAATATAAAATCCCTAATAGCTTTCCTGTTTTTATTATTCTTAACTCAGATGGGAAAATTATACATAAACAACTTTCTACTTTATTAGAAGAAGAAGATGGATATAGTAAACAAAAAACTTTAGATTTTATGTTAAAATGGACTCCTTCTGCAATGAAGTAATTGCAATTCACATTATAAAAATCCTCTTTAATCTCGTAAGTATGAGAATATAGAGGATTTTTATTTGTAACTAATTCTAATGTTTCTTCGTCGTATATGTATAAGTTAAATTTAAAATATATAGAATGAAACATTTACTATTAATATGCATATCTTTATTTATATCCATAGGAGCTTTTTCCCAAAAAATATCTAAAGAGTTTAATTTAGATAAGTTTAGATTTTTGTCAGTGAGTAGTGGTTTTGAAGTTTACATATCTCAAGGGGAAGAACAATCAGTAAAACTTGAATATGATTCTAATATAGAAGAATATCTTAAAGTTGGAGTTGTAAATAATACTCTGCGAATTTCTGTTGAAAATAAATCCGTTTTTAAAAGATTCAAAAGAAGTCATATTAGAAAGGCCTTTATTGTAATTAAGAATTTAGAATCTGTGGATATTTCAGGTGGTGGTTCTTTAAATATGGATGAGTTTATGTTGAATGATTTTAAGATTAGCCTTAGTGGTGGTGGAAATATTAATTTGAATGCAGAATCTGAAAATTTAAGATGTTCTTTATCTGGTGGAGGAAATATTAATCTAAAGGGTAGAACACGAGATTTAAAACTAATAATTTCTGGCGGAGGAGATATCTTTTTAAAACAACAACTAGATAATGCTAGAATGTCTATAAGTGGTGGAGGTAATGCGAATGTCTTTTGTGTTAATGCAAATAGTATTATTGCTAGAATGACAGGAGGAGGAGCCTTTAATGGAAAGATCAAATTAAGTATCTTAGATTTGAAATTATCAGGAGGTGGTTCAGCCTTATTAGAGGGACATGTTAAGAATATGAATATTGGAATGTCTGGTGGTGGTGATGTTGAGGCCAAAAATTTTGAGACAGAGTATTGTAATATTAGACTTGCAGGTGGTGGAGATGCAGAAGTTTACGCAAGTAAAAAAATATCAGTATCTGTTTCTGGTGGTGGAGATATCAAGTGTTATGGAAAACCTGATGAAATAATTAAAAGACTTTCTGGTGGATCAAAATTGAAGATGATTAAATAGATAATTTTAAAATATTCGATTATATGTTTATTTTAAAGGGTTGTTTTAGGGGTATATATTCCTCTAGAACAGCCTTTTATTGTGAATTTAATTACCTATATATTTCGTGATTTAAGAAATTTTTAAGAAAAGATTAGACATTTTTTATTACTTTAGTTTGCAGAAAATCAAACAAAACTAAAGAATGAAGAAATTTTTATTGATAATATTTATATTGTCATCACTAGCTACCTATGCACAAAATAAGTACACTATTAGTGGACTTATTAAAGATGGAGGATCTGGGGAGACTCTTATAGGTGCGTCAGTTTATGATAATAAAACAAATGTTGGAACATCTGCCAATGTTTACGGTTTTTATAGTTTAACTCTTAATGAAGGAAAGCATATGATTTCTTTTTCTTTTGTAGGGTATGAAACTGTAACAAAAGAAATAGATTTAACTAAAGACTTTGAAATAACAGTCTCTTTGTCTGGTGCAATTAATCTTAAGGAGGTTGTTGTTTCTGCTAATTCTGCTGCTAAAAAAGTTGAGAGAACACAAATGAGTCTTACCAATATGAATATGGATCAGATAAAATCCATGCCTGCATTTCTTGGTGAGCCTGATCTTGTAAAAGCGATACAGTTATTACCTGGTGTTCAATCAGGTTCTGAAGGATCAAGTGGTATGTATGTTAGAGGTGGTGGACCAGATCAAAATCTTATGCTTTTGGATGGAGTTCCAGTTTATAACGCAAATCATTTATTTGGATTCTTCTCTGTCTTTAACCCCGATGCGATTAATCATGTTGACTTATATAAAGGAGGTTTTCCTGCTCGTTTTGGAGGGCGTTTATCTTCTGTTGTTGATATACGTATGAAAGAGGGTAACCAAAAGAGATTTGCTGGAGCTATTTCTATAGGACTTATTTCTTCTAAAATAAATTTTGAAGGACCTATTATAAAAGATAGAACATCATTTAATATATCTGCACGTCGTACATATATTGATTTATTGGCAAAACCTTTTATGAAAAAAGGTTCTAATTTCGGGTATTATTTCTATGATCTTAATGCAAAGGTGAATCATAAATTTTCAGATAAGAGTAGATTATTTCTTTCTGTTTATACTGGTTCAGATGTTGGTAGTGGTGAGTCTAAGGTGAATTCTAAGTCATCTGATAAATTTACAGTTAAGGAGGAGCATTCTAAAAATACTCAAAGTTTAAATTGGGGTAATATAACATCTGCTTTAAGATGGAATTATATTATTTCAAATAAACTTTTTTCTAATACGACTATTACATACTCTAAATATAAGTTTGGTATTGATTTTTCATCTGATTCTTATAGTTACAGAAAAAATCTACTAGATAATGATGATAGTATGAATGTCAATAAGGATGAGTCTTATGCGTTTGATTATAGCTCAGGTATATATGATTTTGCTTATAAATTAGATTTTGATTACTTACCAAACCCTAATCATACTATAAAGTTTGGACTTAATTATACTAATCATTCTTTTGTTCCTGGAACAAATAAGTTTAAAACAGTGGATGTTAATCACAATCAAAAGCCAGAAAAACCTGTTATTGTGGATAAGAAATTTGCTAATGGTGATATTAATGCTCAAGAGTATTCTGCATATGTAGAGGATGATATGACTCTTTTTACAAATCTAAAAGCAAATGTAGGACTTCATTATTCCGCTTTCAAAGTGCAAGGAACATTTTATGATTCTTTTGAACCTCGTTTAGGTTTAAGATATCTTGTAAATGAGAATCTTTCTATAAAAGCTGCTTATTCTAAAATGCAGCAATATGTACATCTACTTTCAAGTTCAGCTATTTCAATGCCAACTGATCTTTGGTTACCTGTAACGAAGCGTGTTAAGCCAATGAATTCTACACAATATGCATTGGGTGCAGCTTATGATTTGGATAATGGATTTGATATCTCTGTAGAGGGTTTTTATAAGGATATGAATAATATTATTGCTTATAAAGATGGAGCCTCTTTCTTTGGTTATAGTAAAGAATGGGAAGATCTTGTAGAGATGGGTAAAGGTTGGTCTTATGGAGCTGAATTTATGATAAATAAATCTATTGGTAAAACGACAGGTTGGCTTGGATATACTCTTTCGTGGTCTGATAGAAAGTTTGAGAATATAAATTTTGGCAAGAAGTTCTCTGCTCGTTATGATAGAAGACATGATTTGAGTCTTGTTATTACGCATAAACCTTCATCTAAGATAGACTTTGGACTTACATGGGTATATGGTACAGGGAATACAGCTACTATGGCAACTAAGAGTATGAATATAGATCTTCCATCAGAAATAGAACATCTTGCACAGGCTGGTGATGACGCTTCTATAAATGTAATCGAATCGAGAAATAATTATCGTATGCCTGCATATCATAGAATGGATTTCTCTGTATCGTTTCATAAGAAGAAGAAATATGGAACACGAACATGGAATATAAGTATTTATAATATTTACAATCGATCGAATCCTTTCTATTTACATTTTGCAAGCAAAAAAAATGCAGAAGGAAAAAGTATTAAAGTTCTAAAACAAACTAGTTTATTTACAATTATTCCTTCTATTTCATATATTTATAAATTCTAGACATGAGAAAATTATTATATATATTTTTAGTTTTAACTATCTTTTCTTGTAGAGAGAAAGAGATAGATTTTGAGGGTGCAGTAGCTCAGCCTGTAGTTGCTTTATCTGCATTTTTTACTCCTGATAAACCTTTTACTGTTGAGTTAACTTCTACACAATCAATTATAGGTGATCAGACTGGTAAAAAGATTATTACTGATGGATCTGTTGTTGTGTATGAAGGCGATAAGCTTGTAGAGAAAATTTTATATGATTCTAGTAAAAGAAAGTACGTTGGAAATTTAAAACCGTCTGTTGCAAAAACCTATATTATTAAGGCATCAGTAAAAGGATTTAAACCTGTTCTTGCTCAAGTTTATATTCCTAAGGCTGTAGAAATAACAAATATAGAATTATCAAATTATACTCAAACTAATGATGATGTGGATTCTGGAAATTATGGAGATACTAAAGCAATTGTAACTTTTAATATTCCTAAAGAAAATGATATCAATTATTATATGATTATTTTAAAGGCAGATGGTGTTGATGTTGATGGTTATTATTATGAGCGAAAAGTACCTATAAAACTTACTTCCAAAGATGCAGTTCTTGCAGGAAATAATAGTGGTGAAAAAGTCTTCGAAGATTCATATTATAAGAATAGATTTGGTGTTTTTTCTGATGAGCTATTTGATAAAAAGTCATATGCTCTCAGTTTTTTGTTTTCTAAATATGAAGCTCAACAAATTACTGAAGGGAGTGGTTCTTCGGAAACAAAGACCTTCATGGATACAAATCTTAGGGTAAACATACTGTCCATTAGTGAGGATTATTATAAGTTTTTAAAATCGTATGAAAATCAATTAGATAGTGGTGATTCTCCATTTACTGAACCATATCAATTATGGACCAATGTTATTGATGGTTCAGGTATAGCTGCTGGATATTCAAATTCTGTGAAAAGAATTAATATAGGAGAAATTTCATTTCTTTCTGATATGACGATTAATGGTGAGAAAATAGATTATAAAACTCTTCCATTAAAACATATAGTAAATAAATCTACTGCTATTATATCTATTGGTGCTCATAAAGGATTTGCAGTCAAAGTTTATTTTAATCAAAGACTTGTTCCGAATTTAGGATCGGGTAATTTTAAAGGTGAGATAAATAATCTTAAGGTGGGAGATAATAAACTTACGGTTAGCTTTAAATCTATAAATGGTGCTGATATTTCTTACGATATTACAATAACACGAACATAATAAGATGTGTTTATTATTATTATTATTATTATTATTATTATTATTAAAATAAACAAGCTCCTTCTACATAATAGAGGGAGTTTGTTTGTGTATATGATATAATTATTTATTCTTTTACTATTGCAATAGCTAGTTCTGTATATTCATCTGCTATAATCTTAGTGTTTTTAGCATTATTATCATTACAACTATTACAAACTGCAAAATCTCCAACTTCAAGACTATCGTTTAGTTCTGGGTTTTCTATATGTATTTTTCCTTTTACAACATAAAGAGCAACAGCTAAGAACCCTTTTAGTTGTTCTGTTATAAACGTTTCATTTTTTTTTAATATAGAAGAACCAATATGAGCCCAGCGTTTATTAGTGGTCATTAGATTGAAATCTGTTACCTTGCCTAAGCTTTTTGTGTCCCATTCTCCATCGAAGGAATCTGTTTCGAATTTATTCAAATTAATAGTATGATGATCTTTATGAGTAAGTTTCATCTCTCCGTCCAAAACCATTATACATCTAGACACTCCTTCTAGCTTAGTGAAATCAGATTCTTCTGCATCAACAGTTGCTGAACTTATTCGGTATATGAAATCTTTCTTTTCATATGAACTTCCCTCAGGAAAAATGAACAATTCAGTAGTGGTTCCACCCGACCACTGCTTTGTTTTTAAATCTTCTTTTTTGATAATTTTGAACATGAGTATAGTGTTTGTTATTCTTTGCTTAAATATGAATTGTAGTATTTTTTATTCCCCGTAACTTCCTCACCTAACCATGATGGCTTTTTAAAGACCTGATTTTCATTCTCTAATTCTATTTCTGCAAGAATTAAACCTTCGTGATTACCATGAAATTCATCTACTTCAAAAGTATTTCCTTCAAATTCTATGAGATGTCTAATCTTTTCTATTATGCCTTTTTCGCATATTAGTAATAATGTCTCAGCTTCTTCTAAAGAAATTTCTTTTTCGAATTCATATCTAGATAACCCACTTTCGCTAGATATTCCTTTTATTGTGATGAAACCTTGTTTATCCCTTATCCTTATTCTAACAGTTCGTTCAGGTATCTTCGAAATATATGCTTGTTTGATACAATAAGAGGTATGAGCAGATTTTTTATAATCGCCTTTAACAAGAAATTTTCTTTCTATTTCTGTTGACATATTATTTATCCTTAGTTTTTTTTATAAAAAAAGCCACCCTTTTTAAAGAGTGGCTCTAATATACAAAAATATAATTTTAAACAATGCCTGCAAAGCCCATAAATGCCATAGCAAGTAAACCTGCTGTGATAAGTGCAATAGGCGTTCCCTTCATTCCTTTAGGTACATTTACTAAGTCAAGATGTTCTCTTAAACCTGCAAATATTACTAAAGCTAAACCAAAACCAAGTGCAGTAGCTGCAGAGAAAACAACCGATTCAAGTAGGTTGAAATCTTTCTGTATAACCATAATCGCCACACCTAAAACGGCACAATTAGTAGTAATAAGTGGTAAGAAAACTCCTAATGCTTGATAAAGAGAAGGACTTACTTTTTTAAGTATAATCTCAACCATCTGAACTAAAGCAGCAATAACAAGAATAAATGTTATTGTTTGCATAAATCCTATATCAGCAGGGTCAAGAATAAACTTTTGTATTAGATATGTAACGATAGTAGCTAGTACCATAACAAAAGTAACGGCACCAGTCATACCCACCGCAGTAGATACTTTTTTTGAGACTCCTAAGAAAGGACATATTCCAAGGAATTGCGCAAGAACAATATTGTTTACGAATATTGCTCCAATAATAATTATAATATATTCCATAATTTATTCTCCTTAAGCTTTTCTTAGTTTATTTAATATTGCAATAATATATCCAAGAGCTAAGAAAGCACCAGGAGCGAGAACGAATATCAACATACCGTAACTTTCGTCAAATACTGTAATATTAAAGAATTTACCTGATCCTAATAATTCTCTTATACCTCCAAGAAGAGTTAATGCAAAAGCAAAACCTAATCCCATACCTAATCCATCAATCATAGAAGGAATAGCCTTGTTTTTAGAAGCAAAAGATTCAGCTCGTCCCAACACAATGCAGTTCACAACAATAAGAGGAATAAATAATCCCAATGAAGCGTGAAGAGCTGGTAAGTAAGCTGCCATAGACATATCAACCATAGTTACAAAAGATGCAATAATGATAATAAATCCTGGTATACGTATCTTATCTGGAATAAGATTAGAAACAAGCGAAATAACTAAGTTCGACATTACTAATACGAAGGCAGTGGCTAGTCCCATACCTAAGCCATTAGCGGCAGAGGTAGTTACTCCTAGAGTAGGACACATTCCTAAAAGAAGAACGAATACAGGGTTCTCTTTTAGAAAGCCTTTAGTGAAGTTATTTAATTGACTCATATTATTAAGTTTTCCTATTTTTTATCTTTCATGTAAGCATTATAAGCATTGTTTACAGCATCTAAGAACGCTCTAGAGCTTATGGTTGCAGCTGTAATGGCATCTATATCTCCGCCATCTTTAGAGACAGTGAATTTAGTTGTTTTAGGGTTTTTATCCTTTATGTTTTGTTTCCCTTCCACTTTAAACCATTCTACCATCTTAGAACCAAGACCAGGAGTCTCTTTATGCTCTAGTACAGAATAATCGATAATAGTTCCATCAGGTTTTAATCCAACCATTAACCAAAATATGCCAGAGAATGCTTTTTTAGTATAAGTCTTAACTGCTGTTCCAACTAGAACACCATCTTTTGTAGCAGGATAAAGTTCTATAGTACCACCATCCTCAGTAGTAATACTGTACATATCTGCACTAGGGTCATTATCGAAGACCGGAACTACATCTTTAATTGCTTGTAGTTTCTTATTTTGTTTAGCTATTTCTATAGGTCCTTTAGTGAATTCATGCATGTAACCTACAGCTGTTGATGCTATTAATGTTACAGTAAATAACACTAGCACCATATTTTTGAATGAAGATTCTAATTTCTTTGCCATAACACTATTATTTTTTAGAATGACCAAATCTCTCTGGTTTAAAGTATGTGTTAATAAGAGGAGTGAAGGCATTCATAATCAAGATAGCAAATGACATTCCCTCTGGATAAGCTCCAAATTCACGAATAATGATAGTAAGTAAACCAATACCTGCACCATAAATTATTTTCCCTTTTCCCGACATAGGAGATGTAACATAATCGGTAGCCATAAATACAGCTCCTAGTAATAAACCTCCTGAAAGAATGTGGAATAAAGGATCAACATAGTGCTCTGGATTAGATAAATGTAGTATACTCGTGAAAATGATTACAGTACCTATAATTGAAGTAGGAATATGCCAAGTAATTATCTTTCTAATAAGCATAAATGCAAGTCCAAGAATAATTGCTACCGCAGCAACTTCACCCAAGGAACCTCCCACATTGCCCATCAACATATCTTGATAGGTGGGGAAATTGTTTTGCTCCATTATTGTGGCTACAGATTCTCCATTAGCAACTCCCTCTTTCAATAGAGCTAGAGGAGTAGCCCCTGTAAATGCATCAGTTGAACCTTTTACAATCTTGTCACTTAAGGTAGACGGTATAGGCCAAGAAGTCATTTGAACAGGAAAAGATATTAATAAGAAAACACGACCTACAAGAGCAGGGTTGAAAATGTTGTTTCCTAATCCACCAAAACTTAATTTAGCAATACCCATAGAGGCAATAGCACCAATAACTATAATCCAAAGAGGTACGCTAGATGGTACGTTAAAAGCTAATAGTATACCCGTAATAAGGGCTGAACCATCGTTTATAGTAGTCTTTGTTTTTAATATGAATTTCTGTATTAAGTATTCTACTAGTATACAAGAAATGACAGCAACAACTGTCACTAAAAAAGCTCTCATACCAAAGTATAAGAAAGAAAGAAGCATGGCTGGCACCATAGCAAGCACTACACCATACATGTTCTTCTTGATAGTATCTCCAGAGTGAAGGTGTGGAGATGCTGATATAAATAAATTATTCATTATCAATAAGTTTTCTTGATTATTGTTTTCTGTTTCTAATCATATTTCCTGTACGTCCTTTTCCTAAACGGATATAATCAAGAAGAGATCTATTTGCAGGACAAGTGAAACTACAAGAGCCACATTCTATACAGTCCATTACAAGTTCTTTCTCTAATCTTTCTATCATATTTCTTTCAGCAAGAGCCATAAGTAAAAATGGTTCTAAGCCCATAGGACAAACATTAATACATTTCGTACATCTTATACAGTCTTTTTCCTCTCCTCTAGATGATTCTTTTGCAGGCATAATTAAGATACCTGAACTACCTTTTGTAAGAGGTGCATCAACATTAGAAAGAGCCTTTCCCATCATTGGTCCACCACCAACAACTTTCCCCGTATCATCAGGTAAACCACCAGCAATCTCTATAAGATTCTTTATTGGTGTACCAATACGGCAAAGGTAATTACCCGGTTTAGAGATAGACTTACCTGTAATAGTAACAACTCTCTCAAAAAGCGCTTTGTTTTTATATACTGCCTCGTAAATAGCTAATATAGTACCTACATTTTGTATAACCGCACCAACAGCAATAGGAAGAGCTCCTGAAGGAACTTCTTTATCTATACATGCTTTAATAAGTTGCTTTTCTCCACCTTGTGGGTATCTTACGTTAAGAGCTTGGATTTTGATACCCTGCACTTTTTTAGCAAGTTTACGAAGATTCTTTATAGCCTTTGGTTTGTTGTTTTCCACACCAATAATAGCGCGTTTAACATCTAAAGCTTTCATTACAATTGCTACTCCAGAGATGATTTCCTCTCCTCGTTCCAGCATTATAGAATCATCAGAAGTAAGATAAGGCTCACACTCTACAGCGTTTACAATTAATACCTCGGCTGTAGTTCCAGGAGGTGGCATTAGTTTTACATTGGCAGGGAATGTAGCCCCTCCAAGTCCAACGATTCCAGCATCTGCAACTTTCTTTATGATTTCTTCTTTAGTATATTCTAAACTAGTTTCTATTTTGTCTGTACGGTCAATATCTTCAATCCATTGGTCTCCTTCTACATTAATGAATATAGCTTGTTTTGGATAACCATTGCCATCAACGAAAGAATCGATTTTAGCAACAATTCCTGAAACAGATGAATGAATATTAGCTGAGATAAATCCAGATGATTTAGCAATAAGCTGTCCAACTTTTACAGTGTCGCCTTTTGCTACTATTGCAGTTGCAGGAGCACCTATATGTTGAGCTAAAGGAATTACTACCTTCTCTGGAATAGGAAGAACTTCTATAGTTTTTCCTTTAGATAATTTATTTTCTGGAGGATGAATACCCCCTAATTTGAATGTTCTTAGCACTTTTAAATCCTCCTTTATTTATCCGATTTATTAGTATCATCCTGTGCTTTTGCAGGCTCTACCTTAACTTCCTTCTTCTCAATTACTGGTGTAACTTTTTTTGGAGGAAAGTTTGTTTCGTGAATAGCTCCTGTAGGGCAAACGGCCACACATTTTCTACACATCTTACATTTCTCGTAATCTATATAGGCTAGATTGTTTTCAACAACTATAGCGTCGAATGGACAAACCTTCTTACATTTCATACAACCTATACAAGCTGTAGCACATGCTTTTTTAGCTACTCCACCTTTGTCTTTACTACTACAAGCAACAAATACACGTCGATCTTTTGGTCCTTTATTTCTAAGTTCAAATAGATCTTTCGGACAAGCTTCAACACAAGCACCGCATGCAACGCATTTGTCTTGAACAACAACAGGTAAACCATTATCACTCATGTGTAGAGCATCAAAATTACAAACATCTACACAATCTCCACATCCTAAACAACCAAATTGACATCCAGTTTGTCCGGCATAAAGACTTGCTTGAATAGCACATGAAGATGCACCATCGTAAGTGTTTGTTTGTGGTCTGTTCTCACAAGTTCCATTACATTTAAGAACAGCAATCTTAGGCGTTTGTTCTTTTACTTCCTTGCCAAGAGCTTTGGCAACACACGACATTGTTTCTGATCCTCCCACAGGACAGAATAATCCATCTAAAGTTTCCGATTTAACAGTAGCTTCAGCAAAACCTCTACAACCAGGATAGCCACAGCCACCACAGTTTGCACCAGGTAGAATTTCTTCAACTTGGTCGATACGAGGATCTTCAATTACTTTAAATTTTTGTGCTACAAAATATAGGATGATTGCAGATGCAACTCCAATAGTGCACAATGAAACAATAGTTAATAAAACAGTAATACTCATTTTTATATATTTTATTTTTCTATTCTAAAGATAAATCTCTTCTTAAGTTTGCTTTTAAACGTGCTTAAAATAAGATAGTATGGTAATAAGATTAGCAAGGAAGCTGTTCCATATATCTTTTCATCATCTATAAAGATACTGCCTACAAAAAGGCATGTAAAAATAAGGATAAGAGGAAAAATATATGCCCAAAAAAGAGCTATAAATCCTAATTCTTCATCGCAGATAACATTTACTTTATCGCCTTTTTTGAATTCATTTGATGGTGGAGTAGGGATTTCTATAATTTTGTCCTTTACGTCGGCCATAGAGCAGGCTCCTTTGGCGTGACATCCAGCACATGCAGATTGATTTTCTATAGTTACTAAGATACTCTCAGTAGAGATATTCTGTATTATGCCTATATGATCGATAGTTTTCTTTTTCCCCATAAATGTATTTCAATTTCAGTCCTAAGCAAAACTACAAGAAATGCTTAAAAATGCCCACTCTTCTCTAAAGATAACATAAAAGTCAGATTGACAAGTATATAGCCATTGTTAAAATTTGTTTAAAGAATTCTTTCATTAATGTATATTTCAGTCTTACAGGCTTATAAGTATTTTTAATAAAACTTTAACATTTGTAATTTATATTCTTTTTAAATAAGAAAGCATACTTTTTTTGGTAAAAATGCAGTACTTTTACTGCATAATTGGCTCTATATATATAATGGATAACTTTACTAGATATTACATAAAATTTGATATATTCTTCAGTTTTTTTTATTGAATTACGTACTTCTCTTTTTTTTATATTCCTAAAAATCAATTATTTATCTTTCTTATAAGCAAACATTATATCTTTTATATAGGAGGTAAGAGTGCAATAAAGTATAAATCTTATATATGTTTAGTTAATTTGTCAATCTGAATTCTAAAAAAATAATACTTTTATTTCTTATTTACTATGTTTTAGAATACTGAATTCTCTCTTTATACTAGCTTGATATGTCAATATTAATATGCTTGTAATTTTATTATTAGAAATATTCAACAATTTTAGAATTAGATACATTGATAATATGTATAGATTAATTAAGTATGTCTTTCTTTATAGGAAGAACCTTTATTTAAAATTTGTAATAAATAGGTGTTAAACATTACCAGTGTGTAATCAGCCTACAATCAGTCTGCAATCAGCGTGCAATGAATCAATGCACACTGATTGTAATCAGAGTATAAGTAGAATGTAATTTAGTCAATTTTGATACCTATTTGTTATATATTTGATGTAAATTTAATATATACTTATATGGAAATTCTTTAAAGGAAATTAGTTGTGTTTAAATGTCTCAAATGTGTATTGTCTTCTTTTATTGATTGTTAGTGTTTTGTTGGAGGAAATTGTAGGTTATTTCTTTGTTCTAATTTATAAATCAGAACAATTTGTATTTGTATGCACATCTCTTTTTAAGTTAATTTTGTACAAATTTGAAATCTAAACACTCAGCAAATACTATATTTAATAATATGAAAAATATTTTAGAGGATATTTATGCTTGTATAAATACCTATTCAGAAAAAAATGCTTTTTTTATTCAAGGGAGATCATATTCTTATAAAGAACTTGGAGATGTAATATCTAGAATTATCCCTAAAATTAAAACTAAGAATAAATGTATAGGAATTATAGAATCTGACGATATAGAGACATATGCTTCTATATTAGCTGTTCTATTCACTTCTAATACTTATGTGATTTTAAACCCACATAATCCTCTTGCTAGAAATGAGAGGATTATCTCTTTAACATCTATTGAATTGATATTATCTAAAGAAGATAATTCTTTATATAGGGGTTTACAGTGGAAGTATAATTGTATCTTAACTTCTGGACTTAATATTTCTAGGCCATTATCTTTAATTTCTGCTGGAGATAAAGATATCGCATATATTCTTTTCACTTCTGGTAGTACAGGAACGCCTAAGGGAGTTCCAATTTCTTATTCTAATCTGAACACTTTTTATGAAGGGTATTCTTCTTTGGGATTTAAGCTAGGAGCAGAAGACAGAATGTTGCAAATGTTTGATTTAAGTTTTGATGTTTCTGTTGTTTCTACTCTTTATCCACTGAGTATAGGTGCCTCTGTCTATACTGTGCCATTGGATGCTGTTAAATATACTGCTGTTTATGAGATGTTAGAAGATGAGAGAATAACATTTGCTGCTATTCCTCCATCTATTCTTACTTTATTGAGAGCATATTTTTCAGAAATCTCTTTACCTGATTTAAAGTATCTTATTCTTACCGCTGAAGCTTCTTTAGTAGAGATAATAAAGGAGTTTGTTCCATCGGTACCCAATGCTCAGATAGTTAATCTTTATGGTCCTTCGGAAGGTACAATCTACTGTTCTTCTTATTTTTTAAATAAAAATAAAATTAAAGATTATAATGGAATGCTTGCAATAGGTAAGATATTTCCGAATATGTATTCTAAAATTATTTCAGAGAAAGACACTATTTTACCTAATGGAGAAAAGGGAGAACTTTGCATTTGTGGAGAACAAGTAATGAATGCTTATTGGCAGGATGTGGAGAAAACAGATCAAGCTTTTGTCTTTATAGACGAGAAGAAATATTATAGAACGGGAGATTTATGTTATGAGGATCAGGATGGAGATATCTTGTATTGTGGTAGAAAAGATCATCAAGTTCAATTAAATGGTTTTAGAGTAGAGTTAAGCGAGATAGAGCATTTTGTTCGTCAGGTGCATACAAAAGGCAATTGTGTTGTATTACCTGTAAGTAATATTAACGGTAGTTTAGAACTTCATCTTATATTAGAATATTATATGGGAGAGGATGGTGATTTATTTAAAATCCTTAAAGAAAATTTACCTCAATATATGCAGCCTAAGCGCATACATAAATTAGGAGAGTTTCCTTTAAATACTAGTGGTAAGATAGATAGGACTAAATTGAAATTAATGATAAAAGAATAAGTTATGGAATTATTAAATGAATTAAGTAATATTTTTAGAAAAGAGTTGAATTTAGAAAATCTAGAATTGACACGAGAGATGAGTGCTAAAGATGTAGAAGAATGGGATTCCCTAACTAATATAAGTTTAATAGCCGAAGTTGAGAAATATTTTTCTATTAAATTAAAATTAAGAGAAATCTTAAAGTTAAAGAATGTTGGTGATTTGTGTGATTGTATAGAAAAAAAATTAGCATAGTTATATGGTTTTTAATTCATTCACTTTCTTACTGTTGTTTGCTATAACAGTAATTATATATTATTCTGTTGAAGATAAATTAAAGAAGTATTTACTGCTTTTCTCAAGTGCTGTTTTTATAGGTTATGCACATTTGGCATTTTTATTTGTAAGTGCTATTTTATCCTCTATTACATTTCTTATAGGAAAATGGATAGAGAGTAAAGATGATGAAAGAACTAAATCTTTAATTTTTAGAGGGGGGCTTGTATTAAATATTTTATTTTTATGCTCTTTTAAATATATAGGTTTTTTACAAGTAAATATTGGTTATATACTTGAGGCTTTTGGTATAGAATATATTCCTTTAATTGGTCATGTATTCTTGCCTCTAGGTATTTCTTTCTATACGTTTCAAGCTATATCATATCTTGTAGAGATTTATTGGGAGGAGCAGAAGGCAGAGAAAGATTATGCTTCTTTTATGCTCTATATGCTTTTCTTTATGAAGTTTATATCTGGCCCTATAGAGAGAGCAGAAGATTTTTTGCCACAAATAAAGAAGATAAAAAAGTTCGACTATGAATTAGCTCGTTCTGGCATGTATCTTATCTTTATAGGTCTGTTTAAGAAGATGGTAATAGCTGATAGAATTGCCCCTTATTTGGATGATATATTCACTTCAGTAAATAACTACTCTGGAACACAATTACTATTGGTTATCATTATATATCCTATTCAATTATACGCTGATTTCTCTGCCTATACTGATATGGCTATTGGTGGTGCAAGAATCCTTGGTTTTGAACTTTCTCCTAATTTTAATAGACCATTTATTGCCCAAACAATAACTGATTTTTGGAGAAGATGGCATATGAGTCTTTCTTTTTGGGTGCGTGATTATATTTATGAACCTTTAGCGGCAAGTAGAAGAGCTTGGAAATTATGGGGAGTGATGTACGCCTTGTTTGTGACCTTTATTCTTCTTGGATTATGGCATGGAGCGAGTTGGAACTTTGTTATATATGGTGCTATTCAAGGTTTAGTGATATGTTATGAGATGAAAACTAGTAAACTTAGGAATTCATTGAATAAGAAAATGCCTAGATTATATCCAGTATTCTCAGTTATTCGTACCTATATAATTTTTTCTTTATCTCTGTTGTTTTTTAGAATAGAGAGCTTTACGGATGTTGTTTATGTTTTTACACATATGTTTGATGGTATAGATACCACCTTTAAGGAGTTAAACTTAGGAATGAATGATCGTGATATTATTGTTTTTTGTTTTTCTATGGTTTTAATGTTCTTTTATGAATTTTTTGATGCAAAATATTCTTTATCTAGCGCTTTATTTAAAAAGCCTAAGATATTTAGATGGTTTGTTTATTACGTTCTTACAATTATAATTATTTTATTTGGAGTTTTTGACTCAGGAGATTTTATCTACTTACAATTTTAATATGAAATCAAAGAATTTTAGACGTTTTATTAGAAAGATATTTGTTCTATCTCTACCATTTATATTTTTGGTCGGAGTATTTATATATACTGATCCTTTTAAGGTTATTAATAATTATAAAGAGTTTAATTCTGATCCGTTTTCTCTTAATCAATCCTACGTGTGCTGGCAGAACTATTTAAATAATAGAGATTCTATGAAGTATGATTCTTTTCTTCTTGGTAATTCTTGCTCTATGGCTTATAGAATGGCTGATTGGAAAGAACATATTGGAGATTCTCAGCCTATTTCTTTAATGGGAAGTGGAGAGTCTTTATATTCTATTAATGCAAAAATTAAGAAGTTGAGCAGTATGGGTATACCTGTCAGAAATATTATTATTTTAATGGATAATAGTATTTTAAAGTATGTGTCAAAACCTATTAAACATACTTTTTTGCTTCATTACGATATTACGGGAGATAGTAAAATATCATTCCAATCTACATTTTTACAGGCTTTTCTAAATCCTAATATCTTAATCCCTTATTTAGATTATTTATTCTTTGGAGAAAAAAAAGCATATATGAATGGAATAATTGGTAGTTCTAAGGTTTTAAGAAATAAGCTAACTAACGATTTATATAATCCTAGAGAAGAAGAAATTAAAGTAGATTCTTTGACTTATTATAAAAAACATGCTTGTGATTTTCGAGAAGTAATGGCAATTGACAGCGACATCGTGATTGGTGTAAAGCAATTAGATATGCTTAAAGAGATTAAGTTATATATAGATAAAACGGGTGCTGCTTTTAAAATAATTATTAATCCTTCTTATCAACAATATAAGATGTCTCTTAAAGATTTGAATATTTTAGAATCAGTTTTTGGAAAAACTAATGTGTTTGATTATTCAGGAACACAAGAGTTTTCTACTAATAAAGGTTTCTTTTATGAGAGTGCTCATTACAGACCTAATTTAGGCAAACTTATATTAAGAGAAATTTATAATCAATAGTGAATTATGTACTTTTATAGATTTGTGTATATTTACATGAATCTATAATAGAACTTCTTATGTTGAGAATATGTTTCTTATTTCTGATATCGTTTTTTGTTTGCAATTTATTTGCTCAGGATATACCTGAGGATAAATATGCTCTACAAACGAAAAAAGTAATTACTTTTTATGACGAATTTGTTTATACCATTGCAGAAAAGGATACAATAACAGCCAGTAAATTATTTCAATCTTTATATTCGTCTTTGGATGAATATCCTTATAAACATGTAGTTAGACTTATGTATAGAGGTGTTTATAATGAAGAGCTGGGACGTTATGAGAAGTCTTTGAAAAATTATCTTATTGCCCTTAAGATATTGAAAAAATCTGAAGAAAATAATAAATCTAAACTTACTCTTTTTATTTATACTTCTTTAAACATTTCAAATATATATGCTGATAATGGAGATATTGATACAGGTATGTCTTACCTTCTCAATGCAATAGATAAGGCTCATTTAATAAAGGATAATAACGCTCTTACATATTTATATGGTTCTTTGGTTGCATTTTATAATAAAGAGGATGATTTTTCAACAGATGCAATTAAATATTTATATAAGGCTTATCATTATTCTGATAGTATATTAGATCTAAATGAGAATTTACGTATAAAACTTAGATTGTTACATATCTTATTTAATGCTGGGAGATACAATGAAGCAAAACAGAAATTGTCTCTTATAAATGATGAATGTTCATCTCTGAAAACTATTACCGATGATGGTTTTTATTATTTGTTAAATTTAAAAATCGCTACTCATTATAGAGATTCTGTGCAAATGAAGAACTATATTTCAAAAATTGAAAAAAACAATTATTGTTATGAAGTGAAATGTTTGTTGAATTTACATAAAGCAAGATTAGCTTCTTATAAAGGTGATTCTAAGAGAGCGATTGAATATTATCAAAATGTTAAAGTGTTCTATGTTGAAAATAAAGATTGGTTGTCTTTGTCTGATTTATATTTCTTTATTGCTAAAGAGTATATTAATATAAATAGTAATAAGAGTGCAAATGCTGCTTTAGATAAAATGAGAATTTTTAGTGATTCTTTGAACGTACAGAAGTCAAAAAGAAGAGTAGCTATTGCTAATTCTAGGTATAAATTTCATAAGATAGAGCATAGATTGAATCTCTTATATATGAAATCTAAGAGAAAAACTCGTATTATTTATATTTTTTGTTTCCTTTTATTTATTGTTTTGTTGTTTATATTACGACTTGGTATGTTACATTGGCGCATTAGACAGAATTACCGTATGCTAGTCAAGAAGAACAAAGAGCTTGCTTTGGAAGAAATTAAAGTGTTAGATGAGAAACTTGAGATTAACGATGATTTGCTTAGAGCAATAGTTGATTTAATAGAATGTCAGAAAATTTATCTCGAATCGGATATTAAGTTAGCTAGTTTGGCTGAGAGGTTAAATTCAAATACTTCTTATGTGTCGGAGGTTATAAATAAGCATTATAAAAAAAATTTCTCTACTCTTATTAACGAATATAGGATTAAGGAAGTTCTTATAAAAATAGAGAATGAAGACATTAAGAAATATACTATAGAGTCTTTAGGTAATGAGGTGGGTTTTAAATCTAAAACAACTTTTTATAGTGCTTTTAAGTTATATACAGGACTTACTCCAAGTTACTATATAAAGGCTGTTGTTAGACACAATAATTAAAGAAACTTTAAATTATTTATATGAAAATTAAAATTTTAACTATATTAGTTTTTGCCTTTTTTGTTGCACATTCTAGCAAGGCGCAGACAGTTATTAACGGTAATCCTGCATCTGTTAAATGGGTTCAAATAAACACAGATACGGTAAGAATTATTTTTCCTGAGTATTTGAGTGTAAAGGCACGTAGAGTTTCTGATTATGTGCATCACCTTGCTAAAAATAATATTGCATCTCTAGGTGGTAAAGTTAAAAAGATAAATATTGTGATGCAGGCTAATTCTGCCAATCCTAATGGATATGTTAGGCTTGCACCTTATAAGAGTGAATTTTATTGTACGAATCCACAAGATCCATATATGGTTGGTGGCGACGATTTTATTGATGTTCTTTCTGTTCATGAATATAGGCATGCACTTCAATATGCAAATACAAAATCTGGTTTTGCTAGTGTACTTTATCTTTTAAGTGGAGAAACAGGATGGGCTTTATTGACTAATTTTACTGTTCCTGCTTGGTTTTTTGAGGGAGATGCTGTTGTTAACGAAACGGCTGTTACTAATACTGGTAGAGGACGTCTGTCTGCTTTTCAACAACATAACAATGCTAACTGGCATGCTGATAAGAAGTTCAAATACAAGCAAATGCGTATGGGCTCTTTTAAAAATCAAATGCCTAATCATTACGAGTATGGTTATCTTCTTTGTTCTTATTTACGTGATGAATATGGAAATGATATTTGGGCTAAGATTTTAAAAAACACTATGCGCTTAAGAGGTGTCTTTTATCCTTTTTCTAATTCTTTACGTTTGCATACAGGCATGTCTACTCGTCAGTTATATGATAAGGCCTATACTCATTACGAGGCAAAATATAAGAAGATGTTAGATTCAATTAAACTTGTTGAGGGTAAATTAATTACTAAAAAATCAAATGATATTACTAATTATAAGTTTCCAACTTATTTAGAAGGCGATTTATACGTGTTAAAATCTTCTTATAGTACTATTCCTGAAATTGTAAAGATTTCTAAAGATGGTGAAGAAATACATATATGTTATACTTCAAATACTGCTAACGAGGGATTTTCTATTGCGAATGGAAAAATAGTTTGGACAGAAGCTGTTCCACATCCACGTTGGAATAATTATAATTATTCAGATGTAGTTATTTATGATATTGCTAGCGGGGTACAAAGAAAACTTAGTAAAAAAGCTAAATATTTCTCTCCACAATTAAATGATGATGCTAGTAAAATAGCTCTTGTAGAGTTTACTAAAGAGAATATCTGTAAATTGATAATTCTAGATGCTTCTACTGGAGAAGTTACAAAAACTGTAGCTAATAAAGATAATGATTACTTGATGTATCCTAAATGGTTGAATACCAATAAAATAATATGTTCTGGAAGAAAAAAGGGAAAGTTTAATATTACTATTTTTGATTTAAATAGAAATACTGAAGAACTTGTCTGGGGGCCAATGAATCAAGTTGTGACAGATATAGAAATCCTTAATGGTAAATATTATTTTTCTGCTACATTCTCAGAAATTGATAATATTTACGCCTTTGATCCTTTGTATAATTCTATTTCTAAGGTTAGTTCAGTTCCTGTTGGTGCATTTTGGCCTACTATTTCTGAGGATGGTAAATATCTTGTTTATTCTAATGTTAAAGCTGATGGTTCAGAGCTTAGAAAACTTGATTTAAGTAAAGCAGTAAATAAAGAGGTTGCAGTAAAACCTCTTAATAAAATGTCTGCTTTCGATAATATGGCTATAAAATCAGAGGGTGGTGAGATTATAGAATCAGCTGTTCATAGAAATGATATTATAGATAAATATTCTCGACTTGGGCATCTTATAAATGTTCATTCTTGGGGGATACAGGCTTCTAATGTCGCCTATGGTTTATCTTTGCAATCAGATAATGCTTTAAATACTCTCTCGGCGGGTGCTTCGTATCTTTATAATAGAAATGAGAAATCTCACGCCGTTTCTGGTAATATGACTTATGCTGGTTTTTTTGTTCAAACAATAGCTTCTATTTCTTATACAAAGGATAGAGATTATGGTTTAATTAATAAACAAAAAATGGATGAAACAGAGGCTTCATTATCTTTTGTTTTACCATTAAATCTATCTTCTGGTATATATAGAAGAAATTTGTCTTTAAGAGCTGGGATTTCTATTCATGATTTTAAATTAAATACCAATGCTAATGGTGTTAAGAGTAATGATTTTTCGGATTATAATTTCGGATTATCTTTTTATAACATTAGAAGCTCTGCCTATAAGAATATGGGACCTCGTTGGGGACAAGCGATTTCAACATCTTATTATAAATCTTTTCAATTTGATAAAGCAGAGGAATTAAATGCTTCTTTAAGATTATATCTTCCTGGTTTTATGAAGAATCATAATATAGAACTTGCTTCTGCATACAAATGGATAGGAACTAGATATGCTTACACTGACGCCTTTGAATATTCACGAGGTTATTCTTCTCCTAATTATAGACGTATTCTCTCTTTTACAGCAGACTATAACTTGCCTATGGCATATCCTGAGTTTGGTATTAATGGATTCTTTTATTCAAACAGATTAGCCGCTAAGATATTTGGAGATTATAATATTACCGATTTTAACGATTCTTTATTGAAAAAAGAATATACTTCAGTAGGTGCAGAGGTCTTCTTTAATGTATTAATGTTCAATATTTTTAAGGCGGAAGTTGGTTTAAGACAGTCAATTCTTTTAAATAAAGATTACGGCACTAGTATTACTGGAGATTCTAAAGCTGAAATAATATTTCGTATGAGACTTTAGTTCTTTAAATTAAATATTTGATAATATATTCTTTAGCTTCCTTTCTTGCCTTTTGTTATGAGAAAGGAAGCTAAAAGAATTTTTATTTTAAATCTTCCATTGTAACATTTGTTGGCAAGAATTCTGATATGTCTCCCTCGTTATTAAATATGTCTCTAACTATTGTTGAGCATATTGGAGTGTGAATAGGTGCCGTTAACAAGAATACTGATTCAACTTCGTGATTCATGTTTTTGTTCATCTGAGCTATTGCTCTTTCATATTCAAAATCGGATGATGTGCGTAGACCTCTTAATAAGAATTTAGCACCTTTATCTGCACAATAATTTATTGTTAATCCTTCATAAGAATCTACCTCTACTCTAGGTTCGTCTAAAAATACCTTATTTATTAATTCCATTCTCTTACTAAGAGGATGCATAGTGTTTTTTGTTGAGTTTTTACCTATTGCAACAATTATAGTGTCAAACATAGATAAACCTCTTTTTACTATCTCTTCATGTCCTATTGTGAATGGGTCGAATGATCCAGGGAATATTGCTATTCTTTTCATAGTATTATCTTTTAAGAATTTCGTCTAATTTATATTTAGTATCTATTTTTATTCCTCTATCAGTCTGTTTTAACGAGCATGCCTGAGTGTAGTAGTCGTGTTGAAAGATAAGGTAATAATTGTTTTCTATTGCTTCTTTGTAAAATAATTCTTTCTCTTTCAGTGCTTTAAGTGGTTCTATGTCGTATGACGCTAACCACTTAATATTTACATTTGCTGAGGTTGGTATAAAGTCACCTGCAAATACAATTGTTTTATCTCCATATTTAATGAAGGGTAGTGCTAGACCATTTGTGTGACCTTCGAATAGACGAATTGTAATATTATCTGTAAGTTTCTGATTATCTTCTATGAAGAATAATTTATCAGCTTCTTTTATGGGTATTATATCTTCATCTCTAAATGAGTCAGCTTCTCTTACATTGGGTGACTGGTGTGAATCGAATTGTGCTTTAGATACCCAGTGTTTTGCATTTTTGAATACAAGGTTTAAATTTCCATCTTGATCTTTAGAAACTGCTCCACCTGCATGGTCGAAGTGAAGATGAGTAAATACTACATCTGTTATTTCTTCTTCTTTTATTCCAATCTCTTTAAGAGATTTTTCTAAAGAATCATTTCCGTTTAAGTGATTGTTATCTGCACCATTATTATCTAGTTTATTACCTATGCCTGTGTCTATAAGTATCTTTCTATCTGCATCTTCAATAAGAATACTTCTTATTGAGCAATTACAAAGATTATCTTTGTTGCATGCATATTTCTTTTCCCACATGAATTTAGGGACAACACTAAACATTGCACCACCATCACACATGAAATTTCCAGTTTCTATGATATGTATATTCATAATCTTTACGTACTTTTATTATTCACAAAAATAAATAAGTTTTTTAGATTACATAGATAAAGGATTATTATATGAATGTTCATTTTATTGCTATAGGTGGGAGTGCTATGCATAATCTTGCTATTGCCTTGCACAAAAAAGGTTTTAATGTAAGTGGTTCTGACGATGAAATATTCGAGCCATCTGCTTCTCGTTTAGATAAATACAATCTTCTCCCTAAAGAATGGGGCTGGTTCCCAGAGAAAATCACTGACGATTTAGATGCTGTAATTCTTGGTATGCACGCTCGTATTGATAATTCTGAATTGCTGGCTGCTCAAGAGAAGAATCTTAAGATATATTCATATCCTGAGTATATATATGAGCAAACTAAAGATAAGAAACGAGTTGTAATAGGTGGTTCGCATGGCAAAACGAGTACTACAGCTATGCTTATGCACGTTTTAAGAGACTTGAATATGAATTTCGACTATATGGTTGGAGCTAATCTTGAAGGTTTCGATACTATGGTTAAACTTACTGAAGATGCACCAATAGTTGTTTTAGAGGGTGATGAGTATCTGTCTTCACCTATTGATTTACGTCCTAAATTTCATTTATATCATCCTCATATTGCTGTTATTACGGGTATTGCTTGGGATCATATTAATGTTTTTCCCACTTTCGATAATTACGTGAAGCAGTTTGAGATATTTACTGATAAGATTGAACCAGGTGGTTCTTTTATATACTTTTCTAATGATCAAAATATCTTAAAATTAGCAATGAATGTTAGAAGAGATATAGACCGACATTCTTATGATACTCATAATTATATTATAGAATTAGATAAGCTTTATCTTGTAGATGGTGATAATAAGTATGAATTGAAGATTTTTGGTGAGCATAATTTACAGAATCTTAATGCTGCTCTTAAAGTATGTATTCAGTTGGGAATAAAGAAAGAGGATTTTTATAAATATATTCAATCATTTAGTGGTGCTGCTAAGCGTTTACAGATGCTTACAAATACAGAATCTTCTGTGGCTTATTTAGATTTTGCTCATTCTCCATCTAAACTAAAGGCAACTGTAGAAGCTGTTAAAGGCAGATTCCCTGAGCGTAAATTAGTAGCTTGTATGGAATTACACACCTTTAGTAGTTTAAAGAAAGAGTTTTTACCGCAGTATAAGAATTGTATGGAGAAGGCTGATTTAGCCTGCGTATACTTTAATCCAGAGGTGGTTGAGCATAAAAAGCTTAATAAAATAAGTGCAGAACAAGTGAGAGAAGCATTCCATAAGGATGGTTTGAGGGTTTTTACTGATAGCTCTAAAATGTTAGATTATCTTAAAACCCAATCTTACGAGAATAGCTCTTTACTATTAATGAGTTCTGGTAATTTTAATGGTCTTGATTTAAAAGCTGTAGCTGATGATTTGCTTAAAGATTAAGAAGGAGATTTATAACTCCTAAGAATTCCATTGATACTGAAAACAATACAACAAGAACTATATATCGCATCACCTTTGGCCCCCATGCTACGGTAAATCGTGATGCGATTAATGCTCCTAACATATTTCCCACAGCTAGAGTTAAACCTATTCTCCAAAGTATCATATCTGTATAAATAAATACTATTAGTGATATACAGGTGTAACACAGAACGATAAAGAGTTTTAGAGCATTGGCTTTCACTAAATTAAGTCCGCCATTAAGTACGCAACCAGCAATTATCATAAAACCAACACCTACTTGTACAAATCCTCCATAGATCCCTATTGCAAAGAAGATTATAAATTCTATTATTTTATTCTTTCTTGTTAATTTTTTTACTTTGTCTTCTGTCCATGTTTTAGATTTAAATAACATAGAGAAGAAAAGTAGGATTAAAACAACTCCAATTATGCGCTTGAAGAGATTATCGTCTATGTTTACGGCAAAAAGACTACCTATCATACATCCAAGAGTTGCGGGTATTGCAAAACGAAAACCTTCTTTCCAAGTATATACTTTTTGTTGTTTGTAGCTAATTGTTCCAACTATATTTTGAAAGAAGAGAGCTACTCTTATTGTGGCATTTGCTATGCCAGCTGGTATACCTGTAAAGATTAAGGCTGCAACTGTTATTGCTGTACCGGCTCCTGCAAGTGTGTTTATTATGCCTGTTACGAATCCTATTAGTACTAAGGTAATTGTATTTAATTCCATATATTAGATTAAAAAGTCTAATTCTTTACTTGTCATGCTAGGTATGAATTCTGTAATCTCGTAATCAGCAACTCTATTCTGTTTAAATGGATCCTGCTTTATCACTGAGTCTAATTGTTATCTATTCTTAATATTTGAAAGAATTACACCTCCAGTACGTGGTACTTTTCTTCCTGAGGCTATAAAATTATTTAGAGAATATTGTTCTTTAAGATATTCAACATGAGCAGTTAAGTGTTCTTCAACTTTATCCATTGAAACTTTATAGTGTAGTGATATTATAAACATTCTTATTAGTTTTTTGTCTAGTGCAAATGTATGAAAAAAATGGCCATTCTCTTATGAGAATAGCCATTTGAAAATATTTTAATAGTAAAAGACTACCAGGCGAACATTTGTCTGTCAGACATCATTTCGTTTACTTGCTTACGTACTTTAGCAATTACGTCTTCATCAGTAATGTTGCTAATTACTTCGTCTATAAGATCAACGATAACTGGCATATCAGCTGGCTTAAGACCACGAGTAGTGATAGCAGAAGTACCAATTCTTAATCCTGAAGTTGAAAATGGTGAACGTGAATCGAAAGGTACCATGTTTTTGTTGATAGTAATATCAGCTTTAACAAGAGTATTCTCAACTTTCTTACCTGTAATTTCAGGGAATTTAGTTCTTAAGTCGATAAGCATAGAGTGGTTATCAGTACCGTTAGAGATAACTTTATATCCTCTCTTCATGAAAGCGTCAGCCATTACAGTTGCGTTTTCTTTAACATCTTTCATGTATTCTTTCCATTCTGGTTGAAGAATTTCACCGAAAGCTACAGCTTTAGCTGCTATTGTGTGTTCTAATGGTCCACCTTGTAGTCCTGGGAATACAGAGAAGTTTAACATTTGAGACATCATTTTAGTAACACCTTTTGGAGTTTTTTCTCCCCATGGGTTTTCGAAATCTTTTCCCATAAGAATCATACCACCTCTAGGACCTCTTAAAGTCTTGTGAGTAGTAGTAGTAACAATATGACAATGAGGTACTGGATTGTCTAATAAACCAGCAGCGATAAGTCCAGCAGGGTGAGCCATATCACACATTAAGAAAGCACCAACTTTGTCAGCAATCTCTCTCATTCTTTTATAATCCCACTCTCTTGAGTAAGCAGAAGCTCCAGCAACAATCATTTTTGGATTGTGCTCTATAGCTAATTTTTCCATTTCGTCATAATCAACCATTCCTGTCTCTTCTGAAACGTGGTAATGTACTGGATTATAAAGAGTACCAGAGATGTTTACTGGAGAACCATGAGAAAGGTGACCACCATGAGCTAAATCTAATCCCATGAAAGTATCACCTGGATTTAATAGGCAATAAAAAGCAGCAGCATTTGCTTGAGCTCCTGAGTGAGGTTGAACGTTTGCATATTCAGCACCGAAGATTTCACATGCTCTATCTATAGCTAATTGCTCTGTTTTATCAACAATTTGGCAACCACCATAATATCTAGCACCTGGGTATCCTTCAGCATACTTGTTAGTTAAACAAGAACCGTTAGCTTCCATTACTTGCTCACTTACAAAGTTTTCAGAAGCAATAAGCTCAATACCGTCTCTTTGACGTTCGTGCTCTTGTGCTATTAAATCGAATACTTGTGTATCTCTTTTCATATAATTTAATTATTTCTTATTAAGATTTATTTCTTTCCAATATTAATTGTTCTCAAATTTATAGTTTTAAGTAGATTTAATGCAATTATTTGAATCTTTTTTTTGCATTTTTTCGACATAAATAACTATAGGAAAAAAATATAGCTTTAATGCTTTATTTAATTTGTTTGAATGGATTTCAATTTTGTATATTTATAAGTTATTATAAAAAAAACTTAAAGAATGGAAAATAAAATGTTTGAAAGAGAAGTTCCGGATTTTTTAAAAGTCTTGTGTGTTCTTAGTATTATAGGTGGAGCTTTCTCAGTAATTGGAGCTATAGGTACTATGTTTGTAAGTAATCCTAATGTTATTTCAGCTATTTCTGATGTATTTGAACAGTCAGGACAAGACTTGCCAGAAGCTTTTACTTCTAGTCTTGAACATGCTGTAGCTACAGGTGTTATTTTATTGATATTGTCTTTGATTTCTATTACAGGTGCAATATTTATGTTGAATCTTAAAAAAGTAGGATTTTATATGTATGCACTTTCTACTATAGCTGTAATATTTGTGCAGCCTTTTTTTAATGGTTTCGATATGATTACTGTTGGAAGTATGGTTTTATCTATTGTTTGGAATGCAATTTGGATAATTACTTACGGTCTACACCTAAAATACATGAAATAATAGTTTGTTTATAAGCTTAAAAAAGAGATGCCTTTTTAGACATCTCTTTTTTTAAATTTATCTTACAATGAAAATGTATGTTATTGTTCCTTTTTGAGTATCCGCTGCTTTTGGGTTTACATCAAAGCGTGTTTTAAGAGCTGCTTGTTCGGCTAATTTATGAAGTTGACCCTCATGAGTTGTTGTGCCTATTGCTCCAGCAATCGCTCTAGTTACTTTACCACTAGTGTTTACGAATATGGTAACAACAACCTTACCTGATTTTTGGAATGTTGTTTTAGGTTTTACTATTACAGTGGCTGTTCTGCCATTTAGACTGAAAGAAACTCCATTCTTACCAGTACCTTTACCATGATAGTCACCATCTATACTACCATGAAGTTTTCCCATGTTACTTATTCCTTTGCCATTACCACTGCCACCTGTATTATCACTGTTGTTACCTGTTTTCTTTCCAAAAACAGATTTAGATTTTTTATTGATATTAGCTATTTTAGCTTGACGAATCTTTTCTTCTTCCTTTCGTCTTTTCTCTTCTTTCTTTTGTTTAATACGCTTTTGTTCTTCAATTTTGCGTTTTGCTTGTTTTTTTATTTTACGTTCATTTTCTGCACGTTTTTGTTCAAGCTTTTCTTTCTGTATACGTTGTTTCTCTAAGCGATCTTTATGTTCTTTTTCAGCTCTGTTCTTTCTTTCGCGAATTTGCTTCTCTGTTATACCTTTCTTAGGTTTAGTCTTTTTCTGAATTAATTTCTTTTTTTTAGACTTTTTTATAACAGGTGCATCTTCGAAATCTTGAGTAAGAATCTTTGCTTTTGCACTTGAAATACTTTTTGTTTTTAAGTTTAAATGCTTTGTACTAGCAGTCCTTTTAGGATGAACTCTCTTAGCAAGAGAAGCTCTTGTATTTCCTAATCCAGAATCGGTATTGCCTAAAGCTACCATTATACCTTGTTCTTTAGGTTTTGGTGCAGTTGAACTATACCCAAAGAGAATCAATATGAGCAGAAGAATTCCATGAAAGAGAATTGTTCCTACTAGTCCATTAATGTCTATCTTATCTCTCATTATTATTCTGCAGCTGTAGCAAGTATCAATTTATACTTATTGTTTTTTGCAATATTCATTACTTTTACTGTTTGTTCCATAGTGACTTTTCTATCTACATGTAAAGATATACAAGGATCTTTTTGTGCTGATAATTTAGTTACAAGCATAGATTCTAGTTTCGAGAAACTTACACGTTTAGTCTCAAAGTAGAAGTTATTATGTCTATCAATTGACACAGATGTATATGCCTTTGCAGTAGTTTGATTTGTACTCTTGGGTAGCAATAATTTTAATGCATTTGGACTAATCATAGTAGATGTAACCATGAAGAAGATAAGTAATAGAAATACTATATCTGTCATAGATGACATACTAAAAGTAGCGTTTATTTCATTTCTTTTCTTTAAAGCCATAGTCGATTATTTTGCTGGTTCATTCAATAAATCCATAAAATCAGTAGTGTTTGATTCCATCTTGAAAACAACCTTAGTTACTTTTGATACAAGAATATTATATGCAAAATATGCTATAATACCTACAATAAGTCCTGCTACTGTTGTTACCATAGCAGTATATATTCCGCCTGAAAGGTTAGAGATATCAATATTATTACCAGCCTGAGCCATATCGTAGAATGCCTTAATCATACCGATTACAGTACCTAAGAATCCTATCATTGGAGCTCCACCAGCTACTGATGCAAGAACATTTAACCCTTTCTCTAGTTTAGAAACTTCCATATTACCAACATTCTCTATTGCAGCGTTAACATCATTAAGAGGACGACCTATGCGTAATATTCCTTTTGAAATCATTCTAGCTACAGGTGAGTCTGTCTTTTTACATAAAGCTAATGCTGAATCCATACGTCCTTCAGTAATATAATCACGAATCATATCCATGAAGTTATTATCTATTTTGTTAGCTTTTCTAATAGCAAAAAATCTTTCAAAGAAGATATAAATTGCAACAATAGAAAGAAATGCAAGAGGAATCATAATCCATCCACCTTTAACGGCCATTTCCCAAAAACCAAGTGAAGCTTCTTCTTGTATTTGCTCCATTGCGTCAACAGCCTCTAATGCAACATCTTGTGCTTGTATAAATAGTAAATTCATAGTTTGAGATTTTCTTTGATTGTATTAATGTTTTCTAATTAACTCTACGAGAGGCTAAGATAGTATATTCGCCATTAATGTAAAAGGATTAGACATCTTATTTGTTTAAAGCATTTCTATAAGATAGTATACGGCTGCCCCTCCTAGATAACCGGATAAAGCTAGACGTGAGAAGTTTTTCATATACCAACCGAAAGGAATTTTTTCCATTCCCATAGCGGCAACTCCAGCTGCAGAACCAATAATAAGAATACTACCTCCTGTTCCAGCACAATAAGCCAAAAATTCCCAGAATGTACCATCAACCATAAAGTTTGCAGCATATCCAACAGAATTAGTAGGTTCAATATCATACATTCCCATTGCCCCAGCTACAAGCGGAACATTATCTACAATAGCAGAAAATAAACCAATTGTAATATCTATAAGATGAATATGTGCTATTTTCTGATCTAAGAATTGAGATACTATAGCCAAATGTCCGGCGGATTGAAGAGCTGCAACAGCTCCTAATATTCCTAAGAAAAAGAATATTGTAGAAGTATCTACTTCTCTAAGTATTCTAGATACAGCATATTGTGTTTGTATCTTTTTGTTTTTCTTTTTGTGTACAAGATCTGTAATGATCCAAAGGACCCCTAAAGAAAATAGCATTCCAACAAAAGGAGGAAGATGAGTTACTGTTTTAAAAATAGGGACAAATATTAGGCAAATTACGCCAGAGAATAGTATTATTAGTCTTTCTCTATGAGAAAATTCAAGTTTCTCCATTTCTGTAGATACTGGTCTGTGTATTTTAGCCTTCCTTATTTTGGGTGTTATAATGATAAGAGGAATAAGAATTGTTATTATACTTGGTATAAGTAGTTTTGTAAACAAGTGGTTTGTAGTTACTTGTCCGCCAATCCATAGCATTATGGTTGTAACATCTCCAATGGGAGACCATGCTCCACCAGCATTTGCGGCAATAATAACCATAGAAGCAAATACCCATCTATTTGTTTTGTCTGATAAGAGTTTTCTTATCAAAGCTATCATTACTATAGTTGTTGTAAGATTATCTAAAAGAGCAGACATAAAGAATGTCAGAAAGCAGAGAATCCACAGAAGTTTTGCTTTATTTCTTGTTTGAATATGATCGGTTATAATTTTAAATCCTTGATGACGGTCAATGATTTCAACAATAGTCATGGCTCCAAGAAGAAAAAACAAAATAGAAGAGATTTCAGATATATGATGAAGAATCTCATGATGAGAAACAAAGTGAATTATCCCTTCTATATTGTTTTCTTGTGAATTTGTTTTTAGATAATTATTCCAGGCAATACTGCTTCCTGAGGATAAAATATCTACTGCTCCAAAAACATAAACTGTCCAGAGCGACATACCCGTTATTAATGCAATAGCTGCTTTATCTACTTTAATTTTGTGTTCGAAAGCTATAGCAGTATATCCTACTATAAAAATGACAATCATTAAACCAAACATCATTATAATAACTTTTTAGAATTAGTAATCTAGTTTGTTAATTGTAAATGTATGTTAATTTTATGTTTTTGTTATCTTTTTTTTGTAAAATATTCTCTTTGTATATTACGCTTATATAAGCGTAATTAAATAGTATACTATAGCTCCACCAAAGTATCCAGTAAGTGCCATTCTTGAAAAGTTTTTCATATACCAAATGAAATTTATCTTTTCTAGTCCCATTGCAGCTACTCCAGCAGCAGAACCAATTATAAGAATATTTCCTCCTGTACCAGCGCAATATGCTAGGAACGACCAGAAATCTCCGTCCTGTATAAAGTTAGCAGCATAACCTGTTGCATTCGCAGATTCTAATGGATACATACCAATAGAACCAGCAACTAAGGCACTATTATCAATAGTAGAAGATAATAAACCGATAGCTAAATCAATAAAATATACATTCCCTAAATGTTGGTCTAGGAATCCTGACATAAGAGCTAGTTGTCCTGCTGATTGAAGAGCAGATACAGCTGTTAATATACCAAGGAAATATAAAATAGTGGCAGTATCAATTTTTCTAATAATCCTTGCAGCATCGTAATGTTTTTTAACCTCGTTACCTTTGCTTTTATGCACAATATCTGTAATTATCCAAAGAACCCCTAGTGATAGTAACATTCCTACATAAGGAGGTAAGTTTGTGAAGGTTTTGAATATAGGTACAAATACTAAACAAGAAATACCTGCAATAAGAATAATTAATCTCTCTTTATAAGTGAATTCCATTGGCTCCATTTCTGTAGCATATGGTCTTAATATAGATACTTTTTTAAGTTTTCTAGACATTATAATAAGAGGAAGAATCATAGTTACTAAAGAAGGAATCATTACTTCTTTAATTAGTGGCATAGTAGTAACTTGCCCGCCTATCCAAAGCATGATAGTTGTAACATCTCCAACAGGTGACCAAGCTCCACCTGCATTGGCAGAGATAATAACCATAGAAGTAAATATCCATCTATTTGTTTTCTCCGACATTAATTTTCTTATAACAGCTATCATAACAATAGTAGTAGTAAGGTTATCAAGTAATGCAGAAAGAAAGAATGTAAGGAAACATATGATCCACAATAATTTTCTCTTGTCTCTAGTTGTAATCTTATCAGTAAGAATTTTTAACCCCTGATGTCTATCTATTATTTCTACAATAGTCATAGCCCCAATTAGGAAGAACAAAATAGATGCTATATCCATAAGATGTTCAAGAATCTCTATATGAGTTATGAAATGAAGCATATCGCTTGCAGAACTTTTTTCAGGATTTGCTGCTAAGTATTCATTCCAGGAAGAACTTGCTCCAGAGGAAAGAATATCAACACCACCAATTACATAAAGTGTCCATAGTGTCATTCCTGTTATCAGAGCGACAGCTGCTTTATTTACTTTTAGATTGTTTTCCGATGCGATAGCCGCATAACCTGCAATAAATGCAATAATCATTAGTATAAACATAGTCTATATAATATTGTACGTTAAATAATAATGTAGTTTATGACTACATAATGAATTTATTCTTATAGATGTATTGTTGTTTTTTGTTACAAAAGAAGCTCGGCTAATTTTAAAAACCTCGTTTTTATAGGGCTGCAAATGTATATTAATATTTTACTTATTGTGCTCATAACTAGCTTTATTTTTAGACTTTAACATATGTTAAAACTAAAAAAGTATAATAAATAGAACTATGTTTTTTTTATTAATATCTAATTGTATTGCAAATGATAGAAATCTATATACATAAAGCCTAATAAGCTTGTGAGTTTTAACAATAGATAATTATCTTTACGCATGAAGATAATTAATTGTTTATACAGTTATTAGGGGTGATGAAAAATATGAAATTTAAGATTAATTTAATTCTTCTTTTTATTCTTGCATACACTACAGTTTTTGCACAGTATCATGAAATTAGTTGGAGTAAAGGTGGAATTAAGTATACAGCCTTTGCTTTAGAAAACAGTGATGATAATGTTCATATCCGTCTTAATTTTATGCAAAATGGGGAGAATAATATAGTGAAGTACGATTGTAAGATAAATCGTGATAACGATAAGGATGAGTGGATTGTTGAAAACGCAATATACATATTGCCTGAAAATCATAAAAATTATAGAGCAAGCAACATTATATTTAATAAGAAAGGTTCACATATAAAGCATCCCATTATTATAGATAAATTAGATAGAGGAAGAAAGGATTATATTAAGTATAGTGTTGAATCTTCTTCTTGGAAAAAGCTTAAGACTAAGAAGCTTACTGTTTCTTATTTGCAAAATTTTTTTAGAAATGACGACCCATATTATGCAAGGTTATTAATCCTAGATCCTTTATATTCATATGATAAACAAGCTTTAAGAGAAATATCTATTCTTACTTTACTTGAGACTATCCATTATTTTGATGATTATAAAATTTTCAAAGATAAAAAGTCGAATATTCTTTTTTTAGAAAAAATGATTGGTGAAAGGATAAAGCATATGAGCTTAACCGAGAATACAGATATTATAGTAAAGTATCTATCCAAACATTATATCCTAACTGATTCTAGAGTCACCAAAATGCTTTATGATAGCTATAAAATAAAGATAAAGTGTGCTAGTATGAGAGAGCTAATAGGAGCTGTAAACATCGTAAAGAGTTCAAGATTTGCTAGTCTTAGAATGAAATATAAGGATTTTCTGTATGAAGAATTTGATTTGTTTATAGATTCTAATTTACCATCAGCTAGTCAAGAAGAATTGGCTGGTTTGTTGAAACAGGATTGTATAGAAGAAAATGTAAAGAATAAGATAAAGGTTATATATTTAGCAAAAAGGACTTCGGATTTAGTAGATATAAAGAAAATCTTAAAAGAATTAGAAAAACGAGATATAGAGAAATCTAAAATATTTACTGATGGATTGGTTGATGATTTAAAGAATGTGTTTAAAGATCAAGTGAAACTATATGTAGATGAAGAGGAAGAAAGTATAGGTGGTAAAGCAATTCCTTTTGTTGCGGAATATTTGGGCTTGGCAGATAATTATTATTGGCAAAATTGGAAGAAACATTTTGGTCCTCTTCTCTTAAAAGATGGTATAGATAAATATAATTCTGCGCAAGTAGCCGATAAAAGGGATTATCAGAGAAGATTAAATAGCAATTTCCCATCATATAGAATTCATTTACCAAATATGGCTTTCCCAATAAATGATTTTAATAAAGGCATAGAGAACGATGTTAAGAATTCATTTAAGAGTCCTGATTTGAATATGCTTGATATGATTAAGGCAATATGGGCAAACAAGAAAGATGTTTTGGCTAGTACTGCTATTGAGGGAGGAATATACCAGGTGGCAAAGATGCTTGCTGTTGATAATCCATATGTTATGCCAGTTTACATTACTCGTGATATTCTTGTTATGTTTAAAGTATTTAAAGATGCATGTGAAGAGAAAGAAATGGAGATTTATGATAAAACAATTATTTCTTATTCAGTTGAAATAAGCTCTGCTTATTCAAATTTCATAGCCCTTGCAGCAAAAATGAATACTGATTATTATTCAAATATCTATAAATCTTACGAAAGAGCTTATGATGCAAATAACGGTTTAAAGAAAAGAGTTGCAACATTCAAGGAAGGCATACCTGATAATAGGGGACTTCTGAAATTAGAATTATACAGATAAGATATAATAGATATGAGAAAATTATTTTGTTTATTACTTTTCCTTTCAATAATAGGAACAGGACATGCTGATGCACAGTTTGCTACATTGTTTAGAGTTATAAAAAAAGGTTTCTCTAAAAGCACAGTTAAATCGACAGGAAAGACAACTGTTAAAACGATTTCAAAATCTTCAGATGAGATAATAGAATATAGCGGTAAGTCGGCTTCAAAAATAAAGAAAACAAGTAGAGCAAGTCGTTTTACTACAAAGACGATTTCAAAGAACACCGATGATTTATTTAGATCTAGTAAAACTTTAAGTCGTAAATCTATAAAAAGCACTGATGAGATATTTTCTGAAGGAAGATATGCCTTAAAAGGTAGCTCCAGTAAGAAGGAAATAAATGATATTTTTAAAAAATATGGAAGAAGAAAGAAACCTTCTACAAGTTTACTAAAACCATTACATATTTCATGGGCAGATGCAAATCATTTTAAATTAATAAAAAGACAAAGAGGTTTTGATATTATCTCAAAGGATGGCCATAATCTTGGACATGTTTTAACAAATGGCAAAACAACAGTTGTAAATACTTATTCTTTAACAGCAAGAAAAGCTGTAAATCCTCTATTGGATGTTAAGCCTATTCCAAATTCTATTTATAAAGTTGAAAATAATATTTTTAAAGTAGATAAATATGGAAGAACTGTGGAAGCAAGTGCCTCTTCTTTTCCTAAAAATACCGTAAATAGAAAAGAAATAATAGGAAGTAGAGAGAATGCTAAAGCAATGAAAAAACAGGGAATTAAAGGAGTAGATGATGGAGGTCATTTAATTGCTCATTCTTTAGGTGGAAATACAGGTGCTTTGAATATAGTACCTATGGAAAGTAGTTTAAATAGGGTTAGGTATTATTCTGTGGAGCGTTTTTTGAAAAATAATTCTAAAACATCAAAGAATTATAAAGTGAAAGTTATTTATAGAAATAAACGTAAACAAAGACCTAAAAAGTTTATTCAAAGTTTTGAGTATAGAGGTTTGGAAAAAAATCTAGATAAATTAACTAAAGTAAATAAAAGATTTAAATACAAAAAAAAGACTGATGCCTATGGGCATGAATATTTTAAATGTTCCGTAGTACATAAGAATAAAAAATTCTAATTGATAATTATAAAAAACAATATTACAATGAATTTAATTTTAACAATCTCATTTAAATTGATATTAATGATTCCTTTATTTTTAGATTCAATAGTATTGAATACTCCAATCATCTTTCTTATTATAGCACTTTTGATTATTGTGATTGTGTTTTATATTTGGAAAACAGGAAAGAAAAATTCAAAGATAGAAGAACTAAAAGAATCTATAGAAAAACTAGAAAGTGATAATGCTTCTGCTGCACAAGTTAAAGATATGTTGAGTCAGACAATTAAACAGTTAAATCAAACAAACAATAAACACAAAAAGACAATTACTAATTTAGAGGAAGATCATTCTGATTTAAAAACTCTTCTTTTGAAAAAAGAGAACGAATTACTTAAGAGTAATATGAGTCCATATTTTTTACAAAACAGTGTTTCTGTTCTTAACCATTTTGCTCAAAAAGCTATGCAATCTATACAGAATCTTGTTCCAGTAATGAATCATGTGGTGAATGAGAGTAATGAAGAAAGTGTGTTGTTGGAAAATGAAATAGAATTTATTACTAGATTTTTAGCACTTAAACGTTTGCAGCTTGACCCTGAATTTCAATTAGATTTAAATATAAATATACATGAAGAACAGAGAGATTTTAAGATTGTACCTATGCTTTTGATAAATTTTATTGAGAAAGCTTTTAAATATACTGATTTAAATAAGAAGGATAATCATATTATTATTAATTTAGACTTCGATAATGAATTGAATTTAGTTTATGAGGTTAAGAATTCTACACTTTTTAGAGACAATGTGGAAGATTACGCTAAAGATGATGAACATATGAAAGCAGTAGCTGAGAATATTCGTAAGCGTTTAGCTTTAATTTACAATAAAGATGCTGAATTAGTCTGTGAAAGAAAAGAGAATGAATTTGTTGTTAAATTGGTTTTGCCTAGTTATGTTAATAAATAATATATTTATAAGCATTTTCTCTTTATAGTAAAATCATCTTAATCTTATATAGTATGACAAATATTAAATAAATTAGTATTATGAAAAGATATGTATTAGGATTTTTATTTTTTATACTTATATGTAGCTGCGCAATGGGGCAGATAAAAGAACAATATATATATCTATGGGATACTAGTTTGTTTCTTGAAGAGAATAGCTCGTCTTATGAAACAGAAAGGGATATGAGTAAACACCTGATATCTCGTGTAGAAGCTTCTCTATCTTCAACAGAAATAATTGTTGTACCTTTTCAGATGTATGAGCTTGACTCGATAGAGAAGAAATTTGTAGATAAAGAATTTGGCAGGCTTTCTTGGATGATAAGGCGGCTTAAAAAGAAAAATGTCAATATTACTGGAATAGATATAAGTAAGAATATTACATCAGTATCTTCTCTAGTTAATTCTGAAATCCCCTCGTATATATATATATTAACAGATGGAAGGCATAATATATATAAACGTTTAAGTATATCTAAATTATTGACTACATGGGATAAGCGAGCTGTTAAAAAGAATGCTTATCTTTTTTATTACTCTAGAAATGTAGATGATGTTCCTGTTGATTTTAAAAAGATAGATAAAAATCTACCTAATTTCTCAATAATAAGTAATCTTACTGCTTCGAAATTTGAATCACCAACAGTAGTTAGTAATAGGAAAATTAGAGATTCTACTTCTAAACATGTATTAGTTAATTTTGCAAATAAGCCAGATAGAGTTGCTTATGATGATTCTATCTTATTGGGCTTTTCTACATATATAAAAGAAGGTTTAGTTTTAAATATAGAGGTAACAAATGGTCGAAAACCTTATGTGTTATCAGTTAGAGTTAAAGATTCTCATATTCTTATTCCTAGTTCAACTTTATGCAAAATAACTAAAGGGGATGAATTACTGGCATTTAGTATAAAAAAAAGATATTTTAATAAGGGAATAGAATATAATATAAATGATCAATTTTCTGTTTTTTATGAAGCTAACGAAAGTGAAAAATATACTTTAGAGTATTTCTTTAACATGCCTGAGTTGGTAAGTTATATTGAATGGTGGTATTTTTTAATCTTATTTGTTTTTATATTACTATTGTGGTTTATGATAAGAATGTGTCGTTACTTTTTTGGTAAAAGGAGTAGAAAGAGCTACATTAAAAATTTTATGCATGGTGATTTTACTTCTCATCCTGAATATAGAAATAATCAATTAGAATATCTTTTTGCTAGAGGAATACAAAAAAAAGGCAAATCGAGAGGAAAGGCAAATACTAAAGAGTTTCCTCTTTCTGTAACCTATGGAGAGACTAATGGTGGTATTGTTGATGTTTTCATGAATGATACACTGATAGGCATAAAGGATGTTATGAAGAATGAGTTTATTGTAGATAGGCAACGCTCAATGGTTGACGGAGTTTCTGTATTTTTAGGACATCCACGATATGAAAAGAATTCTAGTTATAAGGTGAATGATAGATCTAATTTTCATTCTTTTGAGACAAATGATTTAGGACGTAGAATTAAATTCTATTCTAAACTTACATCAGAATATTTTAAAGAGATTAAAGATAAAACAATTCAATCTTCAATTTCTGAAGAAGAAAGAAAATGTCTTGTTTATTATGATGCTGATATTCGTTTTTCAGTTACTAAAAATAATAATCTCCATAGTCAAGATGTGTTTGACCAGTATAATGATTCTCCAGAGTATATAATTCCTTTATCTTGTGGTGGAATACCAGAGGTAATAAATCAATATCCTCAGGCATTTGTAATTGTAAAGTCAAAGAGAATATTAGTTGAAGAACTTATTCTAGAGCATTTAGATAAAGGTGAAGACGTAGAGTTGAGGGGAGAGATTACTTATTCTAATTACACCTTTCGCCCATCTGAGATTATATATTCAATAAATGTGGTAGGAGAAAAACCTATTACTTTTAAGGCTTTTGTTAATAAAAATATTAATATATCTGATGAGCATATAAACTTGTATAATTCTCTCAAATAAATAATATAATTCTTTTTTATAATGAAATCCTCCTTGATTATTTATTGATATCAAGGAGGATTTTAATTCTTTTTAAAGAATTATTTATCTTTTTAAACGTCCTAATATCAATACAGGATTAGCCTCTTCTGTTATACTCTCTGTAATTTTTTTAAGTTTTTTATAATAAGAAGTGTTAGTCTTTTTCTCATCCTTTAATTCTTCTACTCTTTCAATAAGATCAATGGCTTCTACTGCATCTACAATATATTCATTATTGGTGATTTTCATTTGATTGAAATGATTCACGTTATCAAAATCATTGTAAAAGAATTTCTTTTTTTCATCTTCTTTGAAGCATCTTGCACAAACTAGTGTTCCTTCTTCTTTATCGAAAATGAAAGCATTAGATATAGTTTCAGCAAAAATGTATTTGTCTGTTTCGTTTTTTACTGTAAAGTAATCACTCATCCATGTTGTTTCACCTAATATTATACTGAATTTATTGCCACCTGTCATTCCACCGAATTTCCAACTAGATAAGCCTTTTCTGAATTCCTTATTATTTAGAATAATATGTGCTTTTCTACCTTTTTCTGTTTTTGAGAAAATTGTATCGTTTCTAACCTCATGATAATATATTCTATTATTATATTTATATATATCTGCTCCAGGGAATTCAAGTCCAAATTTTGGAGCTCCATCTTTTGGTGTGAGAGGATAAATCTTAGAAATTAGTTTGGATTTAATATTACCATTCAAATCTATTTCTGTTAAGCAACTAAAATCAAGTGAGTCTTTCTCTCCTAGTTTAAATAATCCAGGTGTTACAATAGTATTTGAAGAGCTTATATACTCTATCTGTCCAAGAGGGAATTTTACATCTTCAGATATAAGTTTTCCGTTATAATCGAATTGCATTAAACGTCCTTTGCTTGCTGCGTTAGCATACACTCTTTTATTCTTTCTATCTATGCAGAAAGAACTGCATTTATATTCTTTAGGACCTCTTCCTCTTTTGCCAAATTGCAGAAGGAATTTCCCTGACATATTAAACTTATAAAGATTTCCTCTGTCTTCAAGAAAGATAAATTCATCATCTGTAATAAATTTAATATCTTTTGATTCGCCTATGATACATTTTTCATTAGATTCTAAAGGGATGTATATTAAAGAATCACATATTTCGGAGAGATTAACAATAGTTGAGTCTTTTATAGCAGATTTTAGATCTAAATGTATTACATCATCTTTCACAGAGGCATATTTATACTGCTTATCTTTAGTGTTGTTTACTTTTTTTGAGCTGTTAGCTCCGCACGAAAAGCAAAGTGCTGCTAAACCTGCAAGTAATAATTTGTTTGTTTTAATCATTAAATTTTATGTTTTAATTTTTGTAACTGTTTAATAGAGGCAATAAATACTACTTCTCGCAATGCCCTTTCAATGTCCTTCTAATGCTTTATCTATGTTGATTTTATGTTCAGCATATACGCAGCTAATACGCAGCTAATACGCAGCGTATACAGATCTCGTATACGCTGCGTATAATCTCCATATCTATTGAGCCTAATTTAAACACAAATCGACCACTATAACGACAAAGTTAGATCTAGTTTAAACCTAGCTTGAGATTCTTTAATCCTTTAAGTAAATTGTTAAAAATCTTTTATTGTTTCTTTTTCCATGTTTCATACGTATTTAAACATGAAGATATTTGTGTTATAACCAAACCGATGACTGCTATATCATCAATAAAACCCAATAAAGGGATGAAATCTGGAATTAGATCTATAGGAGAAAGAAGGTATAGTAGAGACGCTACTATAGCAACAAGCGCATTTATAGGTATCTCTTTATAATCCCCAGTGTAGTAGTCTCTTATTATTGAGAAAAATAACTGAAGTTGATGCCATACTGATTCTAGTTTACTTTTATTTCTATTGGCTTTCTTGAAAGCTTTACTAATTTGAATTTGTGTTTTTTCTTTATCTTGTATAAGTAATTCTGCTTTTGCTGTTGATTTTACTAATTGAATATTTGCTTCTTTATTATTGATTTGAGTCTTTGTCATGTTTTTTTGATTTTATAGGATTTTTAGTTCGTAAATCTATAATAAATATGATTAGAGAAAAAGATATGCATCATTTAGAGTAATTTGTTTATTTTAGACAAGTCAAAAATGAATAGAAATAATATATTATGATACTAACAAATAGCATGCCATTAGTAGGAATATTCTTTGGCATTTTCGTACTTTTTATAATATTATCTAATAGGAGAGGGAATGTCAAGAATAAAGAGGCAAAGTCTATACTTATTGGACTTATTTGTATGACAATTCATTTTCAATTTGACTCATTTGTTTATCTTAATGGCATTAAGTGGATTAGTATAGCTGGTTATTCTTATTTTCATTATCATCTTTCAGGAGCCTTAATGTTTCTTTTTATAGTTAGTCTCTTTAAATTACAGTACAATTTGAAGTCCTGGCTTATATTTATTGTTGTATATACTATTATTAGATGTGTTGTATTGTTCTTAACTAAGATAGATCTTGAGAGTGATTCTATTGATAGTTTGTCTGGTTATTCTTGGGCTCTTGCTTTTGATTTTTATGCTAGTAGTGTGATAAATCTTTATTTTATGTTTAAGGCATATAGAAAGCTTAAAAATGCGAATTTTGCAGTTGTACTTTCAAGAAGAGAAAGAATAAATTATCAGGCTTTAAAGAAATTGTTACTCTTTGCGGTAATTATAAAATTGGCTATTCTCCAATCTAAAATATTGGGCTATTATTTCGATAATCAGCTTTTATCTCAATATAAATTTGAGACTATAATTGCTAGTTTATTTTTCTTTGCTTTGGCATTTTTTGCTGTTCGTTTTCCTGTTTACTCTATTTATGGGGATCATAGAGAAAATAATACTGCTCCTAGTCAGAAGTATGCTAAATCTTCCCTTAAAATATCTGAATCTTCAGAAATGTGGGATGATATTATTAATATAATGAATGATAAGAAGGCATATAGAAATCCTGAGTATCGTTTGAATGATTTAGCTGATTGTTTAGGAAAGGCTTTACATCATGTTTCTCAGATTATTAATGAAAGAGAGGGCATAAGTTTCTCTGAATTTATAAATAAATATAGAATAGAAGAGGCGAAACAATTGCTTGTCTCTGATAAATCTAGGGAACTTACTATTTTGGCCATTGCATATGAGGTAGGTTTTAATTCTAAGTCAGCTTTCTATTCTGCTTTTAAGAAAAGTACAAATCTTACTCCTTCTGCTTACAAAAATTCAATGATATAATACTTCTCTATAATATCCTCTCTGTAAGTCTTTTAATAAAGAGTCATGTGTCCTAGCCTATAAAATAGGACAACTATAGCTCCGGAAATATATCCTATATTATAGGATAGGTCGATTTTGTTTTCTTGTTTTTCTATGTTTGTTTCAGGTTAGTTAATTAGTGAATTTATAGACTTCTCATCATGCTTGTATATAGAATGATATTTTTTGATGATAACAAAGAATAGGAAATGACTTATTACAATTGGTGTGTTGTAGTCTGATGAAGTGTGTTTGAGGAGTCTATTTTTTTTGATAAGTATAAGGATGTATGATATGGATAATAATATGAAAAAGGCAAGAAAATTAGATAGTGTAAAGTTTCTAGCTGTAATGATTATTTTTATTGTTGGTATGATATTTATGATTGCTCAGAAAATTTCAAGTTGGTGGGTTTGGTTAGTATATATTACTATCTGGACTATTACAGAGATGAGAGTTGTAAGGAATATTCATTTTAAATGGTGGGTATGGATACTTATTATTTTTATATTATCAGTTATTGATCTATCTGTTGTTATCTTCTTTTCATAATGATTTGAAATGTACAAAAGGATTTAAATATTTTTTATAGTTAGATAAATTTATTTGTGAGCTGAAATGTAGTAATAACAAACGATGTAGTATTAATTACTGTTAATATCGTATGATTTTTAGACTCTTGTGCTAGTTTATTTCATTTATAATTCATAATTTCAAGAGCAATTAAATAACAAATAAAGTATTAACCCAATATATTTAGTAGGTTTTATGAATGAAAAACTTAATATAATTACAGAAAAACTCTATAATGATGGGCTTGTTAAAGCTAAAGAGGAGGCTGAAAATATTCTTCTTGACGCAAAAAAACAAGCAGAGGGGATAATAGAGAAAGCAAATAAAGATGCTGAAAAAAAGATTGTGGAAGCTAAGAAAGAATCTGCTGATTTGAAGCATAAAGTTGAGGCAGAACTTAGATTAGGAGCAGAGCAGGCTGTTGCAGCTATTAAGCAACGAATAGTTTCTCTTGTCTCTGACGATATTTCTTCTAATATTTCGTCTGAGGCATTTAAGGATAATGAATTTGTAGAAAATCTTATTCTTACTGTTGCTGAAAAATGGAAATCAGATGAAGGAGTATACGATTTGAATCTTATTCTTTCTGAGGATTTAAAAAAAGAAACAGAAAATTTCTTCTCATCTAAAGCAAAAACACTTCTAGATAATGGATTAAGTCTTGACTTTAAGGCTAATGATACTAAAGGTTTTGTTCTTAGACCACAGGATGGTTCTTACCAAATTAATTTCACTGACGAGGTATTCAATAACTTCTTTGCAGATTACCTAAGAGGATTCACAAAAAAACTACTTTTTGATAACTAGAGCCTATGTTTAAGAATAATTATTATTGTCTTATAGCTGGCTTGCCTGATTTGATTGCTGATGATAATAAGGTCCCTTTCATGATTTCTGACTTTAGAGAGGAGTTACTTTTGTATCTTTCTAAAGGCGACTTGAAATTAATAGATCTTTTTTTCTTGCAAGAGGATAATAAAACTCTACTTTCTCTCTTACATAAGGGGGAAGCTGAGCTGTCTATTGTGGCTAATTTTTCGCCCTCTTATATAGAGGAACGACTTAAGGAGCCTAAGGATTTGCCTTCTTATATGATAGAGTTTATTAATAATAATCAGAGTGAGAAGAAGAAATACGATGTTTCTGACGAGAATGAACTTACTTGGATGTTCTTCGATTATGCGAGGAAGTCTAAATCTAAGTTTATTAGAGATTTCTTTACTTTCGAGATGAATCTTAGGAATCTTACTACTGCGCTTAATTGTAGAAAATACGATAGAGAGTTGCAAAAAGAGATTATAGGCAACAACAAGTTTGCTGAGGCTCTTAGAACTTCTAAGTTGAAAGATTTTGGTCTTTCAGATGATTTTCCTTTCGTTGAAAGAGTACTTTCCTTTTTTGATAATCCTGCTATGATAGAGAAAGAAAAACAGCTTGATTTATTGCGCTGGGACTTCCTTGATGAGAAAACTACTTTTGAGTATTTTTCTATAGATAAAGTTCTTTCTTTTCTTATTCGTTTGCTGCTTATTGAAAGATGGTCTAAATTGGATACCGAATCAGGTAAGAAAGTGTTTAATGGATTAATTACCCGACTTCGTAACAGCCTTGAGTTCTCTAAAGAATTCGCTATTTAGTTATGAGTTTGTAGTTTAAAAAAGATTTTAAAGATATAGCTAATGAAAAAAAATAATGCATTAGGAAAAGTATTAAACATAATTGCTAACCTTGTTGTCGTGCGCTTTGAAGGGGCTGTTTCTCAAAATGAGATTGCCTTTATCAATCACGGTGGCGTTAAGCTTATGGCTGAGGTTATTAAAGTTATTGAGAATGATGCTTATGTGCAGGTTTTTGAGAGTACACGTGGACTGAAACCAGGCACGGAGGTTACTTTTGAAGGGCACATGCTAGAGGTTACTCTAGGACCTGGTATTCTTTCAAAGAATTACGATGGTTTACAGAATGACCTAGATAAAATGGATGGAGTATTCCTTAAACGAGGAGATTATACTAACCCATTAGATGATGATAAGATATGGGCTTTCACACCTCTTGCTCGTACAGGCGATGTAGTTGTTGCTGCCGATTGGCTTGGTAACGTTAAGGAGAATTGGCTTGATCATAAGATTATGGTTCCATTCAAATTTACTGGCTCTTTTAAAGTTAAAGAGATTGTTGCTGAAGGTGAATATAAGATTCATGATAAGATTGCTGTTCTTGAAGATGAAAAAGGGATAGAGCATGTTGTGACTATGGTTCAGAAATGGCCAGTTAAACAAGCAATCCAAGGATATGATAACAAACCTAGACCTATGCGTCAGATGGAAACAGGAGTGAGAGTTATTGATACTCTAAATCCTATTCTTGAAGGAGGAACTGGTTTTATTCCTGGACCTTTTGGTACTGGTAAAACAGTACTTCAGCATGCTATCTCTCGTCAGGCTGATGCCGATGTTATTATTGTAGCTGCTTGTGGTGAGCGTGCTAATGAGGTTGTGGAAATCTTTACTGAATTCCCTGAGCTTGATGATCCACGTACAGGACGTAAGCTTATGGAAAGAACCACCCTTATTGCTAATACGTCTAATATGCCAGTTGCGGCTCGTGAGGCTTCTGTATATACTGCTATGACCCTTGGTGAGTATTATCGTTCTATGGGATTAAAAGTTCTTCTTTTAGCCGATTCAACATCTCGTTGGGCACAGGCTTTAAGAGAAATGTCTAACCGTTTGGAAGAACTTCCAGGACCAGATGCCTTTCCAATGGACATATCAGCAATTATCGCTGCATTCTATGCTAGGGCTGGTTTTGTGTATTTAAATAATGGTAAGACAGGTTCTGTTACATTTATAGGTACGGTTTCTCCTGCTGGAGGTAACCTTAAAGAGCCAGTTACTGAATCTACAAAAAAAGCTGCACGTTGTTTCTACGCACTTTCTCAGGAGAGAGCCGATTCTAAACGTTATCCTGCCATAGATGCTCTTGATTCTTACTCTAAATATCTTGAATACCCTGAATTTGTTGAGTATGCCAAAAATAACATATCTTCTGATTGGATAGATAAGGTTAATGAGGCAAGAAATATTCTTGTTAGAGGTAAAGAAACCTACGAGCAGATTAATATTCTTGGTGATGACGGTGTACCATTAGAGTATCATAAGATATTTTGGCGTGCTGAGGTTGTTGACTTTATTATTCTTCAACAAGATGCTTTCGATAATATTGATGCAAACTGTTCTATGGAACGTCAAGAATATATGCTTGATAAGGTGCTTGATTTAGTTCATAGAGATATGCAATTTGATTCTTTTGAAGGGATAAATCCATACTTTAAAAAGTTAATTAATATCTTGAAACAAATGAACTACTCTGAGTTTAAATCTGCAGACTTCAAGAAATATGAAGAAGCACTTGAAACTGAACTTCAGGTAGTAATGAATTAGTAGTTCGTAGTTTTTAAGTTATATATTAATTATAAATTATCCATTATCAATTATAAAAGTTATGGAAAATAAAACAGCTTTTCAAAAAATATACACAAAGATAAATAACATTACCAAGGCTACTTGTATGCTTCATGCTACAGGAGTTGGTAATGAAGAAATTGCTTTGATACAAGGCCGACTTTCACAAGTTGTGAAGATAATGGGCGACGAGGTTACTCTTCAGGTTTTTCCTGGAACAGAGGGAATATCTACAGATGCAGAGGTTGTCTTTCTTGGTAGAGCCCCAGTTCTTAAAGTAGGAGATGAATTATGCGGTCGTTTCTTCAATGCCTTTGGTGATCCTATTGATGGAGGACCAGTTATTGATGGAGAAGAACGTGAGATTGGTGGTCCATCAGTAAATCCTGTACGTAGAAAACAGCCATCAGAGCTTATTGCTACAGGAATAGCGGGTATAGACCTTAATAACACCTTAGTTTCTGGACAAAAGATTCCTTTCTTTGCCGATCCTGATCAACCTTATAATGAGGTAATGGCTAATGTGGCTCTTAGAGCTAAAGCTGACAGAATCGTGCTTGGAGGTATGGGACTTACTAATGACGATTATCTTTACTTTAAAAATCTTTTCGATTCGGCAGGTGCTCTTGATAGAATTGTAAGTTTTGTAAACACTACAATGGCTCCTCCAGTTCAAAGATTACTTATTCCTGATATGGCTCTTGCAGCTGCAGAGTATTTTGCTGTTGACAGAAACGAGAAAGTACTTGTTCTTCTTACTGATATGACACTTTATGCTGATGCATTGAGTATTGTTTCAAACCGTATGGACCAGATTCCTTCTAAAGATTCTATGCCAGGATCTCTTTATTCTGATTTAGCTAAAATCTATGAGAAAGCGGTGCAGTTTCCTGAAGGTGGTTCTATAACTATCATTGCTGTAACAACTCTTTCTGGTGGTGATATTACTCATGCTATTCCTGATAATACTGGATATATTACAGAGGGACAATTGTTCTTACGTAAGGATACAGAGATAGGAAAAGTTATTGTTGACCCATTCCGTTCTCTTTCTAGACTTAAACAATTAGTTATTGGAGAGAAGACTAGGGAAGATCATCCGCAGGTTATGAATGCTGCTATTAGACTTTACGCTGATGCTGCAAATGCAAGAACTAAGATGGAGAATGGTTTCGATTTGACTGATTATGATCAGCGTACTTTAGATTATGCGAAGAAATATTCTAATGACCTTTTAGCTATTGACGTAAACGTAAGTACGGAAGAAATGCTTGATACTGCTTGGGATCTTTTCGGCAAACATTTCACTAAAGAAGAGGTGGGTATTAAACAAGTTCTTGTTGATAAATACTGGAAGGCTAATTAATAATAGCTGATAAGTAATATGATTTTTGAATAAAAATTAAAATAAATGGCAATAAAGTTTCAATACAATAAAACAGCATTACAGGGACTCGACAAACAGTTGAAGGTTCGTGTAAGAGCGTTGCCGACTATCAAGAATAAAGAATCTGCTCTTCGCCTTGAGGTGAAGAAAGCTAAGAATACAGCTAAAGAGTTTGATAAAAAGTTACAAGAAGCTATAGAGGCTCAGGCTAATATGCTAAGACTTTGGGACGAATACACACCTGGACTTGTGTCTATCTACGATGTAGAGATGGATGTAAAGAAGATTGCAGGTGTGCGTGTTCCAATTCTTGGAAAAGTACTTTTTAAAGTAGGCGATTTTAGTATGTTTAATAGTCCACAGTGGTTTCTTGATGGTATAGAGAATCTGAAATCTTTGGTTGAGATAGCCTTAGAGCGTGAAGTTTTTCATCGTAAGATGGAGCTTTTAAATCATGCTCGTAAAAAGACTACACAGAAGGTTAATCTTTATGAAAAAGTACAGATTCCTGGCTATGAAGATGCTATTAGAAAGATTAAACGTTTTCTTGAAGATTATGAAAATCTATCTAAGTCGGCACAAAAGATTGTTAAAACTCGTAGAATGAAGGAGGATATGGCATGATAGTTCCAATGAAAAAATTGACTTCTATTATCTTTTATAAAGATTACCCTCTCTTTCTAGAGAAACTTAGGGACTTAGGAGTTGTACATATATTTACAAAGAAGAATATTCATCTAGATAATGAGTCTTTAATGACTAAGATGAATCTTCTGAAGACTTATAATGATACTATCAAGTTTATATCTCGTTATTCTAAGGATGATTTAACTAAAGAGAATAATGAAAATGGAGAAGAATTATTCTCTAATATAGAGAAGTATAGAACTAAATTAGAGAAATTAGAATCTAGTTTGGCTATTCTTAAAAAGGATATATCTACTCTCGAACCTTGGGGTGAATTCTCTAAGGAAAGATTATTACAACTATCAGAGGCAGGTGCTCGTATAGATTTCTTTATATGCAATTCTAGTAAATTTAAAGAAGAGTGGGTAGAGGAAAATAATGCTATAGAGATTGCTGATGAGTCAGGACAGAGATTCTTTATTACAGTATCCTACGATGGTAAAAGACCTGAGATAGATGCTGAACCTTTTGAAATGCCTGAATCCTCTTTATCTGAAATGTATGAAAATTTACAATCTTTAGTAAAAGAGAGAGAGAGTATCTTAAGTTTCTTCAGCAGAGCATCACAATCTGTAACTTCTCTTGAAAAGGCTAAGAATTCTTTAAAACAAGATTTAGATTTCGAGACCATAGTTGAGAGTTCTGAATATGCTGCAGAGGATAAGTTAATTGTTCTAGAAGCATGGTTACCTTTTGATGCAGAAACTGTTATTTTACCTTGGTTGGAGAATAGAGATGTATATTACACTATCGAAAAGCCTGAAATAGGGGATAATGTTCCTGTTAAATTAAAGAACGGTAAGTTTGCCTCTCTTTTTGAGTTTATTGGTGAGCTTTATTCTATGCCTAAATACGGAGAGATTGATCTTACACCATTCTTTGCTCCTTTCTTTGTTATCTTCTTTGGACTATGTTTAGGAGATGCAGGTTATGGATTATTGATTATAGTGGGTGCTACTCTTTATAAATTTAAGGCAAACAAAAAGACAAGACCTATTCTTACTCTTTTACAATGGCTTGGTTTAGGTACTGTGGCTATGGGCCTATTAGTTGGAACTTTCTTTGGTATTAATCTAATAGAAAGTGATATCACATGGTTATCAGAGATTAAAAAGTATATGTTAGATTCTTCTAAAGTATTTAACTTAGCTTTGATTATAGGTGCTGTACAGGTTGTTTTTGGTATGTTTCTTAAAGTTGGAAATGCAGTTAAACAGTTTGGATGGGGAGCTGCTCTTTCTACTATAGGTTGGTTAATCCTTATATTTGGTCAAGCTGCTGTCTATTTGATGAAAGAATCGGGTATTGATACTCAATTTCTTAATTATGGCGTGCTTTCTGTAAGTGGAGTTCTTATTCTGCTTTTAAATAACCCAAAGAGGAATGTCTTTATTAATTTCGGAGCAGGACTTTGGGATATATATAATATGGCAACAGGACTTTTAGGTGATATCTTATCATATATTAGACTTTTTGCTTTAGGAATTTCTTCATCTGTTCTTGGTTTAGTATTTAACGATATTGCTGTGAATATGAGTGGAGATACTCCAGTTGTTAGTCAATTGGTAATGGTATTGATATTAGTTTTCGGACATGGTATTAATATTTTTATGGCAGGCCTTGGTTCTTTTGTGCATCCAATGCGTTTGACTTTTGTTGAGTTTTACAAGAATGCTGGATTTACAGGAGGTAGCAAGAAATATATTCCATTCCAAAAGATTACTAATTAGAGAATAATTAATAGATTATAGTGAAAATCTTATTTATGTATAAAATATGTAATGAGATTGATCTAGATAGATAAACGAAAAAATTAAAAATAAAATAATAGGAGATTACAATTATGGGTACAATGGTTTTAGCTTATATCGGTGTGGTATTAATGGTTGGATTATCAGGAATTGGAAGTGCTTATGGAGTAACAATAGCAGGTAATGCTGCAATTGGAGCTTTAAAGAAAAATGATGAAGCTTTTGGTAATTATATAGTTCTTTCAGCTCTTTCTGGAACTCAAGGATTATACGGATTTTTAGGTTTTTTCTTGTTAAAAGACTTTCTAACTCCTGAGATGACTGCTTATCAAGCAGCTGCAATATTTGGTTGTGGATTATTTTTAGGTGCTGTATCTTTATTCTCTGCAATACGTCAAGGACAAGTTTGTGCTAATGGTATTGTAGGAATTGGTGGTGGATATGATGTGTTTGGTAAAACACTTATCTTAGCTGTATTCCCAGAGCTTTATGCTATTGTTGGAGTTGCTGCTACATTTATGGTTTCTACTATGATATAATATTAGAGTTCTATAAGAATATTTAAAGACAGTCTATCTTAGACTGTCTTTTTTTGTCTAGATATTTTACATTATTTAATATTAATGTAAAAAAATGTTAACTAAGGTTAATATAGTCATTTTCTTTTATTAATATTGTAACGACTAATAGTAAAACAATGCATTATGAACCTAAATATTACATTTTATGTGATATTTTAAAATCTAATTTTATGAGAAAATTATTTATTATAGGACTTGCTGTTCTATCTCTACTAACTTCATGTTCTAAGGATGATGAGATTAGTAAAGTTTTTAAAGCTACGGATCTTATTGCCCCTGCAGATAAGTCTAGTATTACTGGAGATAATACAACTTTAGAATGGAAAAAGAGTGAAGACAGTTCTACAAAATATGATGTGTTTTTAGGAACAAAAGTAGAATTAACTGATGTAGAAAAAGTTAAAACAGCTATTTCTGAGACAAAATTTAAAGCTATAAATCTTATTTCTAGTACAACTTACTATTGGAAAATAAAATCTACAAATAGTGCTGGTAAGTCTATTGATAGTAAAATATTTTCTTTTACAACAGGAATGAAAGCTTCAAATCTTATTGCTCCTGCTGATAAATCAATTGTAGTTGGAAATACAGTTAAATTAGAATGGGCAAGAAATGCTGATGCAACAGCTAAATATGATGTGTTTTTAGGAACTAATGCTGAATTTACTGATGCCCAAAAAGTTGTTACAGGAACGTCTGAATTAACTTATTCAGCTGAAAATATAAAAGTTGCAACTACATACTATTGGAAAGTAAATACAATTAATAGTAAAGGAGAAACTCTTACAACATCTACTTTCTCTTTTTCTAATGGTTTACCTACAACACCAGTATTAACTTCTCCAGCAAATAATGCAAATTTAATAAAACTTACAACAAAGTTTGTGTGGTCTAAGGCTACTCTTTTTAATGGAGCAGAGGTGACTTACAATATATATTATGCACCTACAGCTGATTTTGCTACAGCAGCAGTAAAAACTGCTGATATAACTGCTACTGAATTTTCTCTTGCAGGACTTAAAGAAGCTACAGCTTACTCATGGAAAGTTGTTGCAAAGAATGCTGCTGGAAATATTGCAGAAAGTGAAGTTTTTACTTTTACTACACATACTGTTCCTGTTACAACTTTATTATTACCAACTAATGGATCTACAGGATCTGCTCCAGCTCTTTTAAAGTGGAAAATAAAAGAAGGTTTTACATACAATGTATATCTTTCAAAAGGAACTTCTACATTCGCTGCTGCAAACATTGTAAAAGCAAATGTTGCTGTAGATAATTTTGTTCTTACTGGAATAGAATTAGGTTTTACTTATTATTGGAAGATACAAGCAGTTAATTCTATTGGTACTAAATTTGAAAGTGAAACATTTAGTTTCGTAACAAAAGCAAAGCCTGCAGACGAAGGAGAATTTGTTGATAGAGATGGACATGTATATAAAACATTGAAGATTGCTGGTTCAGAATGGTTAGCAGAGAATTATGCTTTTATTCCTGCGCCTAGTTCTAACTACTTATGGATGATCCCTAATAGATCTGCAAAAGATCCTGCATATAGCAATCCTGCAGAAGACGTGAATTATAAGAAGTATGGTCTTTTGTATACTCTAGAAGCAATAAAAGAAGTTTTACCTGTAGGATGGCATATCGCAACAGATGAAGAATGGAATGCTTTAGAAGTATCTCTTGGTATGGATGAAGCTGGAAAAACAATTACTGGAACTAGAGGAACACATGCTTCAAAATTAAGAAGTAATGATGGAAGTTGGACAGTTGATGCAACTAACTCTTCAAAAATGAGTATTCTTCCAGCAGGTAAAGGAACTTTTAGTCCTTTTGGTTCAGGAACAGCTGACTTTGGTAAAAGTGCATGGCTATGGACTTCTACTCTTGTTGTTAATGGATATGGTAGTACTTATTATAGGAAAGTTTTTAATGGTGCAGAAGATGGAGTTAAACGTTATAAAGACAGAGGTATTACTAGAATGTCTGTACGTTTAGTGAAAGATGCTAAATAACATAAATTAGTTTATATACAAAACACAAGGAATGAAGAAATTATTATACCTATTAGCTTTTATTTTTGTATTTGCTTCTTGCTCAAAAGATGAAGTAGATGCAGTTAAAGCTTTATCAGTATCTTTAGGATCACAATCTATAGAGTTATATCCTGAAGAAACAGCAAGCTTAGTTGCAAATATATTACCTGCTGAAGTTACAAAAAAAACAGTAATGTGGATTAGTACAGATCCTTCTGTTGCAAGTGTTTCAGACAATGGATTACTTACAGCAATTAAAATAGGAACAACAGATATTATTGTGGAGACTGATAATGGGAAAAAATCCTTGTGTAAAATATATGTTAAGCAAAGAGTGATAGAGGCTGCCTCTATTACTCTTAGCGAGACAGAAAAAAACCTTTACGTAGGTAAAAGTTTTAATCTTATAGCAAAAATATTACCAGAAAACACTACCGTTAAATCTATTGTTTGGTCTAGTTCAGATGATAAAATAGTAAGTGTTTCAGATGGTAATCTCATTACTGCGCATAAAGAAGGTATAACTTACATTACAGCCGAAACTTCAAATGGAAAGAAAGCTGTTTGTAAGATTGTTTCTGCAATAGAAATGATTGAAGCAACTTCTATATCTTTTAAAAATCCAAAGATTCAGTTATTTGAAGGTAAATCAGTAACATTAGAAGTTAAATTCTTACCTGAGGTAGCAAATGTAAGAGCTCTTAAATGGCTTAGTTCTGATGAAAATATAGCAAGTATATCTGCTGAGGGACTTATAACTGCACACAAATGTGGAACAGTAAGCATCACAGCTAAAACAGCTAATGGTAAAGAAGCAAGTTGTAAACTTGATGTTCCTATAGTTGCTGCTACTGGCATTCAATTTGCATTAGCAGAAGAAACAGTTTATCTTACAGTACCAGCAAAACTAAAGGTGAATTTCTTGCCTGAGTACACTACAGATAAAACATTAAAATGGACGAGTTCTGATGAAACTATTGCAACAATATCTACAGAAGGAATCATTACAGGTGTTAAGGTGGGGGAGATAACTATCACTGCTGAAACTCTAAATGGAAAGAAAGCTACTTGTAAAATTTCTGTAAAGATTGACCAAGCAATAGTAAATAAACAAAAAGAAGATGAGTTAGCAAAACTTCTTATAGATGCTCCTTTTTCTTGGCTATCTACTTCGTTTGTGAACATAAGTTCTCCTGCGAAAAGAGTTCTAAAGATGGATTTTAAGAAAAACGGAATAGTAATGATAAATACTGAGTCAGGTTCTCCAAAAGCTGGAAAATATACTATAAAAGCCAATGGTGATGATATAAGTCTATTTATTGAAACTTACGTTGGATTTATAGAGCCAAGAATCGCATTAAACGCTTCATTTCCTAAAGGAAATTTATTCAATATGGAATTCAAGGTGAAAGAATATGGAGCAGATAAGTTTGTCTTAGAATTCATAATTGACACTAATAGAGAACTAACATTAACTAAACAAACAGCTTCTATTGACTTTTCAAAAAGAAAAGCTATGCGAACAAAGTTAGGTATTGAAAGAAATGCAATGTTTAATGTTTTTAAAGCTTCAAAATATGGAGGATGCCATAAGTATGTTACTTTATGTATTACAAGTGGACTACCTGGTGCATCAATTGACACTCCTATAAAAGTAGGATTTAATCACAGTTCAATGACTTGTACTGCAGATATATCCTACAATAATCCTGCTTTTTCAAAAAGTTTAAGTATGTTAGTATTTACAGAGACTGGTTTTGTTACAGCACACGAAATAGAATTAAATGGTAAATACATATCTAATTTTAAATTTAATGTGGCTACTAACAGATACGAACTTGATGAAGGAGATATAGAAGGACATTTTGAATGTTTTCCTATCCCGCAGTATTCTGTTAAAGGCATAGTAGACAATTTCTTAAGCGGTTACTCATTATGGATGAAGAGCTTTTTTCCTACGACTTTAGACAAGATGCTTGTTGCTATTAAGGAAGATTTCAATAAGAACACTCTTGGACTTAAATTTGACGTTCCATATTTAGTTACTAAATACAAAAGAAGACAGCCACTTTTTAAAGATGATGGCACTCCAGTAACACTTAGCACTGGTGAACAAGATTATGAATTAAAAGAAGAATTAGGTAATGGGATTTTATTCTCTTTCATATATGCTTATCAATTCTATTATTATTTTGTGCCCTTAGAAGCAGTAAAAATAGGAGAAGATAGAATAAAATTTGTACGAAAAGGAGTTCCAAAAATACACATGAAAGATGCTGCACACAATGCACCTATGTTGGCAAAATGTAATGCAAGTGTTCCCTTAAAAGCTTTTATTGATAAGATATGTGAAGAAGAAGGAATGTTAGTTATTAAATCTAAACTAGAAGGAAGTTTTGACTTTGATTTTAGATTCTTGAAAAACTACAACGAATGGTTTATGGCAAGAAATAAATAATACAGACATAAATTATTAATACAAAGAAAGGCTCAGAAACGATGTTTCTGAGCCTTTTATATATAAGATGATTAATACCTTATTTGAACATACCTAAGCTCTTCATATCAAAGCTTTCTATGTATTTAGCGTATCCTTCAATCTTAGCTTCACCATACTTGATGAAAATCTTAGCAGACTTAAAGAATTTCTCTTCTCTCTGAGCATCTATTAACAATAGGTAACCAAGAATGATATATCCAGCAGACTCAACTAAACGACGAGCGTGGAAGTCAAGATAATCACTATTATCAGCAGTAGCATTCTCATCGTGAACAATAGCTACAGAAGCTTCAAATTTAGCAGTCATAGCCTTAAGATCTTCTCTCAAGTACTCATGCTCAGGATTAATCTCAGCAACTTCATAAACTTCTTTAATTTGCTTAAGATATTGACCAGTAGTTACACCACGAACGGCAGCCACAACTTGAAGTTGAGAAGTCCCCTCATAAATGTTAGTAATACGAGCATCTCTACATAAACGTTCAACAGGATAGTCTTTCATATAACCAGAACCCCCGTGAATTTGTAAAGAATCGTAAGACACCTCATTAGAATATTCAGAAGCAAAAAGTTTAAGAAGCGGAGTATAAACATCAGCAAGCTTAGTAAAATGCTTCATCTCAGTTCTCTCTTCTTTAGTTAAAGTTCTTTCAAGAGAGATATGATAATAAGTCTTGTACATATCAACAAAACGAGAAGTTTCGTATAACATAGTACGTGAAGCTTTAACTTTAGCATCCATATTAGCAAGAAGCTCATACACAGCAGGGAATTCGATAATCGCTTTTCCGAATTGTTTACGTTCTTTAGCATAAGCAAGACCTTGTCTGAAAGCTGCCTCAGCAATACCTACAGATTGAGCACCAACCCCTAAACGAGCACCATTCATAAGAGACATCACATACTTGATAAGTCCCATCTTACGATTACCAACAAGCTCACAAGGAGCGTTAGTGAAAACAAGTTCACAAGTAGGAGATCCTTTAATACCCATTTTGTTCTCAATACGACGAACAGAAACAGCATCATGTTTCTTGTCATAAATGAACATAGATAAACCACGACCATCATTAGTTCCTTCTTCCGAACGAGCTAAAACAAGAGCGATATGAGCATCACCATTAGTAATAAAACGCTTAACACCGTTAAGAATCCATTGACCATCAGCATTTAAAGTAGCTCTTAATTGAACAGCTTGCAAGTCAGAACCAGCATCCGGTTCAGTTAAGTCCATAGCATAAGTATCACCTTTAGCTGCTCTAGGAAGATATTCTGCCTTTTGCTCAGCGTTAGCGAACTCATGAATAGTCTCAGCGCAATCCTGTAAACCCCAGATGTTAGCGAAACCGCCATCACCACGAGAAACAAGCTCAGCAGCCATTACATAAGGTACCATAGGAAAGTTCAATCCGTCATATTCTCTAGGAAGAGACATACCGTATAAACCAGCTTGAGTTAAAGCGTCATGATTCTCTTGAGTACCACGAGCATATTTAACGTGACCGTCAATAACCTGAGGTCCTTCTTGGTCAACTGACTCTGCATTTTCCCAAATAACATCACCACAGATTCCACCTACAATTTCAAGTACTTTATCGTAATTGTCCATTGCATCTTCAAAATCGCGTGGAGCATAATCATACTTGTCTTTATCAGCAAAATTACGTTCTTTAAGTTCAACGATCTTTTGCATAAGAGGATTACCTAAATGAAATTTGATATCCTCATTATCTGTATAGAAATTTGCCATCTTTTTCGAATTTATTTAATTAGTCTAGTGATGATTACTTAGAGTTCTTTTTATAGAATTTAATCAACTTAGGGACAACAGTAGTGAAGTCGCCAGTGATTACGTAATCAGCTAGTTTGTTGATAGGAGCATTTTTATCTGTATTAATAGCAATAATAATAGCAGATTCTTCCATACCAGCAGTGTGTTGAATCTGTCCAGAGATTCCACAAGCAATATATAATTTAGGACGTACAGTTACACCTGTTTGTCCTATTTGACGTTCATGTTCACAATATCCAGCATCAACAGCAGCACGAGACGCACCAACTTCTCCACCTAAAACGTGAGCTAATTCTTTAAGAAGATTAAAATTTTCTTTAGAACCAACGCCATATCCACCAGCCACAAGAATAGGAGCGCCTTTGATATCAAGTTTAGATTTCTCAATGTGACGTTCTATAACTTCAATAACGAAATCTTCAGAGTTAGTGAATTTTGCAACATCAACATTCTTAACCTCACATTTGTGATTAGCGTCAAGAATTTCTTTCTTCATAACACCCTCACGAACAGTAGCCATCTGAGGTCTACATTCAGGATTAACAATAGTAGCAACAATATTACCACCAAATGCTGGACGAATTTGATATAATAAGTTAGAGTACACTTTCTTTAATCTCTTATCTTCGAAATCACCTATAACTAAGGAAGTACAGTCAGCTGTAAGTCCAGAGTGAAGAGCAGAAGACACACGAGGTCCAAGATCTCTACCAATAGAAGTAGCACCCATAAAAGCTATTTGTGGCTTTTCTTGAGCGAAAATATTCACAAGAATAGAGTTATGAGGAAGAGTAGTATAAGGATATAATCTCTTATCATCGGCAACCCAAACAACGTCAGCACCATAAGGAGCCACTTGTTTTTCAATGCCTTTAAGATTAGAACCAATAACTATAGCCTCTAATTGGCATTTCAGTTCGTTAGCAAGTGTGCGACCTTTTGTAAGAAGTTCAAGGCTTACGTCAGCAATGATACCATCTTCAATTTCGCAATACACAAAAAGGTTATTCATATCTTTTGGTTTTTGAATTCTTTAAATTAATAAATATAGATGATAGCTTAACCAATAGTGTGGTTAGCAAAAAGGTCTTTAATAAGATCATCCATTTCATCGTCGCTAGTACCTAATTGTTTAGATTCCTTAGCAGCAAACACAACATTCTCAATAGCTTTAACTTTAGTAGGAGAACCAGTTAATCCTAACTCTTCGTTATCGCATTTAATGTCGTTTACATTCCATTCAGTGATTTTAAGATATGGTCTTGCGTTAGTTAAAGAAATGTAATCTTCGCTAGCACTTTGTCTTTCTGAATCAGCCTTAGCATGCTTATATTTCATAACGAAACGAGCATTACGAGGTCTACATTCAGGAGCAGAAGCATTAACAGTAATAACGCAAGGAGTAGGACAAGAAACAACTTCGAAACCTCGTTCTAAACGACGTTTAATAGTAATTTTATTCTTCTCAACTCCATTGATTTCTTCAGCATAAGTAACTTGAGGGATACCTAATTTTTCAGCTACCTGAGGTCCTACTTGAGCAGTATCACCATCAATAGCTTGACGTCCGCAAATGATGATATCGTAATCAACATTTTTAATTGCACAAGAAAGTGCATAAGAAGTAGCAAGAGTATCTGAACCAGCAAATGCGCGGTCAGACAATAAGAAACCGCCATCAGCGCCTCTGTATAAGCCTTCACGAATAACTTCAGCAGCACGATCTGGTCCCATTGTTAATAATTTAACAGTAGTGCCTTCGTACATATCTTTAAGTCTTAAAGCTTGCTCTAGTGCATTTAAATCTTCTGGGTTAAAAATAGCAGGAAGAACTGCTCTATTAACTGTTCCATCAGATTTCATAGCGTCCTTGCCTACATTACGAGTGTCTGGCACTTGTTTTGCAAGAACAACAATTTTTAAACCTTTCATAAGAGTCTTATTTATGATTATAAATGAATATTCTTTATTTAATTCTGAGAGTTACAAAGATACACTTTAGGAGCAGATTAACAAATAAAAAAAAAGGGCCCTTATCCTTAGATAAGAGCCCTATTTATAAGTAGTTTAGATAGATAATTATTTGTTATCTTCAGAGAATTTTCTACCAGCGTGAAGTGCCTTTATGTTCATATCAACAATAGCTTGACCTTTTTTACCAAACAAAGCTTTAATACCTTCTTCAAGGTACTCGAAAGGTATATCAATAAAGGGAGAAGCTGCACCAAGCATCACAAAATTAAATGCTCTAACATTACCCACTTCTTCTTTAGCTATCTTGTCAGCGTCAATAAGAATATGGTTAGGAAGATCAGTAATTGTTTTAACTAAAGCTTCTTCTTCAGGGTAATTATTAATATTAATAAAAGGAGTAGAGTTAGTTACAAGATAACCACCTTCTTTAAGATAAGGAAGATATCTTAAGCTTTCCATTGGTTCAACAGAAAGGATGATATCAGCACCACCTTTAGGTATTAAATCTGAATAAATAGGTTTATCAGAAATACGCATAAAAGATTGCACATCACCACCACGTTGACTCATACCGTGAGTCTCGGCTTGTTTCATATGTAGGTTATTATCAAGAGCCGCTGAACCTAGAGCTGCAGCTATAGAAAGGATACCTTGTCCTCCAACACCTGCTAATACTATATCTGTTTTCATATCTTTACTTTTTAATATTGATGATTACTTCTTAGCTGCTTTTCTGATTTTAGCATCTCTAGTAGCCTTTTGAATACAAACTCTACGAGGAATAATTACAGAAACACCTTTATACTCAAGTTCTTCTTTAATTATCTTACACATCTCGTCGTGCATCTTAGGCACTGGAGTAAATACGCGTATATGATCTTTCTCAACACCAAGTCCTTCGCAAATAGCCTCCAAATGACCAAGAGCAGAAGATTCTTGACCACCAGTCATAGAAGTAGACTCGTTATCAGAGATAATCACTGTAATAGGAGTTTTCTCGTTTACAGCATCAAGAAGACCAGTCATTCCTGAGTGAGTAAAAGTAGAATCGCCAATAACTGCAACAGAAGGGAATAAACCAGCATCTGTAGCACCTTTAGCCATAGTGATAGAAGCACCCATATCAACAGTAGTGAAGATAGACTCATAAGGAGGTAAAGCACCAAGAGTATAACAACCTATGTCAGAAAATACACGACCTTCGCCATAAGGAGCGATAGTCTCGTTAAGTGCAGAATATACATCTCTATGAGAACAACCAACACATAATGCAGGAGGACGAGGAGCCACTAATTCTGGTACAGGAGCACCTTCTTTAGTAGTTAAACCAAGAGCTACAGCAACCATATCAGGATTCAATTCGCCATCTCTAGAAAGAGAACCATCTAAACGACCGTTCACAGCTTCTTTCTCTAAATAACCTTTAAGTAATTCTTCAATCACTGGGTAACCTTCTTCAAGAATAAGAATCTTATCACATTCGTTAGCTAATTTAGTAACCATCTTACGAGGAAGAGGATATTGAGTAACTTTAACAACAGGATAAGGACACTCACCGTTTTCGAAGTTCTCCATTAAATAGTTAAAACCAATACCACAAGCAATAACACCTACAGTTTTGTTTTCACCATCAATATATTGGTTGAAACCAGCAGTTTCAGCTTCTTCTTCGAATAATTCTTGCTTGCTAAGAAGTAACTTATATTGTTTTCTAGCAATAGCAGGAAGAAGAATAAATTGTTTTTTATTTTTAGGAAGAGCTAATACGTTCTCCTTAACAGCTTCTTTAAAAGAAACACCAGCACGAGAGTGAGCCAAACGAGTAGTGATTCTTAACATTACAGGAGTTCCTAATTTCTCAGAAAGCTCGAATCCGTAACGTGCCATATCATAAGCTTCTTGTTGATTAGAAGGCTCAAGAACAGGAATTTGTGCAAATTTACCATACACACGTGAATCTTGCTCGTTTTGAGAAGAGTGCATTGATGGGTCATCAGCCACTGTAACCACAATACCTCCATTAGCGCCTGTTACAGCTGCATTTAAGAAACAATCTGCTGCAACATTAAGTCCAACATGTTTCATGCATACTAAAGCTCTTTTTCCAGCATAAGACATACCTAAAGCCGATTCCATAGCAGTTTTCTCGTTTGCCGACCAAACTCTATGAACGTCTCTAGCTACAGCTTCTTTTGAATGCTGAACATACTCAGTAATTTCTGTAGACGGAGTACCAGGGTATGCGTATACACCAGAGATTCCTCCATCGATTGCGCCTTGCGCAATTGCTTCTACACCTAACAATAAATGTTTTTGCATGGTAGTTAAAATGTTTTTATATGAATATATGTTTTATTTCTATCTTTTATATGTAGAAAAGAAGAATGCCTTATAGGATTAAGGATTCTGAGAAAAAGTGAGAGTTAAGAATTACAAACCACCAAAAAGTTTGATGACACCTACTATGTAGGCTAAAACAAAATAGTATTCTATGCTTGAGTTGATAGACATTTTTATCTTTTAATGTTTTTTGTTTTTTCTTAACTGTTTGCTAAAATACTATTTATTTGATAAAATGCAATAAACATAGCAGTGATTAAAAAGATTATTTTTTAAGTTTCTGTTTATGTGTGCCTAATTCATGTACTTTACTTTATAGTACATATAAAGTATGGACAAAGTCTACCTTAATACCTATCAATTCCTTAACAACTAGTTATCAATTACTATTGAGGTAGCTATCAAGTTCCTGCTATTTTGGAGGTTTTGGGGTTTTTTGTAGGTTCTTCCTAGGGTATATAAACCTAGGAAGAAGCAAGGAAGAAGCTAGGAAGAACCCAAGAAGAACCTAGGAAGAAGATAGTTGATAGGTATTTGATAGGTTGGTGAGAGGTAGTTGATAGGTGTTTGATTGGTGTTTGGCTTTACTTTGGGGGGTATCTCATAGGATGCATTTGTTTTTTTATAACTCTGTTATATGAGTAAATTATATTGGCATAAATATTATTCCTATGCAATAGTATTTATAAATATATGGTTGATGTTTTTTTGTGATTATATTTTATTCTTTCTGAATTATTTATTGATAATCGAGACTGTTTAGCTTATATAATTTAAAAAGCAACAATGACTTGATGTCTTTTTCTATATGAATATAATTTGTATTTCTCAAATGTTATAGATTAATAAAGTAAGTTATATGGGAGTGATTTTGTTTTAGAATTATGTATATTAATAAATTACTAGTAAAGAATATGTATATTTATTCTTATAAAAAAATCCTTAGAATCTAGAGTAAAAAAATATTTAGTTACATTTGTTTGAACTTAAAATATATATATATTTATATGAAAAAAGATAAAAAACAGAAGACTATTAAAGAGATTACACAACAAAGATTACATTCTATAGATTTTGAGTTATTAAAGAATATTAGAAATGTGAATTTTTCAATTGAACCTAATAATGTTACTGGAATTTTTGGAATAAATGGTTGTGGGAAATCAACATTAATTCATGCAATTGCATGTTTATATAAACCAACGGATAGTGATAAAGAGAGAAAGAATCATAAATTCAGTTCATATTTCACCCCAACGACTCACTCTGCATGGAAGGGGAGTCTTTTTACTATAGAACATTCTTATAGAAAGAATGGAAAAGAGGTTAGCCATGAGAAAAAAGAATATAGGAAAGATGACAGTAGATGGGCTCCTCAATATAGTCGACGTCCCGAGAGAGACGTATATTTTATTGGAATAGATACAAGTGTTCCAGATATTGAAAAAGAAAAAACATTGCTCTAATTAATTTACAAACTTCTCATCATTCAGATGATATTTCTATAAAGATCCTTCGATATGTATCGACTATATTAAATAAAGACTATAAAGAATATAATAAATGTACAGAAGGAAATAAAGAATATCTTGGTGTAAAAGATTCAGAAGATATAGAATATTCATCTTTATTTATGGGTGCTGGGGAACAACGTGTTTTTCGAATATTAGATATTATTATTAATGCTCCAAAGTATTCTTTAATTGTTATTGATGAGATAGATCTAACAATTCATACAAATGCATTAAATAAATTATTAGATATTATTATTGAACTAGCAAATGAAAATAGTTTACAGATTATATTTACTAGTCATAGGGAAGAACTTCTTACTCGAACAGATATAAATTTTAGGCATATTCACCAAACACCTGAAAAGACTTTGTATTTAGAAAATACAAATCCTGATTGCATAAAGAGATTAACAGGTGACAGGGAAAGATGTTTAGAAATTTTTGTTGAAGATGATCTAAGTAAAGAAATTGTTTCTAAAGTGCTTGAAGAAGAGCGTATGATAAAACACACTTCTGTTAGGCAATTTGGTTCTATTGGAAATAGTTATACTCTAGCTTCTGGAATTATACTTAAAGGAAACAAAGATGATTTATTGAGAACAAAGATAATAACAGATGGAGATGTGGATAGAACAGAAAACGATAAAATTAATAGAATAAAAAAATGTATGGGAGGTACAGAAATTGATATTGAAGAAAAGAGAAAATCTGCATTAAGTTTAATTGATCAATATGTTTTACCTGATAATATGAATCCTGAGCAATATATTCATTATCAACTAAATAATTTGAGTTCTAGTAATGAAATAGTAGAATCAGCAAAGGGTATTAATGTTGCATCAGAAAGACATGAATATGTGAATCAAATTATTGACGATCTTGGGTATGAAGATAGGAGAAAAGCCTTGTCTAAGATAATTGAAGAATTTAGTAAATGTGAAGGTTGGATTAGTTTTACTAAACCAATTAAAACATGGTTAGAAATGAAGAAAAAAGAGCTAGAGTTATCATAATATTGATTAATATTGAAAGATGTTAAAAAAAGTTGAATTTTTACCTTTTTAAATGAAATAGTAAAGAGTTGATTTTATGTAAGCTTAAACAAACCAAATGATATATATAATTTGGTTTGTTTATCAGTGTCGTTATTATATAGATACTTATATTATTACTAATTAAGTAATCATTATTGGAATATATTATCATATTTAATTTAAATAAATAATGGGAAATACACATGATCCAATTAAACAGATTAGATTTTTAAGTCAGATTCTTTCAAATGACAAGAAATCAATATCTTTTTTCTTATCTGCAGGTTGTCCGTTAGGAGTTAATATGCCAAAAGATGAATGGCCATTAATTCCTGCTATTAAAGAATTAACTCAAAAAGTTAATAAGGCATTATGTCACAAAGAAAGATCTGAATTGAAGTATTCATTGTTACTTAATGAGGTTAATAAGGATGGAAAAGATCAAGACAATATTGAATTAGTGCTCAGTTTTGTTCGTTCATTAAAAGAAGTTTCATCTGGTGATGCGGTCAGAGGCTTTACACGAGTAGAATTAGAAAATATTGAGAAAGAAATATGTTCTGTTATTGCGAAATTAATTAATGTTGAATTACCAAGTGATATTACTCCATATCATAAATTTGCATCTTGGATAGCATCTATTGATAGAGAAAAACCTATTGAGATTTTCACAACGAATTATGATCTTTTAGTTGAACAAGCACTAGAGGAAACTTCTGTGCCATATTTTGATGGATTTGTAGGTGCAAGAAATTCATTTTTTGACTTGAGAGCAATAGAAGATAATGCAATACCTACTCATTGGACTAGATTATGGAAGATACATGGATCTTTAAATTGGTATCAGAGTGAAAACTCTGTTCACAGAAGTACAGGTAGTAATATACAAGATCAAGAGTCTCACTTAATATATCCTTCTCATCTAAAATATAACCAAAGTAGAAAAATGCCATATTTGGCTTTAATTGATCATTTAACAAATTCAATAAAGATCGAACCATCAATTTTAATAACTAGTGGTTATTCTTTTAATGATGAACATATAAATGATGCAATATTAAAAGCACTAAAAGCAAATCCAGCTTCTGTTGTGATTGCTCTTCTATTTGGAAAGTTATCTAATTATCCTAGAGCAGAGGAAATTGTATGTAGGAGACCTAATATTAGTTTATGGGCTTCTGATAAAGCTATAATTGGTACAAAGAAAGGTTCTTGGAAAAATATGGAAGAATTTGATAAGGATGATAATATCGCAGATGTTATTGAAAGAAAAAATAATATTGAAAGTGGTGAAATTTCATGGGAAGTAAATTTAGGTGATTTTGCGAAATTAGGAGATTTCTTACAAGAGTTAGTTGGTTATGAAAAGGAAGAAAACGAATGAGAAACAAAGCAACGTATCTAGGTACCGTCGAAGATGTAAAAGGTGCAAGTGTTAGAATCTTATTATCAAATGAATCATTGTCAGGTTTAGTTTATGTTGATGGACAGGGGTATAGAATAGGTCAAATAGGAACTTTTATTAAAATACCAATTGGTTTTACTATGCTTTATGGTATTATTTCTCAAGTTGGTGCAAATTCTGTTCCAGATAGTTTAGTTGATTATTCTCCTTACGGAAATCGTTGGATGACTGTTCAACTTGTTGGAGAAGGAACAATTAAGGGAGATTTTCAACGTGGTATTAGCCAATACCCAACAATTGGAGATGAAGCTCATCTTGTATCTGAGAAAGATCTAGGTAGAATTTATGGAAAGATATCTGATGTTAATTATATAAATATAGGAAATATTGTAGGTGCAGAATCTATTCCAGCATTACTTGATATAGATAAACTTGTTACCCGACATTGTTCAATTGTTGGGTCAACAGGTTCAGGGAAATCTAATACTGTAGTAGCGCTGTTGAAATCTATTAATTCTGGAAAGTACCCAAAAGCGAAGATTGTATTAATAGATCCACATTCTGAATATAGAACAGCTTTAGGAACTTGTAGTAAAGTCTATTCAATTGATGGTATCAATCCATTAAAAATTCCTTACTGGTGTCTGTCATATAATGAATTAGCATTAATATTATTTGATAGAAGACAAGCAGCTGATTCTCCTCAAGATTTACGTATCCAACAAGAAATATTTAAACAAAAACTTAGTGTTATAAATAGCCTTAAATCTGGTGAAATTTCTAGAAATCAAATAACTGTAGATTCTCCTATTCCATTTGATTTAAAACAAGTTTGGTACGACTTATATTTAGAGACTTATGCTACCGTTAATAAAAAGGGAGATTTTTCTACTATTGCTTATCAAAAAGATAAAAATGGCAATTCTTTAATAGGTAATAAGGAGACTCTTGAGTTACCTCAGTTTTTATCTCCTGGTGTTGGTGGTGCTGCTCCATTTATATACACAACAAATAAATTATTAGCATCTTATTTAAATAAGTTAAGGGGTAAGCTTTTAGATAACCGTATCGATTTTATTTTTAATACATCTGATTATGATGGTATAACTAAAGATTTAGATGATTTATTAGATGAATGGATTAATCATACAAAGCCTATAACAATATTAGATCTGGGAGGTATTCCTTTTGATATAATGGATTTAGCAGTTGGTTTAATATCTAGATTAATCTTTGAAACTATGTTTTGGGGTCGTGATATTGATGGTATTGGTAGACAAAGACCAGTTCTAATGGTTTATGAAGAAGCTCATTCTTATTTGCCAAAGGGAGGTAGTAATCAATTTGTTCAAGGATATTCAAGTAGTGCCGTGAGAAGAATTTGTAAAGAAGGAAGAAAGTATGGCATAGGTGCATTAATCGTTAGTCAACGTCCTTCTGATTTGGATACTTCAATACTTTCTCAGTGTGGTACTTTTATTACTTTAAGGCTTTCTAGTTCTGATGATCAATCAATAATACGTTCTTCTATTCCTGATAATTCAAGTAATCTTTCTGAAACATTGTCATCTTTAAGAACTGGAGAAGCTATAATCGTGGGTGAAGCAATCAAAATTCCGAGTCGTGTTATTATTCCTTTAATGAAGCCTCGACCAGATAGTCATGATGCTACTCCATCTAAGGAATGGTCAAATATAAATGTTGAAAAGCCTGCGTTCGCAGACGCTATAACTAATTGGAGAAAACAAAAAATATAAACTTAAAAAATATAAGTATGGAAATGATATCAGTAAATTCAAGAAATCTTTCATCTATTGGATATGATGATGAAACAGAGATATTAAATATTCAGTTTAATAATGGTCGTACATATCAATATTTTAATGTTCCTTTATATGAATTCAATAATCTTTTAAATGCGAGTTCAAAAGGACAGTATGCAAATCAAAATATATATAAATCTTATAGTTCGTCAGAGATCTAATCTTTGCATAATTATTGATATAACGCCTTGTTTAAGGAAAGAATACACAATAAGTTTACTATTTGATTGTTGGCTTATAGAATAAGAAATAAAGATTTGTAAATTAATAAAAACGCAAAGTATCTAGGCTTTGCGTTTTTTATGTAAATAAAGTTATTGCAATCCATATTGGATTGGTGATTTCTTTTTGATAAATTTACTTGATTAAAGACATAAATATCCTGAATATTTGAATGTTGTAAATAAAGTTACTGTAGTGAAATGATTATACAATACTGTTCCGACTTACATTTAGAATTTCCTGAAAATGAGGAAATCTTAAGAACTACACCAATAGAAACAAAAGGAGATATACTTATTCTGTCTGGAGATATTGTTCCTTTTGTTGTTCTTGATAAATATATGTGGTTTTTCGAAGATCTTTCTGCCAAGTTTAAATATGTGTATTGGATTCCAGGAAATCATGAGTATTACTATTCTGATATTTCTAGAGCTTATAATGTTATTAATGAAAAGATTCTCTACAATGTTTATTTAGTTAATAACATCTGCCTACGACATGATGGTATAAAGTTTATTTTCTCTACTCTTTGGTCTAATATTAGTGAGAGTAATCAATACCTTATACAAAATAGACTTTCTGATTTTGCTGTTATTAGAAATAAAGATGGTAAGTTTATTCCAAGTGATTATAATACACTGCACATAAAATCTTTGGATTTCATCAAGAACTCACTTAAGGATTCAGAAGAAGAAAGAATAATAGTGGCTACTCATCATGTTCCTACTTTTTATAATTATCCTGACAAATATAAGAGTGATATTCTCAATCAGGCTTTTGTTTGTGAATTATACGAATTCATAGAGTCGTCTAATATTGATTATTGGATATTTGGACATCATCATTCTAATGTACCTGATTTTATAGTAGGAGACAGTATTCTCACTACAAATCAATTAGGATATGTAAGAAGTAATGAGCATCTTTTATTTAAAACAAAATACATAAAGTTTGGAAAATCAGGACAATAAACCTATTATTGCACAATAAACTAGACAGGTTTATTGTGCAAATTTAAGTTTACTATCGTATTATGGAGCATTTAGAACAATATATAAAAGAAGTATTAGGTGAGACTATTCAGTTGAATAAACTCACGAATAATCAGATGAATAATATACCAATTCATATATCTCTTTCTTATAATATATATAAAACTATCTTATTAGATAATGAGATTATTTTAATTGAGTATAAGGATATTGAGGGTTTTAAGATCTTACAGATAGATAAACACATAGCGATTCTGAGAAAAGCTTTTGATACTAATGTTGTGCTTGTTCTTTCTGAATTAGCTTCTTATAATCGTTTGCGATTAATAGATAAAAGAATCAATTTTATAGTGGCAGGTAAACAACTTTATATCCCTGCTTTGCTTATTGATCTTAGGGAGCCTTTTACTCCTAATAAGAAATTAAGTAATTTGGCTCTTACACCTTCTGCTCAAGTTATTGTTTTATATCATATTCTTAATCAAGACGTGCATAAGGATATAAGTAATATTTCTTTTAAAGAACTTGCTGAGATAATTGGTTATACTCCTATGTCTATTTCTAAGGCTGTTGATAATCTTAAGCAACTTGAATTAATAGAGGTTGAGGGGCTTAAAGAGAAGAGAATTTTGTTTACAGATCATAAGAAAGATTTGTGGATTAGGATTAAGGAGAGTTTGTTTTTTTGTAATCCTGTTGTTAAAAAGATTTTTGTTGATGAAATCCCTCAAGATGTGAAATTGTTATTAAGTAACGAATCAGCTCTTGCTGAATATTCTGATATGAATCCTTCTCGTCAAGATATATTTGCTTTAGATAAGAAGATGTATCATACATTACAAAAGAAGGATCTTTTAATAAATGAGAATATAAATGAAGGGAAATATTGTATAGAGGTGTGGAAATATAATCCTTTAATACTTGCTGAATTGTTTAATACGAATATAAGTATTGTTGATCCGCTTTCTTTGTATTATAGTCTTATACATGATACTGACGAACGAATTGATATGGCATTAGATAAAATTGAAAAGAAATATTTATGGTAATAGGAATGGATAGTTTTAAGACTTTTTTTAAGGAGTTTACAGATAATTATATAATAATTGGTGGTACTGCTTGCGATATTCATATAGAAGATGCAGGTTTTACTCCTAGAGCTACTAGGGATTTTGATATTATATTAGTTGTTGAGGCTTTAAGTAAAGAATTTGTTATTATGTTTTGGGAGTTCGTAAAGGAGGCAAATTATAGGCAGAGAGAAAAGGGAGAAGGTGAACGCAATTATTACCGTTTTGTTAATCCTGAGAATAGAGATTTCCCTTTTCAGGTTGAGCTATTTGCAAAGAATCCTGATTTATTAGATCTTGATGAAGATTCTCATCTGACGCCTATTCCTACTGATGCAGAACTTTCTAGTTTGTCTGCAATTTTAATGGAATGAAACTTACTATCAGTTTACTATAGATAATAGCAGTGTGCAGGATGATGTGCATATTGCTGATACTATTGCTCTTATTTGTCTTAAAGCACAGGCTCTTATCGATTATTCAAATAGAGCTGCTGCTGGAGAAAGTAATTGTTCTAAACAGATTAATAAACATAAGGCTGATATGCTTCGACTTACGCTTTTACTTACTCCTGATGATGCAATAATAATTCCTGATTCTATAAAAGAAAAGTTGAGTGAGTGTCTTACTATTATGACTAAAGAACCTCCTAGTAAAGATATATTTAAGAATATGGGATTAAGCATTAGCCCTATTGAGGTTATTAAACAATTCAAGGAGTTTTTTAATGTGTAAAGAAAGATTGTATGTAGCATTCGAAAAGGGTGCAGCAGAAAGTATTGAATTTAATAATGCATTTATAAGTATACTGAAAGGAGTTTGATTTGGTGTGAAATTGTTGCAATGCAATAATTACTAATAGGGTAAAAACGATTATCCATTTAAGTGAAATTTTTAATATCTTGCATTAAGTCTCTAATACAGGAAATAAATATAGCTCATGATAGAAGAATTTATTATAGAAAACTTTAAAAGCTACAATGAATTAGCAAAGAGACGTAAATTTTCTGTTCTTATTACAAGTCATAATCCAACATTACTTAATGCTTCACCTGCTGATAATATCTCAGATTTATAGTTCTGTTACAGGGATAAAAAAGATGGTAGTAGTAAGCTAATCCGTCTACAAGATATTAAAGATTATCCTGAACTTATTGCTCAAGATGATATTGGCAATCTTTTAACTCGTGGCTTAATTGATCAATATGCAAAAGATGAATTTACAGCTGAAGATAAAATTAATAAAGGATTAGAATGGTTAAATGCTTTTAGAGTCTATATTCATAATATATAAAGAATGTAATTATTACATATTTATGAATAACTTTTATACATTTGTATCGTATATGAATTAAAATATGGAGGTTAGTATGAAATTTATCAGTAGAATTATATCAATGTTTCTAGGTGAATATCAGAATGATAACATTGATGTCAAGAAAATGAAAGAGGAACTATTAAATTTTGATAGAACTCCTACTTTTGCAGATGATAAAGAAAATTTACGTTCTGATTTTAATAACGTGCTGCATGATACAAATCGTGCATTTGAAAAATTAAAAACACACTATTAATGGCAAAGAAAAGTAAATCTACAGAAATTAATAGAAATGGAGCACGTCAGCTTGAGATAATGGATGACAACCTTCTACCTGATGTTAATGAGATTGAAAGATTAACAATTCTTGATCCACATATCCTTGATTGGTTGAAAGTAAGGGCTGAGAATGAATAAAATTTTAGACATTCAGATCGTAAGAAACAATTAAATATTATATCTAACGATCAACAAGGTGGAAGAATGGTTAATTATCTTGGTTTGTTTTCTGCTTTCTTTCTTGTACTTGCAGCAATGTACGGTTCTTATTTATTAATTATGAGTGGACATGAGACTTTAGGAGGTATCTTTGGAGGTTCAACAATTATTGCTGTTGCCGTTGCCTTTTTAAAGAAAGTGAATAATGTAAAGAAATAGTTAATTAATTTATAAAAAATGCAAAGCCTGCTCATTATAGTAGGCTTTTTTTTATGTGCATTCGTAGTGTAATAATTACTATGCATTTTAGTGCAATTTTGGTTTGCTATGTATTGTGATTCCTCTTTTTATGAAAACGTAACATAATAATGTTTAATTATTTAAAGGTGTTCTAGTTAATAAAACATATATTTGTTTATTATGTAGTGTAACCACAAATGAATGACCCTAAGGCAAATGCGGTACAGCTTTTTGGACTATCTGAGCAATATGCAAGTTCAGCCTATAATGCTTTGAAAATTAGTCAAGTCCTTTATGATACTGATACCGAACTTACTTTCACAGGACACTCTTTAGGTGTTGGGCAAGCTGCTTTAAATGCTTTGCTAACAGATAGAAAGGTATTTACTTTTAATGCTGCAGGTGTTAGTGCTCAAACCACATTTAATTTAGGTGATTTCAAAACACCATTATTTAGCGGACATAGCATAAATAATTTTAAATAGGAAAATATTATGAGAAACTTAGTATTAATAATAGCACTATGTGTTTACGTATGTTCCTGTAGTGGTAGTAACACAAATAATTCAGAATTATTAGGGTATGATTATCGATTATTTCAAGATA
>JBATVL010000079.1:0-2740 GCA_049671745.1 Marinifilaceae bacterium
TGTCAGAATACATACCCGATTATTGGAAATCAAGAGAGTGGGCCTCTGGATTTACTGGTTCTCTAGGCAACCTAGTTATTACTAAGAACAAGGCTGGTTTATGGACCGATTCAAGATACTTTATTCAAGCAGAGAGTCAACTAAGAGATTCAACAATAGATCTACACAAACTTAGAACAGAGGGACATCTTTCTTATAATAAGTGGATTTCAACTCAACTAAAAGAAGGTTCTAAAATTGGAATTGATGGATTCAATGCTGGTATTGAAGAGGTTAACAATCTTCAAAATAGTTTAAAGCCTAATAATCATGAATTAATCACAAATGTTGATCTAGTAAGTGATTTATGGACAGATAGACCCTCTATTCCAGCTACTGAGATTAAAAATCACGATATAAAATATGCAGGAATCTCTCGTCTTGATAAGGTAGAAAATATTCGTAAAGAGATGAAGAAAGAAGGTGCAAAACACCATTTAGTAGCTTCTCTTGACGATATAGCATGGATAATGAACATAAGAGGCGAAGATGTTGATTTCAATCCTGTTACAATCTCATATCTATTAATATCTATAGATAAAACGACACTCTTTATAAATAAGAACAAACTCAGTAAAGACATAAATGACGAATTTGAAAGAGATAATATAGAAGTTTTAGAATACTCTGAAATAGCCGGATATCTATCTAATATAGAAAAAGGCTCTTGTTTCTTGCTAGATCCAAATAGATTAAACTATCGTTTATATCAAATAATTTGCTCAAACCACAAATATATAAAGGCCGAGAATCCTTCTGTTCTTATGAAAGCCATAAAGAACAAAACAGAGATTCAAGGAGCGATAAATGCATGTATTAAAGATGGAGTTGCATTAACTAAATTCTGGTATTGGTTAGAAAAGCACACATTAGAAACACATACAGAATTATCTACAGAAAAGGTATTAAGAGCTTTTAGAGCAGAACAAAACGATTTTGTAACAGAAAGTTTTCACGCAACAGTAGCTTACGGTAAGAATGCCGCTCTGCCCCATTATTCTGCATCTAAAGAGAAATATTCAGAACTTCAAAACAAAGGTTTTTTACTTATCGATTCAGGTGGACAATACAGAGATGGAACTACAGATATAACTCGTACAATGCCTCTTGGTAAATTATCTCAAGAAGAGAAGGACGATTACACATTAGTTCTTAGAGGAATGATAAATCTCTCAATGATAAAATTTCCCAAAGGAACAAGAGGTTGTAATATAGATTTTGCAGCTCGTCAACCTCTTTGGAATGCTGGTTTAGACTATGGACATGGTACTGGACATGGAGTTGGTAGTTTCTTAAATGTTCACGAAGGGCCACAAAGCATAAGGCAAGAATATAAAAATCAAGGTATCTTTGAAGGCATGATTACCTCAAATGAACCAGGATGTTATAAAGAAGGCAGACATGGGATTCGTCACGAGAATCTTATATTATGCGTTGAAGATCAAAAGACTGAATTTGGAAGCTTCTTGGGCTTTGAGACTATAACTATGTTTTACTTCGACACTAGTGTCTTAAATCTATCTATAATGACTATAGAAGAAGTAAAATGGCTTAATAATTACCACAAAAAAGTATATAAGACATTATCCCCTAAATTAGATAAAGAACATGCAGATTGGTTAAAAGAAAAAACTAAAGCTATCAAAAAATAAATATACAATTTAAATAAAAAAGGTCATGCTTTCAATAAAGAAAACATGACCTTTTTATATTATAACATGTCTTATTTTAAACCCATTTTAAAGTTAAAACCATGAGAAGGTTGTATCTGTCTAGATTCATTATATCGTTTAATAATAGTATTAAACGCATTAGAAGAAGGTTTTTCAAAACTCAAATCAATTAGGAATCTATTAAAACCTACATCTTTCAACTTATCTTTTTGGTGTAATAAAGCGACTGGATTAACAGGAACCACTATAGTAATACCATCCTTTTGCATCTTTTGATACTCATTGTCCTTATCATCCTTAAAGGCATCAGCTTTAACTGGCATACGAGAATAGAAAAGTTCAGGATGGAAATATAGAGGCACAATACCCGATTTATCTTTAGCAAACCTAAGATTCATAAAATCATTTTCTAAAGGATAAGAGAATGAACGAACTTTCTCTTCTTTCTTTAAATAGACAGCAGCTGCATCGTTTAACACATATACATTCTCATTAGTATAAACGACTACACCCTTAGGAAGAAGAAGTTTCTGTGAGATATGAGAAAGCATAAAATCTGTATAACCGGCGTCATAAATCTTTTTGCAAAGACCTTGATAGAACTGTATATTCTTCTCAGCAATAAACTTAGGAAGCTCAAAAATAAGTTTAGCCTTATTTCTTTGTAAGAAAGTAACACTTAAATTAAGCTCTTCCCACTCCTTTTTATTCAAATTTATAATTATATGATCAACACTTGCTATATGTACCTTTTTAAGCCAATTAAGAGTATCCACTCTTACAAAAAGCTCTTCTTTATCAGCTTTAAGAGGTTTAAATTCTTTAAGGATATCGTTTTTAAGCTTATAGTTTATAGATATCTTTGGCATATCTACATTAGGTAGTTTATTAGAAAATTTAACTCCACCTCTAGCAATTATAAATACAGAATCTCTCTTCTCAATCTCTCCACCCTCATACTCTATAAACCAAAGACCTTTCTCTTGTGAAAAATTCTCTTTAATCTTAATCGTAGTCTGAGTATCTGC
>JBATVL010000080.1:0-2132 GCA_049671745.1 Marinifilaceae bacterium
AATTAAAACAGGAAAAATGAAAATGCGACATTCTGACAAGTCTAAAAATTGCCCGTATAATAAAAAAATAATTTTTTATCTAAGCCGGCGGCAGCCGGCTGTTAGCTCACTAACCAGCATGCTGACGTAAGGTATATTGAGAACCCATAAGAAGGGCTACTATTTGAGCACCTATAGAGAGAGAACCACACAAGATATTTGAATCAAACAAAATTTTTTCAACGTGGCCTAGGCTAGTTTAGAACATATCTATGTTGCAATGTTCCGGCATTTTTCAATCAAAAGTTATTAAGCCTCAAAAATGGCTCTTTTTAGAAATTCATATTCTTCTTCTTCTTCTTCTTCTTGTTCTCCTTGTTCAGACCCACTTTTGTATAGTAAAACTTAACCGATTTGGATGAAAATTGGACACAGCATTAGTTGACCGCTCATTAAGAAAAAAATGTTATGATCACCCAGATACGGTTGCTAGGGGCCGCGATTTGCCTAGAAACGCCATAGCAACAAAAATAAATTTCAAGATAGAAAATTTTTTTCTTCACCAAATGATAGAGGGAGGTTTACTGATTACATTTCATACCATATTGACCCTAGCAACCGTTGCTAAGGGCACTAAAAATCGATAATATTGTCATTTTTAGCTATTTTCTTTAGTTACCAGCAAATTTAAAGCAAACAAAAGACTTTTGGTGGAATATTATAACATATTAATGTTTTCTGCTATTTCTTAACATAATTTAATCCCTAGCAATCGTTGCTAGCGACTCAATATTCAAAATATGGATATTTTATCAATTTTCCTTATTATAACTAACTTTAATAGAAATCAGTCTAGTTTCTAAATAAGACATGATTTATTCAATTTAGTTGTTGTTTTCAGAAACTTAATGGTATTATTATGTTGATAAAATATATTTAAATGCTATATAAACTGAATTTTTAATTAGTTTAAAGTTTTAAAATCTAGGTATAGCAGCGTGGCATTGCATTATTTCATCAGATCATTACAGTGACGCAGTCACAGTCTTAGTTAGTACAGTACTCAGAACACCTGACTTCTCTTCTCTCCAGTTAAGCTGGGCCAATAGAATCTCATCACAGCTATGTTATTGATTCAAATCGCTTCCTCATCAGACAAATAATAATCATAAGACAAGACCACCTGCATGTAAGAAATGCAAACACTGCTTTGTGTGGAAAGAAGCGGCATACATAGATATAAGCTAAGGATAAAATCATAGAGATCTCGTCTTACTTGTCTGCCTTTCTTCTAGCTACGAGAGAACTCGCTATCATTTCTACTGGCTGCTTAGAGCTGAAATGATAGCTGCAGCCATAGGCGGCAGCCGCGTGTTTTTAGTGAAGCACTTCATAACTTCAACAAAGTTCTTATCAGAGTAGATCTCAGAGAGTGGAGTAGAATTCTAAACAAAATATCTATGGATAATTACTGACTTGAAGCTATTGAGAGCGACAAGATAGTGACACAGGAAGGATGTCTATGTTTTTCTATAGCTGCTGCCGCAAAATTTGTTATCAGGAAATAGCTGTGTTGTGTTATAAATTCATAAACTTTAAACAGTCATGGATTAATGTTTCCCAAACAATTTCAATAAATCCTTTTGCCTAACTTAAAAAGAAAATAAGCTCGTTCTAATGATGTATTGTTGAAATTAAAAGGCTATTTCTAAAACGCGTCAATTTTTATCAAAGAATTCATTGCTTATCAATCCATAAGGAAATCAATTGGTAGAATTTAGTGTCTAAGAGTAAATATTTAACAACAAAAAAGGATGAAATCTACTTTTACTGCCCAAAAGGACAAAAATGAGTTAGCTCCAGCCACAAAAGAATTGAAATATCAGAGATAAAATTCTTAGTTCATTATATTTGATTGCATTCGTCATTAAAAATTTCGAGCTAACCAAGGCCCTTGTTGTAACTGAAAGCTATTGTGGGATCTACTCCAAATCATTCTGCTGCCTCAGTTTATGAAAACAAACTTAATTAGTACTTGAATTCAAACAATTTGAGTAAACTAAAACCATTAGATAGGGCCTTGGTTAGCTCGAAATTTTTAATGACGAATGCAATCAAATATAATGAACTAAGAATTTTATCTCTGATATTTC
>JBATVL010000081.1:0-50312 GCA_049671745.1 Marinifilaceae bacterium
GTACAGGAAAGTCTTCTATACTTGATGCACTTGCTTTTGTTCTTGGTACATATTTTTGGGGAGTTGATGGAATTTCTAATTACTCTCTAAAGCAAACATATAAAAGAAGGTTTATGGCATCCTCAAATAGCTTAGAATGTTTATTGATTATACCAATTTTATTACAACTACTCATTCTCCTTTTATTGTTCAGTCATTAAAGGCAGGAGAAATCATTAATCTAGATAATAGAGATATTGATAGGCATACTAATATCTCAAGATAATGTAAATACATATAGAAAATTAAGTGTTGACATTAAAGTTGTTTTTAGAAATTCAATAGTCGACTCCCTTAAAACCCTCCCTAATTATTCTCTACGCAATACAGCCCTTAATCTTCACAATACCTGTCTAATCATTATCGCAATATATAGGGATAGTATAATAACTATTTAGAATATATCTTGCCACCTGAAAAGAAATTACAGTTAAATATTAATTTTTCTTTAGAGAAGAAAGGCAAAGAAGCGAATGATGAAAATAGTAGACCTATCAAAACCAATAGAATACAATAAGCAGGATCCGTGGTTTATGAAAGTTAAGATTCAACATAAATCACATAAGAAAGGCAAGTGGCTTGTGCGTTTTCTAGGACTTCCATCTAAACTATTCCCTTCACATTTTGAGGGATGGGCAGACGATACAATAAAACATATGGGAGTTCATTCAACAACTCATATTGATGCTCCATGGCATTATTCTCCTATTTGCGAGAATAAGAAAGCTAAGACTATTGACGAAATTCCACTTGAATGGTGTTATGGTGAGGGTATAGTAATTGACATGCTTCATAAAGAAGATTTCGATCCTATTACAGTTGATGATATAGAGCTTTTTCTACAAGGGCATAATCTAAGTATTAAGCCTGGAATGATAGTTTTAATTAAAACAGGAAGAGATAAATATATAGGCACCAAAGATTATCCAAAGAAAGGCTCTGGTATGTCGGCTAAGGCAACAGAATGGCTTATAGATAAAGGTGTAAAGGTGATGGGGATTGACTCTTGGGGTTGGGATTTACCATTAGAACATCTTTTAAAGAAAGCTAAGGAAACTAAAGATAAAGAGCTTTTCTGGGAAGCACATCTTGTTGGAATACATAAAGAGTATTGCCATATGGAACAATTGGTGAATCTTGATGCATTACCTTATACTGGCTTCAAAATAGCTGTATTTCCTTTAAAGATTGTAGGTGCATCGGCTGCTCCAGCTAGGGTTGTAGCTCTTTTTGACTAGCATTCTAATTCTAACAAATAAATAATAAATTTTTTCAATATGATAAGCGATATTCTATATATAGCCGTTGTTCTTATAGGCTTTTTGTTTAGTGGTTTATATCTTTTTAAGAAGAGATGTATGAACTACCATATTCAGGCATTAGACAAAGAATGGGATTCAATTCCCAAAGAAGTGAGAGTGTTGTGTTTAGCTTTAATGAGAGTTGCTGGGGGTGGCTTTCTTGCTATGTCTATTTCAATTTCTTATTTAGTTTTTAATAAGGTTCACAATAGTTTTGAAGAGAATTTAATGATTCTTATTATTGGCTTGGCATGTCTACTTCCTACATTATGGGCAACTTTACAAGTAAAAAAGAATACTAAGGGCAATCCTCCTGTTGCTTTGTGCTATATTGTAGTTGTTCTTTTGTTTGCAGGATTTCTTACTTCTCTTCTATAATAAGTAACTCAAGTTTTACACTTAGTTTAAGCTGCTACTATGTTGGGCTTTATATTAATTCCTTTGGTTTCAGAGGAATTAATATTCTTGTTAAAAATATCAAAATCTTGTTGTTAACTCTCGTTTCTTAAATATTTTTTTAAAAGATAGTACGATTTTGTACATTTGAAGAAAGATATAAATAGTTGTAATTATAATACCACGAGATATAACAAGATTTTAATATTTAGACTATGATAGAATATATAAAGATAGAGGGTTATAAATCGATAAAATCAATAGAACTCGAATTAGAGCCTATCAATGTTTTTATTGGAAGTAATGGAGCTGGAAAGAGTAACTTTGTATCATTTTATAGAATGATACACGCTATCTTCAATAGACAATTACAAAAATATGTGATAGAACATAAAGCTGATAGACTATTGTATTTTGGTAGAAAGCGTACAGAGAATATGTATGGAAAGATGATATTCTCAGATGATAATGCAGCTAATAATGCATATTGGTTTAACCTTCAGCAAACAGAAGAGGGTGGTTTGTATATTGATAAAGAAGGTTCTGGTTATAATGTTTCTAGGGATAATGATACAGATAATTATATTGTAAATAGTAATTTAGAGGAGAGTAAGATAGCTAAAGAGACTACAATGCAACATGTTGATTTAAGCAAACATCTATCAAATGTTCAAATATATCATTTTCATGATACATCTTCAACTTCTATGTTAAGACAAGAATGTAATTTAGATGATAACCGTTATTTAAAATCAGATGGTAGAAATCTTCCTGCATTTCTTTATAAGTTAAAGCAAGAATATCCAAAGAAGTTTAGACGTTTATTAAAAACAATACAATCAATAGCTCCTTATATACATGATTTTATTCTAGAACCAAAGGGTAAAAATAAAGATGAAATAGCATTAAACTGGATAGAAACAACAGATATTGATTCGTTTTTTACAGCTTATCAATTTTCTGATGGTACCCTTAGATTTATAGCCTTGGCAACAGTCTTGTTACAAGCAGATCCACCCAAAGTAATAGTTATAGATGAACCGGAATTAGGTTTACATCCTCAGGCAGTAACAAAGTTATCAGGCTTAATCAAGTCTATATCGTTAAAAACTCAGGTAATAATATCAACACAATCTGTAAATTTAGTAGCTTGTTTTAGTCCAAAGGACGTAATAACAGTGGATAGAGATATAGAAGAAAAGCAGTCAACATTCAAGAGGCTTGATTCAGAAAAACTTCAGCATTGGTTGGAAGATCATACTTTAGGGGAATTATGGGAAAGAAATATAATTAATTCAGCTCAACCTTTTATAAAATGAAGGAATGAGTTTTTTGGAAAAAGCTATGTTGGATGATTAATAATAGTAAAGAGACTGCTCCATCTAAACGATTAGAGAAGATAATTGCAGGGTATAACAAGACTGTACACGGTCCTTTATTAGCAGAAGAAATAGGCATTTCAAACATAATGGCAAAATGCCCAAGGTTTAAGTTTTGGATTGAAACCTTATCTAAAATCTAGCATTCTTTTAAGTAAGGTTTTCTTCTTAGTTAGCAATCTAATATTTTATTTAAGAAGATAAATACAGATGTAAATTTCAAAAAGATGAAATTTATATCTTTGTTGAATCGGAATTTTATAATGATAAAATAGATATTTATGATGGGCAAAAGAGCTTATTCTCAGAGATCCTTTCTACAGATTCGTCTACAGGGCTAGCTATAATGATTGTTATAAAAGATATTAATAATTTTAATTCAATTAATTTGAGAGTAAATGATGGACCATCTATTTGTCTAAATCTATTTAATAAGAACAATAACTTGATAGGCTTGCGTAAAAGTAAGAATAAAGTTCAAGCAGTATTTTATAATAAAGCTCCTGTGTTTGATTAAATAATATTGCTTACATATATGAAAATAGGTAATTATGAAGGAATTAGATAGAGCTAAAGTTGAAACAATCATAAGTAAGTTTCCAAACCTTGATGATTTATTAGAAAATGAAATTAGTAAAACCACATTAGGTTATAAATCTATTGCTGTAGGCACTTTTGATCACTGGTTAAGTTATGAAGAAGGTGATAAATATTTATATATGTTTGATGATCAAGATGATGCTATGTTAGTTAATAGAGCTAGAACTATTTCGAGCTTTCCCGATATATACCTGTATGATATTGATGAAGAAACAGATTCTGATATTTTATATAAATACGACAATAAAGATGAACTATATCACTACGTTTTAGAAGCATTGAGGAAACAGCATATTCTAGATTTCATTAGTTACAAACCAAATATGATAATTTCAATAACTCCTGATTTAACAGATATGTATTATACAACAGATTCGGATGTTTGTGATTTAATAATAGAAAGGGCTCATGAGTTCAATGCAAAAGTTTTTGTGAGTGAAAGAGAATAATATGTTTTTATTTAAAACTCGCAGTTTAGCTTAAGGCTGATATATGCTTTTATTTAAGAATTAAGTTATTAGTGTTGATGTATAAGGTAAAGCATATAATGGAGCAGAAACGCCAAATGTGCATGAATCAAAAAAGGTAGTAAGACCAGTTTAATCTAATGTTTTATCTAAAGAAAATATTTATGATGAAAAATTTATTTACTAATATTGATTACAATAATATAAAGTTACATGATTGTAAAATTCATGCAATCGCATTTGATGACATTGCCTATAGGTTATATTTTGATATAGATTACATTTCTAGATGGATTGCTCCTGTTGATGATAATGATGTCTACGCCTTTGAAATTACTCCAACAACTTTAGTTTTTAATAACGTTTGGGATATTATATTTGATATTGAATCGAATTTGCCATTAGAAATTAGTAGTATTCTAAGAAGCAACCCCCAAATTCCAAGAAATAAAGAAATTATACCTGATTATATAGAATATGATTGGACCATAGAGTTATATGATGGTACAATTACTTTTAAATCGATTGATTTTAAGCTTATAAATCGAAGCTTACCCAAAATAACTAATAATCAATTTTTGAGCATTGAGGAAAGAGGAGGTATTTCTTTTATTTAAATGAATAGGTACTTCAGAAATGGAGGACTTAAGATGATTCTTAATACAAAGGATGCTAGAAGAAAAGCTCATGATATGATGAAGTCGGGCAGTCCTGATATAACTAAAAAAACATTAAATTTGGATAACATTAATCATCAAACGATAGAGGGAGTGACTCCATTGTTGTTAGCAATACTGTTAGATAAATATGAGATTGCAAATTACTTGATCAAAAATGGTGCGGATATTCATATCCCTGATGAATGTATGAATTTTCCAATTCATGTAGCTAGTAATGCAGGAAATATTGAATTGGTATCATTATTAATTAAGGAAGGAGTTAATCTGTTTTCTAAGACGAGAAAGGGAAATATACCTATAGCATTAGCTGCAAATAATGAGCATCATGACATAGTGAAATTATTATTTAAGAATATGTATTAAGAGAAAATGTAGCTATGAGCCTAATATGTTCATTCAGATGTTTGTGATTTAATAATAGCAAGGGCCCATGAGTTCAATGCAAAAGTTTTTGTGAGTGAAAGAGAATAATATGTTTTTCTTTTGTAAAGTGTTTTTATGATAATTGTTATAACTTGCAAACATAATAACATTAATAATATTTAATATGACCCAAAAACTAAGATTATTAGTATCTCTAATTCTATTATGTGGAATATCAATTTCATGTATTAACACATCTCATAATTTAAGTAAAGAGAAATTAGATTATGTGAAATCTACCTATTCTTCTGAAGTAATTAATTATTTCTATGAAACTAATTTCTATTCTGAGGGAGTTGGGAAGAAAGGTCAATTTTCCAGATGGAAAAACGATGTAAATATTAAGGTTTTAGGAAATTATACAGATAAAGATATTGTTTCTCTGAATTATGTTATTGCTGTTGTTGATAGTTTGAAACTTCCTATAAAATTTAAAATTGTTGATAGTATTAAATCTGCTAATTTTATAATTTCATATGGAGGAATAATTGATAATAACCAGAACATAGGTGGAATATGCACGTTGAACTCTGATAATACTTTTATTTATAAAGCAAAAATTTCAATTTATGAAAGAGAACGTAAAGTTATTGAAGAAGAATTTATTCAAGGATTAGGAGTAGCTTGTGATAGTTATTCACACCCTAATAGTTTATTTACAGAAGGTAGAAATACTAAGAAATTTTTTACTAATGTAGATAAAAGAGTGCTTCAACTTTTGTATGATGATGTGTGGCCAAGTAATTATAATAGAATAGATTTTGAGAAAGATTTCTCAGATGTTTTGTATTCGGTTAATACTTCTGAAAAGATAAAGAAATATTTGAAAGATAATAAAGTAAAACAAGAAGTTTTAAACGAAATAAGAAACAATTGTTTTGGTAAAGAGAAGGTTTTAGTAAAACATCCTAATGATGTTGCAGTACGCCTTCATGGTGATTTTAGAAAAAATGATTCTTTACAAGTTGTGAGAATTATTGATGCAATAAATAAGATTGGTAGTAATTTGAATCTAAAGCTTGAGGCTCCAGTTGATACAGGTGTTACTTATGGTATTGATTTACGCATATCTGATTTAGAGATAAGTGGATCTAGATATACAACTTCAGTTTCTAAAGGTCTTAATACTATGTTTCCAAAGATATTTAATAATAATGTTCTATTAGAATATGATATTAAGTCGCAAAGTCAAATAAATATAAATAAAAAGATTACTGAATTTATTTATAAATGTTTGATTCCTTTGGAAGATATTTCTTCTAAGTATAAAATAATAAATAACGAACTTGTATTTAGTGAAGAACTAGAATCTATAGTTAAGCTTGTTTATAATGATGTTTTTGCTGATGCTTATAAACTATCTGATTTTGATAACTTGATTAAAGAGTATAATAGGGGTGTTTAAACATTCAATAAGTATCATGCTCTAATTATTATTTAATAATTCTTTTTGTACCTTTGAGTTATTGCAAACAGTGCAATGAATTATTAATTAATTAAAACACAATATATTGAGTAATTCTTATAAAATTGGTATTGTTGGTGGAGGTAGCTGGGCAACCGCTATTGCTAAGATATTAATGGAAACACAGGATGGTTTAAATTGGTTTATGCGAAAAGATGAAAGTATAGAACTCTTTAAACAAGATGCTCATAATCCCCATTATTTGCGTGATGTTGAGTTCGATGTTGAGAATATCTTTTTCTCTTCTGATATAAATAAGATAGTTGAAGCTTCTGATATTATAGTTATGGCCATTCCTTCGGCCTTTATTATGGATGCTTTAAAAGATCTTACAGTAAGTTTAAACGACAAAATTATTGTTTCGGCAATTAAGGGACTTATCCCTGATAGGAACATGATAGTTGGTGAGTTTTTTAATGAGCATATGAATGTGCCATTGGAGAATATGGCCGTTATATCAGGTCCTTGTCATGCTGAGGAGATTGCTTTAGAGCGACTTTCTTATCTTACATTTTCTTGCTGTGATATTAAGAGAGCAAAGATGTTAGCTGATACATTTGCTTGTAAATATGTTAAGACATGTGCCTCTGAGGATATCTATGGTACTGAGTATGGTGCAGTTCTTAAGAACGTGTTTGCTCTTGCTGCTGGTATATGCCATGGTTTACGTTATGGCGATAATTTCCAAGCTGTCCTTATCTCTAATTCTATACAGGAGATGAAGCGTTTTGTTGATACTGTGCATCCTATTGATAGAGATATTAAGAGCTCAGCTTATTTAGGCGATTTATTAGTGACTGGTTATTCTCAATTTAGTAGAAACAGGACTTTCGGAACTATGATAGGTAAAGGATATTCTGTGAAGTTTGCTCAATTAGAAATGCATATGATAGCTGAAGGTTATTTTGGCGTGAATGGCATATATGAGATAAATAAGAGATATAATGTTCGTATGCCAATTACTGATGCGGTTTATAATATTCTTTATAAGAATGTTCCTGCTGCTTTAGCAATGGAAAAACTGTCTGAGCAGTTAAGATAATTATTTAATAATTTTAAATTTTAGAAAAAATGAAAATATCAATTATATACCATTCAGAATCAGGAAATACAGCTAAAGTAGCTGATGTTATTGCTGATGGAATAAGAAAAGCAGGTGAGATAGAAGTGAAATGTATGTCGATATTTGATATCGATGTTGAATTCGCAAAGGCTTCTTCGGCTGTAATAATAGGAACTCCAACTTATCTTGCTTCTTTCTCTTGGCAAATGAAGAAATTTATGGATACTGAATTGAAGTCCCTAAATGTAGAAGGTAAACTTTGTGGTGTTTTTGCAACTGCTAATTATTTTGGTGGTGGTGCTGAAGTGGCTGAGCTTACTCTTATTGGTCAATTGCTTGTAAGAGGTGTGTTGATCTATTCTGCTGGTGCTTCTATGGGCGCGCCTTATACTCATCTTGGTGCTGTTGCAATTCGTGAGGGTAGCGATTTTGAGAATGAGAGAGCTGGTCTTTTCGGTGAGAGATTTGGTGCTAAAGCATTAGAATTATTTTAGTAGAGACTTTAAGAGATTATTACAAACTCATAATTCAAGAATTTTGAAGCAATATTTAAATTTATTAGATACTATCCTTAAGGATGGAACTGTTAAGTCTGACCGTACTGGTACTGGAACTATTAGTGTTTTTGGTCATCAAATGCGTTTTGATCTTAATGAGGGATTTCCTATGGTGACAACTAAGAAGTTGCACCTTAAATCTATTGTACATGAACTTTTATGGTTCTTGCAAGGAGATACTAATGTGAAGTATCTTCAAGATAATGGAGTGAAAATATGGAATGAGTGGGCTGATGAGAATGGCGATTTAGGTCATGTTTATGGTTATCAGTGGCGTTCTTGGCCTAAGCCTGATGGTTCTTCATTGGATCAGATTGCTCAGATGATTAATGATATTAAGACTAATCCTGATTCGCGTAGAATTATTGTGAGTGCTTGGAATGCAGGTGATATAGAGAATATGAATCTTGCTCCTTGTCATGCGCTTTTTCAATTTTATGTAGCTGATGGTAAGTTGTCTTGTCAGTTGTATCAAAGAAGTGCGGATTCGTTCTTAGGTGTTCCTTTTAATGTGGCTTCTTATGCTCTTTTAACTATGATGGTTGCTCAGGTTTGTGATCTTGAGTATGGTGATTTTATTCATTCTTTCGGTGATGTTCATATCTACAATAATCATATAGAGCAAGTGAAATTACAATTGTCTCGTGAGCCTAAGAAACTTCCTATTATGAAGATTAACCCGGATGTGAAGGATATCTTCTCATTTAAGTTTGAGGATTTTGAACTTGTAGGTTATGAATCTCATCCACATATTAAGGGTGCGGTTTCTATTTAATCGTTTGGCTAGTTATTAATTTGTAGTAAGAATTTATATAGTATGAAAATAGCAATAGTGGGAACGGGTTATGTAGGTCTTGTTTCGGGAACATGCTTTTCGGAAACAGGAATTACAGTTACTTGTGTGGATATAGATAAGGATAAAATCTCTATGCTTAAGGATGGGAATGTTCCTATTTATGAGCCTGGGTTGTCTGAGATGGTTAAAAGAAATGTGGAGAGCGAACGTCTTTCTTTTTCTGATTCCTTGAAAGATTCTCTAGAAAATGTAGATATTATTTTTATCGCTGTTGGTACTCCTCCCGGAGAAGATGGTTCTGCTGATTTACAGTATGTTCTGGCTGTTGCTAAGGAAGTGGGAGAGAACATAAATGATTATGTGCTTCTTGTTACTAAATCTACTGTTCCTGTTGGTACATCTGAGAAGGTGCGTGAGACGGTTCAGGCAGAATTGGATAAGAGGGGCTCTTCTATTGATTTTGATGTGGCTTCTAATCCTGAGTTCTTGAAAGAGGGTGATGCGATTAATGATTTTATGAAGCCTGATAGAGTGGTGGTAGGTGTTGATTCGGATAAGGCTAAAAAGCTTATGGAGAGACTTTATCATGCTTTTTCTATTCAGAATTATCCTGTTGTTTATATGGATATTGCCTCTGCTGAGATGACTAAGTATGCTGCAAATGCTATGCTTGCTACTCGTATTTCTTTTATGAATGATATTGCTAATTTGTGTGAGCTTGTTGGTGCTGATATTGATGAAGTGAAAAGGGGTATAGGTAGCGATTCGCGTATAGGTAAGTCTTTTCTTAATGCTGGTTGTGGTTATGGCGGTTCTTGTTTTCCTAAAGATGTGAAAGCTCTTGTGAAAATAGGGAAAGAGAATTTTCATGAACTAGAGGTTTTACAAGCTGTAGAGTCTGTAAATGAGAAACAGAAGCATGTCCTTTTTGATAAGATTTCTAATCGTTTTAAGGGGGATTTGAAGGATAAAACTTTTGCTGTGTGGGGACTTTCGTTTAAGCCTAAGACTGATGATATGCGTGAGGCGCCTTCTCTAGTTCTTATTGAGGCTTTGCTTTCCTCTGGTGCAAAAGTGAAGGTTTATGATCCTGTGGCTATGAAGGAGACTAAAAAGATTCTTGGCGATAGGGTTGAATATGCTGATGGCATGTATTCTGTTTTAAGAGATTGTGATGCTTTGGTTTTAGTTACTGAATGGCAGGAGTTTAAAGTTCCAAAATTTACGTTTATAGAGAGAGAGTTGAAACAAAAACTTATCTTTGATGGCAGAAATATATATGATCCTTCTCAGATGAATGAGTTTGGTTTTGAGTATTATTCTATAGGTAGAAAATAATTAGTAGAGATATGAAGGTTTCAATAATAGTGGCGGCAGCTGAAAATAATGCAATAGGTAAAGATAATCAGTTGATTTGTAGGTTATCTGCCGATTTAAAGAGATTTAAGAGCCTTACTATGGGGCATCATATAATTATGGGTCGCAAGACTTACGAGTCTATAGGCAGACCGCTTCCTGGTCGTCGTTCGGTTATTATTTCTCGTAATAAGGATTATAAACAAGAGGGCTGCGTTGTGGTTCATTCTCTTGAGGAGGCTTTTGCTATTTGTAATGATGAAGAGGTGTTTGTTATTGGTGGTGGCGAGATTTATAATCAGGCTTTCCCACTGGCGTCTAATCTTTATCTTACTCGTATGAATTCTCATATTGAGGGTGATACTTTTATTCCTGAGGTTAAGGCTTCGGAATGGAATGAGGTGTTTAGAGAAGATCTTCAGAAGGATGAGAAGAATGAATGTGATTATTCTTTTATTAATTATGAGAGAATATAAGATTACCTTTATTATATCTATAATATAAAAGAGAATAGAATCCTGAGTGATTCTATTCTCTTTTTTTAATATGCTCTTTTTATTTCTGATAGAAACTATTAATTTCTTTCATTATCTTATTTAGTTTAGTGAAATCTAATTTGTCCATATCTAGAACATTTAGACTTTTATCTGTTAGTTCGAAATCACCGCTGTAATATTTTGTGATAATTTGATCTTTTGTTATTATTCCGTAGTTGATATAACTTCCAGAAACAATATAATCCCAATCTTTTATTTTATACAAATCCTTTCCTAATGAGTAATCTTTAGAATCGTTTGTACAGTTTAAGTATTTACTTAATATTGTTGGTGCTATATCAAAATGTGATGTTTTGTGTGTGTATTCATGAAAAGTGTTGTCTGTATCGAAGATAATCATTGGTACCTTTATTTGATACTTAGAGAAGTTGCCTCCGTGTCCCCAATAGTTTTTCTTGTTGTCGTTGAATTCTTGAGCGTGATCACCTGTAATGACTATAATGGTGTTTTCTAGCATCTTTTTCTCTTTCAATTTAGATATTACCTTGGCAATCTGCTCATCTACATAATGAACACAGTTTTTATATCTATTAAAGAAAGCTGTTTTGTCGTAGTCATTGTTTAAATCTAGATAATTTACTGCTTTAAGACTTGGGTTAAAGACTGTTTTGTAATTATCTGGATAGTCGTATCCATGTGCTGAGTCATAAAATAAGAATCCAAAGAAAGGTTTATTGTCTTTTTTTATGCTGATGCTGTCAATGAATTTGTTGAATTTCTGACTTACTATACTATCTCCTTCAGAAGGCCTACTTCCATTGGTTTTTGTTTCTAATTCTTTAAAGTTACTGAATACTGTTCTGTCAAAAGATGGAGTGGCTAATGTTGCTGTAGAGTATATTCCAAATTGAAAGTTCTTTTTCTGTAGTGTATTAATAAATACAGGAGAGATACAGTTGTTTTCCATATTATCCCAATATATACTTGGTAAACCATAGAATATAGAAAAGATGCCTCCTCGTGTTCCGTTACTTCCGGAGAAGTGATTTCTGAAATAGTGAGAGTGTTCTTTTAAAGAGTATATGTTTGGACTTATTTTTTCATTCATACAATCAAAGCGCCAGGCATCTATACATATGTATATAATGTTTTTTTGCTTTTTTATACTGTCATTGAATACTAACTTGCTTTTAGGATAATTTAGGTTTGTGTTTTTTATGCTTGTATGTTTAAGATTGGCTCTTGCATCTTGTATATCAACAATGTTTAGTTTACGTAGAAATCTATTTGCTGTTAAAGGCATGTAGAGTGGGTAAAGACGATTGTGCTTTGTTATTGGGTTGAAATAGTATGCGCTTGCTCCAGCATACATTATATTGCAAATTAAATATGTTGCGAAGATTATTATATATGTGTATTTAAGTTGTTTGTTTATTCTTAAAGATGATAACTTTTCTGATACGAAGTATAATAAAAATTCAAAGGCAAGTAATCCTAGTATAAGTCCACTCATAATAAAATACATACTAGTATCGAAGTGAAAGATGCCTTTACCTCCTTTGATAATCATATTAATTATGAATTTATTTATATGGAATCTGTATTGTTCAAATGCTACTGCGTCTGCATAAAGTGCAAAAAGGAATATCATTCCTAAACATATGGAGATGCATTTGATTAAGTTTTTCTTTGGATAAATAAGTACAAGGGGTATTATTATTAATGCAATTAAGTGTGTTAATAAGAAAAGATGACTTACTGATAGTGCTGTTACGTAAGAGAAATCAATTACTCCTTCTATTGCTCCCGTGTATCTAATGAATTTGAATCCAATAATGTATGAAATGAAGCTGTTTAGTATTAAAAAAATTAAGCTTGTTTTAATGATTGTTCTTCTGGAGATCTTTCTGCTCATTTATAGTGTTTTTATTAAGTAATTTGTAAATATATTGTTTTTTCGCAATAATTTAAGTAGACTGGACTATGACTTATAGTTATTGTGTTGTATTATCTTTACATTTGTATGTTTTTTTAAATCTCATTTTGTTTTTTTTATATATAATGTTTTAGTTAAAACCTCTATATATTTGTTGTTATTTAATGTGAGATTTGTTTTGTGATTTTTAATTTTAAATAGAGTGGTAAGATAATAATATTGTAGAATAATTTAAAATTTGAATATGAAATTAGCAATAATGCAGCCTTATCTTTTTCCTTATATTGGATATTTTCAATTAATGAATTTGGCGGATACTTTTGTTGTATATGATGATGTGCAGTTTATAAAGGGAGGGTGGATAAATAGAAATAATATTTTAGTATCAGGTAGCAAAAAAATGTTTAATTTAAGTTTGAGAAAAGATTCTACTTTTGCTAATATTAATGAGCGATTTCTTGATGAAACTAAGTTTGATAAGGAAGTTGTTAAGTTCTTAAGAACTATAGTTCAATCTTATTCAAAAGCTCCATTCTTTAAAGAAACGCATAATCTGTTAGAAGATATTTTTTCTTGTAAAGAAAGGGGATTGAGTGAGTTTATTACTAATTCATTAATGAAAATAAATGAATATTTGGGTATAAAGACTTCAATTAAGGTGTCTTCAAAGTTAAGCTATGATAAGGATTTTAAAGCTCAGGAAAGAGTATTATCTTTATGTGCTTCTTTTATGCCGAAATTTTATATAAACCCAATTGGAGGTGTAGATCTATATTCAAAAGAAATGTTTCAAAATAATAATATAGAGCTCTTTTTTGTTAAAACTAAAGAGATTAATTATGCTCAGTTTAATAAGGATTTTGAACCGAATTTATCTATAATTGATGTAATGATGTTTAATTCTGTTGAATCTATTCAAGAAATGTTGACTAACTTTGAATTGATATAGAGATGAAAGAAATAGGAGGTTTTTTTGAGTTAGAGGTTAATCACTCTAAGGAATATCATTCAGATGCATTAAGTCTTAATACTGGACGTAATTGCCTAGAGTATATTTTAAAAGCAAGAAAATGTAGTAAGATATATATTCCTTATTTTGTATGTGATGTGGTTTTAGAACCAATAACTAAGTTGAATATAGAATATGAGTTTTATAGAATTAATAGTTCTTTTGAACCATTGTTTGAAAAAACTTTGAACAGTAATGAGGCCTTTCTATATGTTAATTATTTTGGATTAAAACAAAATGTTGTTGAATCATTGTCGCGTAAATATGGTGACAAATTAGTAATTGATAATACTCAAGCTTTCTTTTCTAAACCAATAAATAATATTGATACCTTTTATTCTCCACGTAAATTTGTAGGTGTGGCTGATGGTGGATATCTTTATACTAATAAACGATTAGATATTAAATTTGATAAGGATGTGTCTTTTAATAGAATGTCTCATCTTATTAAAAGACTTGATTGTGGAGCAGATATCTCTTATTCTGATTTTAAAGATAATACACAGAATCTGGTTTGTAATGAGATTCTGGAAATGTCAAATATTACACATAGTATTCTATCTGGTATAGATTATGAAAAGATTAAAAAAATAAGGGAAGACAATTTTTTGTTTTTGCATAATGAATTAAGTAAATATAATGAGTTGGATATTTCTGTTGAAAATATTAATGGTCCAATGGTTTATCCCTTTATGTTAAGAAAAGATAAATTAAGGGAGATATTAATTGAGAATAAAATCTTTGTTGCAATGTATTGGCCAAATGTTACAGATTGGTGTGATATCAATGATTTAGAATATTCTATGACTAAGTATATTTTACCTCTGCCAATAGATCAAAGGTATTCTATTAAAGAAATGAAAAAAATACTATCAATATTATTATAAAGAAGATTTATGGATATATATTTTAGAGCATTTGAATTAGAAGATGCAATTTTTATTAATTCGTTAAGAAGAATTGATGAGATGGAAAGCAAAATAGGTGGAACTAAACGTTTTGTTTCTTTAGCAAGAGAAACAAAGTGGGTTGAAGATATTATATATGGAGATTTTAAGGATCTATTTTATGTAGCCGCTTGTGAAAAAGGAACAGATAAAATTGTTGGATATACTTCGGTCTCTGATATAGATCATATAAATAAATCTTGCTTCTGGAGCGGAATAAAGATTTCACCTGATTTCTCTGGAAGAGGATTTGGTACGCAAATAGCCTTGTTGATTCTAAAATATGTTTTCGAAGAATTAGGAATGGAGAGATGTATAGGTAAATGTCTGAAATCTCATGATGTTGCTAAAAAATTAATGGAGAAGGTCGGTTATAAAGTAGAAGGCTTGCAAAGACATATAATATACAAAAATGGAGAGTTTAATGACCAATATCTTTTAAGTATATTAAAGGAAGAATATAATGAGGTAAAAGAGAAATTTAAATTATAAATATGAAACAATTAGTAAAGAATGTTAAAATTCAAGGTACTGGATCTTATGTACCTGAAAGAATAATTACTAATAAGGAATTGGAAAAGCTTGTTGACACTTCTGATGAATGGATTTATAATAATTTAGGTATTAAAGAGAGACATGTTGTTGCTCCTGGTCAATGTACAAGCGACTTGGCTTATGAGGCTGGTCTTAACGCAATACAGAACGCATGCCTTACTGTTAGTGATATTGATTTGATTATTGTTGCAACTGCAACTCCAGATAGAATAGCTCCCTCTACTGCATCTATTGTGCAGAATAAGTTGAAAGCTTACAATGCTGCTGCTTTTGATGTTGCTGCTGTTTGTTCTGGTTTCCTTTTTGCTATGTCTGTAGGCGCTCAATATATTGCATCAGGAGTATATAAAAATATTCTAATTATAGGTGCTGATACATTTTCTTCAATTACTGATTGGACTAGAAGAGATTGTGTCTTCTTTGGTGATGGTGCAGGAGCTGTTGTTTTATCTCCATCAACTTATGAAGAGGGATTCTTGGCTTATAGGTTGTACACAGATGGTAGAGGAAGAGATGAATTTACTGTGTCTGCAGGTGGTTCAGAGAATCCTACTAGTCTAGAAACCGTTAAGGAAGGAAAACATTTTTTTCATATGAATGGTAAAGCTGTTTATGATACAGCTACAGAAGCTCTTCCAAAAGCAATAAATCAGGTTCTTGAAGATACTGGCTTCAATATAGAGGATATAGATATGATGATCCCTCATCAACCTAGTATACGTATCTTGCAGAAAACTGCTGAGTTAATAGGGCTACCTTTTGAGAAAGTTCATACTAATATGGAGAAATATGCTAATACTTCTGGAGGGACATTACCTATTCTTTTAGATGAAGTTAATAGAGCGGGTAAAATAAAGAATGGTGATGTTGTTTTATTTGCTGCAGTTGGATCGGGCTGGACTTATGGTGCATCTATAATAAAATGGGGATAGATTTATGGATATAATAATCACAGGGGCATCTAGAGGTATAGGTGCTTATTTGTTTGAACATTTAGAGAGTGAGACTAATAGGGTTTATGGTACGTATAATTCTTCTTCTGAAACGAATAGTAAGTTTCTTTATAAACTTGATATTAGGGATGAAAATGAGGTTCAAAAATGGATTGATTCTTTAGATCTAGGAAGGGATGTTGTTTTAATTAATTGTGCAGGTATCACTTACAATAAATTTGCACATAAATCGGATATGCAGTCTTGGCGTAATGTTATTGACGTTAATTTAATTGGTACATTTAATGTTATTCATAAGATATTACCACTTATGAGAGAGAATATGTTTGGTAGAATTATAAACTTTTCTTCTATTGCTGCTCAGGTTGGAACTCCAGGTGTTAGTGCTTATGCTGCTTCAAAATCAGCTCTTTGGGGTTTATCTAAAACTATAGCTGTTGAAAATGCATCTAAAGGTATAACTATAAATAATATCAACTTAGGATATGCTGATATTGGAATGGGAATAGATAGTGTTCCTGCTTCTTTTAAGAATCAGATACGAGAAAGGATTCCTAATAAAGAATTTTGTGACCCTAGTCAAATTTTAAATACAGTTAATTATTTAATAAGTAATAACTATGTTAATGGTACTGGTATAGATATTAATGGTGGATTATATTAATGTTTCAACAGCAAAATAATGTTTATGTTTAATGTAAAACCATGAATAAGTAATAGTCAAATTAGAACTTTAGAATAATTATTGTAGTTTTGTGTTGGTGTAAATTGATAAGGTGACTTATGAAAGAAATATATGTAACGCAACCTTCCTTACCAGATTTGGGAGAGTTTAATGAATTATTGTCTGATATTTGGGATAGAAAAATCTTAACAAATAATGGATATTATCATCAGTTATTAGAAGAAGAGTTAGCGAAATATCTTAACGTTAAGTATGTGAGTTTATTTTCTAACGGAACTCTTGCTCTTATGGTAGCTTTGAAGGTATTGGATGTGGGGGGTGAAGTAATTACCACTCCATATAGTTTTGTTGCAACATCTCATTCTATATTATGGAATGGATGTGAACCTGTCTTTTGTGATACTGAAAAAGATTCTTATAATATAGATGCTGATAAAATAGAATCATTGATAACAAGTAAAACTACTGCCATAATGCCTGTTCATGTTTATGGTATTCCATGCGACAATAGAAAAATAGAAGCTATAGCGAAAAAACATAATTTAAAAGTAATATATGATGCAGCTCATGCTTTTGGTGTAGAAAAGAATGGAGAGTCTATATTGAATTATGGTGATTTGTCTATATTGAGCTTTCATGCAACTAAAGTCTTTAATACTATTGAAGGGGGAGCTATTGTCTCTCATGATATAGAAACTAAGAATAAGATAGATAAGTTAAAGAATTTTGGTATTGTTGATGAAACAACTATTGAAGCCTGTGGTATTAATGCTAAGATGAATGAATTACAGGCAGCTTTTGGTTTGTTGCAACTTAAAAAAATTGATTGCTCTATAGAAAAAAGAAAGTTGATATTTCATAAATATAAACTTTGTTTAAAAGGGATAAAGGGTATTAAACTTTTAGATATTAGTGAGGATTTAAATTATAATTATTCTTATTTTCCTATTTCAATCGATGTAAAAGAATATAATTGTTCAAGAGATAATTTATATGAGGAATTGAAAGAGAATGGGATTTTTGCAAGAAAATATTTCTATCCTCTTATTTCTGATTTTGAAGTATATAAAAATTGTAAGAAATCTGATCTTACTCAGGCTAAATTGATTTCTGATAATGTACTTTGCCTACCTTTATATGAGAATCTAACGGATCTTGATATTGAATTAATAACAGGTGTCATTTGGTCTTTTCAGTTAACATCTACAAAGAATAATTTAAAGAAACCTTTTGCGTTAAATGAATATATTGTCTTGAATAATTAAAACTTAGATATTATCAAGAGAAATTGATTCTTAAGTTAGAATTTTATGAAAGAAAATAATATAATGCTTAGTGTGCACATGATTACTTATAATCATGAAAAGTATATAGCAAATGCTATTGAAAGTGTAGTTAATCAGAAGACTAAATATAAGTATGAAATTATTATTGGTGAGGATTGCTCTACTGATAATACATTGGCCATTGTAAAAGAATACAAAGAGAGATATCCTGATGTTATTAGAATAATAAGTTCTGAAACTAATGTTGGAATATTTGCAAATGTTGAGAGAGTTACGGCTGCTTGTAATGGCAAATATGTTGCTTTCTTAGAGGGTGATGATTATTGGCATAATCCTAATAAAATTGAGGTACAACTTGATTTTATGGAGAAGAATCCGGATTATGGATTTATTTCTTCTGATATAGATTATTATCATGATCGTACTGGAAAATTAGATGTAAGGCATAATCATAGAAAAAGAAGAAGAAAAAGACATGGTCTTATATTTGAAGAATTATTAAGATCAAATTTTATAAAGACTCCTACTATTTGCATTAATAAAGAACTCTTTTTGAAATGTAATGTTAGCAATCTAGGAAAAGAGAAAGGCTGGAAAATGGGTGATTACCCACAATGGCTTGAGTTATCTAAGAATACAAAGTATTATTACGAAGATCAATCCTTGGCCACTTATAGAATATGTGAACACTCTGCAAGTCATATTCAAGATCATGAGAAGGAATTAGAATTTGATAAATCTACATTAGATATTAGATTGTATTATATTGATAAATATAGTAACAACAAAGCATTACATATTAGAAATGCTGTAAGAGTCTATATTAGAGATTTATATAAGATTTTAAAGAAGTATAAAGAAGAAAAATATAAGTTGATTATAAAGGATGTTATATCTACTTATAATTATAAACTTACTTTTTTTGACAGAATAAAGTTTTACAAGATATTTATGTAATATTAGCAATTAAAGTAATGAAACTTGTTATAAATAATGCATATAAGAAGTACTATGACAAAATAAAGGAGATAACTTTCGATTTTGATTCTTTAGGTACTTTAATTTATGATGGAAGGAATCAGATTCGAAATATTGAATTAGATGATATTATTCTTAATATTAAATCGTTTAAAAAACCAAATGTAATTAATAAACTTATCTATAAGTATTTTAGAAAATCTAAGGCTGCTCGTTCTTATGAATTTGCTAATAAACTTATCTCTTTGGATTTAAATACTCCTATAAACATAGCATATATTGAAACAGGAAAATTATTTTTGTCTAAGTCTTACTATATTTGTGAGTATTTTGAAAATGATTTCTCTATGTTAGAGGTTTTGGAGGAAAGGGTAGCTGATAGAGAAAATGTCATTCGTCAGTTTGCTAATTTTACTTATTCACTTCACAAAAAGGGAGTTCTTCATTTAGATTATTCTCCCGGTAATATTCTTATAAAGAAATTAGGAGATAATTATATTTTCTCTCTTGTTGATATAAATAGAATGAAGTTTCTTGATGTATCCTTAGAGATGGGAATAAGAAACTTTTCTAAGTTATGGAATAGTGAAGATATGTTGAAATTTATTTCTGAAGAGTATGCTAAGTTGAATAATGTTTCTTACGAATATGTATATGACTTATTGAAAGGTTATGATTCGAAGCATAAAGATAGTGTAGAAAAGAGAAAGAAGAGAAAGAAAATTATTAAGTCTATTCTCCACAAAAAATAAATAATTATGAAAGTATCTGTTATTATAAGTACTTATAATAATCCTAAATGGCTAGAAAAGGTATTGTGCGGATTGTCATTTCAGGAATATAAAGATTTTGAAGTTCTTATTGCAGACGATGGCTCTAAAGAGGATACTAAAACTCTTGTTGAAGAGTGTAGAAAAAAATATAGTTTAGATATTAAGCATGTTTGGCATGAAGATTTGGGATTTAGAAAAACTGCTATTCTAAATAAGGCTGTAAAGCAATCTACTGGTGATTATATAATATTTACCGATGGTGATTGTATTCCTAGAAGGGATTTTATAAAAACTCATGTGGATAATTCAGAAAAGGGATATTTCCTTTCTGGAGGAGCTTTTCGTTTGCCTATGAATGTTAGTGAACTTATTTCTGAAGATGATATAAAAACAGCAAAGGCTTTTAATATAAAGTGGCTGAAACAGGCTGGTGTTCCTTGCTCATTTAAGTTGTCTAAATTACTTAAGAGTAAGTGTCTTACATTTTTGCTTAATGCGATGACTCCTACCAAGGCTACATGGAATGGTGGTAATGCTTCTACTTGGAGAGAGTATCTTGTTGAATTAAATGGCTTTAATGAAGACATGCATTATGGCGCTGAGGATAGGGAGTTTGGTAGTCGTCTAAAGAATTTTAATATTAAATCTAAACAAATAAGATATTCTGCTATTTGTATTCATCTAGAACATTCTAGAGGATATGTCAATAAAGAACATTTGAATGAGAATAAATCTATTTGGAAAGAAGCTATAAATAATAAAATTATAAAAATTTCTAACGGAATTGAAAAATTATAAATAATGGGTATGCAAGTGAAATTATCTGCAACTATAATGACCCTTAATAATGAGAGAGATTTAGCTCTTTGTATAGAATCTCTTTTACCTTTAGCTGATGAGATTCTTGTAGTTGATTCTTTTTCTACAGATAAAACTGAGCTTATTTGTGCTAGATACGATAAGGTTAGATTTGTTCAGAATACTTGGTGTGGTTTTATAGGGCAAAGAAATTGGGCTTCTAATGAGGCTAAGTATGACCATATAATAGCTATGGATGCTGATGAGGCCTTGTCTGAGGAACTTCAAAATAGCATTCTTGCTGTTAAAGAAAATTGGAATGGTGAGGGGTATTATTTTAATAGATTGAATCAGCTCTGTGGTAAGTGGATGAAGCATGGTAGATGGTATCCTGATAAGAAGATGCGTTTATATGATAGAAAGACAGTTAAAACAGTAGGTACTGAACCTCATGGTTATTTTATAGCAGCAGATGGTTCTATGGGATCTTTTCTAAAGGGAGATCTTTTACATTATTGTTATCCAACTCTTGCTGAATTTGTTGAAAAAAACAATTCCTATACTACTTGGTTTGCAGAGGATGCCTATAAAAAAGGAAAGAAGATTTCTATATTTGAGATGATTCTTAAAACAAAATGGAGATTCTTTAGAGATTATTTCTTGAAGATGGGTTTTAGGAACGGATATCTTGGATTAGTTTCTACTGTTATAGAATCTGCAAATGTTTTTATTAAATATGCAAAGCTTAAAGATGAATATAAAAAATATGAATAATATTCCTTTTAATAAACCTGTTGTTCTTGAGAACGAGAATAAATATATAGCAGAAGCTATTAGTGGTGGACATATTAGTGGTGATGGTGATTTTACTAAAAGATGTACTGAGTTGTTAGCTAAAATGACAGGTGCTTTAAGGGTTATGATGACTACATCATGCTCTCATGCTCTTGATATGGCTGCAATTCTTCTTGATATAAAGGAAGGAGATGAAGTTATTATGCCTTCTTTTACATTTGTTTCTACTGCAAACGCTTTTGTTCTTAGAGGTGCAAAAATAATATTTGTTGATATTCGTCCTGATAATATGAATATTGATGAGACTAAGATAGAATCGGCTATTACTAGTAAAACTAAAGCTATTGTTCCAGTTCATTATGCTGGTGTGGCTTGTGAAATGGATACTATAATGGCTATTGCTGAGAAGTATAATCTCTTTGTTGTAGAGGATGCTGCTCAGGGAGTGATGTCTACATATAAGGGTAAAGCTCTTGGTTCTATTGGACATATTGGCGCTTTTTCTTTTCATGAAACAAAAAATTATACGTCCGGTGAGGGTGGTGCTTTAATTATTAATGATGAGCGTTTCTCTGACCGTGCTGAGATTATTAGAGAAAAGGGTACTAATAGATCACAGTTCTTTAGGGGACAGATTGATAAGTATTCTTGGGTTGATATGGGTTCTAGCTTTTTGCCATCTGAACTTAATATGGCTTATCTTTATCCTCAATTATTGGAAGCAGAAGCTATAAATAATAAACGTTTAACTCTTTGGAATAGATATAATGATAATTTAAAGAATCTTAATTCTATAGAATTGCCATTTATTCCTTCTGATTGTGTTCATAATGCTCATATGTTCTATTTAAAATTTGCTAATCTTGAAGAAAGAACAGATTTTATTAATTACATGAAAGAGAATGGAGTTTCTTGTGTATTTCACTATATCCCTCTTCATTCGGCTCTTGCTGGTAAGAAGTTTGGTGTAATGAAAGAAGATAAATATACTACTCTTGAAAGTGAGAGATTAGTTCGTCTACCTATGTATTATGAATTATCTATTGAAGATGTTGATAATATTTGTTCTCTTGTAAAAGCATACATAAATAAATAAAGCATATGAATTTCTCTAGATATCTATATTTTATTTTCTTTCTTTTTTTATCAAGTACTGGTTTTTCACAGATAAGTAGTGTTAAATATAAGGTTGAAGCTATTACTTCTGTCTCTTCAAATGATAATCTACCTTTTTGGTTGGTGAATAATAGAAATGGCTTAATTCCTGACAAAAGAAGTGATTTACTTTATATAGGTTTTAATAAAGATTATTCTACCTCTAAGAAATCTATAGCTTTAGATTATTCTTTCGGTTTTGATGCGGCTACTTCATATCAGTATGATAAGAAGGCTTTAATAAATCAATATTTTGCTAGTGTGAAATACGGTAAAATGCAATTGTTCGTTGGAGCTAAAAATACGGATGTCATTTATGATGGATTATCTTTTGTGAATAATTCTATTGTTATGGCTGGTAATGCTCGTAATTATCCTAAGATAGAGATTTCTAGTACTGATTATTTAAATGTGCCTTTTACTAAAGGTTGGCTTGCTGTTAAGGGGAAGTTCTCTAATGGGTGGCTTATTGATGATAGATATTGTAGTGAAGTGATGCTTCATCATAAGAATGCATATCTTAGAATTGGTAAAGAGAAGGGATTTTCTTTTGAACTTGGTGTTGAACATTATGCGCAGTGGGGTGGTATTTCTCCTATGTTAGAAGGTGTTAAGAATAGAAGGATGCCATCTAATTTAGATGCATTTCTTAGAGTTCTTATTGCTAAAGAGGGTGGTTCATATTATAATGATATGGAGAATTCATTGGGTAATCATGTTGGACAAAATGAGATTAAGTTTAATTATAATACAGATAATTTTGATGCTACCTTTTATATGAGAAATATGTTTGAGGATAGTAGTCAATATTTCTTGAAGTTGTTTTATAAAAGTATTAGAGATATAAAAGATATAAATTATGGCTTATATGTGAAGATTCATAATACTAAAATTATTAAATCATTCTTGCTAGAGTATTATTCTACTATGATGCAAGGAAATACCGGTTCTCATTCTGCTGGTATTCTTGTTGGTTATGATTCTAATTTTAATAATGGTATTTATGGTTCTGGTTGGTCTAATTATGGAAGAGGATTTGGTATTCCTCTTAATTCACCAACTAATATATCTGCAAATAAATATATATCTTTTAAAAATACAGCATTTAGAGCTTTTAATGTAGGAGTAAATGGTGAATTTAAAAATATCAGATATAAATTTAAAGCAACATACGATTTTAATTATGGATCGGTGCATGATCGTAATGAGGGCAAAAAGGCTGAAGAGTGGATGAGTGAAGATAGATGGTATACTATTGACCCTGCACAATTTCAACAACATTATCTATTGGAGTTAATGATGCCAGAAGGTAAACTTCCTTTTGATATTTCTACAATATTTGCTCTTGATAATGGCGATATGTACGATAATAGTTTCGGAATGATGATTAAAATAAGCAAAACAGGCTTTTTAAATAAGCTATTTAAAAGATAATTATATATGAAGAATATAGCAGTTCTTTTAGCAGGGGGAAAAGGAAATAGATTTGGTGGTAATCTTCCAAAGCAATTAATTAAAGTTGCTGGAAAAACTATTATCGAACACACAATAGAGGTTTTTCAAAAGTCTACAGATATAGACGAAATAGCAATAGTTAGTAATCCTGATTATATCTCTAATATTGAAGAGATTGTAAATAAGAACAGGTATACAAAGGTGAAGAAAATTCTTCGTGGAGGTAAAGAAAGAAGTGATTCTAGTTTAGCGGCTATTAAAGCATATGAGTTAGAATATAAAGAAGCAAACCTTATTTTTCATGATGCTGTTCGCCCTTTTATAGAATTACCAATTATTAAAAATGTTGTTGATGCATTAAAAGAATTTAAAGCTGTTGATGTTGCTATTCCTGCTACTGATACTATAATAGAGGTTGATGAAAATAATGTGATATCTAATGTGCCTAATAGGGATAGTTTAAGAAGAGGACAGACTCCTCAGGCTTTTAGACTTTCTACTATCCGTGATGCATACGATAAGGCTTTAAATGATTCTAATTTTAAAGCAACAGATGATTGTGGTGTAGTTGTTAAGTATCTACCAGAAGAGAAGATATTTGTTGTTGATGGTTCTGAAACTAATATAAAAGTGACTTACTCTCTTGATATGTTTATCGCAGATAAGTTGTTTCAATTAAAACATCTTGATTTTTCAGGTAAAGATTTATCTGATGAGTTTAAAGCTAGCGTTAAATCTAAGGTTGTTGTTGTTTTTGGAGGTTCTTATGGAATAGGTAAGGACATAGTTGATATGCTTTCTGATTTAGGTGCTAAAGTTTTTGCTTTTAGTCGTTCTGGAACTGATACTAATGTCAAAAATAGAGAAGATGTTGCCATTGCTTTGGATCAAGTTTATAAAGAATGTGGTAGTATTGATTATGTTGTTAATACTGCAGCAATCTTAAACAAAGAACCATTAATGAATCTTGAGGAGGACTCAATACGCAATATTATTGATGTGAATTATTTAGGTATGATTAATGTGGCTTATGAGAGTTTTAGGTATCTTAAAGAAACTAATGGTCACTTATTATTATATACTTCAAGTTCTTATACAAGAGGTCGTTCTTCTTATTCATTATATTCTTCTACAAAGGCAGCAGCAGTGAATTTTACTCAAGCTATTGCTGAGGAATGGAAGACTTTTGGAATAAAGGTTAATTGTATTAATCCTGAGAGAACAAGAACTCCTATGAGAGTTAAGAATTTTGGTGTTGAACCTGAAGGTTCTTTATTAGAATCTAAGGAAGTTGCTAAGGTTTCAATACTTACCTTGTTAAGCGATTTTACTGGACAAGTAATTTATGTAAATAGAAATAAATAAATATAAGAAGAGGAAGTTAAACTTCCTCTTTAATTTTATTCCAGTGTAATATATCTTCATGATTACAGGGAGTGAATGGTTTTATTTCTGCTGCATGAGGTATTCGGTCTTCAGGTTTTGGTAATTTCATGTAATCTCCATATGTTGTTGTAAGATATGTGTCGTAGTCGTTAGGTGCATAGAAGTACTCGTCTTCAAATTTAATCTTTCTTAATGGAAACAATGTTTCTCTTTTGAATGTTTTATAGCCAGCAGTGACTTCTATACCTGTAGATACATATTTGAAATTCTTTGAACTGTATTGTTTTATAAATTTACTTTTGAAATATTCGTACCCTAATAATTTTATTGGCGCTATAGATATGATATCTAATAGAAAGCTAATGTTGTTGTTTATTTTTTTATTCTGTTCTTTAAATCTTCTGTTTAAAAATAATTTTGTTGTTGAAAAATCTTTTTCGATTAAATCATATGGAAAAATATCAATAAAAATTCCTTGATGATATTTAATATCTTTTTTAAGTTCAGATTCTTGAATGAAGGTACTGTATTTATCTCTTAGTTTAATCCACCTCCATTTTTTTAAACTGTTTTCTTTATATTGTAAGAGAATATCTTTTGGTAGTGTTTTATTTGCAATATGAATAAATATTTCATAATCCTCTCTAGGCATGCATATATCAATATCATCGTCCCATGGAATAAATCCATTATGTCTAACTGCACCCAGTAGCGTTCCTGCATCTATCCAATATGTTAATTGATGTTGTTCGCAGATGTTATGGAATGTTTTTAACATCTTAATCATAACTAGTTTTGCTTGTTCTAATGGGGTCTCTCCAGCTTCTCTATTATCAGTAATCTTCATATATGTTATCTTTTGTCTTGTGCAAAGATATATATATATTGTAACATAGTTTGTTTCTTTCTTTTTTTTAAAAAAAGAGCCAAATATAAATTTGACTCTGTACTATTCTTTTTGTTTAAATATGATAAGTCCTTTCTATTTTTCTGATATTTGAAATATGTATTCCTAATCTAGTTCTAGATCATTTGTGAATATTGTTTCAGCAGTGTTTAGCTCTTGTGTATCGCTTATCTTATATCTTTCTTTATGTTCTTTTTATTAAGAAAGAGTCTTGTTTTTAGAACCTATTTTTAATATTTATTAAATTATTTAGATTTGTAATTAGTTTCTAATATTCGACTTAGGGGATATTGTGTTATAATATTAAGGTAATGTTCAATGTGGGTGATTCAGCTAATTATAATTATACCTTTTGTTTAATATTTAGTAATATGTATTTTGTTCATATCGGCTAATATAATAGATTTGTTACTACTTTTCTTGAGTCTAACTGTTTAATTTTATTGTTCTAAAATGTTAAGCATTCTAACAGAAACATTTCCGTCAGTAGTACCAATTACTTGTTTTGTGTATTTATGCCTTATATCTTGTTTATTTCTTGGATTTTCAAACTCGCTTACTACAAAGTTCTTAAGTTTTTTATAAGATTCTACATTCTGACCTATATCTCTAAACTGATTCATGTTAGCATCAAATTTTCTAGAGAGTTTAGATTTAAAGATTCTATAAGTCCAACGAAGATGTAAGAACCTATTGCAAATTACAGGTTTATCAAGTGCTGCAAACTCAAATATAGCAGAAGATTCATCAGAGATCATTAAGTCGGATATAGCAAAGAATGGAGCTAAATTAAAATCTTTAATTCCAGCAACATATACATTAGATGCCTTCGCCCAATGTTCTAAACGTTTTCTTTGTCCTTTGTATTTCTCTCTTAAATATGAGAAATAATGAGGTTTAATGATAATATTATATTCGGAGAAGTGTGTAGGGAAATCTTTACTCATTTTCTCTATTGAGCTTGGATAAAATGTAGGCGCATATAAAATTGTTTTTTTATTTACATCAAGTCCAATTTCTTCAAACAAATGTTTTTTCTCATTCTCGCTCATGTTTAGAACATCGTCAAGTTTAGAGAAACCTACATTTGCAAGTACTCCATTATAATCAGGATAAAGCTCTTTTATTTTGTTATATCTGAATTCTCCTTCTATAAAGCGTATATCATATTTATTCTGTTCTTCGGTAAAATAACCAGATTTTGTACCTACTCCGTGAACAATTAGTACCGATTTCTCGTACTTGATATATGTCTCTGGGAAAGAGTTTGCCCCTGATATCAAATAGTTTGCAGTGTATGATTTATCAACAGCTTCACCTATTTGATATTTAATTTCATGCTTTTTGCAAGTTTCAATAGCTAAGTCAAGAGTTGGTATAATATCTCTTTTCTTTCTTTCTGCAAGTATAAATAGAAAGTTAAGATTTCTTTTCTGCATTTCTTTAGCAACAGGAAGAAACTGAGGTATATAATATAGATAATCAACTTTAAAAACAGCAAAGAAATTCATATTACTCATGTAAGTGTTTTTTATATTTGGATTATCACAAAAATATAAAAAATATGTGGCATTAAAGATATTATCTCTTTCTTTGCCTATTATAATTGATTTTTTATGTCAAAACAAAAAAAAACACTATTTACGAAAAAATCTTTTGATGCTCTTTTTAGAGAGTATTATAACGATTTGTGCCGTTTCGCTTATACTTTTCTACGAGACGAACATCTTTGTGATGATATAGTTCAGGAGGTTTTTATACATCTATGGGAAAGACGTACGTCTTTAAAAGAAATACAATCGTTTAAATCATATCTTTTCCGTGCTGTTAGAAATAAATGTATAGATTCTTTACGTAGAGATATGAGACATTCTATAGTTTCAATGGAGAATGAGAATGTGAGAGAACTTTCTTTTTATGATTATTCTCTAGAATCAATGGAGAAAGAAGATTTAAAGAATAATATAGAAGATGCTATAGGTAATCTGCCAAGAAACTGTAGAAATATATTTGTTTTAAGTCGGGAAGCAAAACTTACTTATGCCGATATTGCAGAAGAATTGGATATTTCTAAAAAGACAGTTGAGAATCAGATAGGAATAGCGATAAAGAAAATTAGAAAACATTTGAGGCATGCAGGTTTAATTTCTTTAATTGTATCTTTTGCATGTAGTCTGCTTTTTTTTAAATAATTAAAAATCTTTTTGGGGGTAGTACAAATATTTAACGTCTTATAATTGAAAATGGAGATTATGACTGATCTAAAAACTAATGTCGGATACGAAGAATTGATAGACTATATCAATGGAAATGCTTCTGTTTATGCACAAAAGTGTGTGAAGACATGGCTTAGTGAGGATGCTAAGAATCAGAAAATGTTTAATGAATTAAAAGCTTATTATGAGAGAAAGGGAAAATTTGAAGAAATGAACTTTGACACCGAGAAGGCTCTAAGTAAAATAAATAAACACCATAATAAGAAAAGATTATTTTCTTTCTATAGGATTGCAGGTTTTATTGTATTGCTTATTTCTTTCTCTTTTCTTTTAAAATTCATGGAATCTAATACTGGAATACAAAGAATTTTAATTGCAAATAAGTTGGAGATGGTTAAGAAGGTTATTTTACCTGATAGTTCTGTCTTGTGGCTTTCTCCTAATTCACAAATATCTTATAATAAGGATTTCGAGGGAAAATCTCGTAAGATAGATATGAATGGACATGTTTATTTTTCTGTTACTAGAAATATAAAGAAGCCTTTTGAAGTATTTGCAAAGAATATTTATATTAAAGTATTAGGCACCTCGTTTGATGTAAGGGAAACGCATCTGAGGACTGAATTAAAGGTTAATACGGGCAGAGTTTTATTCGCAGAAAGAGGAAATATAAATAATCAGCTTGTCATTGTAAAAGATGAAGCTGCTAGTTTTGTTTTGGAATCTAAGAATATAGTGCAGAATGATATAGTTGATCCTAATTACAAATCATGGTTTACTAGAGTAATCAAGTTTAAGGGAGATGAAATAAATGATGTCTGTAAATATCTTTCAAGTTTTTATGGAAGAGAAATAAAACTTATGAATCCTCAAGATAGTACAAAAAGACTAACTACTGTTATTGATAATTTATCTATAGAAGAAGTAAAGAAATCAATTGAATTTGCTCTTGACATAGAGCTAGATCTAAAGTAGCTTTTTGAATTTGTCATTAATCTTCATTTTCATTGATTAGTGTATATAATTAAAAGTTATTATGAAAAAATATTTATTATTGATGTTTATTATCTCAATGAATCTTTTTGCGTTTTCGCAAGAATCTGTTCAATTGAGAGTAAATCGTTCAAATGCGTCTATTATTGAAATATTAAACGATATTGAGAATCAAACGGATTATCGTTTTACTTATGATGCGTCTAGTATTCTAGTGAATTCTCATACAAAAATAACAAAGGGAGAATATTCGTTAAAGAGTTTATTAGAACTTATTTCTAAAGAGAAATCGCTTAAATATCTTATTGTTAAGAAAAATATTGCACTTAAAGTAAAGAAATACGTTACTATTAGTGGAGTTATAACGGATGCAAAAACAGGTGAAACTTTAATAGGTGCTAATGTTTTTGAACTTAATTCGCGAAAAGGTGTGATGAGTAATGCTTATGGTTTTTACTCTTTAAGAGTGTTAGAGGGAGATATAAAAGTAGAATTCTCTTTTATTTCTTATAATAGAAATATAAAGGAAATTAAAATTAATAAAAATATAAGACTTGATGTGTCTCTTACATCTTCTGTAGTTGAGATGAAGGATGTTTTAGTCAATGGTTTATTACCAAATGAGAATATCTCAAGAATGCCAATGGGAAAAGAAAGCATTTCTGCTGATTTTATTAATTCTATAGTTTCAATTGGTGGTGAACCAGATATTATTAAATCTTTGCAAACATTATCAGGAGTTAGAGCAATAGCTGATGGGAGTGCACAAATGTCAGTAAGAGGAGGTTCTTACGATCAGAATCTTATTCTTTTAGACGAAGCACCTGTTTATAATCCTTCTCATGCCTTAGGTTTCTTTTCTGTTTTTAATGCAGATGCTTTTAAATCTACAGACATGTACAAATCTTATATTCCTGCTAAGTTTGGTGGGCGTTTATCTTCAGTAATTGATATAAGAACAAAAGATGGAAACAAAGAAAAAATAGGTGTTCAAGGAGGAATAGGTTTGCTGGCTTCTCGGCTCACAATTGATGGTCCTATAAATGAGAATACATCTTTCTTATTGGCTGGTCGTTATTCTTATGTGGGACATTTATTAAATGCTGTTAATGCTCTTAATTTATCTAATGATTTAAGTAATAATTCGGATATTAGTTTTTATGATTTTAATTTAAAATTATCGCATAAGATTAATGCAAATCATAGGTTATATCTATCTGCTTATGCTGGACGAGATAATTTTTATTACGCAAATATAGATGAGAAATCTAATATGGATTGGGGAAATATAACTTCTAGTCTTAGATGGAATGCTATCTTATCAGATAAGCTCTTTATGAATACAAGTCTTATTTATAGTAAGTATGATTATTCATATAATCTAAAAGATGATTCAAGAAATTTTGATTGGACAGCAAGTTTAAATGATATAAATCTTAAGTGTGATTTAGATTATATTATTAAAGAAAATTATAATATAAAATTTGGATCAGAACTTTCGACAAGTGACATAGAACCTGGAAAGATTAGTCCAAGAGGAGGTCCTTCAAATTCAAAGAAGCTAACTTTAAAATCTCAGAGAGCTTATCTTTATGCATTTTATCTTGATAATAATTTTTCTTTATCTGAGGCGTTGGATTTTAATTTAGGTATACGTTTCAGTAATTTAGATTCAAGAAAAACAGATCAAAATGAGTATGGGAAATCTTACTCAAATTTAGAACCTCGTTTTTCTATGCGTTTAATGATAAATGAAAGCACGTCAATAAAAGCTTCTTATACAAAAACTTATCAATATTTACATTTGATGAGTAATTCTGCTCTTGGTTTTCCCACAGATATATGGCTGCCATCTAATAAGTATATTAAGCCACAATCTTCAGATCAATATTCTCTTGGTTTGTATAAAAACTTTGCAGATAATTCTTTCGAATCTTCTGTTGAAGTCTATTATAAAAAATTAGATAATGTTATAGATTTCATAGATAATTCAAATCTATTTTTGAATGAGAATATACACGAACAAATTCTTGCAGGTACAGGTAGAGCTTATGGAGTTGATTTTTCTATAAAGAAGATTGTTGGTAAAACACATTTTATGGCTAATTATTCATATTCAAAAACATTTAAGACTATAGAGGGCGTAAATGGAGGAAGTGAATATCCTATGATATTTGATAAACCTCATGCAATTAATCTTTCAGTATCTCATAAAATAGGAAACAAATGGGATTTTTCTGCTTCTTGGAATTATACTTCTGGTGGAACTGCTACTTTGCCAGCTGGTCGTTTTGTATATAAAGGCATAAGCTTTCTTAATTATACTTCAAGAAATGGTTACAGACTACCTTCTAATCATCGTTTAGATCTAATGGTAACATATACAAAAAAACATAAATATTTTGAATCACAGTGGAAGGTTGGAATATATAATGTTTATGCTCGTCATAATATGTTTGCACTTATGGTTAAACCTGATACTTATGATATAAATAGGATGACAGGGAAAAAGATGTACATAGGTTCAATTATGCCAACTATAACTTACTGCTTTAAATTTTAATATCATGAGAAGAATATATATAATTTTTTTACTATCTGTCAGTCTCTATTCTTGCGTAGAAGATTACGATTTAAAACTTAAGGATTATACAGCAAAACATACTATTGATGCTACAATTAGTACAGATGTTGATTATAATTTTGTTAGAATATCCAAGATTAAAGGAGGTTTAGTTTCAGGTGAGTCATTAATGTTAGTTTCAGGTGAAGGTAGATTACCAAAAGATATAGGTGTAGAGAATGCTATTGTAAAAATACAAGATAGCAAAGGAAATACTTATGAATTTTTAAAGATTCTAAATACTGACCCTAAAGGTGTTGATGATGTTTATTATGAGAAGTATGTTCATTTCAAATGTGGATATGGATATTATAAAGCTCCTGCAGGCTTTAAGGCTATAGTGGGAGAGACATATACATTGGATGTAAAAGTGGACAATATGCACTATACTGCTATTAGTAGGGTTTTAAAGACTCCTCAAATTACAAAGATAGAAGTAAGAAAACAGCAACTTGAAATTCAAAAAGAAGAATCAATGGTTCCCTTTATTTCTTTTACGGATGTAGATGTTAAAAACACAAATTATTATATTAGTCAGTTATATTCATTCGATATAAATAGTTTAGAAGGTAGATTAAATTCTAGTAGTAGGTTATGGGGGTACTCTATTTTTGATGATGCTTTATTAAAGCCAAAAGTCAAAGATTTCAAGATTGGTTTTGGTACTTCATCTAATCACTTAATCTGGTATCCAGATCATGCTAATAAATTAAAAGTAAAACTAATGTCAATAAATAAAGAGGCTTACGAATATTATAAGATTCTTGTATCTCAAATAAAAAATGATGGAGGTATGTATTCACCTTCTCCAGCTTCTCCAGTTACAAACATTAAGGGCGGAGCTTTAGGTTATTTTATGACTCTAGATGTTTCTACTATAACTTCAAATAAATTCTAAAATGAAGATTATCCTTTATGCATTTGTACTAATAAGTTTATTTTTATCAAGTTGCAATTCTTTATATTTGGCAGGTTATACAGGTTCAGAATATCATCATTTAGAAACACCCTTTGCTAAGAAGGATTCTACTGTTACAGCTCATTATATAAAGGGAGGAATTCAAGAAGGAGTTAAATTTTATAAAAAAGAAAAGAATGATATACAATATGTTGGATACCATTATGCTATATCTAAGAGTTATTTTTCTTTTGCAGCTGGAGTAAATGCTTTTCATGGTAATTATACTGTTAATTCTTTTATTAATGAATCTGTTTCTTTAAACAAAGGATATGATTATTGGGGTGGAGAAATATTGGCAAAAGTAAATGTAAATATTCCTATAAGTGAACATTTACATTGGCGAATTATTGGTGCTCAAATGAGTTGGAATATGGAAAGAGGTCCTTTTTATGATTTTAGAGATAATATTGTTAAAATGGATGAAGCTATGGAAGATGCTGCCACTTTTATGGATACAGCTACTAATTTATCTTTTTATGGAAACACAGAATTTTATTTCCACCCTGCAAAGGATTTATATATAGGTATTAATTACGCTTTTGGTCTAATTTTTAAATACCTTAGTTTTAGTTCTATAGTAGGAGCTAATATAGAATATAAAGGAATAGGGTTAAAGTGTAATTATAGAGAGGGAACACCTTCCCTTTTACATGCTTCTATTCCTACTTTTAATAATAAAATAAACAATAATATAGATTCTTGGCAATACGCTGTTTATTTTAAATTTTAAAGAAATCAGCCCCTTTTTACTCTTATTAATGCCGCAGCTTATCAGTTTTTACTTGATAAGCTGCTTTTTATATGCATTTATTCACTCTCATTATTAATTCTTTGCCTATTTTTTATATTTTTGTCCTTCTATGTGGAGTGAAGAATAATAATATCGAAAACGTAAATCATAATATACAATGTTTGAAAATTTATCCGATAAGCTTGAAAGATCCTTTAAACTATTAAAAGGGCAAGGGAAAATCACTGAGATTAACGTTGCTGAGACACTTAAGGATGTTAGAAGAGCATTACTTGATGCCGATGTTAACTACAAGATTGCAAAGGAATTTACTGCAACAGTAAAAGAGAAGGCTCTTGGACAAGATGTTCTAAATGCTGTGAAACCTGGTGAGATGATGGTTAAACTTGTTCATGACGAGTTGGCTGTCTTAATGGGAAGCAAGAGTGTTGATGTTAATTTAGATGGAAATCCTACCATTATTTTGATGGCAGGTCTTCAAGGTTCTGGTAAAACAACTTTCACGGGTAAATTTGCTAATCTTTTAAAGACTAAGAAAGCTAAGAAACCACTTCTTGTTGCAGGTGATGTTTACAGACCAGCGGCTATAGACCAACTTCATGTGTTGGGAGAACAAATAGGAGTAGAGGTTTATTCTGATAGAGATAATAAAAGTCCAGTTTCAATTGCAGAGGCCGCTATTAAGCAAGCAAAAGCAAATGGTAACGATGTGGTTATTGTCGATACTGCTGGACGTTTAGCTGTTGATGAGCAGATGATGAACGAGATTGCTGCCGTTAAGGAAGCTATCAATCCTACAGAGATTCTTTTTGTTGTAGATGCTATGACAGGTCAAGATGCTGTTAATACTGCTAAAGAATTTAACGAGAGATTAGATTTCGATGGTGTTATTTTAACAAAACTTGATGGTGATACTCGTGGTGGTGCTGCTCTTTCTATTCGTCAGGTAGTTAATAAGCCAATTAAATATGTAGGTACAGGCGAGAAGATGGAAGCTCTTGATGTTTTCCATCCAGAACGTATGGCTGACCGTATCTTAGGAATGGGTGATATCGTTTCTCTTGTTGAGAAAGCTCAAGAGCAATTCGACGAAGAAGAAGCAAAGAAGTTACAAAAGAAGATTGCTAAGAATCAATTTGATTTTAACGATTTCCTTTCTCAAATACAGCAAATCAAAAAGATGGGTAACATCAAAGATCTTGCTGCAATGATTCCTGGAGTTGGAAAAGCTCTAAAGAATGTAGATATAGACGATAATGCTTTTAATGGCATAGAGGCTATCATCAAATCAATGACTCCTGATGAACGTCAGAATCCAAATCTTATCAATGGTTCAAGAAGAAAACGTATTGCTGCAGGTAGTGGTAACGATATTTCAGAAGTGAACAAACTTCTTAAGCAGTTTGAAGAAACTCGTAAGATGATGAAGATGATGTCTGGTGGCGGCGGTGGTATTGCTGGTAAGATGATGGGCAAAGCCATGAAGAAAAAGAAAAGAAGATAAAACGACTAACTATAAGAATTATGGAATTAATCGACGGAAGAAAAATATCTGCTGAAGTTAAAGCTGAAATAGCTGCTGAGGTAGAAGAGATGATAAAAGCTGGGGGCAAACGTCCTCACCTTGCAGCAGTTTTAGTTGGACATGATGGTGCTAGTGAAACTTATGTAGCAAGTAAAGTAAAATCATGTGCTCAAGTAGGTTTCAAATCTTCAGAGTTCAGATTCGAAGACGATATTACAGAAGAAGAATTACTTAAAGTAATCGACAAGCTTAATAACGATGATGATGTTGACGGTTTTATCGTTCAACTTCCTCTTCCTAAGCATATAGATGATAATAAAGTGATTGAAGCTATCAACCCTTCAAAGGATGTTGATGGATTTCATCCTATGAGTCTTGGTAAAATGGTACAAGGCCTTCCAACTTTCTTACCTGCTACTCCAGCTGGTATTGTAGAGCTTCTTAAGCGTTACAAAATAGAAACATCAGGAAAGCATTGTGTTGTTGTTGGTAGATCTAACATTGTGGGAACTCCTATGAGTATCTTAATGTCAAGAAAAGAAGAATGGGCTAACTGTACTGTTACTGTTTGTCATTCTCGTACTAAGAATATTGAAGAGTTTACTCGTCAAGCAGACATAGTAATTGTTGCTTTAGGTAAACCTCATTTCTTAACTGCTGATATGATTAAGCCAGGTGCTGTTGTAATTGATGTAGGTATTCACAGAATAAAATCTGATAAAACTAAATCAGGATGGAAACTTATTGGAGATGTAGACTTTGACGCTTGTTCTGAGAAAGCTTCTTATATGACTCCTGTTCCTGGTGGAGTAGGCCTAATGACTATTATTGCATTACTTCAAAATACAATGATAGCTGCAAGAATAAAGAATCAGAAGTAAGAATATACAATCTGAATAATATAAAAAGAGCTGATATACATTACGTATATCAGCTCTTTTACTTTGGATTTTTAATAATTAATTAAGTAGTAAGTATAAATGGGCGGCTGACCATGAGAAATGTTCTGCATTAAGTCCTTTACCAGTTATAGGATGATAGTTCTCGTGAATTGCTTTGTTAGATCGTAATCCCTCTCCATTATTTAATAGTTTATAAGTAAGAATACCTGCTTCTTTCTTAAATCCATAATTCTCAAGAGCTTTAATACCAAAGTATGCTTGATCTAACCATACAGGACCTCTCCAATAGCCTTTTAAAGGATTAAACTTCTTGTTGCTTGCCGATAATGTAGGAAGCGGCATAAGAGTGTTAAAACGAGCCGAATCATACATTACATCTCTCACTTTATTAGCTTGTTCTTTGTTTGCGATATTAGCCCATAAAGGAATCCATCCCTCAGTACCTTGTTGTTTCAAGATTAAGTTACCAGTTTCTATATCTCTATCATAGAAGAATCCAGTTTTCTTGTCCCAAAATAATGAAGCTACTTTAGTCTTTAATATCTCAGCATCTTTCTTGAATTGTTCTGAATCTTTAGAAAGAAGTTTAGCCATTTTAGAAAGATATATTTTCTCTGCATATAGATATGCATTTAAGTCTACCGACTCTTGATTCATAGACCAAGACTTATCGTTGTTCTTAAGCATTTTAGATTCATCGAAACGAACAGCATTATCCATACCACTTTCCCATTTGGCTGCAATAAGACTTCCATCTGTTGAGCCATATTCACATAATCCGTTCTGGTTATGATCTCTATATTTGTACCACCAGTTATGATATTTTACTAATTTAGGATACATCTCTTTCACAAAATCAGCATCTTTACTTGCTTCATATACCTTCCAAACGGCCCATGCTGCAAGAGGAGCTTTAGTATCTCTCCAATTATTCTCTGTTTTATCGTAGTATATACAATCGGCTATCATACCCATATCGTCTTGATAATCGAACATAGAGAGTATATTGTTTTTCGCTAATTCAGGAAAGAATTTACAAATAGCAACGGCTTGTTTCCAAGAATCCCACGACCAGAATCCATAAAATCCATGATAAGCCGCTGATGGGAATACTCCATTATGCAATAAGTCACCTGCAGGAGAACGCCAATTACTCATTAATGTTTCTATTGTTTTTACTTTAAGGTTTCTGTTTAAAGAATCTTTAAGCAAAATGTTGTTATTCTCATTCTTTAAAGCTTTAGTTAAATATGAGTTCCAACGTTTAGTATTAAGAGTGAATTCAAATGATGATTTATTTAAGGACGTCTTAATGATAGAAGCTTCTTTGCTTAATTCATCTTTAGAGAAACAATAAGAATGAGTATTTGTGAATACTTTCTTCTCTCCCTTTTTAAGAGTGAATGTTTTAGTGTCTCTAATTGTATAAGAACGTTTATCTTCAGAAAAAGAAAGCTTAGCAGAAGATATATTGTTCTTTAAAGAAAGAAATTCCTCTCCCTTATCAAGTCTAACAATAATATTCTTATCCTGATTTTCAAATCTAGCTTTAGGGTTTAATAATTTCCCCTTATAACCCATGTTTAAAGAAATGTTTTTATCTCCATTATTGATTATCTCAGTACTTATAAGAGATGTCCTAGAACTTACAAAAATCAATTTCATAGAGATATGTAAATCTCCTATAATAAGTTTTTGTTCAAGTAAACCAGGGAAGTAATTGCACTTTCGTTTTGCCTTACTTAAATCTATCTCTTTATTAGTATCTTCATCTATAATCGACAATTGAGAAAGAGCTTTAGAAGGCCATTGTCCATGCATTTTCATTATCATAGGTCCAATAAAGGCACCATTATATTTCACTGAATCTTTAGGAGGTAAAGAATATGCATGCCAAGCTCCCATATCAGAGAATCCAAAAGCAGCAAGATCATAAGCTTCTTGAGGTATTCCTGCTATTGCTAGTACATCAGGATATTGTTTTTGAAGCTCCTTTTTACTCTCTTCTTTTTTACAAGAAGAGAATATAGCCAAAGCTGCAAGAGTTGTTATTATTAATTTTTTCATAAGTTCTTACTATTTAAATAATATCTTAAAAGAGTAATTATATTTCTTTACAGGTATAGAGTATTCAGAATGAACAGGAGCTCCCCAAGAGTCATCTCCACCTACACCCATTTGTTTGTGATTAATTTGTATAGAAACAACATCCTGAATTTTTATCTCACCACCGTGTTTATTAGGATTCCCTTTACCTGCATGATACAGTTGTTTGTATTTAAAAGGAAGAGCAGAAGCAGAAAAATATTGATTAGAATAGATTTTAAGAATATGACCATCTTTATTATAAAGACTCAACCAACGTAAATCTTCTTTATTTCCAGTCTCCTGTGGACGAACATATCTATGAAAATCCTTATCAAGAGTATTAGAGTATAATCCAATAGGGGCAGAATCTTTTCTATCAGCATAAGATTCATGAGGACCTCTACCAAACCATTTAATATTGGCAAATGTTTTATCTACCTCCATTTGCATACCCATTCTTGGAATAAAAGGAAGTTTGTCTGTAAGAGGAATAAAGCTGTTGTTTATTGTTATCTCTCCATCTACACTAATTGTATAAACGGTATTAAATAAGACATTAACAGAAGTCAGTTCAGTCTCTACATAAAGTCTATTCGCTTCAAGTTTAATGCTTTTAAGTTTCTGATAATCATGAGCATCTTTCCATATCTTACATTTTTTAGTCATGCCATTACCCAAGTCATTATCAGTGGCGGCTCTCCAAAAGAAAGGATGTAAATCTGATTTCATCATCTCTTTACCATTTAAACGATAAGAAGTCAATCTACCAGTCTTTTTAGATATCTTAAGTTTAAAAGTCTTGCCAGTATATACATAAGCGTCCTTAGTTTCTATAGGTTTAATTTTAGAATCTGAATCTACCTTATATTCTCTGTTTAAAGGAATTTTAAACTGTTCCCATGCAATAAGATGTCCTTTAGGTATAAAATCCTTAGCGGTTCTTGTCTTTGCCATTATAGTAAGATAATAATCTGTATTTATCTCTTGTTTAAAATCAGAATAATCTATCTCCACTGTTTTGCTATCATGAGCAGCTACATCAATACCATTAATTTTTCCATTCTTAATCTCTTTACCATTAGCTTCTAGTTTCCAAGTAAAATCAAAATCTTTTAGATTAAGAAAATCATTATAATTGGTAATAGTAAATAGCTTATTGCTAAGTTCAACACTTTTGAATTCAACAGGTTGATACACCTTTTTTAGTTCCCAAATATGAGGATGAAGTTCTCTAGTTGCTGAAACTAATCCATTAGCACAGAAATTAGAATCATTAACAACTTTGTATTCTCCCATATCTCCACCAAAAGCCTGAATAATATCACCTTTTTTAGTCTTTTTAGTAAATGTCTGATCTACCCAATCCCAAATAAATGTACCTTGTATCTGAGGATATTTTCTTACTAATTTCCAGTAATCCTTAATATTTCCTAATGAATTACCCATAGCGTGAGGATATTCACACTGAATAAGTGGACGAGTCTGAATCTTCTCTGCATATTGAACACACTCCCAAAGAGCATGATACATAGGGCAGAAAATATCGGTATTTGTATCTTGTCCTGAATCTTCTGACTGTACAGGACGTGTATCATCATGAGCTTTAAGCCAATCATAGGTTTTATGAAAATGCTTACCTCTACCAGTCTCATTACCTAGTGACCAAATAATAATAGAAGCATGATTTTTGTGTTTCTCATACATAGAAATAGTTCTATCCATAAAAGCCTTTTCCCATTCTGCTTTATCAGTTAAACGAGTCTTCTTATTATAAGGATCAGAACCATGAGCTTCTATATTAGCTTCACAAATAGTGTATATTCCGTAAATATCGCATAATTCATACCATTCCTCTCTATTAGGATAATGAGAAGAACGTACAGCATTAATATTAAATTTCTTCATTAATTCTATATCTTTTTTCATAGATTCTATAGAAATTAATCTTCCATTTACTGCGTCATGTTCATGTCTGTTGACACCTCTAATAGTTACAGCCACCCCATTTATAAGTAGCTGTCCGTATTTAACCTCACTAGTTCTAAAACCAATAAGTCTAGAAATATATTCATCTTTTTTACCATCAAGAATAATCTCTAATCTATAAAGATTAGGTGTTTCATCCGACCATTTTTTAATATTCTTAAACTTCTTGCTGAAAGATAATACACTACCATCTTTAGCAGCAAAATGTTTAACTTGAGTATAAATCTTTTTATTGTTATTATCGTAGATATTTACCTTAAGTTTAGATTTAAGTTTCTTAGATCCAGTATTTTTAATTGCAAGATTAAGATTGAAAAGTCCATCTGTATATGATTCATCAAGAGAAGCTTTTACAGAGAAATCAGCTATATGAATTTGTGGTCTAGCATAAAGATAAACATCTCTTTCGAATCCACTTATTTTCCAATAGTCTTGATCTTCAAGATAAGATCCGTCGCTGAAACGATATACTTCTACTGCTATTGAATTCTTACCCTTTTTAAGATATTTGCTAATATTAAACTCGGCAGGAGTTTTACTCCCTTGTGAATACCCAACTTTTTCACCATTAATCCATAGATACATGGCAGAACGTACACCACCAAAATGTATATATATATTCTCACCCTTCCATTTTGTAGGAACAGTAAACACTCTTTTATAAGAACCAACTGGGTTATATTCATGAGGAATAAAGGGTGGGTTGTTTGGAAAAGGGTAGGCTACATCAGTATAAATTGGAACACCATAGCCTTGTAATTCCCAACTTCCAGGAACATTTATTTCTTTCCAAGATGATGTATTATAATTATTTTTATAGAAATCCTTAGGTCTCTCAGCAGGACTTAAAACCCAATTGAATTTCCATTTACCATTAAGTGTTTGGTAATATTCAGACTTGTGTTTATCTTTTAATTTAGAGTTTCTAAAAGCAAAGAAACTAGCTCTTGCCGCTTCTTTGTTTATGCCAATAACATTTGGATTCTCCCAGTCCTTATTTGCATTCTTAGTCTGTGCAAAAGAAGGTAAACAAAGCAGTAGAGATATAAATAAAGTGCTTAATGTTTTCATTAGTAGTAAGATTAGGTTTTGTTATAAATATATAATAATACTATTATATAAAAAAACTGTCTCGATACTCTTTCGCATATCGAGACAGTATATAACTGTTTATTTTATTGTAATCCTTTTATTCTGTAATAGAAGGATTATTAGTTATTTCACCATTAGGAATTGGGAAATAATTATGCTCTGGAGATCTGAAATTAGCTTTTCCTTTTTTATCACTATTAAGGATTTCCTCTTTTGCAATACCCCAACGTACTAGATCGTAGAAACGCATACCCTCACCGTTGAACTCTAAGAAACGTTGCTTTCTAAGTTCTTTTGTAATAGTTGCTTTGTCTGAGCCTGCAAAATTTGCTAATCCTGCTCTGTTTCTTATTCTGTTTATTAAATCAACAGCAGTAGAAAGACTAGTTCCTGTAGCACCTTCTGTAATTGCTTCTGCATCCATCAAAAGAACATCAGCATATCTCATATAAAAGAAGTTAGCTCCGGATTCTCCTGAAGAAATAGATTTTTTATCTTCTATATACTTCTTGTAACATGGCTTAGGTACTATATTATCTCCAAAATAAGATTGAGCTGGTTCTCCTAAAAATGTAGCAGCAGGATCATTAAATGCTACAGATGCAATTAAACGTTTATCGTATTTATTGTCAGGTGTTTTCTCTTTCATAAAGCTATTCATTAATTTTTGTGAAGGATTAAACATATTCCAACCACCAAAATCATTTGTTGCCATAGTACTTGCTCCTGAATGATTTTTCGAAAGTCCACCAGCTGATATAGCACTAAATTGAACCTCAAATATAGACTCTATAGAGTTTTCTTTTTTACCATTAAATAGATTCTCATAATCATCACCAGAAACTAAATCAGCTCCTGCTATTTTTTTCAAGGCTTTATGTGCATCTGTATATTTCTTTTGGTATAGATAAGCTTTACCTAAGAATCCATAGGCAGCATTCTTTGTTGCTCTACCTAAATTCTCAGAACTCCATGATATAGGAAGAAGTTCTGCTGCTTGTTTAAAATCCTCGGTAATCAATTTCCAAGAATCTTCTCTGCTTGATAGTCCTTCATTAAGATTATCTTTATTTGTTGCAGCTTTTTTAAGAACTATTTGTTTATAGTTTTGAAGTAATTGCATATGAAGAACCGCTCTAATAAATAAGGCTTCACCTTTAATATATTTTTGTTGGTCAGCATTTATATTACCCGCTGGTATTGTTCCTATATTTGCAATTACCCAATTAGCTACGTTCAATGATCTATATTTTTGCCACCAATAATTTGCAATTACGTCATTTGTGTTTCTGTACGTAAACTTTCCTATATTTTCAAGATATGACCAATCTGTTGCACCTGATTGAAGTTTAACATCGTCTCCTCTATAGTACATAGGATTCATTTCATATTCACCAAAACGCCAATTATTCATCGTTAGTTTCTGATAAGCCTCCATTATTGCAGCTTTGGCATTTGTTTCATTTGTCCAAAAATTAGCCATTGTTACTTTATCCGGAGATATTTCATTAAGAGATTCTTCCTTACATGAAGAAAGGTTCATTCCCATTATTAATAATAGGATGTATATGCTTGTTTTATTGAATTTCATATTAATATTTTTTAAAAAGTTAATTGAACTCCGAATAAGAAAGTTCTAGAAATAGGATAACCTCCAAAATCAATTCCTTTACTCCATTCGTTATTTGAACCAATCTCTGGATCATTACCTTTATAATTTGTCAAAGTAAAGATATTCTGAGCGCTTGCATATACTCTCAATTTATCAATGTTTAAACTCTTAGAAATATCAGTTGGAAGAGTATATCCTAATTGAATATTCTTTAATCTTAAGAAAGATCCATCTTCTAGAAAACGTGTAGAAACTCTAGAGTTACCATTTGGATCACCAAATACAGCACGTGGCATATTTGTGTTTTTATTACTAGGAGTCCATGCGCTTAAAGTACTTGTAGAGTAGTTATTATGATTCTTCATATTCTCAGTATAGTATCTTGAAGCATTATATATTTTATTGCCATATATGCCATTAAAGAAAGCAGTAAAATCGAAGTCCTTATAATATAAGTTTACATTAAATGAATACTCAAAATCTGGAATAGATGAACCACTTAGAGTTTTGTCATCTCCATTTAACTTACCATCTTTATTCATATCTAGGAATCTGATGTCTCCAGCTTTGGCATTCTGTTGTAGAATAACCTTTGTACCATTAACCATAGTGAAGTGATTGTTTACTTCAGCTTGCGATTGAAAGATGCCTGCTGTTTGATATACATAGAATGAAGACATAGATTCACCTGCTATTGTTTTTGTTACAGCTTCTTCTCCTCCAATTTTAGCACCCCAAACAGAATTGTCATTATCAGATAGTTTAAGAACTTTATTACTTACTGTTGTAAATGTTCCTGTTAATTCCCAATTCAATTCACCTTCTTTATTTTGATAAGTCAACTCTAATTCTAATCCTTTATTTTCCATCTCTCCAATATTAATCTTTGGGTCGTTAATACCTGCAGACCATGCTATTGGAGCATTTAGTAACATATCTTTTCTTGAGTTAATATAGTAGTTAACGCTACCAGTAATCTTAGAATTTAGTAATCCGAAGTCTAAACCAAAGTTTTTAGCTGTTACTTCTTCCCATTTAAGATTTCTATTATCAAGAACAGCTAAACCGTTAGATCCTGTGAAATTCTGACTTTGACCTAATGGATATCCAGAACCTGAATATATATTTGCTGCATATTCATAATCTGAGATATTCGACTCAGAACCTATTTTACCGTAAGAAGCTCTTATCTTAAGATTATTAACTATATCTGAATAGTTTGAGAAGAAATCTTCTTTATGTATATTCCAACCTGCAGAAGCTGAAGGGAATGTACCATATCTATTGTCTTTACCAAAACGTGATGAACCATCTCGTCTTAAAGTTGCTTGCACTAAATATTTTCCATCAAATGAGTAGTTTAATCTTCCGAAAACAGATTGCCTAATATAATTTATTTCTGTTCCTGTTCCTGCAAAGATTCCACCCTTACCTGCATTTATTGTGTTAAAGTTTTCATCTAAGAATCCTGCTTTTTTTCCATCTTTATCTTTCCCTTCTACACTAATATTAGCAGATCTATATTTTGTTTTAAGTAATGTAGCACCCAACATAACTCCAAAATTATGTTTGTCCATATCTTTATTGAAATTTAATACCGGTTCAACAAGATAACTTGTCTTTCTAAAATTACTTTCACTTATAGATGGAAATTCAACTGATTGTTGAGAGTTAATTTTAAAACTAGGCGAGTGTGTTCTTCTTTGATAGAAATAATCTGTTATAGAAGAGTTTACTGATATATTTAATCCATCTATTATTTTATAATCAAGTTTAAGAGATGTTACTGCTTCAAAGTTTTTCTCCTTATCTGTCATGAAATTTTGTTTACCTACAGGATTATCATATTTAAGTACTCCATCTATATAGCCATATCCACTTTGTTTTGTAGCATCGTAAACAGGAATAATAGGAGTGATTTTTCTCGTTTCAGTTAATGAAAGTGTTTGGTTGTCTATATAATTGTTTTGAATAGAAATATTAGGAGATATAGTTAAATTACCTTTTTTAAGCTGAGCTTTAGCACGTAAATTATATTTTTTGTATCCAGTTCCAATTACTGTTCCTTCTTGATCAAGATAAGAGCCAGAAATCATATATTTTAGATTTTTAGAACCTCCACCTATATTTATACTGTAATTTTGAGTTGCAGCTTGTCTGTAAACTTCATCTTGCCAATCTGTATCTGCATTTTTATGTTTCCAACTACTAGTATGCCAAGGTGTTTCACTCAAATCTTTACCTGCATTTAGTGTAGCCATTTTATTAACTTTTAACCATTGTGCAGAATTACACAGGTCAAGAGTATTTACAACATTCTGTAATCCATAGTATGAAGAGAAATTTATCTTCACATCGCCTTCTTTACCACTCTTAGTTGTAATTAAGATAACACCATTTGCTGCTCTAGAACCATATATAGCGGCAGAAGATGCATCTTTTAAGACTTCCATTGAAGAAATGTCATCTGGATTAATGAAATTTATATCTCCTGGTACACCATCTATAATATATAAAGGTGCATTACCTCCAAATGAACCAATACCTCTAATTTTCACTTCTACACCAGATCCGGGAGCACCACTGATCGCTTTTACACTTACTCCAGCAATTCTTCCTTGAAGCGACTCAGCAGCAGTAGAAACAGCAACTTTTGAAATTTCTTCACTTTTTACAGAAGAAACAGCACCTGTCATATCAGATTTCTTTTGTACACCGTATCCAACAACCACAAAATCATCTAAAACAGTTTTGTTTTCAAGTAAAGTAATATTTAAATATGTTTGATTTAATACTTTAACTTCTTGTGTTTTAAAACCTACAAAAGATATTACTAGAATATCTCCATTTTCTGTATCTATACTGAACTTTCCATCTATATCAGATGTTGTTCCTTTTGTTGTTCCTTTTACTGCAATACTTACACCAGGTAGACCAAGTCCGTTCTCATCTTTTATAACACCTTTTTTCTCTATTGATTGATAGATTCCGAAATCGTTTGTAATATTTGTTCCAAAACTAGTAGTTGGAATTCCTGTAAGTGCAAATACAGATAAGCATGTATATATCGAGAGCCTCCTCAATGCTAGTCTGTTTTTTAATGTCAATAATTGTTTAGTTTTTTTCATAAGATTTAGAGTTTTGTCTTTATAAACTAATTTATTAATGTGTATTTATAACTTAGTGATGAAACAAATATATAAAAAAAAACAATACATCCAACCAGTACCTACTAGTTGGATGTGTTGTTTTATATTTATCAAAAGTTGTCTAGCTCTTTATTTATATGGCGTATCGCCATTTAAAAAATATTAAAAAAATATAAACAGCTCTATTTGAGAATACTGTATAAAGTTTTAATATTGGTAATTATGTATGATATTTATATATATATCAGTTGAGGACTGTTATGTTTGGGTTTGTAATACTCTTTGTTTAAAAAATGTTTATGCTGTTATTATGAACTCTAGAATGATTTTATTGTTAAACTGTTTGTTCTTGTTATAGACTATATTAGTATAATCATCTAAAGGTTTTAGATATGGTTGTGCTTGTGGTTCGAATGCTATTCCTGAGTAATTACCATATTCCTTAGTGTTTATAAATTCTCCTGCATATACTTGTACATGAGATTGGTTTGTTGAAATGTCAAGACTAATATCTTTATTAGGAGAACTTAGTCTGGCAATCTTTTTTATCTGCATATTTTCTTCTCCAGTGTAATAAGTATGGTCGTAACCATGTTCACCCATATCTTTTATTATGCTTTTTTCTTCTCTAAAATCTAGACGTTTAGGTAATTCTGTTTTTTTGCCAGTATGTATAAGTTCTTCATTCATCTCAAGATATGAGTTGATATTCATTTGTAAAGTGTGATCAAGTATAGTTTTGTCATTACTTAGATTAAAATAGCTATGATTAGTAATGTTTATAGCAGTGTCATTTTCTGATATTCCAATATATTCTATCTCTAAACGATTATCTTCTGTAAGATTAAAATTTGCGTAAGAAGTTAGTTCATTAGGAAAATTCTCTTCTCCATCTGGACTTATATACTTTAGAGATAAACAATCTTTATTTGACTCATCTCTTTCCCAGACCCTTTGATTGAAGCCAATATTTCCACCATGAAGTTGATGTTTGCCATGATTACATGTAAGTTGATATTTTTTATCTTTAAGATATAATTCACCTTTTTCTATACGTCCAGCAACTCTGCCTATTGCAGCTCCAAAATTGGGACAATCATTTAGGTACTCCTCTGATATATAATCTAGATAATTTTCAAATCCTAAAACAATATTTCTTTTTCCCGTTTTAAGAGGTAGATGTATAGCTTGTATTGTTGCGCCAATGTTCAACATAAGAATTTCTACGTTATTTTTATTTGAAAGTCTGTATTGTATAATCTCTTTTTTGTCAAATGTTCCTAATTTCTTGCTTTCTAGTTTCATTTTGTTTTTTTTTGTTTGAAAATACAAATCTACAAATAAATTTCAACTAGTCTGTACTGGTAGGCTTGAAACTAAAATCGTTTTACCTATATTTGCGAGTTAATAGTTTGTTATATAGAAAAATATATATAAAAATTCAAAATATGTCACTTGAACATTATAGTATAGATAAGAATACTGGTATGCCTAAATATCAGCAGTTGGTAGAGTCTTTAATTTTGGCTATACAGAAGGATAAGTTCAAAAAAGGCGATAAAATCCCTTCTATAAACGAAGTTTGTAAAAAATTTAAATTATCCAGAGATACTGTACTTATGGCTTATAATAAATTGAAAGCTATGGGAATTATTGAATCTGTACCAGGTAAAGGATACTATATAAATAGTGTAAGTACTAATTTTACACATAAAATATTTGTGCTTTTTGATGAGCTAAATGCCTTTAAGGAGAATCTTTATAATTCTTTTATAGATGGATTAAAGGGTAATGCTGATGTTGATTTGTATTTTCATAATTTCAATCCTAAGCTTTTCAAAAGTTTGATTAGTTCTAATAAGGGAATTTACACTTCATATGTAATTATGCCTGCAAACTTAAAAGGAACAACTTCTATTATTGATAAATTAGAAGATTCTAAGGTTTTTATTCTTGATCAGATAAATGAGGTTTTTGCAGAGAAATACCCTGCTGTTTATCAAGATTTTTCAGCTGATATGTATAATGCTCTTTTGTCTGGTAAAGATTTATTAGAAAAATATGAAAAGCTAATTCTTGTTTTCCCTGGAGGTAAGGAACCTCTTGGTCAGAAGAATGGTTTTTTAAATTATTGCGAGTCCGAGAATGTAAATCACGAGATTATATCTACTCTAAAAGAAAGAAAAATTAAAAAGGGTGAGGTGTATATTATGCCAAGTGATAATGATCTAGTAACTCTTATAAAAAGATGTAAAGCTAACAAGCTAGAGATAGGTTCTGACTTGGGAATTATTTCTTATAATGATACTCCTTTAAAGGAAGTTGTATGTGAAGGTGTAACAACTATATCTACAGACTTTGCACGTATGGGAAAGTGTATGGCGGAAATGATTTTAAATAATGAAAGAGGGCTTAAGGCCAATCCCTCTAGGCTTATCAGACGTTCTTCTTTATAAAATATTAAGTAAGATTTTCATTTCTAATTTTAGATTACTACATTTACATACCAGTACCAACCAGTTTTGATGTGTTATGAAGATAGAATTAGAAGAGAAATATATAGAGATATATAAGAAAAAGCCGAGCAAAATATTCTTTGCTCCAGGACGAGTAAATATAATTGGTGAGCATATAGATTATAATGGAGGTTTAGTTCTGCCATGTGCTCTAAGTTGTGGAACCTATATGTTGGTAAGCGAAAGGGAAGATGATCTTGTCTTCTTTGCTTCTACAAATTTTGAATATAGAGATTTTGTTGAAATCAGGAATCTTAAAGATTCTTATGATGAGTGGATTAAATACCCAGTGGGTGTAATAAAACAGATACGTACTAAGCATGCGAATTTAAAGGGTATGAATATTCTTTATTCTGGTAACATTCCAAATGGTGCAGGATTATCATCTTCTGCATCATTGGAAGTTGTTACGGCTTTTGCAATTAATAATATAAATAAATGCTCTTATTCTAATATAGATCTGGCTTTATTAAGTCAGAAGGCAGAGAATGAGAATGTGGGAGTGAATTGCGGTATAATGGACCAGTTTGCTGTGGCTATGGGAAAGAAAGATAAAGCTCTTCTTCTAAATTGCGACACTCTTGATTACAAAGAAATAGATGCATGTTTGGGTGATTATAAATTTGTAATCTCTAATACTAATAAATCACGTAAGCTTGTAGACTCTAAATACAACGAAAGACGTACTGAATGTGATGAGGCTCTTGAAATAATTTCTACTAAAAGAAGCATTTCTTATTTATGTGAACTTACCAATGAAGATCTAAAAAAATTAAAACCTTTATTTTCTGAAGAAAACATATGGAATCGTCTTTCTCATGTGGTTGAAGAGAATCAGAGAGTTATTGATTCAACACAGGCATTAATATCAACAGATCTTCCTAAACTTGGAACTTTAATGAATGAATCTCATGATTCTTTAAGGGATAAGTACGAGGTTACAGGTGTTGAACTTGATACCCTTGTTGAAGAAGCGCGAAAGATTCAGGGTGTTTTAGGCTCAAGAATGACAGGTGCAGGTTTTGGTGGTTGTACGGTGAGTATAGTACACAAAGACAATATAGAGGAATTCATCTCAAAGGTAGGAGAGGAATATTATAAAAAGACTAAGCTAAAGGCCGATTTTCATATAGCTGAAATATCAGACGGCGTAAAACAATTATAATGGAAGAACTAAACAATCATTCTCATAGAAGATACAATCCACTTACAGGAGAGTGGATTCTTGTTTCACCACATAGAGCTAAACGTCCATGGCAAG
>JBATVL010000082.1:0-22831 GCA_049671745.1 Marinifilaceae bacterium
AAAAGATATAGATTCTACTGCCCAAGGCGATACTAGACCTAATGCTATACTGAATATTTCTTTGCTGTTCTCCATGCAGGCTAAGATAGTTTTTTTTACATTACCCACTATAAATCATATAGAGCCAGTATTCGTGAGTATTAAACAATAGTTAAGAATAAATAATTTTTATAATAAAGAAAGGCAGACTCCTTAAGGAATCTGCCTTTGTAATACCTAAGTATCTTTATATTATTTAGCGAAACTTACTGAACGTGTTTCTCTAATAACTGTAATTTTTACTTGTCCAGGATAAGTCATCTCATCTTGTATACGTTTTGCAACATCGTAAGATAATTTTTCTGCATCTTGGTCATTCATCTTTTCAGAACCAACAATAACACGAAGTTCACGACCTGCTTGTATAGCATATGTCTTAAGAACACCTGGGTAAGATAAAGCTAATTCTTCAAGATCTTTAAGTCTCTTAATATAAGATTCAACAACCTCACGTCTAGCACCTGGTCTAGCACCTGAAATAGCATCACAAGCCTGTACAAGAGGAGCAATTAAACTAGTCATTTCTGTCTCGTCGTGGTGAGCTCCAATAGCGTTACATATATCTGGTTTTTCTTTAAATTTCTCAGCAAGCTTCATACCTAAAATAGCATGTGGCAATTCTGGCTCATCATCAGGTACTTTACCTATATCGTGAAGAAGTCCAGCACGTTTAGCTTTCTTAACGTTTAATCCTAATTCAGCTGCCATTATAGCACATAAATTAGCTGTTTCTTTCGAGTGTTGAAGAAGGTTCTGTCCGTATGAAGAACGATATTTCATCTTTCCTACCATACGAATAAGCTCTGGGTGAAGACCATGAATACCAAGGTCAATAGCAGTACGCTTACCTGTTTCTATAATTTCTTCTTCTATTTGTTTGCTTACTTTGTTTACTACCTCTTCAATACGAGCAGGGTGGATACGTCCATCTGTTACTAATTGATGAAGTGCTAAACGAGCAATCTCTCTACGTACCGGATCAAAACCTGAAAGAACTATAGCCTCTGGAGTATCATCCACAACGATTTCTATACCTGTTGCAGCTTCTAAAGCGCGTATGTTACGACCTTCACGACCTATTATTCTACCTTTCATCTCGTCAGACTCAATGTGGAATATAGTTACTGCATTTTCAATAGCAGTTTCTGTAGCTACACGTTGAATAGTTTTAATAACTACCTTCTTAGCTTCCATATTAGCTGACATCTTAGCTTCTTCCATTCTTTCGTTAATGTAAGAAATTGCTTCCGATTCAGCCTCGTCTTTCAATGACGTAATTAATTGTTCTTTAGCTTCATCCGAAGATAAGCCTGAAATAGTTTCTAATTGTTCTCTTTGTTTTCCAATAGATTTATCTAATTCCTCAGATTTTCTGTCTACTAAATCAATTTGCATGTCTAAATTTTCCTTAATCGCCTCAGCCTCTTCTTTCTTACGATTAACCTCATCATTCTTTTGTGCTAGGAAAGTCTCTTTTTGTTTAATTCTGTTTTCTGCAGACTGTATCTTAGAGTTCTTAGAGTTTATTTGCTTTTCGTGTTCAAGTTTAAGTTGTAAAAATTTCTCTTTAGCTTGAAGTATTTTTTCTTTTTTAATAACATCAGCTTCAGCCATAGCCTCTTTGATGATATTATTGCTTCGTCCTCTTAATTGAATTTGTACTAGAATATATGTTAGTACTCCTCCTGCGATAAGAGCAACGATGCCTACAATAGTTGTTGTAATCATTCTTGATTGGATTTATATATAGTTAATAATTGCATATAAAAAACCCGTACTCCCCAAGAAAATGTAAAACCCCTGAATTGTCATGGGTAGAGATGTCACTTGCTTCTGACTTCCAATGTCTCCGAAGAGAACTGCGTGCAGCTAAGGCCTGTCATGGACAAATTAAACTTATCTCTAATGTGATAAGTGTTGAGCTTCAATCATTTCGTGGATGAGTACGGGAACTCTTAAATATTTTTAGAACGCTTAATCTTCTTGCAACTGATCAATCTCTTCGTTTAAATCTTTAATGTCTTCTATTATAGATTCTAAACCTGAGCTATCTTTCTCAGCTATTAATTCTTTTACTATCTGAAGGGACGCTATAGATAAATAATCTTGTGTGTCGTAGCTAGCGAATTTCCCTCTATATTGTTCTATTTTTTTATTTATTCTTTCTGCTGCTTTTCGTATTAACTCTTCTCTATACTCTTCACCTCTTTTTATAGATAGAGAGTAAAATCTTCCAGCAACATTGACTTTTATAGTAAGTCGTTTTTCTTCTATTTCAGACTTGTAATCCATATATTAATTATTCAATAGAGATATACATTTATCTATTTCTTTTACCATTCTATTTATCTTGTCTTTGGCTATATTGTTGTCTACATTATCACCATTTAAAGATTTGGCTATTTTTAATATATTGTACTTGTCTGTAATATCTTTATTTTCGTTCTTAAGCTTTTTATTCTCCTCTAGTAATTCAGCGAGTTCCAATTCCTTCTGAGCTAGTAAGAGTTTTATCTGCTTTAAAGATAAGATAATTCTTTTTATTTTCTCTCTTAATTGCCTGAAAATTTTATCGTATTCTTTTGTCATCTTATACAGACTTATGTGTTACAAAGTTAGCATTTTTACATTGATTTTTCAATATACTTTCTATCTTTTGTGGTATATTAATTTAGAAAAAGTACTTTTGAACTTGTATATAAGATAAATATAAGAAAAAAAACAATGAGGATTTGTAAATGTGTATTGATTTTTTCTCTCGTATTGATGAATTTAGTTCTTTATTCTCAACCCAGTAGTGAATATAAAAATAATCTTCGTCCACCTATGGACATTCCTATGCGCTTTTCTGGGAATTTTGGAGAGCTTAGGTCTTCTCACTTTCATTCAGGTATAGATCTAAAGACAAAAGGAAAAATAGGAATTAAGATTCATGCCTCTGATGATGCATATGTGAGTAGAGTTCTGATATCACAATCTGGTTACGGAAATGCTGTATATTTAACTCACCCAAATGGCTTACTTACTGTATATGGTCATATGTCTTCGTTTAGTAGAAAAATAGCTGCTTTTGTTAAAAACAAACAGTATGAACAAGAGTCTTGGTTTGTGAATGTATATCCTCGTAAAGATTTGATTAAGATAAAAAGAGGAGAAGTTATTGGCTTGTCTGGTAATTCTGGTTCTTCTACAGGACCTCATCTTCATTATGAGGTTAGAGACGCTGAGAATGAAGATATTATTAATCCCATGTATTATTTTGATGTTAAGGATGATATTCGCCCTAAAGCGAAAGATCTGTATGTTTATCAGCTTAATAATATATATAGATTTTACGATAATAAACCTAAGAGACTTCATCTTCAGTCAAAAGGAGATAATCTTTATTTGGCGAAGGATACTCTTCATTTTAGTGGTAAGCTAGGTTTTGGTCTAGATGGAGTTGATTTTATTTCTGGATCTTGGAGTAGATGTGGGCTTTATTCATTAAAAATGTTTGTGGACGGAACTCTTTCTTACTTTTTGGAAATGGATAGATTCTCTTTTGCCACATCTTCTTCAATAAACCTTTTGAAAGATATGCGAATGGACGCGCTTTCTTCTTGTAGAATTTACAAAACATGGTTGCCTACAGTTTGTTCGTTTAATGGTTTGAAGTCTATAAGGAATAGGGGTATATTAAATCTCAAAAAAGATAGTATCTATAATGTTCGTTTAGAGGTCGAAGATTTGTCTGGAAATAAATCTAAACTTGCATTTGTTGTTAAGGCTAATTCTTATAAAAAGAAGAGACTGTCTCCATATAAAGAGTTTAGATTATTTGCTAGAGATAATAATGAGGTAAAGTGTGAAGAAGCTACTGTTTCTTTTAAATCTGGAGATCTTTTTGCAAATGTTGATATAGATACTCTTATTATTAAGACGAATAATCCTCTTGTTTATAAATCAAAGATATATCGCTTTGGTAAAGAGTATGTTCCTTTGAAGAATAAAGTTAAGTTGTCTGTAAAGACAGATAGTCCTTTTGTTAGTAAAATGTTTTTTGTTAGTGTAGGTGCTTCAGGAAAGTTTTCTTTCTTAGGAGGTTCTTATAAAAATGGATTGTTGTCAACTAAGCTTAGTAAGCTTGGTGATTTTGCTGTGTGTATAGATACCATACCTCCAATTCTGCGTCCCAAATTGGCGTATTCAAAAAACTGGTTGAAAAAATTCTCTATACTTCGTTTTAGGACTTCTGATAAACATACTGGTATTTGTTCTTTTAGGGCTGAAATGGATGGTGTATGGATTTTGACAAAATACGATAAGAAAACTTCTTTAATTACGTGTTATATAGAAAGAGATCGCTTTTCAAAAAAGAATTCTGTATTTACTCTAGAGGTTTCTGATTTCTGTGGTAATGTAAAGAAATTTACAAAAACGTTTAGTTTATAATCATTCTGCTTATTTTCTGTTATTTCTACTTAAATCATAATAGAGTCAAATTTCTATGAAACTTCTATCATAGTTGTAGTAAAGTTGGCTTCTGTGCATTATGTTTGCATCTAATGTGCAGTCAGTCTGCAATGTTAAATGCACACTGATTACACACTGATTGTACACTGATTGCACACTGATCATGTTTGGTATAGTTTTGATACAACTTTGTTACAAATTGTATATATTGTAAAAGCCTTTGATTGTTTAGTTGTAAATTACTCTTTTTTCTTTTTCTTCTTCTCTACAGAAAAACCAAATTTACCTACTAATTCGCCTAGTTGGAAATAATGTCCATGTGAGTAACATATGGGCTTTGAGCTTGCTAATGAGAATGCTCCAGTTTCTTTGTCTAGGAATCTTTCGTCTGCTTGTACATTTACAACCTCTGCCATAAACATGTCGTGTGAGCCTAATTCTATTATTTGAGTAACCTTACATTCTATTGAAAGAGGAGATTCTTCAATTATAGGTGCAGAAATCATTTTTGATGGAGCAGGAGTTAGTTTCATTTCTTTGAATTTATCTACTTTTGCACCCGATTTAACTCCGCACCAATCAGTGGCTTTTGCTAAATCTTTTGTTGTTAGATTTATTACAAATTCCATGTTCCTCTTTATTATATCGTAAGAATGACGATTTTTACGTATAGAGATATAACACATAGCTGGATCGGAGCAGATTGTACCAGTCCATGCAACAGTTATTATATTGTACTCTTCTGCATTGCTTCCGCAACTAACCATTACTGCTGGTATAGGGTATACCATTGTTCCTGGTCTCCAATCTTGTTTTGCCATTTCTTTAGATTTTAATTTTACTGAAAAAACTTTCTTATTTTTATTGAATATAGATAGCTTTATTTACATTTGCTAGGGCAAAAATAGTATAAACTGTCTAAAAAAGATAATTATGGATAAGATTGAGGAGTTTTTTAAGGCGAATAAACTGGAAGAGGCTTTGTCTTTATGTAATGAGAGATTATGCGCGGATTCAGAGAATGTTGAACTTTTGATGTATTCTGGTCGTATCAACCAAAAGATGGGGGAGAGAAGATTAGCCACTAATGCATATTTGAAAGTGTTGAATATAGAGCCAGATCACTCAGAAGCAAGAACTGCTTTCCAAATGATTAAAGGTATAATGGATTATTATTGCAAGGATATGGTTAATCCTTGATTTCTTTCTTGGCAATTAGATATATTTATTTATCTTTGCAGCCGAATAAAAAGTACTAATACTAAAAGCTTGTTTATCAAGTACCTTTGAAGGGAGGTGATTCTTGTATTGGCTGCTAAGGCTAGCTAATCGTTTTAAGACATAGATATATACATTTATATAAGATCAATTAAAATGCATTTTCTTGAGATGATTTCTCTAAGATTTAAGTGCGCACAAGAATTAATAAAATTAGAATACAAATAATTAAAAAATAAATATCATGATTATAGTTCCTATTAAAGAAGGCGAAAACATAGAAAGAGCTCTTAAGAAATTCAAAAGAAAATTCGAGAAAACAGGTGTGGTTAAAGAACTTAGACAAAGACAAGTTTATATTAAGCCTACTGTTAGAAAAAGAGTAGAGAGAGCTAAAGCAATCTATGTACAGCATTTAAGAGAGATCGAAGATTAGTACATCTAATGATTTCGCTTTGATTTTTCATATTAATTGAGTATCTTCAAAATATAAAATCAGAGTCGAAATTAGATATTCAAGACATACCGTATTTATTTACGGAAAAGAAATTGACCAGTTTCATGATTTTACAATCTGAAACTGGTCTTTTTGGTTTTTATACTTTTTTTGAGTCCGTTTTAATAAAATGAAGTTATGAGTACTTTGATAATGTACTTTAAGTATATATTTATAGGGATAATGAAGTTGTTTGAAAATAATGAAAATTATTTGCAACTTTTTATTTGATTCTCAGGTTTATACTCAGATAAATTTCAAACAATTAATTAAAGTTTTTAAACATGCTCTTAATATGAGCAGAAAATTAAGGAGGATTAATTATGAATGTACAAATTAATGCAGTTGGTTTTTCGGTAGCAGCACCTTTACATGCGTATGTGAACGAAAAGATTGGTAAATTGGATAAATATAATGATCAAATTATTTCAATGGAAGTTTTTCTTAAGTTGGAAAAAGATGATAATGCTGAGAATAAAGTTGTCGAGGTTAAAGTAGATGTTAAGGGAGGCCCCATCTTTGCTGAGAAAAATGGTTCTACTTTTGAAGAGGCTGTTGATATTATTGCTGATGTTGTTAAGAGACAATTAGTGAAAGTAAAAGAAAAGATTAAAAGTAAATAGCGAAAAAGAATCTCATTTATTGTGAGTTAGAAAATAAATTTTTACATTTGCAAACCATTTTCAGGCATACTTATGCTCGGAAATGGTTTTGCTAGCAAAATAGGATGCTTATAATTAGGCTTTTACGTAATATTATATTGCATTTCTTTTTTGTTTAGAATAAAATTAATTAGTAGATTTGTTTAATATTAAATAATTAGAGCTATGGCTAAAGAACATTTTGATAGATCAAAACCACACGTTAACATCGGTACTATCGGTCACGTTGATCACGGTAAAACAACATTAACTGCTGCAATTACTAAAGTATTGTCTGATGCAGGTCTTTGTGATGCGAAAGATTTCGATCAAATTGATAATGCACCAGAAGAAAAAGAAAGAGGTATTACAATTAATACTGCTCACGTTGAGTACGAAACTGCTAATCGTCATTACGCTCACGTTGACTGTCCAGGTCACGCCGATTACGTAAAGAATATGGTTACAGGTGCTGCTCAAATGGACGGTGCTATCCTTGTTTGTGCTGCTACAGATGGTCCTATGCCTCAGACTCGTGAGCATATCCTTCTTGCTCGTCAGGTAAACGTACCTAAAATGGTTGTTTTCTTGAACAAAGTTGACATGGTTGACGATGAAGAGATGTTAGAATTAGTTGAAATGGAAGTTAGAGAATTACTTGACTTTTACGATTTTGACGGTGATAATACTCCTATTATCTTCGGTTCTGCTTTAGGTGGCCTTAACGGTGATGCTAAGTGGGTTGAAAAAATTATGGAATTAATGGATGCTGTTGATAGCTGGATTCCATTACCTCCACGTGATGTAGATAAGCCTTTCTTGATGCCTATAGAGGATGTATTCTCTATTACTGGTCGTGGTACTGTTGCTACAGGTCGTATCGAGTCTGGTATCGTTAAAACTGGTGAAGAACTTCAAATCTCTGGTTTAGGTGCTGAAGGTATGAAAACTGTTTGTACTGGTGTTGAGATGTTCCGTAAGATTCTTGATGAAGGTCAAGCTGGAGATAACGTAGGAATACTTTTAAGAGGTATTGCTAAAGAAGATCTTAAACGTGGTATGGTTATAGCTCACCCTGGTGTAGTTAAGCCTCATACTAAGATTAAAGCTGAGATTTATGTATTGAAGAAAGAAGAAGGTGGACGTCACACTCCTTTCCACAATAGATATAGACCTCAATTCTACTTACGTACATTAGACGTAACTGGAGAGATTACTCTTCCAGAAGGCGTTGAAATGGTAATGCCAGGTGATAATGTTTCTATTAACGTAGAATTAATTACTCCATGTGCATGTCAAGTAGGTTTACGTTTCGCTATCCGTGAAGGTGGTAGAACTGTAGGTGCTGGTCAAATTACAGAAATCGTTGAATAATTAATATTCAATATATAATATTTTCTTGGCTCAATTTTATTGAGCCAAGATATATACGGAAGTAGCTCAGTTGGTAGAGCACTGGTCTCCAAAACCAGGTGTCGGGAGTTCGAGCCTCTCCTTCCGTGCAAATACATAACAAAAGATTATGAAGATAAGAAATTATATAAAAGAAGTATATTTGGAATTGACCGAGAAAGTTTCTTGGCCAACCTGGTCTGAGTTAGTTAACAGTTCTACTGTAGTTATGGTAGCTTCCGCCATTATAGCTTTAACCATCTTCGCGATGGATTATGGATTCAGAAATATAATGGACTTTGTATATGGATTGTTTTACTAATCGATAAAACTAAAGATGGCAGAAATTATTAAAAAATGGTATGTTCTTCGAACAATCGGAGGGAAAGAAAAGAAAGTTAAGGAATATATCGAAAGTGAAATTGCTAATTTAGGAATGACAGATTATGTATCACAGGTTCTAATTCCAACTGAGAAAGTTTTTCAAGTTAGAAACGGGAAAAAAGTGAGTGTTGAACGTAATTTTTTCCCTGGATATCTTATGGTCGAAGCTGCTCTAGTAGGTGAAATTCCTCATATTCTTAGGAATATGACGAACGTAATTGGCTTTTTAGGAGATACAAAAGGCGGAGATCCTGTACCAATGCGTCAGCGTGAAGTTGATCGTATTTTAGGTAGGGTAGATGAACTTTTAGAAAAAGCTGAAGAAATGAGTGTTCCTTATTTCGTAGGTGATTCAGTTAAGGTAACTGACGGACCGTTTAGTAACTTTACGGGCATGATAGAAGAGGTTAATACCGAGAAGAAGAAACTTAAAGTAATGGTTAAGATCTTCGGTCGTAAAACTCCTCTTGAATTAAGTTTCATGCAAGTAGAAAAAGAGTAACTTTTTAAATAAAAAAGGAGAAAAATCATGGCAAAAGAAGTTGCTGGTTTAATTAAATTACAAATCAAAGGAGGGGCAGCGAATCCTTCACCACCAGTAGGACCTGCATTAGGAGCTAAAGGAGTTAACATTATGGACTTCTGTAAGCAATTCAATGCGCGTACTCAAGAAATGGCTGGTAAAGTTATTCCTGTTGTTATTACTGTTTATTCAGACAAGTCGTTTGAATTCATTACTAAAACTCCTCCAGTACCAGTTCAGATCTTAGAAGCTCTTAAGCTTAAGTCTGGTTCTGCTGAACCTAACCGTAATAAGGTAGGTGCTTTAACTTGGGATACAGTTAAAGAAATTGCAGTAGGAAAGATGAAAGATATGAATGCATTTCAAGTTGAAAGTGCAATGAGTATGGTTGCTGGAACTGCAAGAAGTATGGGTATCACTGTTGATGGTGAAAGACCTTTTTAAGAATTTTTAAGACTTCAATAGAAAATGGGTAAACTGACAAAAAATCAGAAGCTAGCTTTAGAAAAGATTGATTCAGAAAAGGTATATACCATAGCTGAAGCTTCACAATTAGTGAAAGAGATTTCTTTTACTAAGTTCGATGCTTCAATTGACATTGATGTTCGTCTAGGAGTTGATCCTCGTAAAGCTAATCAAATGGTTCGTGGTGTATGTACATTACCTCATGGAACTGGTAAAGATAAAACTGTTTTAGTACTTTGTACTCCTGATAAGGAAGAAGAAGCTAAAGCAGCAGGCGCAAACTACGTAGGACTTGATGACTATATCACTAAGATAAAAGGTGGATGGACTGATGTTGATGTAATTATTACAATGCCTTCTGTTATGGGTAAAATTGGTGCTATAGGACGTATATTAGGTCCTAGAGGTTTGATGCCAAATCCTAAGACTGGTACTGTAACAATGGATATTGCTAAAGCTGTACAAGAAGTAAAAGCGGGTAAGATCGATTTCAAAGTTGATAAGTTCGGAATTATACACACTTCAATAGGTAAAGTTTCTTTTGATGCTGAGAAAATTAGAGGTAATGCTCAAGAATTTATGAGTATTATCAACAAACTAAGACCTTCGGCAACTAAAGGTACATATATTAAGAGTGTATATCTGTCAAGTACAATGAGTCCAGGTATTCAACTAGATACAAGGTCTCTCCTTGATTAATTACTAATTTAAAGACCTTATATTATATATGAAAAGGGAATTAAAAAAGAGCATAATCGATAGCTTGACGGATCAGATTAACGAATCGAAACATCTTTATATTACTGATATATCTGAGTTAGATGCAGCGGCAACGTTCGCGTTAAGAAAAGCTTGTTTTGAAAAACAAGTTAAATTGATCCAAGTGAAAAATACACTTCTTAGAGTTGCTCTTGAGCAAGCTGAAGGTGATTTTGCTGAGTTATCAGATGTTCTTAAAAAGTCAAGTTCTTTGATGTTATCTGAAGTTGGTAGTGCACCAGCTAAAGTTATCAAAGAAATTGCTAAAGGACAAGATAAGCCTGCCCTAAAGGCAGCCTTCGTAGAGAATGCTATTTATTTAGGTAGTGAACAACTTGATGTGCTTTGTAGCATTAAGTCTAAAGAAGAATTAATTGGTGATATCATCAGTGCTCTTCAAGCTCCTATTAATAACGTGATGTCTGCTCTTGAAGCAGATAGAGAAGACTCGTCTGAAGTTGTTGAAGCTTCAACTTGCGAAGAATAATTTTTTAAGTTGTAACAATAATTTATAAATAAAACAAAATGGCAGATTTAAATAAACTTGCAGAAGAACTAGTTAACCTTACAGTTAAAGAGGTTAACGAATTAGCTGGTATCCTTAAAGCAGAGTACGGTATTGAGCCTGCTGCTATCGCTGTTGCTGCTCCTGCTGCAGGTGCTGGTGCAGACGCTGCAGAACAAACTGAATTTGACGTAATCTTAAAAGCTGCAGGTGGTTCTAAGCTAGCAGTTGTAAAATTAGTTAAAGAACTTTGTGGATTAGGACTTAAGGATGCAAAAGCTGCAGTTGATGCTGCTCCAGCTCCTCTTAAAGAAGGAATCTCTAAAGCAGAAGCAGAAGCACTTAAAACTTCATTAGAAGAGGCAGGAGCTGAAGTTGAGCTTAAATAACAAAAAAATAAGACCAATTTAATGGTTTATGGCCTAGGGTTCCCAAGTCGGGGGCTCTAAGCCTTTTGTTGTAATATTGTTTAGGTTCAATTAATACAGAATAGATGTCTTTAAATAATAACAATTCGAGAATAAGTTTTGCTTCTGTGAAGAATCAGTTGAAATATCCTGATTTTCTAGAAGTGCAATTAAAATCTTTCAAGGACTTTTTTCAGCTTGATACAATTTCTGAAAACAGAGAGAATGAAGGATTGTTTCAAGTGTTCAAGGAAAATTTTCCTATAACTGACACGAGAAATAATTTTGTTCTTGAGTTTTTAGATTATTTCATCGATCCACCAAGATACTCTCTTGAAGAGTGTGTTGAACAAGGATTAACTTATAGTATACCACTTAAAGCTAAATTAAAGCTTTATTGTACAGATCCTGAGCATGAGGATTTTGCAACTGTTGTTCAAGATGTATATTTAGGAGTTTTACCATATATGACCCCTAAAGGTACATTCGTTATAAACGGTGCAGAACGTGTTATCGTGTCTCAGTTGCATAGATCACCAGGGGTATTCTTTGGTCATAGTATGCATGCGAACGGTACTAAGTTATATTCGGCAAGAATTATTCCTTTTAAAGGTTCATGGATAGAGTTTGCTACTGACATTAATAATGTTATGTATGCTTACATTGATAGAAAGAAAAAGTTACCTGTTACTACTTTATTGCGTGCAATAGGGTATGAGACAGATAAAGAGATACTTGAAATATTCAATCTGGCTGACGAAATTAAGGTTTCTAAGTCTGGACTGAAGAAAGTCGTTGGAAGGAAATTAGCAGCAAGAGTTTTAAAATCGTGGGTAGAAGATTTTGTTGATGAAGATACTGGTGAAGTTGTTTCTATCGAACGTAATGAAGTTATTATTGATAGAGAGGTTGTTCTTGAATCTGAACATATCGACGAAATTGTAGAATCTGGTGCTAAAACTATTTTACTACATAAAGAAAATCAGAATTTAGCTGATTACGCTATTATATATAATACTTTACAAAAAGACCCATGTAACTCTGAGAAAGAGGCTGTTCTATATATTTATAGACAGTTAAGAAACTCTGAGCCGCCTGATGAGGCTACGGCACGTGACGTAATTGATAAGTTGTTTTTCTCTGAAAAGAGATATGATTTAGGTGAAGTTGGTCGTTATAGACTTAACAAGAAACTTAATCTTAATACTCCAGTGGACGTAAAAGTTCTTACTAAGGAGGATATGATAGAAATCATTAAGCACCTTATTAAGTTATTGAACGCAAAAACGGATGTTGATGATATTGACCACTTAAGTAACAGACGTGTTCGTACTGTTGGTGAGCAGTTATATAATCAATTCGGTGTTGGTCTTGCTCGTATGGCAAGAACAATTAGAGAAAGAATGAACGTAAGAGATAATGAAGTCTTTACTCCTATTGATCTTATTAATTCAAAGACTCTTTCATCTGTTATCAATTCATTCTTTGGAACAAATGCTTTGTCTCAATTTATGGACCAAACAAATCCACTTGCTGAGATTACGCATAAGCGTAGAATGTCTGCACTTGGGCCTGGTGGTCTATCTCGTGAGAGAGCTGGTTTTGAGGTTCGAGATGTACATTATACTCACTATGGTCGTTTATGTCCTATTGAAACACCAGAGGGACCAAATATTGGTTTGATCTCTTCTTTATGTGTGTTCGCTAAGATTAATAAACTAGGCTTTATTGAGACTCCATATAGAAAAGTTACAGAAGGTGTTGTTGACGTTTCTCCAGAAGGTATAAAATATTTATCTGCTGAAGAAGAAGAAGGTTTGATTATTGCTCAAGCAAGTGCCCCTGTTAATGATGATGGTACTTTTGTTAATCCAAAAGCTAAATCTAGAAAAGATGGTGACTTCCCATTCGAGGATGTGAAGAAACTTGATCTTATAGATGTTGCGCCTAATCAGATATCTTCTATTGCAGCTTCTCTTATTCCTTTCTTGGAACATGATGATGCGAATAGAGCATTGATGGGATCTAACATGATGCGTCAGGCTGTACCTTTAATAAGCCCTGAAGCTCCTATAGTAGGAACAGGTCTTGAAGCTTTTCTTATAAAAGATTCAAGAACTCAAGTTGTTGCTGAGCGTGATGGTGTTATTAATTATGTTGATGCACGAAAGATTGTTATTGATTATAATATTCCTGAGGAAGAAGAATTTGTTACTTTTACAGATTCGATTAAATCATATAATCTTCCTAAATTCCAAAAGACTAACCAAAGTACTACTATGACTTTGAGACCAATTGTTGTTAAAGGACAAGCGGTTAAAGAAGGTGATATTCTTACTGAGGGTTATTCTTCGAAAAAGGGAGAATTAGCTATTGGTCGTAACCTTAAGGTGGCATACATGCCTTGGAAAGGTTATAACTATGAGGATGCTATTGTAATTTCTGAACGTATTGTTAAGGAAGATGTATTTACTTCTGTTCACGTTAGTGAATATACTCTTGAAGTTCGTGAGACTAAAAGAGGTATGGAGGAATTAACATCTGATATCCCTAACGTTTCGGAAGAAGCTACAGCAAACTTAGACGAGAATGGAATGATTAGAATTGGTGCTTTGGTTACTCCAGGTGATATTCTTATCGGTAAGATTACTCCTAAGGGAGAGTCTGATCCTTCTCCAGAAGAGAAACTTCTTAGAGCTATTTTCGGTGATAAAGCTGGTGATGTGAAAGATGCATCTCTAAAAGCTTCTCCTTCATTAAGAGGAGTTGTTATAGAGAAAAAATTATTTACTCGCGTAGACAGAGACCGTAAAGCAAAAGCTACTGAGAAAACTCTACTTGCTCGTCTTGACGAGGAGTATCAAGTATTCTTCGACGATCTTAGAGAAGTTTTAGTTGAAAAACTATTCGTTCTTGTTAATGGTAAAACTTCTCAAGGAGTTAAAGATTACTACGGACAAGAAGTAATCGCTAAGGGAGTTAAGTTTACTCAAAAACTTTTAGTTGATCTTGGATTTATGGAAGTTAGTCCTCTTAAGTGGACTACTGACAAAGTTAAGAACGACATGATTTCTTCATTACTTCACAATTATGTGATGTCATTTAAAGAAATTGAAAGTTTACTTAAACGTAAAAAATATAGTGTTACTATAGGTGATGAGTTACCTTCAGGAATAATGAAGTTAGCTAAGGTTTATGTTGCTAAGAAGCGTAAGTTGCAGATTGGTGATAAAATGGCAGGTCGTCATGGAAATAAAGGTATTGTATCTAGAGTTGTAAGAACTGAAGATATGCCTTTCCTTGAAGACGGTACTCCTGTTGATATTTGTCTTAACCCACTTGGTGTACCTTCGCGTATGAACCTTGGTCAGGTATATGAGGCAGTATTAGGATGGGCTGGTATGAATCTTGGTTTGACTTTTGCTACTCCTATCTTTGATGGAGCTTCTATTGATCAAATAGTAGAGCTTACAGAAAAAGCTGGTGTACCTCGTTTCGGTTCTACTTATCTTTATGATGGTGGTACTGGAGAAAGATTTGACCAGAAAGCTACAGTTGGTGTGACATACATGCTTAAACTGGGACATATGGTTGATGATAAGATGCATGCTCGTTCTATCGGACCTTATTCATTGATTACACAGCAACCACTTGGTGGTAAAGCACAGTTTGGTGGTCAGCGTTTTGGTGAGATGGAAGTTTGGGCTCTTGAAGCATTCGGTGCTTCTCATGTACTTCAGGAAATACTTACTGTTAAGTCTGATGATGTTATGGGTAGAGCTAAAACTTATGAGGCTATTGTTAAGGGTGATCCAATGCCAGCTCCTGGAATTCCAGAATCGTTGAACGTATTGTTACACGAACTACGTGGACTAGGCTTGAGTGTAAACCTAGTATAAGATATTGTTGACTGTGGAGATTTTCTCCGCAGTCATACTTTTGTTAATTAGTAATATTCAATATATGGCATTCAGAAGGGATAATAAGGTAAGAAGTAATTTTACAAAAATCTCTATTGGTCTAGCTTCTCCTGAGGAAATTCTAGAGCGTTCTAGTGGAGAGGTTTTAAAACCAGAAACTATTAATTACCGTACTTATAAGCCGGAGAGGGAAGGATTATTCTGTGAAAGAATTTTTGGCCCTGTTAAGGATTATGAGTGTCACTGTGGTAAATATAAGAGAATAAGGTATAAGGGAATTGTTTGTGACCGTTGTGGTGTTGAAGTAACTGAGAAAAAGGTTAGAAGAGAACGCATGGGACATATACAATTAGTTGTACCTGTTGCACATATTTGGTATTTCAAATCTTTACCTAACAAGATTGGGTATTTATTAGGATTACCTACAAAGAAACTTGATACTATTATCTACTATGAGAGATATGTAGTTATCAATCCAGGTATTAAAGCAGAGGATGGTGTTCAGTATCTTGACTTCTTAACTGAAGAAGAATATTTAGATATTGATGATGCTTTGCCAGCAGATAATCACCTTTTAGATGATACAGATCCAAATAAATTCATCGCTAAGATGGGTGCAGATGCTATTCACACTTTGTTGAGTAGAATCGATTTAGATGAATTATCTTATGATTTAAGACATAAAGCAAATACTGAAACTTCACAGCAACGTAAGAATGAGGCTTTAAAACGTCTTCAAGTTGTTGAGGCTTTCAGAACTTCAAGAGAAGTTAATAATCCTGAGTGGATGATTGTGAAAGTAGTACCAGTGATTCCACCGGAACTACGTCCTCTTGTGCCTTTGGATGGTGGTAGATTTGCTACTTCCGATCTTAATGATCTTTACAGACGTGTTATTATTAGAAATAATCGTTTGAAGAGACTTATTGAGATTAAAGCTCCAGAAGTTATTTTGCGTAATGAGAAACGTATGCTTCAAGAGGCTGTTGATTCTTTATTTGATAACTCACGTAAAGCTAATGCAGTTAAAACTGATAATAATAGACCATTGAAATCTCTTTCAGATAGTTTGAAAGGTAAGCAAGGTCGTTTTCGTCAAAACTTACTTGGTAAGCGTGTTGACTATTCGGCTCGTTCTGTTATTGTTGTAGGTCCAGACTTGAAAATGCATGAATGTGGTCTTCCTAAGGATATGGCTGCTGAACTATACAAGCCTTTCGTTATTAGAAAACTAATTGAAAGAGGTGTTGTAAAAACTGTGAAGTCGGCTAAGAAAATTGTTGATAGAAAAGATCCTATAGTTTGGGATATTCTTGAGAATGTTCTTAAAGGTCATCCAGTTATGCTTAACCGTGCTCCTACTCTGCATAGATTAGGTATTCAGTCTTTTCAACCGAAATTGATTGAAGGTAAAGCAATTAGATTACATCCATTGGCTTGTACTGGTTTCAATGCCGATTTTGATGGTGACCAGATGGCTGTACATTTACCTTTAGGTAATGAGGCTATTTTAGAGACACAAATGTTAATGCTTTGTGCTCACAATATATTGAACCCTGCTAATGGTGCTCCTATTACCGTTCCTTCTCAGGATATGGTTCTTGGTTTGTATTATATTACAAAACCTAGAAAAGGTGCTAAAGGTGAAGGTTTGAAATTCTACTCTGCAGAAGAGGTTGTTATTGCTTTCAATGAGAAAGCTGTTGAACTTCACGCTGCTATTACAGTTAAGGTTGATGACGTTGATGAGAATGGAGATTATATCTTCCGCAATGTTGAGACTACTGTTGGTAGAGTACTTATGAATGAACATACTCCTAAGAAAGTAGGTTACATTAATGAGATTATCACTAAAAAAGCTCTAAGAGACATTATCGGTGAGGTATTTAAGATTTGTGGCGTTGCCGTTACAGCTAAATTCCTTGATGATATTAAAGATCTTGGATATAGAAAAGCCTTTGAAGGTGGACTATCTTTCAACTTGGATGATGTAATTATCCCTGCAGAAAAGGATGCTCTAGTTGAAGATGGTTATAAACAAGTTGACGAAGTTTTAGCTAATTATAACATGGGTTTCATTACAAATAATGAACGTTACAACCAGATTATTGATATCTGGACGCATGTTAATGCTAATCTTACTAATACTTTGATGACTCAACTTATTGAAGATAAGCAAGGATTCAACTCTATCTACATGATGCTTGACTCTGGAGCCAGGGGTTCTAGAGAACAGATTCGTCAGTTAGGTGGTATGAGAGGTCTGATGGCTAAGCCACAGAAATCAGGTGCTACTGGTGGACAGATTATTGAAAATCCAATTCTTTCTAACTTTAAGGAAGGTCTATCTGTACTAGAGTACTTTATTTCTACTCACGGTGCTCGTAAAGGTCTTGCCGATACTGCCCTAAAAACTGCCGATGCAGGTTACTTGACACGTCGTCTTGTTGATGTTGCTAACGACATTATTATTAGAGAAGAAGATTGTGGTACTTTAAGAGGATTAACTGCTTCTGCTGTTAAGAATAATGAAGAAATAGTTGCTTCTTTATATGAGAGGATTCTTGGTAGAGTTTCTGTTCATAATGTAAGTGATCCTACTACTGGTGAGATTCTTGTACATTCTGGAGAGGAAATTACTGAAGAAATCGCTCAAAAACTTGAAGTTTCTCCTATTGAAAGAGTTGATATTCGTTCAGTTCTTACTTGTGAGTCTAAAGCTGGTGTTTGTGCTAAATGTTATGGTAGAAACCTTGCCTCTGGTAAGATGGTTCAAAAAGGTGAGGCTGTTGGTGTAATTGCTGCTCAGTCTATTGGAGAGCCAGGAACACAGCTTACTCTTCGTACTTTCCACGTTGGTGGTACAGCGGGTAACATCTCTACTCAAAACTCTATTACTTGTAAGTATGATGGTATTGTTGAGTTTGATGAGTTAAGAGTTGTTCCTTTCAAATCAGAAGATGAAGATTGTGATATTGTTGTTGGTCGATTAACTGAATTAAGAATTATTGACAAGAACACTAATATTATTTTAAATACTCATCCTATACCTTATGGTGCTAAGTTATTTATTAAAGATGGCCAAGCTATAAGTAAAGGTGATTCTATCTGTGAGTGGGATCCATTTAATGCTCTAATCATTTCTGAATATAATGGTAAGGTTAAATTCGATAATATGATCGAAGGCGAGACTTACAAAGAGGAATCAGATGAGGCAACTGGATTTACTGAGATTATTATTACTGAATTTAAGGATAAGACAAAACACCCAAGTTTAAGAGTTTGTGATAATAAGAACAATGTTCTTAAAACTTACAACTTACCAGTAGGTGCCCATATCTCTATCAAGAATAATACATCAATTGAAACGGGTGCTATTCTTGCTAAGATACCACGTGCTGTTGGTAAAACAGGTGATATTACTGGAGGTCTTCCTAGAGTAACTGAGTTATTCGAGGCTAGAAATCCATCTAATCCAGCTGTTGTTTCTGAGATTGACGGAGAGGTATCTTTCGGTAAAATCAAAAGAGGTAACAGAGAAGTTATTGTAACTTCTAAAACTGGTGAGATTAAGAAATATCTTGTTTCTTTATCTAAACAAATACTTGTTCAAGAACAAGATTACGTAAGAGCTGGAATACCTCTATCTGAAGGTGCTACTACTCCTTCTGATATTCTTGCTATTGAAGGTCCTACTAAGGTTCAAGAGTACATTGTTAATGAAGTACAAGATGTATACCGTATGCAGGGTGTGAAGATCAATGATAAACATTTTGAAATCATTGTTCATCAAATGATGCGTAAGGTTCAGATTCACGAGCCAGGAGATACTATCTTCTTAGAAAATCAATTAGCTGATAAGCTTCTTGTTATGAAAGAGAATGATAATATTTATGGTCAAAAAGTTGTAGTTAATCCTGGTGATTGTACTGAGGTTAAAGCTGGTCAAATTCTTACTGCTAGAAAGTTAAGAGATTTCAATTCTCAACTTAAGCGTAAAGATCTTGCTTTAATTGAATCTAGAGAAGCTATTCCAGCTACTTCTAGTCAGATTTTACAAGGTATTACACGTGCTGCTCTTCAAACTAAGAGTTTCATGTCAGCTGCATCGTTCCAGGAAACTACTAAGGTTCTTAACGAGGCTGCTATCTACGGTAAGACTGATGACTTAACTGGTCTTAAAGAGAATGTTATTTGTGGTCACTTAATTCCAGCTGGTACTGGTCTTAAAGAATACCGCGACATTATCGTTGGATCTAAAGAAGAATACGAAGAGATTACTAAAAAGTAATTTGTTATTTGATATATTAAGGGCTGTGTTTTACACAGCCCTTTTTTATTGCCTAATATTTTTTTATATTTATGACTGTATTTAAAATAATTTATAATGGAAGAAGATAAAAATAATCAAATAGATATCGAGTTAAATTCTGACATAGCTCAAGGTACATATTCTAATTTGGCAGTTATTACTCATTCAAGTTCTGAATTTGTTGTTGATTTTGTAAGAATAATGCCTGGTGTTCCTAAGGCTGATGTGAAATCAAGGATTATACTTACTCCAGAGCACGCTAAGAGACTTATGCTAGCTCTGCAAGATAATATATCTAAGTATGAGAGCATGCACGGGAGAGTGCGTTTAGAGGAAGAGAATGAAGATATTCAGATGCCAATTGATCTTGGCACTCCACACGGACAAGCTTAAACTAGAAAGAGAGAAGTAATTTACATTACTTCTCTCTTTCTATTTCTTTAAGTTGATACATTATGAAAATCATTAACAGAATTTATTGTATAAAAAAAGACTAGCATTTGCTAGTCTTCCTTGCAACTTAATGGTGAATCTGGAGGGATTCGAACCCCCAACCTCCACGGCCGTAACGTAGTGCACTATCCAGTTATGCTACAGATCCATTGCTTTATTGCGATGCAAATATAGGGCCTTTTTCTATACTCTGCAAGCTTTATAGACTTTATTTCAATAAAAAAATTAAAATCTTTTTTCTTTACTTTCTAATCTATCTGATTACTTGCTTTTTAGCTTTATTCGTTTTTTTTCTTTATTTTGTAATATTCGTATAAAGATGTAATATTGTATTGAGCTAAGTGAATATTACAATATTAAATTACTTATGAAGCTATTAAAAAAAAAGATACAATCTTATATTTTGAAATATAAGACAGATAGAATTTCGAATGTTAAAAACTTTGTTGCTTTTGATGATTTGAAAAATGTGCTGTTTTTTTGCGATTCAGTTACCATTGTAAATAAAGATGTTATTGATTTTAAAAAGATGCTTACTTCTTACAATATAGAAGTATCTTTATTAGTATATATACCAGAAGTAGAATTTGAAGATGTAAATACTCAGTTTTCATTAATTAGAGATATGGATATTTCCTATAAGGGAGAAATTGATGGTAATCTCTTAAATAATGTATTTTCTAAAGAGTATGATCTTTTATTTGATTTAAGAACAGAGAATAACATTATTTCTGATTATCTTGCTAAACGAATTAATTCTCGTTTTGTACTTGGTTGTAGCGAAAAGTTAAATGGACTTGATATGCTAATATCTACAAATGGTAAAATTCGTACTTTTATGGAATCATCTATAGAATTTTTAAAGAAATTAAAGAAGTCTGAGTAATGAAAAAAATTAAGGGGACAGGTGTTGCACTTATTACACCTTTCAAATCTGATATGAGTGTTGATTTTAATTCTCTAGGTAAATTACTGAAACATGTAATAAAAGGTTGTGTTGATTATCTTGTTGTTATGGGAACAACTGGTGAGGCAGCTACATTGACTGGAGTTGAAAAAGAAGAAGTAATAGATTTTATTATTAATAATTCGGAGAATCTACCTGTTGTTCTGGGTATAGGTGGTAATAATACACAAGAAGTAATAGATAATATAAATGATTGTAAGTTCTTAGATAAGATAGAGGCTATATTATCTGTTGTGCCATTTTATAATAAACCTTCACAAGAGGGGATTTATCAACATTATAAAGCTATTGCTTCAAGTACTGAACATTCTATAATAATGTATAATGTTCCTGGTAGAACAGGAGTTAATATGACTGCGGCAACTTGTATTAGATGTGCAGAGGATTTTAATAATATTATTGGTATTAAAGAAGCCTCTGGTGATGTTGATCAAGTAACAAAAATTTTAAAAGATAAACCTAGACAATTTATTGTCGTTTCTGGTGAAGATGGTATTACTTTCCCTCTTATATCTCTTGGTGTAGAAGGAGTTATTTCTGTTGTTGCTAATGCTTTTCCTAAGGATTTCTCTGAAATGGTTAGTCTTTGTAGAAAAGGAGAGTTTAAGAAAGCTTTGCAGTATAATTTCAGACTTAACGAGGTAATAGATGCTATGTTTGAGGAAGGTAATCCTGCTGGAGTTAAAGCTTTTTTAGATGATATGGGGATTGTTGATAATTATTTGCGTTTGCCATTAGTGCCTGTTTGTGATATACATCGTTCAAAAATAGGAAAATTATTATCGACTTATTAATAACAATAATAAGTATAGGAGAGGTGCAGGAGTGGTTGAACTGGCTTGCCTGGAAAGTAAGTATGCCTCATAAGGGTATCGGGGGTTCGAATCCCTTTCTCTCCGCTAATTGATTATTAGAGATGGCTTTATAGCTGTCTTTTTTTTCATAGATGTTTAAACAAACTATGTAAATAGTTGCAAAACTAAAATATTAGTTATGTATTTGAGTATAAAATAATAAAAGAAGATGATGGATCTAAAAGAACTAACAAAAGCAGAAGAGCAAATAATGCAGATATTGTGGAAAATGGAAGAAGGCTTTGTGAAAGAGATAATAGAACATTTACCTGAGCCTAAACCTGCATATAATACTGTATCTACAGTTGTAAGAATACTAGAGCAAAAGGGTTTTGTTGCCCATAAGGCTTTTGGTAAATCACATCAATATCATCCTGTAGTTTCTAAGAAAGATTATACCGCTTTTTATATGAGAGGGATGGTGAAAAATTATTTTGGTAATTCTTTTAAGAATATGCTTTCTTTTTTCGCAAAAGAGGATAATCTAGATATTTCTGAATTAGATGAGATTATGAATGCTGTTAAAGACGATTTAAAGGAGAAGTAAGATGATAGACTTATTACCATTTTTGATTAAGTCGAGTATCGCTTTAGTGATATTTTATATGTATTTCTATTTATTTTTGAGAAAATCAAAATGTTTTCAATTAAATAGAATATACTTAATTTTTTCGTCTGTCTTTGCATTGGTAATCCCATTTTTACAGTTTCCTCGTTTTAGTTCTTCTCATAATACTGATATGATTAGGATAATGTTGCACGATGTTAATGTTGTGGCAAATTATTCTTTGCAGTCGGAAACCATAGAAGCTATATTTATAAGAAATATTTATATTATTGGCATATTAGTATTTATTTCACTTTTCCTTTTTAAACTTTTTGGTATTTATAAGGTGCTTCATAGAAGTAAATTTATGGGTCTATATGGAATATAGTGGGTAATCAAATTTTAATTTACCACATGTAAAGTATATCATGTTGATAAAGTTATCAATATTTCTATAACCTCTAGCTCTCTTTTTAGCTAGTTGAATTTTAGAA
>JBATVL010000083.1:0-33888 GCA_049671745.1 Marinifilaceae bacterium
GATGTAGAAAATGTTGATGGAGGTGTTAAAATTACTTTATATAAGAAAGTAGCTGTTGATTTAGTTATTCCTGCTAGAATAAATGGTCTTAAGGTTGTAAATATTTCTAAAACAATGATTCCTAATAGACGCCTTTTTCATAAAAATAAGACTCTTGTCTCTGTTGATATGTCACAGGCAATATATCTTACTCAAATTAGTGAAAATGCATTTTCATATTGTGATAAATTGAATAAAGTTATGTTTAATGAAAATCTTATAAATATTGAATTTGCTGCTTTTTTTTATTGTCCTTTATTAAATAATATTGTATTTCCTGATAGTCTTGAGATTATAGGAAATAATGCTTTTAGAATTTGTAATCTTACTAATGTTACTTTTGGTAGAAATTTAAAGGAAATTAAAGGTAATGCTATTGGGGCTGCTTTTGGTAGAAACAAAATTGAAATAATTGATTTCTTAAATACTAAATTGGAAAAACTTGGAATGTCTGTATTTTTTGATGGTGAAGTAAAGGTTCTTAAATTACCTTCTACTTTATTAAGTATAGGAAATGCTGTTACTTTAAATAATCCTCTTGAAGAGATTTATATTACAAGAAAAGAACTTCCTTTAACTAGGCTTGATGGAGGACGAGTTTTTGTTTCAAAACCTAGTGAGTTTAAGGGTAAGATCTTTTATCCTAGAGGAACAAATTATAAAAATGAACCATACTGGAAGGATTATACTTCTGCTCAATGGATAGAACAATAGTTTATGTATAAAGATAAAAGATCCCTTCGTTTATGCGAAGGGATCTTTTTGTTTTATTTCTCTGTACCATTCCAAATAGACCAAGATTTCTGTGCTTGTAAATGAAGCATTTCTAGTCCATTCTTTGCATGAGCCTTATTATCCATTCCTTTTTTCATGAAAGTAGTGATTTCAGGATTGTAAGTAAGGTCAAATAAGTAATAACTCTCGTCCATTAACTCATAAGGTAATTCAGGATGTGTCTCTACTTTAGGAAACATGCCAAGTGGAGTAGTGTTGATTATTATCTTGTAATCTTTAATAAGACTAGGTATATCTTTATAAGAAATCTGCTTTCCTGTAGCTGTTCTTGATACTTCTAAGTATTCTATGCTTTCTTGTTCAAGAGCGTATTTAACTGCCTTTGCTGCACCCCCTGTTCCTAGTACAAGTGCCTTAGATCGGTAGTTGCCTATAAAACTCAATAGCGAGCATTTAAAGCCATAAACATCTGTATTGTAGCCTTTGCTCCTTAATCCGTTTGCTGTTTGCGTAAAGCTCACTGAATTGACTGCTCCTATCACTTTAGCTTCTTCACTTATCTCGTCTAGAAGAGGAATTATGCTTTGCTTGTAAGGAATAGTTACACTTGAGCCTTTTAGCTGAGTGTTTTCTTTTATAAGAGATGAAAATAAATCTATAGAAGTTATCTCGAAGTTTAGGAATGAGGCGTTTATCTCTTCGTTATTGAATTTATCTTCGAAATATTTCTTAGAGAATGAATGCCCTAAAGGGTAGCCTATAAGTCCGTATATGTCCATTATTGTGCTTTTTTTGAGTAGTAATTACCTAGTGTTTCTATTGTCCAAATAAGAGCAAATCCTAATATAGCAACTATTATTGCCATTGTTAGTTGTGATGCCTCATGAGTGATTTCTGTATATGCGTTAGGTAATATGTTTTTCTGAATAAGAGGTTTTACTATGCCGTGACTGTTGGTAAATGTTTCTAATGTTTCTTTCCAAGGCCATACTTTGTTTAAAGAGCCGAACATGAATCCTGTTAGAATGGCAATAGTGAAGTCGTGATACTTTCTTAGAAGCCACGAAAGTACGTTAGAGAAGCTTACTAGTCCTGTGAATGCACCTGCAATAAATATTAGTATTGTTCCTATTTTTAATTCGCTTAGAGCAGATATTATAAAATGATATTTGCCTAGTAGAAGTAATATGAAGGCTCCTGATATTCCCGGAAGTATCATAGCACATATTGCTATTGCTCCTGATAGGAAGATAAACCACCAGTCGTTAGGTGTTTCCGTTGGTGTAGAGGATGTTATGTAATATGCTATTGCTGTTCCTGCTATTATTCCTACAATTGACATTAGGTTTTTAGTCTTTATCTTTTTGCCAATAAGTATTGTAGAGGCTGCTATTAATCCGAAGAAGAACGACCATATCATTATGGGTTCTGTTTCTAGAAGGTGTTTTAATACACTAGCAATAGAGATTATGCTTATGCCTATTCCTGCAAATACTGCAATTAGAAATTTTAGGTTTATAGCTTCTGCGAATTCTTTTAATTTGAAGCTTAATAGTAGTTTAATAGAGTGTAGGTTTATGCCTTTAATAGATTCTATTAGTTCTTCGTAGATTCCAGTAATAAATGCTATTGTTCCTCCTGATACTCCAGGTACTACGTCGGCTGCTCCCATGCCTATTCCTTTTATTGCTATTATTAGGTATTGTTTTAAGCTTCTTTTCATTCTTGTTTATTTGTTTGATTAATATGTGTTGTGCTAAAAAAAAAGATTAACTCTATTTCTTAAATAATAAGAAACAAAGTTAACCTTTAATTATTTTATATATAGACGTTATTACAACATATTTCTGTGTTCTACTTTGAATAGATCTTGTATTGTTTTTACTGGTGAGAAGGTTTCTATTGGCACTTCTACAAAAACAGTAATCCAATTAGCCATTGCTCCATTCCATAGTCCTGGTAGTTCTTGACCTTTTATCTTTTTTCCGTTATGGTTCTTTTCTGTTATGAATCCCGTTGTTTTATCTACAAAGTCGAGTAGATTAAATTTCTTGTTTTTATAATTGGTTATTGAGCAAACAATGTCCACTGGATTAAAGTGAGTAGCATTATCTAGTATTCTATTTTGTGATTTGTTTTTTGTATCTATTTGTGCTTTCTCAACAATCTGTAGAGTATGCATCCCTTCTTTGTTCTTTATCCAGAAAGGTCCTCCACCTGGTTCTCCAAGATTAATGACCATTCCACATACTCTCATTGGTCTGTTAAGTGTTGTGAAGAGATATTCTTCTAAGTCTTGTATAGATAGATTGTCTATCTTCTTAGAATGTTTAATGGCAAGTTCTTCTGTACAGAACTTAAGCATTTTATCAAGTTCTTCTTTTGGTAGATTCTTGTTTTTTGAAAGAGTGTTTAGATATATACTTATTTGTTCTTTTAAAGAGATTAATAATCCTCCTATGAATTTCTTGTATCTATATGTTTCTGGTTTTAACCTATCTGGTAATACATTGTCTATGTTTTTTATGTAGACAATATTTGCTTTTATGTCGTTTAGGTTTTCAATTAATGCTCCGTGTCCACTTTGACGTAGAAGTGGTAATCCTTTTTTGTCTCTTATTACATTGTTGTGAAGATCCATGGCTATAGAGTCAGTAGATTTCTTTTGTACAGAGAATGAGACTTTGAATTTTGTATCGTATTTATTCTCGTATTTCTTACGGTTTTCTTTAAGATATTTCTTGAAGGTTCTAAGGTGATCTTCCGAAACGGTAAAGTTTAAGTAAGCATTACCTTTTCTGTTTTTGCAGTAATGTGCAGCCTCTACTAGATGTTCTTCCATTGGCGTTACGGCTGCCTCTAAATGAGAGTGAAACTTGATAAGTCCCTTAGGCATATCTCCATATTTAAGACCGTCTTTGGTTAGAATCTCATCTATAATGAAGTTGTATTCACATTTTTCAAGTAGCTGTTCTATATAGTATCCTCTTTGCATAAGATTATCTCTTAAGTCTCTGTAGAAAGGAAGAAGGTGCAGATTGTGGAAGAAATAATACATGCTTCCAGGTTGCTGGTTTGTGTTTAGTTTTAGAAAAGCTTCATGACTTCCATCATATGTTTCTTTAAATTCATAGAGCTGTTGAAACATTCTACTTGCTGCTCCTGAGGCTGGAATCATCTTATGGATAGAATAGTCATTCATCTTGAAATTGTATTCTTCTATATATTTATTTACTGTGTCTGAGTCGACTTTTAAGATACCATCTCCAATTACAGCTGCCTTTTCTAGCTTAGCTTTCGGAAAGTTATTTTTATAATTTAGTAATTGCTCTTTTACTGTTTGTAAGGAGATATCATTAGATTTGAAGAACTTTCTATCTTTATTTGAAAACATCTTTTTTCGTTTTGATTCATTGCAATTTACTAAAGTTTTTGTTGTGACGTAATTTTTAATCATAAAAAGTTCGCAGAAAATCTAAAGATTTTCCGCTTTATACCATATACATTAGCGATTTAGTAGGATATTAGTTCTTAGATTTACATATTTGTAATATTCAGATGATAGAAATAAAGAAAGATGTTTTGGCTATGAAGAGGTTAGTGTGTTTGATGATTTCGTGTTGTTGTGTTATGGGCTTGTTTGCTCAAGATATCCCTACGAGACTAAGAAAGGTTCATGTAAAGAATTATAGAGCTTTTAATTATGTGACTGTTTTTGATTCTACTAAGGTAGATATGATGGATTCAGGTTTGAGTTATGTTAGAAGTCATGTTCTTCATAAGATTTTGAATAAAAAGGGAGCTTTGAGTTTGAAGAATATTATTCTAGATTATGATCCTCTTTCTGCTTTGGTTGAATTTACTAAACTTACTTTGTGGAAGAAATCAGGAAAGAGCATTAATATAGATATTAGTAAGGTTCTAGATTATCCTGCTCCTGCACATATGATTTATTGGGGAGCTCGACAAAAAATGTTGGAGATTAATGGTTTAAGTCCTGGTGATGCTTTAGAGATAGAGTATAAAAGAAAGGGGTATACTTATGCTCTTCTTAAACAAGATGATAGTAATTATATTCCGCCTATGAGAGGGCATTTTTATGATATTGTACCGTTTTATTCTAATATACCTATTATTCAGAAATATTATTCTTTAAGTACTCCTAGTTCTAAGAATCTAAAGTATAAGATCTTTAATTCTAATAGTATTCATGCTTCAGAGAAATCTGTTGGTGATAAGAAGCTTTATTCTTTTGTGATGAAGAATATTATGCCTATTAAGAGAGAGTCGGCTATGCTTGATTTGTCTGATATAGCTCCTAAAGTTGTTATGACCACTGCTAAAGATTGGAAACAAAAGGCTTCTTGGTTTAATAAAGTTAATGAGGATTATGAGAGTTTTAAGTCTTTTCCTAGATTAGATAAGTTTGTGTCTAAGTTAGTTAAGGATGCAAAGACAGAGTATGATTCTATTGCGAATCTTACACATTGGGTTGCTGATAATATGAGATATTGTGGTGTGACAATGGGTAAGGGTGAGGGGTTTACTCTTCATAATGCTAAGATGAATTTTCACGATAGGGCTGGAGTGTGTAAAGATAAAGCAGGTTTGTTAATTACTATGTTGCGTTCTGCTGGTTTTGAGTCGTATCCTGCTATGACTATGGCGGGTTCTCGTATAGAGGATATTCCTGCCGATCAGTTTAATCATTGTGTTGCTTTGGTAAAGATGAAATCTGGTTATTATAAGATTCTTGATCCTACTTGGGTTCCTTTTGTTAGAGAGTTATGGTCTAGTGCAGAGCAGCAGCAGAACTATCTTCCTGGTATTCCTGGTGGGGCAGATCTTCAGATTACTCCTATTTCTAGTGCAGAGAATCATTATATTAAGGTTGATGTGAATTCTAAAGTTGATAATAAAGGAAATCTGGTTGCTAATATAAGGCTTGTGGCAGAGGGGCAGTCTGATAGTTCATTTCGTTCTAGGTTTACTCATTCAAAGAAGTCTTCATGGGATGATATAGCTAAGTCTCTTTTGGTTAGAGCTGATATTAAAATGATGATTGATCGTATTAAGTATTCTAATCCTTACGATTATTCAAAACCATTTGAGTTAAGTGCGCAGGTAAGAATTCCTTCTTATCTTAGAGTTGCTGATAATAAGATTTTCTATAAATCTCTAGCTTCTCATTTGTTTACAAATAAGTATTCTCATTTAAGAATAGATACAAAACCTAAGTTTAGAAAGTACGACTTTAAAGATAGATGCTCTAGAGAAGTAAAGATAAATGAGAGGGTTGAATTCTTTAAAGATATTGAGGTGGAGTTTGCTCCTGATTCTGAGAATATTTCTTCTGACATTTCTACTTTTGTTGGTGCTTATGCTTCTCAAGGTAATGTTCTTAATTTGAATATTGATTTGAAATTAGGAAAGAGGATCTATAAGAAACTTGATTGGAATGATTTTAGAAAGAGTGTTGTGGCTCATAAGAATTATATAAATACTCCTGTAATTTTAAAACTTAATTAATAATGAATAAGATATATATATACATATTTCTATTTGCGCTTACGTTTTCAGCATGTGAAACTAAAACTAGTAATAAGATTAAGGAATATGATGGAAAGTTTAAGGATGCTGATGCTGTGTTTCTTTCTATGTCAAAGGAGTATACTCTTAGTTTAGATGGTTCGCAGGAATATATTTATAGACAGAAGTTACGCCTGCAATCTCCTGCTTCTTTTAATTCTATGTATGGGGATTCTCATATCTTTTATGATCCTAATTATCAGGAATGTAATGTTTTACTTGCTGAGACAGTGAATTCTATGGAGAAGGTTATCTCTGGAAAGAATGCAATTAATGATATCTTGCCTTCTAATGCTAAGCATTCGGCTTATTATAATAGACTTAGAGAGAAGGTTGTTTCTCATCTAGGTACAGAGGTAGGGGCTGTTGTTAATTTTGATTATATTATTAAGTCGAATAAAGATAGAAAGCCTGCTTTGTTCGAGAAGATAATTATTCCTGCTTCTTCTCCTATACGTGATTTTAAGATAGTTGTAAAACTTCCTGAGTCTGTTAATTTGAACTTTTATCTTTTTGGTTCTTCTATAAAACCAATTATTTCACAAGAAGATAATTGCAGAATATTTACTTGGATTTTTAAGGATTTACCTGCAATTAAACATCAAAGTGGAGAGCCTGTTTTTAGAAATGATGTGCCGTGCTTAATTTTTTCTACTACTAAGGATGATGGTTTGCAACATTTCTTGTCTGAATCTAAATTAAATGATTTGGATACATCTTTTTTTAAGCCTATTGTTGAGTCGGTAAAGAAGACTCTTAAGAAAGGTGATAAGTTGTTTTTGAAATTACAGGATGAGGTGATTGATAATATTGCTTTTAGTAATGTGTCTTTTTCTAATGCCTCTTATAGAGCCCGTTCTCCTAAGACTGTATGGACTGATGCTTCTGGTAATATGATAGAGAAATGTTTTCTTTTAAGTGAACTTCTTAAAACGGCAGGTTATGAATCTGAGGTTTTGGCTGCTTATCCTGAACAATTGATTAATAATTCTAAATCTAATCCTGATTTTTGGACTAATTGTTATGTTAGTGCTAAAATGGGAGATGAATCTTATCTGCTTTCTGTTCTTAAAAAGAATACTTATGATTCTAGCCTAGATATTAATGGATTTCGTTTATATGGTGTTATGTCTGGTAAAGAGTATAAGTATACTTCCGAGAAGAATATAATTAGACTGGAGGGAACTATAAATATGTTTTCTAGAATAAACATTAAATCTAATCTTAATCTTGTTGTAGGTGGTAAGTATGCTTATAAGTTTATGAAGAGTGGATTTTTAAAGTCTAATATTAATAATTGTTATAAGATTTCACCTAAAAAGGATACATCTAGAGTGTGCATGATTGCTGATGCAGTGAGTACTGATAATAATGTTGTTAAGTTGTTTAGTTACGATCTTCCTGTATATAAAGGTGGTTTTAGTATTAATCGTTTGCCTATATTACTTGCAGACAGAAGAGCTCCTTTGAGTATCATTAATACTGTTGACGAGTGTTATGATTATAAATTAAGAGTTGGTAAGTGGTATCGTCCTATAGATAAAGATACTACAATTAGTGTTAAAAATTCGGTAGGAGAGTTGCTTATTAGTACGAATACTATATTGAAGAGTAGATATATAATTTCTTATAAAAGACATCTTAAGTTAAATAAACAGATTATATCTGTTGAGAATTATAGGGATTTTAAGGAGTTAATGAATGTGTGGAGTGATGATAAATACAAAAGATTATTCTTTGCTTTTAAAAAATATGTTCCTAAGAAAAATATTATTAAAAGAGATTCGTCTATGATGGAAACTTTTGTTAATAAACAATTAGATGCTGGTTTGGAGATTAAGCAAACAAATAATATTTCTTTATGATAGAATTTGTTTGAAATATAAAATCGCTCTATTCTTTTATTAAGAATAGAGCGATTTTATTATTATTAAATATACCTTAGTTACTTAATGAGATATTAAGTTGAAGTAATAATTTTTCTTGATGAGGATTGAACGTTAGTCCTCCTGATATAGGAAGTGCAAATTTATCTGTAATTTGAATTTTATCTGCTAAATGTAGTCCTATATTTGTTAGATAAAATGCTCCTTCTGAATAATGCTTTCTACCTTGTTCATCAAACCATCTTGCATGTCTTGACTTGCCTGGTGACATACCTACAACATATTTAACCTTTGTGCTTCCAACTTGCATAGGATAAGATAACTCTAGATACATAGATACAGCGTCTAGTTCTCCTAAAGCTGATGTTTTATCATCTGTAGCTGCAGTTGGTTTATAGCTGTAGTTCGCTTCATTAGCTGCCCACGATGCTGCTGCCATTATAGATAAAGGAAAACTTCCTTGAAAAGAATATGTTGTAGTAAAATCTAACATATGAATGCCTGCTTCTTTACTATAATCGAATAAACTTCTGTTTTTATCTTCGAATGGACGCATATAGAAATCGTAAGCCATAAAGCTTAAATTTCCTATTTTATAACCTATATATAAATCAATCTCGTCGTATGATGAGTCTGTTGCATATAGTCCCCATGCACCTATAGTGAAATTGTTTTTTACATACTCAATTGTTGGTTTTATACATTCTTTATCTAAAGACATTTGTCCTCTCCAAACATGTCTGTTTGAAAAATCTACAGCAAGATTTAGTTTGCCCTTATCTTCTTTTTTTACTTCTTGTGAATAAGATGTAAAACTTGTTGCCAATAATAAAAAGATAATCCCCATTAAACATTTTTTCATAATTATACAATTTAGGTTTATACTTAAACAAATATAATATTTTAGAGGCATAGCCTAAAGAAATAATAACATTTAATTATATGTTGTTAAATATGTTTAATCGTTAGTAATGGGGATAGTATTTTGATGAAAAATGTTTATGTCCTAGTGTCGTTTAATTATTTAAACCTATGTTGAATTGAAGGTAGATTTTCTCTTGGTGAGGATTGAAAGTTAATTCTGCAGATATCGGTATTGAAAATTTATCTGTAATTTTGATTTTGTCAGATAAGTTTAATCCTATATTAGTTAAATAAAAGGCGCCATCAGAATAATGTTTTCTTCCATCTTCGTTAACCCAATTTGAGTATTTAGATTTACCTGGTGCCATACCTAAAATATAATTGATTTTTGTGCTTCCTAGATGAGTAGGATAATTTAATTCTAGATACCATGAAATAGTTCTTAATTCACCTATGTTTTTTGTTGTGTCGTCATTTCCTTTTGTAGGAAAATAAGAATAATTAATTTCATTTGCCGCCCAAGATCCTGCTGCTAAGATTGTTAATGGGAGACTGCCATCTAGAGTATAGGTTGTGTAGAAATCAAATATATGTATTCCTGCATTTTTGCCATAATCAAAAAAACTTTTGTTTTTGTCTGATATACCAAGTAGGTAGGTGTCACAGAATCTAAACTTCCAATTTTTGATTTTGTATACTAGATATAAATCAATCTCATCTACTGAATTATCTGTTGTAAATAAACTCCATGCTCCTGCAGTAAATCTTTTTCTGACATACTCTATTGTCGGTTTTAAGCATTTTTGATCTACGCATAAAAGCCCTCGCCACACATGTCTGTTAGATAAATCTAACTTTAGATTAAGTTTTATTTCTTTATTTGTTTTATTTCTTTGAGCATGAGAATGGAAACTTGTAGTCATTAGTAGAAACAAGACTACGATAAAAAATTTATTCATAATTGTATGTATTATTAGTGTTGAAACAAAAGTAATACATGCAAATAGGTAATCATATTTATTATGTTATTGAATCATATGTTATTAAATATATTAAATCATTAATTGTGATGTAGGAATTTATGATAAAAAAATTATGGATGAACTTTATGTAAAAGTTCACCCATGATTTAATATAAGTCTTTTAATCTAATTAAGATTTACTCTTCATCATCAAATAAGTCTTCTTCATTCTCAATTTCTTTTTCTAGGAATTCTCTAGCATCCTCAAGAAGTTCGTTGATTAACTCTTTATCACTAGGTTTAGTGTCTAACCAGTGAGTCGATTGATCCTTGTCAAAATCGTCGATATCACACTCTAGTATAAACTTAGGAGAATCGTTATGAACAATAAAAATTGTGTCTGGCAACTCCTGAGAGTTGGTTGCAAGTAGAAATTTTGGAATCATGACTTTTAAATTTAATTTGTAACAAATATATGAATAAGTTTTAAAATACAGACTATTTTGTATTATCTCTATCTATTTTATTAATTTTTCCTAAAAAATGATATTTATCAGTTTAGAATTAATTAATGAGTACTATTTTGCATACTTATTAAATCAATAAAATGTTATACAAAACTTAATTAAAATTTAAATGTCAAAATTAAACACTATTAAAAATAGCAATTTTTTATTGCAGAGACGCTATGAGGCAGTAGTTTTTCTTGCTTTATTTTTTGGAATATTTGGATACTTAGGGCACGTTATGGGTGTGGCAAATATGCTGAATACTATAATGAATACAGCTTGGGATTTGTTAACTAATACTGTATTCTATATTATGGGAATTACTGTGTTAACAGGAGCTCTAGGTCGATTGTTGATTGAATTTGGAGTTGTTCGTTTATTGGAGAAGATATTGGCTCCTTTAATGCGTCCAGTCTTCAATTTACCAGGAGTAGGTGCTTTGGCAGGTGTTTTAACTTTCTTATCTGATAATCCAGCTATTATAAGTTTAGCTAACGATAAGAACTTCTCAAAGTATTTCAAGAAATATGAATTAGTATCTCTTACTAATTTTGGTACAGCATTTGGAATGGGATTGATAGTAATAACATTTATGGGTTCTCTATCTGCTGAAGGAAGTGATGAAAGTTACTTTATTCCTGCATTAATTGGTTTTGCTGGTGCTATTTTAGGTTCTGTTATTTCTACACGAATAATGCAACGTTTAATAAGAAAAGAACTCTCAGAAGAAATTATTGAAGAATCAGTAGGTGAGGAGGAAAAGATATCTTTCAAGTCAGAGGGTGGTGCTTTTATGCGTTTCTTGAATTCTATTCTTGATGGTGGAAAATCAGGTGTAGATTTAGGATTAGCTATTATTCCTGGTGTATTGGTTATATCAACTATGGTAATGATGGTTACATTCGGAGCTAAAGACGCTGCTGTTGGTTATGCAGGATTGCCTTATGAAGGAGTTCCTATATTACCTGCATTAGCTGGATATTTAGATTGGTTGTTTTATGCTTTATTTGGATTCGAAAGTCCAGAACTTATTGCCTTTCCTGTTACTTCTTTAGGAGCAGTTGGTGCAGCACTTTCATTAGTGAAGAAATTCTTAGCAGAAGGACTTATTGATGGAAATGTAATTGCAGTATTTACAGCAATGGGAATGTGCTGGAGTGGTTATCTAAGTACTCATACTGCTATGCTTGATACTTTAGGATATAGACATTTAACATCAAAAGCAATTCTTTCTCATACAATAGGAGGATTAATTGCAGGATGTTTAGCTCATTATATGTACCTTCTTATTAGTATGTTTATTGCAATATAATTGTATATATTAAAATATATAATCGAAGAGATGTCTGTTAGGCATCTCTTTTTCTTTATATAAACTATTTAAGTAATTCATTTAATAGCTTAGTGTTTGTAAGATCAATAGTAAGAGGAACCATTGCTATATATTCATTGTTTACAGCCCATTCATCTGTGTCCACTGCATAAGGTTCTTCATTTATATAATCGCCTTTAAGCCAAAAAGAAACATTACCTTCATCATCTGTAGTCTTCTTAAATTTTTCTTTCCAAACTCCTTTTGTTTGTCTGCATAATTTATAACCCTTTATCTTTTCTATATTAGGGATGTTTACATTGAAACAACAGCTTTGATGTGAGAATTTACATAATACCTTTTCAATAATCTCAATAATTTCCTTATCAGAATTTCTGAAATGTTTAGTTTCTGTTTTACCTGTACAAAGAGAAAAAGCAATAGATGGAATATTAAAGAATGCGCCTTCAAGAGCTGCACCAACAGTTCCTGAATAGAATGCTGAATTGCCTGTATTTGTTCCATCGTTTATACCAGATATTAAAATATCAGGTTTTTCTTCCAATATGCATTGAATTGCAATCTTTACACAATCAGCCGGTGTACCGTGTACAGAATATCGTAGATGTCCATTAAAATGTTCTTGTTTATCTATTCTTAAACCTCTAGTTGTTGTAATAGAATGAGATTTTCCAGATTGAGGATATTCAGGAGCTACAACAGTAAGACGGTATTTGTCTGCTAAAAGTTCAGTTAATTGAGTAATACCTTCGGCTCTAATACCATCGTCGTTAGTTATTAATATATGTTTTTTGCTCATTTTTTCTTTTTATATCTTTTTTCAATATTATTGCAGAAATCTCTTAAGTTTCTTGTATTATAATATACTTCATTATTAATTAATACAACGGGATACGCTATTTTTATAGATGCTTTTTTTGCTGTTTTATAGCAGAGCTTGCGCATTATATTAGCATTCTTACGAATGCGTACATCAAACTTTATAAAAGGAATATTTCTTTTAGAGAGTAATTTTAGAAAGCGTTTACAATGATTGCATCTCTTGTCAGAAAATATGCTTATTTCAAATTGTCCATCTTTTATTTCAGGATACTTATCCTTAAGTACCAACTCTATCTTATTAAGTCTCTTTTCTAATGGATTAAGCTTAGGTCGTTCTTGTGCATAAGAGCAGATAGTGAATAGACTTATAATAAGGAATAGTGTTATTCTTTTCATGTTATAGTTATTTATAGGCTAATATACAAAAAAAAGAGGCTCACCGTTAAGTGAGCCTCTTTGAATTATTTTAATTCTATTTTTTATTCTTTTGAGCAATAGCAGCTTTCTTCTGCAAATCTTCTAATTTCTTTTGAAATTTAGATTGTTTTTTAGGCTTCTGCTTTGCCATCTCTAATTTAGCTAATAGTTTCTCATCGTTAACAAAACGTCTGATAAGGAATGTTTGAGCTAAAGTAATGAATGTAGCTATGAAATAGTAATAACTTAATCCTGCAGCATAAGAGTTGAACCAGAATAAGAACATAAATGGCATGATATACATCATTGTTTGCATACCTTTCATTTGATCATTCTGAACTTGATTCTTATTATTCATTCTCATGTAGAACACATTTGTTACTGTCATCAATAGACAGAATAAACTAACGTGATCGCCATATAATGGAATATGGAATGGAAGAGTTACTATACTATCATAAGAAGATAAATCGGTAGCCCATAAGAACGACTTCTGTCTAAGTTCAATAGAAGCAGGGAAGAAGTAGAACAATCCAATTAGAACTGGCATTTGAACAACCATAGGTAGACATCCACCCATAGGATTCACTCCAGCTTTCTTATAGAGGGCCATAGTAGCTTTTTGCTTCTCCATAGCCTTGTCTTTAGAAGGATACTTCTTAGCAATCTCATCAATTTGAGGCTTAAGAACTCTCATCTTAGCACTAGATAAATATGATTTATACGTAAGTGGGAAAAGAATAAGTTTAATGAGCAATGTCATTAATAATATGATTAAACCATAGTTTCCTGTAAGAGCATTCTCCAAGAAGTTGAATAGGTAAATTACAAAATAACGGTTAATCCAAGATACCCATTTCCAACCAAGGTTAATAAGTTTTGTAAGTTCAAGTTCGTCTTTCTCACTATATTCTTTAAGAGTTAAGAAATGGTTAGGTCCGAAATAAAACTGCATATTGTACGACTCACTAGCTTTACCTTGATAAGGAAGAGCTATACTAGTGGTAACATTCTTAAGTTTATTAGCATCTTTATTTTCTTTAGATGTAACTTTTACTCCGTTAAAGGCATCTTTAGAAATAAGAACAGAAGAAAAGAATTGTTGTTTAAAAGCAACCCATTTAACTTTAGTTTCAAGATTTTTTTCATCATCACTAGTTGCTGATAAGTAATCTACATCATCTTTATCATATTTGTAATAAAGACCAGTATATCTATTCTCAAAAGCTTTAGATTTCTCTAACTTAGCCATTGTACCATTCCAATATAGATCAAGAGTTGTTGTTCTACGTGGAATAATACTTTCCATTCCAATTACATTGATATTGAAATCAACTATATAACTATTAGGAGTTAAAGTATATATATATTCAATATACTGATTATCAGAATAGTTAAGTCTCATGCTAACAGTTTGAGCCTTGGTAGAAGCATCTAAAAATGTTTCAGTTGTTGAGGCAACAAAGTTTAAATCTGCTGTATTAACAGTAGTATTATTAGCATAGAAGTTAAGTCCAATACTCTTATCATTATTCCATAACATCAATGGAAGGGAATCCTGATTGTTTTCGTAATCAAGAGCCTTATAATCTTTCAGTTCTATTGTTTGAGGTATACCACCTCTAGTAGAAAGAGAAAGTTTAATAAGATTATTTTCAATAACTAAAGATTTCTCAGTTAAAGAATCTTGTGCGAAAAGTCCAGCAACAGATTTATGTTGTTTCTCTTGTTCAGCTTCCATTTTTGCAAGACGCACATTTTTATCTGCTCTTTCTTGCTCTGCAATTCTAGTTCTTTCAACAAGAGATATAGAGTCTTTTTGTCTCTGTATCTGAATTTGCTCTTCGCTTGGCTTGTTCAGCCAAGAAAACCCTAGCATCATAGCGACAATAATGACTAAGCCAGTAATCGTATTTTTATCCATATGTATCTTTTTCTAGTGTTAGATTTTATTGTTCAATAGTAGCCTTCACAAAAGCAACAAATAATGGGTGTGGATTAACAACAGTACTTTTATATTCAGGGTGGAACTGTGCACCAACAAACCATTTATGAGAAGGTATTTCAACAATCTCAACTAAGTTAGTTTCTGTGTTTTTCCCAGTTGCTATCATTCCAGCTTCTTCATACTTAGCTAAGAATTCGTTATTGAATTCATATCTATGTCTGTGTCTTTCTGAAATACTTGTATTTCCGTATGCTTTAAATGCATTTGAATCTTCAGTAATAGTACAATCATAAGCTCCTAATCTCATAGTACCACCTTTTTCCGTAACAGTTTTCTGTTCTTCCATAAGGTTGATAACAGGAGATGTAGTATTCTCGTTCATCTCTAATGAATCAGCATCTTTAAGACCTAAAACGTTTCTAGCATATTCAATAACTGCAATTTGCATACCAAGACATATACCTAGATAAGGTACATTATTCTCTCTAGCGTATTTAGCAGCAAAGATTTTACCTTCTATACCCCTAGCACCAAAACCTGGAGCTACAAGAATACCTTTTAGATGAGATAATTTCTCTTCGTAATTATCAGCGTTTAATTCCTCAGAATGAATCCAGTTGATATTTACTTTTACACCATTAGTAGCTCCTGCGTGAATGAATCCCTCAACGATAGATTTATAAGCATCGTGAAGTTCAACATATTTTCCTACAAGTCCTATTTCTACTTCTTGAGAAGGGTTTTTAAGATTGTGTAAGAATTTATTCCAAGCTTTTAATTCTGGCTCTTTATTAATAGGTAAACCAAGTTTCTGGCAAACAACTTGATCAAGTTGTTCATCTTTCATTCTTAATGGTACCTCATATATCGTTTTTACATCTTCTGATTGCATTACTGCATCTGGTGTTACATTACAGAAAAGAGCAACTTTTCTTTTAAGATCTTCAGGAAGATGATGTTCTGTTCTAAGAACAAGAATGTCTGGCTGAACACCACACTCTAACATTTGCTTAACAGAATGCTGTGTAGGTTTAGTTTTTAGTTCTCCAGAAGCTGCAAGATAAGGAACAAGAGTTAAGTGAACAACAAGAGCGTCGTCTCCTAATTCCCATTTTAATTGTCTAACAGTTTCTATATATGGAAGAGATTCTATATCTCCAATAGTTCCACCAATCTCAGTTATAACTACATCATATTTACCATCTTTACCAAGAAGCTTAACGTTTCTTTTAATCTCGTCAGTTATATGAGGAATAACTTGAACTGTCTTTCCAAGATAATCACCTTTGCGTTCTCTATTTATTACGTTCTGATAAATTCTACCAGTTGTAATATTATTAGCTTGAGAAGTAGGAATATTAGTAAATCTCTCATAGTGTCCTAAGTCAAGATCAGTCTCTGCACCATCTTCAGTCACATAGCACTCACCATGCTCGTAAGGATTCAATGTACCTGGATCTATATTAATATATGGATCAAGCTTTTGAATTGTTACTGAATAACCTCTTGCTTGCAATAATTTTGCTAGTGACGACGCTATAATCCCTTTCCCTAATGAGGAAGCTACACCTCCTGTTACAAATACATATTTTGTTGACACTGTCATACTATTTAAAATGTTACTATTTTACAAATGAACACGAAAGCACAAAAGTAACTATTTAATTCAAAATTAAAAATTATGAATGTTAAAAAAAAACGTCTATTTCTTGATTCAGAAATAGACGTTTTATATATTTAATATTGATTCTTATAAAAGATCGTCAATAACTTTAAGTTTAGCTCTCAGAAGTTTAACCTTATCTTTAGCTTTTAAAATCTTATCTTCAAGATCTTTAATTATTCCACTACCTTTAGAAGAGGCAGATAAAAATCCCATATTGTTCTCTAAAGTAGCAGCCTCAGAGATAGATTCTTTAATTTTACTTACAAGTTTCTCTCTCTCATGAAGAATTTTTCTTTCTGATTTATCACCATGGAAATAAGAATCTATTTTAGCTTTAAAACGTTGAACATTAAGCTCTACAGAATCAAGATCTAATTTATCGAATTCAGCATTAAGTAGATTTTGGAATTTATCGTTAATAACATTTTTAGCCTTAAACGGAACAAATCCAATCTCAACCCAACGGTTTTGAATTTCAGTAAGTTTATTAATAGTATCTTCCTCTTTTTCACATGCTTCGAATGTCTCAAGCTCAATAATTAGATCTTCTTTAAGTTTTAAGTTTCCTTCAAACTCTTGATCTACAGTACTGAAATGCTTTTCTTTAGATTCGAAGAAAGCATCGCATGCTGCTCTAAAACGAGCCCATAATTTGTCAGATAGTTTCTTAGAAACAGGTCCTATGTTTTTCCAATCTTTTTGAAGAGCAATAAACTTATCAGTAGTTGATTTCCAATCAGTTTGTTCCTTCATTTCTTCAGCCTTCTCACATAGTTTCTCTTTTAATACAAGATTATTATTCTGTATATCCTTAAGATTGAAATAATATTCTTTTTTCTTTTCGTAGAAAATGTCGCATGATGTTCTGAAGCGTTTATAAACTCTATTTCTATCTTTCTTAGGAGCAGCTCCAGATGCTTGCCATAATTTTTGAAGTTCAAGAATAATATTGGTATTATCGTTCCATTGCTTATGGCTTTCGTAAATATTATCACTGATACTCTCAGCTTTTTCACAAAGAGTTTCTTTTATAGTAAGATTTTCCTTCTGTTCGTCTTTCAGTTGAGTGTAGAAATCGTGATTCTTCTTATTGATAAGTTCTGTAACTTTTTTGAAACGACTCCATAGTTCTTCTTTGTCGTCTTTAGGTACAGGTCCTATTTCGCGCCAATCCTCATGTAATTCTTGTAGACTCTTAGATACTTCAAGAGAGAAATCCAGAGATTCAAGATTCTCTGCCTTAACGCAAAGAGCAATCTTAAGGTCCATGTTTTTCTTAAGATCAAGATCTCTAAGTTCTTTATTTATTTTAATATAATCATAGAAATTTTCAACATGATGATGATAAAGTTCCCAAAGATTTTTAAGTTCAGCTTGAGGAACCATTCCTACCTCATGCCATTTTCTTTGTAGTTCTTTAAACTGATTGAAGGTATCGTTCATTGATTCTTGATTGTTTACAAGATTCTTAATTTCTTCAATAATATCACGTTTGGCTTTCAGGTTAAAATCTTTTCTATCTTCCTGAGACTTATAAAATTCGTGTTTTTTAGTTCTGAATGTTTTTTCAATCAAATCCATATTCTCTTTGCTCGCATCTCTGAAAGAAAAGTTTTCTTCTTTTTCTCCACTTGAAACAAAAATAGTTTTAGCTTTATTGAAATCAGCTTCGTGAAGAGAGTTGTAAGCTGTTAATCCTTCTTCAAAAAGCTGTTTGATATCATTTACATGATTGTTGTTTACTAGCTTTTGCAGTTCACTAACAATATCTTCTTTGCTTAATTCAGAGAAGTTAATTTCTTCTACTTTCTTAGTCTCTTCGGTAGTTGTACTGTCTTGTATTTCAATATTCTCTTGTACGTTTTCCGAAGTTGTAGCATTTGTTTGCTCCTCTTCTTTCATAGAGTTTAGCTCTTTAGATTCCATATTCTACTATTTTTTAGAATTGATTGAATACGAAATTATAAAATTTAGTCGAATATTCAAACCTAATGTACTTAATAGTGAAGAGAGAAAATTTATAAAAAAAATAGTGAAGAGATAATCTGCCTTAGACAAACTATCAATTCACTATTTATTATATTTATATATATGTAGAAGATTGTCTCTAGAATAAACCTTCTATTAGTTTGTCATCAGCAAAGTTAGGAATAGTAACTTTTAAATCAGGATTCATTTCCATTGCTCTTTTTATAGCGAAAACTGCACCTTCGTTTCTTGCCCATGATCTTCTAGAGATACCATTATTAACATCCCAGAAAAGCATAGATTTTAAACGTCTGTCTGAATCTTTAGTTCCGTCAAGCATCATTCCGAAACCTCCGTTGATAACTTCACCCCAACCTACACCACCACCATTGTGGATAGAAACCCAAGTAGCACCTCTGAAAGAGTCGCCAATTACGTTTTGAATAGCCATATCGGCAGTGAATTGAGAACCATCATAAATATTAGAAGTCTCTCTATATGGAGAGTCAGTACCTGATACATCATGGTGATCACGACCTAATATAATAGGAGCTGTAAGTTCTCCTGATGCAACAGCATTATTGAATGCTTCTGCAATTTTGATTCTACCTTCAGCATCAGCATAAAGAATACGAGCTTGAGAACCAACAACAAGTTTATTCTCTTGAGCACCTTTAATCCACTGAATATTATCAGCCATTTGTTGTTGAATTTCATCTGGAGAAGTTTTACGCATCTCTTCAAGAACTTCACAAGCGATTTTATCAGTAGTAGCTAAATCTTTAGGATCAGCAGAAGAACAAACCCAACGGAATGGTCCGAATCCATAGTCGAAACACATAGGACCCATAATATCTTGAACGTAAGAAGGGTATTTGAATGATAAACCATCTTCTTTCATAATATCGGCACCAGCTCTTGATGACTCAAGAAGGAATGCATTTCCATAATCGAAGAAATATGTATCAAATTTAGCAACACATTTATTTATTGCTTCAACATGACGACGAAGAGTTTTTTGTACTTCTTCTTTAAATTGTTCTGGTTGTTCAGACATCATAACTTGCGATTCCTCGAAAGAAAGATCTGCAGGATAATATCCACCAGCCCAAGGGTTATGTAGTGATGTTTGGTCAGAACCTAAATCAACAGCTATATCACCTTCAGCAAATTTTTCCCATAAATCAACAATATTACCTTGGTATGCTATAGAAACAGTTTCTTTCTTTTCTTTAGCAAGCTTAACTCTAGCAATAAGTTCATCTAGGTCAGAAATCTTTTCTTTAACCCATCCTTGAGAATGACGAGTGTTAGTGGCCTTAGGGTTTATTTCAGCAGTAATAGATATTACACCAGCAATGTCAGCAGCCTTTGGTTGAGCACCAGACATTCCACCTAAACCAGCAGTAATGAATACTTTGCCAGCTAAACCTTCACCATGTTTAGAAATCTTTCTACCTGCATTAAGAACTGTAATAGTTGTTCCGTGTACAATACCTTGTGGTCCAATATACATGAAAGAACCAGCAGTCATTTGTCCGTATTGAGAAACACCTAAAGCATTGAATTTCTCCCAATCATCTGGTTTAGAGTGATTAGGTATAACCATACCATTTGTTACTACAACTCTAGGAGCATCTTTATGAGAAGGATATAATCCCATTGGATGACCAGAATAAAGAACAAGAGTTTGCTCGTCAGTCATTTCAGCCAAATACTTACAAGCTAAACGATATTGAGCCCAGTTTTGGAAGACTGAACCATTACCACCGTAAGTGATTAATTCGTGTGGATGTTGAGCTACAGCGTAATCTAAGTTGTTTTGAAGCATAAGCATAATACCTGCAGCTTGCTTAGATTTATAAGGATAATCTTCTATGTTTCTAGCATAAATCATATAGTCAGGACGCAATCTGTACATATAGATTCTTCCGTATTCTTTAAGTTCTTTAGCAAACTCAGGAGCTAATTCAGCATGTTGCTCTGGAGTGAAATATCTTAAAGCATTACGCATAGCCAATTCTTTCTCGGCTTTAGTAAGAATGTCTTTTCTTTTTGGGGCATGATTGATGTCCTTTTCGTATGCTTTTGGAGCTGGCAATTTAGCAGGAATCCCCTCTAGTATTGCTGCATGAAATTCTTCTCGTGTCATGTATATATATATTTATAATTTATTTTATAGAGCTGCTAAGTTAGTATATCATAAATTAATTAGGAATTATTTATAGAATTATTTCTGTAATTATGATATAATAACATATTCATACCTCGGCATTTTTCTTGGAATAATTTATTAGATTTGTTTAAAAATAAGAATTATGGAAGTAAGAATAGGTGATAATGTAAGGTTTCTAAACCAAACAGGTGGTGGTAAGGTTGTTAAAATAGTAAACAATAATACTGTAATGGTTTTAGATGAGGACGAATTTGAGATACCGACTGCCATTTCTAATCTAGTAGTAATACAGAGCGATTTTAAGACAGAAGATGGCAATTTAACTAGTACTACAGCACATCTTCCAAAAGATGAGCCTAAAATCATTTCAGAATCAACGAATACAAATAAATTCTATCTTGCATTTCTTTCTAAGAATTTAAGCAAGTCTGGTTCTGATGTTGATTGTTACGTTGTTAATGATACTAAGAATATTATCTTTTATACTTTCTACAAACAGTCTGATTCAAAAACGGAAGGAGTTAGTTCTGGAAAATGTAATGCAGGTGAGAGAATGATTGTTGCTTCGTATTCGGCAAAAGAACTTAATGACATAAAACATTTCTTTTTACATATTATTACGTACAAGAAAGAAGGTGAACCTCAAATGCCTATAGTTTATAAAATGAATGTGAACCCAGTTAAATTCTTTAAGAATTCTTCTTTTAAAGAGAATAAGATTTTTTCTGAAAATGCAATTATTTACGATATAGAAGATAAAGATTCTGTAGAGTATAAACTTTATGAATTATCGGAACGTGAGGATAAAAAATTACTTTCTGTAAAAGAAACTGTGAATGCTCAAGGTATACCTGTTATAAAAACTAAAGATGAAGCTTTAGAGGTGGACTTACACATTAATAAATTAATAGATTCTGTTGTTGGACTTTCGAATAGAGAGATTCTTACATACCAACTTGATAAATTTCATGAGGTTATGGAAGAAAATAGATATAAGAAAGGACAAAGAGTTGTATTTATACATGGTTTAGGAAATGGAACTCTTAAGCAAAAACTTATCTGGGAGTTAGATCATAAATATAAAACTAGTCGTCACCAAGAGGCTTCATTCCAGAAGTATGGTTCAGGTGCAACTATGGTAGTAATGTAAATCTCTGTTTTAGGTAATAGAAAGTATCCCTTTATTTCTTTTAGAGATAAAGGGATGTTTTTTATGCAATTGGTAGTGTGAAAGTAAATGTAGATTCTTCTCCTTTTATAGAAGACACAGATATCTTTCCTTTATTTATTTCTATAAATTCCTTGCAAAGAATAAGGCCAAGTCCAGTTCCTGTTTCTTCAGCTGTTCCTAAAGTAGATATCTTTTCATCTATTTTAAAAAGTTTATCTATTATATTCTTATCTATACCTTGCCCATTATCTTTTATTGATATAGATATTTGCGTTTTTATTTTCTCAGCGGATATTTTTATTTCTCCACCTTGATTGGTATATTTAATAGCATTACTAAATAGGTTTCTAATAACTGTAGATATCATGTTCTTATCTGCAAATGCATGAGTGTCAATATCTATATTGTTTATGAAGTTTATTTGTTTTTTGCTTGCTTGTTCTGAAAGGATTTCTTTTTGTTCTTCTATTATTTTATAAAGTTCAATATTAGAAGGCTTAACATCAATGTGATTAGTTTGCATATTTGCCCATTGTAGAAGATCGTTTAGTAGATTAAATAACTTATTCGAAGAGCGATATAGTACGTTTATATATTCTTTTCTGCTTTCGTTATCTAGTTCATCGAAATCTTCGAGTAATATTTCTAGAATACCCAATAAAGAATTAAATGGATTCTTTAGATCATGCGCAATAATAGAGAAGAATCTATCTTTTGATTTATTAGAAATAAGTAATCTTTTTTCACTCTCAGTGAGTTTCTTTAAATTAGAATGATTTATTTTAAGTAATTTATTGGTTGTGTGTGACAGCTCTTTATATTCGTATATTTTATATTTTCTAATATCTATATAGTTCTTTGTTTTTATAGCCTCTTCAAGTTCACCTAAAAAAGTATTAGTTATGTCATCTAAATATTTTTTTATTTTTCGTGTGAAATAAATAATAACTAATGTTACACAGAACATGAAAATAATAATCGTTATAAATGAGGAGTATATATCATTATAAAGAACCTTCTTATTATCTTCTATGATTTTATCCGCTGCACTTATATCGGTGTAACCTATAAGTACCCATTGCCAATCTTTAATAATACTGTAATACGCATATATATTTATATACTTTTCTTGTGTTTCAGAATAGATTCTATGTTTGATTAATCCTTTTCCTTTTTTTATAATTTTATTTAATTGTGCAGTGTCTCTTATTTTTTTCTTATTAATTAAATCTTTGCCTTTGTAATTAACAACAATGAATTGTGATGTTTCTCCTAATTTGATCTTGTTTAATACATCTAGAGCATGATTTTGCGTTTCTTTCTCTACATATTTTACATATTCTCCAGTTCCAATAATCCAATTATAGAAAGGAAGATTTCTAATATATGATGTTTTATTATTTGTATATGAATTTTTATTCCCATTAGGTAATACCCAGTTGTAATTAATATAGCTTTTGTTCTTTTTCTTTGCATTTTTAATAATCACTTCATTAATTAGGCGTTTTGTTTTACCATCTATTGTTACCATTTTTTTACCTTCTATCTCTGGAGAAACTGGATGTAATACTGTGTATCCTTCTAAATCAACTATAAAGTAATATCCTCTGCCATTAAAAAAGCGAGGAGTAGTAAAAGCATTCTTAATAATCTGTTTAATTTCCTTTTCAGAATATTTGTATTTATATTTTTCGTATATAAAAACAGACATGTCATATGCTTGGTCGACTCTCTGCTTAAGCCTGTTGCGCATGTTTTCGTTTAAACTATCTCTTAACACCCTAATCGTTTCTGCTGCTGCTTTAACCTGAGTTCTGATATGTATTTCTTTTTCTTCGTATATTCTATCTCTAATGTTTTTTGATTGTTTAGAGAAATTATTGTATTCAAGAATGCCTCCTGCAATACAAAAAAATATGGCAACTATGCTAGTAGTGATAAATAGATATTCTTTATATTTATCTGATATTCTTTTATATCTTTTTTTGTTTTTCATAACTTTTTACCTAGTCTTTGCTTTCTATACGATTAACTTATTTTTTTGTTTTATTCTTATTAAAAATAATATCTATTGTAATCTAATATAATAATATTATATTATTGATGTTCAAAAATTTTAAGTTTTACATTTAAATGAGATCGTAATGGATCTGAGTACTAGAGAAACGTTTCCTAAAGCCTTAAAACATTAGGAATATTGCGTGTTTTTTATTATGTTTGTTGCCGTTAATGAATTAAGTACAGCATAGATTTAATAACTTTCCTTAAAGGAAAACATAAAATAGAGGTAATATGGTCATTTAATATATTTTGAATTAATAGCATTAAAAGATTGGAAATTAACAACTTAATTAAGATTAAGTGAGGGTAGTGAATTATTCTACTGAAAGTGTTATATCCAAGAAGTTATTAATTAAAATATTAAAAAGATGAGACTAGAATTATTAGTTAAAAGCCAGAACCTTAGTATTAGAGCCTTTAAAATTTGCCTTGAAAACAATATTTTCACAACTACAGTACTGAGACAATATTACAATAGTAACGAAACTTTCGTAGACCTTACGGGGTGTGGTAAAATTACAGACCAAGAATTATTCAATACCTATAATCGATTCGGAAATGTTGTAGCTCGACGTCCTTTGAGTGAATCCTTTTCTCTATAGAATTCATATGTATAATTCTTAAATAAATAATTCATTTAACATTTACTTTTATAATGACTGATATAATACTGTGCTTAGTTATACTTGCTATACTTGCCTTAATTATTTATTGTTTATGTGTGTTTCTTTACTTTTTAGTATGTAAATATCCAGTTATATCTATAGCTTTTTTTATTTTCATTTCACTTATTGTCACTGCTTCTTTAATAGATGATGATTGTCTAATCGACGTAAAAAAATTAAGCGAAGATGTACGTCCAAACTTTAATAAAGATTTCTCTAAAATAGCAAAATTTAGTTTAGCTGCTCGGAATAATAATCCTGGAAACTTACGTCATGTGGGTTCTATTTCTGGATTTAGAGAATTCTCTAGTATGCAGGCTGGATATTCTGCTATGGTAAGAGACTTAAAAGCCAAAATATCAGGAAAATCAAGATATACTGATGGCACAGAGAATCTCTCTGAATTAATTCATATCTACGCTCCACCTAGTGAGAACGATACAAGGCATTATGTGGCTAAAGTTGCAGGATATATGGGGGTGAAAAGGGATATTGCTACCTCAAAAATAGATGTGTATATGTTGGCAAAAGCCATGATAAAAGTAGAAGATTCCCGCTTATTCAAACTATTGTTTGAATAATAGTTGCTCTTGTAATCGATTTTAAAAATAAATTTAAATATAAACTAAAAATAAAGAATTTGAAAAGATTAATATTTGTAATTGTCCTGTTTTGCTTAATCTCGTGTTTATCTAAAAAAGATAATAATTCTAAAACTGAGATTAAAAAACTCCATATTTTAAATAATACCATAAGCTCTTCTATAGATACTCTTTCTGAAAAGTCTATGATAACTATCCTGTATACGGATTCTAAAGAAGCAAACTTCAACCTCCCAATCTTATAAAATAGTATCTAATATCTATTAACTTCCTGTTATTTACCTATTAGATATGTATAAAGTATATAACAAGTATCTTCTGTTTTGAACATTTATAGCATCTTGCTTGCATCTTCCTAGGTATAAAAAACCTATAAAGAACCTATAAAGAACCTAGGAAGAACCTACAAAGAACCTTAGCTGAAGGTATTTGATAGATACTTCATAGGTAATTGATAAGTAGTTAATAGGTAGTTCATTGGTCATTGATACGAATAAATCTCCTATTTAACAGGGAGTGAAAAGAGATACAGCAATCTCGAAAATTGATGTGTATATGTTGGCAAAAGTTATGATAAAAGTATAAGACGCAAGATTATTTAAACTATTGTTTTAATAATAGTTGCTGATGTTTTAAATATAAATACTAAAAAATATATGGAATTTTTAATAGGTCTTGTTTTAGGTTTACTTGTTGGCGGAATCGCAATGTTTGTTTACAAAATACAAACTTCGTCAATTTCTGTTTCTGATAAAGAATTTGGCGTTTTAGAAGAGAAAAATAGAGCCTTTAAAGAGGATTTTATTAAAGTGAAAGATTATTCTTTAGAGTTAGAATCTAGGCTGAAAACTTTAAGTAATAATAATGCTATTCTTGAAACAGAGTTGAAATATAAAAAGAGTGACTGTGTCTCTTTTGAGCAGAAAATTAATAATGCTGAGGTGGTTATTAAAGAAAAAGATGATTTATCTATTATGAATAGAACTGAAATAGCAAAGCTAGTTGTTCAAAAAGAGGCTATATCTTTGCAAGTACGTGATGTAAATAAAAAGCTTATTACTAGTGATGAGACTATAAAAAATCTGACAAATAAGTTTAATGCTGCTAATGAAAAACAAGCTTCTTTGAAAGCTGCAAAAGAGGCTCTTGAAGAAAAGTTACATACTCAAAAGCAAGAGGTTGAAGAACTTCGTAAATCTTTCAATACTGAATTTGAAAATATTGCTAATAGAATTCTTGAAGAGAAAACAAATAAATTCACATCTGTAAATAAAGATAATATCGCCTCTATATTAAAACCTCTTGGAGAGAATATCAATAGTTTCAAAAAACAAATTGAGGATGCCTATACTAATGAAACTAAGGAGAGATTTAGTCTTATTAAAGAAATTAGAGCTTTAGAAGAGTTGAATGCTAGAATAAGTAGAGATGCTCAGAATTTAACTACTGCACTAAAGGGTGATTCAAAAACTCAAGGTAATTGGGGGGAGATGATTCTTGAACGTATACTTGAACAATCTGGTTTAAGAAAAGGTGAGCAGTACAGAATGGAGGTTGTGCTTAAAGATGATGATGGAAAAGATATTAAATCTGATGCAGGTAAATCTATGCGCCCTGATGCCGTTATTGATTATCCTGATGATAGAAAGGTGATTATCGACTCTAAAGTTTCCTTAACTGCCTATACACGATATATTGAGTCGGAAGATTTTGATGTGCAGAAGATAGAGTTGGATAAACATGTTAAATCGGTGAAAGCCCATATTGATGAACTGAATGTTAAGGCTTACGATTCTTATAATAAATCGCTTGATTTTGTAATGATGTTTATCCCTACTGAGTCGGCTTATATTGCTGCTCTTAAGCATGATTCTGAATTATGGAACTATGCCTATGCTAAACGAATTATTTTGATTAGTCCTACTAACTTAATTACTGCGCTTAAGATGATTAATGACCTTTGGAAACGTGAAGATCAGAGTAAGAATGCTCAGGCTATTGCTGAAAGAGGTGCATTGTTGTATGATAAATTTGTTGGATTTACTGAGAAGATGCTTGTTATGCAGAAGAATATTGGTGCTGCTAATATTGCTTGCGATTCGGCTATTTCTCAATTGTCGGAGGGTAGGGGTAATCTTGTTGGACAAGCTCTTAAACTTAAGGAACTAGGCGTTTCTGGTAAGAAGGAGATTTCTTCCTCATTGGTGAATGTTCAAGATTGTTTGAATTAGAGAAATCGATTAACTTAATAATTCAAATATACAAGCCTTCAGAAATATCTCCATATAAAGTATAAGTTATCTTATTAGTAAACCTATTAGTATAATGTGCATGTAGTAGTTGCCAATATTTTAGAATTTCCTCTTTTTGTTTGTCAAGTAAGGTCTATTTTGGAATTCTATCGCTCTTGCTACCATTTACTTTAGCTTTACTTGGTAGTAGGTTCCCTAAGCCTTTATTTTTTGATAAAGGAAAGGGGATAATATGGTCTATATGTAAATCTGTAGTAATTTTCTTTCCAGACCATACACACTTTATATCCGCATTGTTTAATCTTTGAGTAAAGAATATAGTCGCTTCTGTTGTAGTGCGATTAGTTTCATAATCTGTATTTATAACAGTATATAGTTCACTTTTACTAAGAGTGTCATTTTTCATTAATTTGTAAGAGAAATCTACCCACGGAAAGACAATGGAATTTTCTCCATTTATAAATGTTTCCAATTACACCTTTTATAAGTGAAAACTTATATGTTGAGGTTTCTATTTCTTTATTATCTTAGTTAGCTCTATTAATGCATTCATTTTTTCTGCGGTTCAACAAAGGTATGGAAATGATGTTGTTTTATATAGTTGATAGATGGAATGAATAAATTATATCCCTTAAATTTAGATTTGAGTGTAAAATGATATCCTAATATTTAGGAATATGTTTAGTGTACATTCTCACCAAAAGTAAGTAATTTAATATGTTCGTGTATTTTTTCTAAATCTCCTGTAGTATAAGCAGAGTTCTCCCAAACAATTTTACCATTTTCTATTATAAAAATGTGTGGCAGAACTTTTACATTCATAGAGTGTTTGAAATTTTGATTCTCATCTCTATATATATCAAAATCCCATGCTTTTGTTTTTATAAAATCTTCTAGTTTGGTATTACCCTTATCTTCGTCTACTGAAACTGCAATGAATTTTACATTAGTTTCGTTCTTCCAATCTTTTATTTGCTTGTTTATTGCATCTAACTCTTTAACTGATGTTTCGCACCAGCTTGCCCATATGCTTACTATTACTGGAGCATTATGTTTTATAATATCTGAGACTTTTACTTCCTTACCTGTTAACTCTTTTATTATTTGTTTATTTATTGTTTTTTGTGCCATTGATATGATGCTTATCAAGCTAATGATGATGATAATTAAAAATTTTTTCATAATATTCTTTTTTTATATGTTTATCTTAATTTAGTTTATGTCTATTGTGTGAATAAAATAAGCCTCTTATATTAGATACAAAAGGCTTGTGAAAATAACAACTAAGATTAGGTTATATTTATTGTTCTAACGACAAAAATAACTTTTTAAAAAAAATAAGAGAGCTTTCCCCAAAGCTCTCTTTTTATAATTATATAATTTATCATATAATTACTCAACATAATTTGTGTTTAGAAAAATGTTCTTAATCCTACTTGAAAGTAGTTATTTGATACGGTACCTACTGCACCTATTATGTTTTTGCGTGTTTTATACACGTCGTATTCAAATTGAAAAGCAACTTGTGCATGCACTTTGTATGGGTCTTGATACTTAGGGTCTAAGTATGTTGCATCTACTTTTACTCCAATCAATAATCTCCTTGAGAACCCAAACATTGCTATTCCTGATGCTCCGTATGAACTGCCTATGGCATTACTGTTTTTATCTTTTGTTGAGAATTCTCCTGTTGCGTATAGTTTATTGTTGTCTAGATGATCACCTACGCCAATTCGTGAGAATGCTGTGTTTAATTCTAAACCAAATTGTAAGAAAGTCTTTTTTAGTTGGTAGCGATAGTTAAAGTCTATTCCTATTTTTTCAGCAGAAAAGTGAAAATGTGGGTAATAACTTAATCCTATACCAAAGTCTGGTAGTTTTTTTGCAGATGATTTTCCAGGTGAAAACATGATTGCAAAAACTATGATTATTAATATTCTTTTCATCTGGTTTGTCATAACTCTTAATCTAGATAATCTTTTAAGCTTAGCCCTCTTGTTCTCTTACAAATATACGGGCTGATTCTGCCTTTTGCAAGTTATTTGTGATGAGTGTATGTTTACTTTTGATGAATATAACATATTGAGGGACTACAATGTTAAATCATGTGTTTGTAACTTGTTGTAAAGCACAATTATAGACTTACTTTAACTTTCTTATGGTCTTTTTAAAAGATTTTTCTTAAATTTAGAAATACTATTATTAACCTTAATTTTGATAATGATGATAAACAAAATGATTGCAGGTGTATTACCCCATATGCCTAAGAATTTGATTTGGATTTTCTCGAAAAAATATATTGCGGGAGTGACCATAGATGATGCGATGAAGGTGGCGAAACGTTTTAATTCAGAAGGTGTGAAGCTAACTGTTGATTTGCTTGGTGAGTTTATTGAAACTCTGGATGAGGCTAAGGCTAATAAATTGGCCTATCTTGATTTAATAGATGATTTCGAGAATAATAATATTGATACGAGCTATTCGGTTAAACCTACATTCTTTGGTCTGTTGATAGATAAAGAAATTTGTTATCAGAATATTCGTGCGGTAGTGGCTAAAGCTGCTTCTTATAATAATTTTGTGAGAGTGGATATGGAGGATTCTTCTTGCACTGATATGGAAATTGATATATTCCGTCGTTTGCAGAAGGAGTTTCCACATAATGTGGGACTTGTACTGCAGGCTTATTTAAAGCGTACTCAGGCAGATATAGAGAGTCTATTAGATATTAATACGGAAGATGCTCCGCTTAATTTTCGTTTGTGTAAAGGGATTTATGTAGAGCCTGAGGAGCTTGCGTATAAGAAATATGAAGAGATTAATGAGCATTATCTAGAGAATCTGGAGTTTATGCTTAAGAATAAAATGTTTCCAGGTATTGCTACTCATGATAAATCTCTTGTAAAAGCTGCTTTTGCTTTGATTGAGAAATATGATGTGCCTAAGGATAAGTATGAGTTTCAGATGCTTTATGGTGTTACTCCTAAATTGCGTGCAGAGATACTAGCTAGAGGACATGATTTGAGAGTGTATTTACCTTTTGGTAAAGATTGGTTTGCTTATTCTACAAGGCGTTTGCAAGAGAATCCTCAAATGGCCTCGCATATTATAAAAGCAATATTCTGTTCAAACTAAGTTTTTATTCGAAATATTTAAATAAAATTAGAAGTTAAGAGGAGGTAGTTGACTATATGATAACTACTACTTCATAACTTCTAACTTGTAATGATTTAAAGTTTCTCAATGCGAGTTGGTTCAACTTTAATAAGCTTTTGTTTGTATAAATGTCCAATAGCTTTCTTGAATTGCTTTTTACTTACAGCGAATTCATAATATATATCTTCTGAATCACTTTTGTCACCAATATTCATGTAACCGTTGTTTTTATCTAAACGATCCATGATAATGTCAGATAATTCTTCAGATCCTTCTAGGCCTTTCTTGTGGTAATATAAGTCTATTTTATCATCTTCACGTAATTTCTTAATGTATGCAGTGCATTTTTGACCAAGATGTAATTTTTCGAATATCTCGTTCATATATAACATTCCTGTATGCAATCCGTTGATGATACAAGTGTAACCTAGCTCAGAGATTCCTGCTACCATTACATCTACTTCTTGATCTACCTGATATTCATGAGGTACATTGTCAAGAAATTTATCGAACTTAGCAGTACCTACTATTCTTTTACTTTTCTCATCTACATCAATATGCACAACATAGTATCTGTTTACTTGCATATTCATTTTTTGCTCTCTAAATGGAACAAAAAGATCTTTTATTAGTCCCCAATCTAAAAAGGCACCAATGTTATTTACTTCTATTGCTTTCAGACAAGCGAATTCGCCTACCATGGCATAAGGCATCTCTGTTGTAGCGATTATACGATCTTCTGTGTCGTAATAAACAAAAACGTCTATGAAATCACCTACTGTTGTTTCTTTAAAAACATATTTATTTGGAATAAGTATCTCTCCATAAGTTTCTCCTCCGTCAAGATATAATCCGTGATCTACGTCTTTTACTACTTCCAGATTATTATATTTACCTATTTCTACCATCATTTACTTATTTATTATTTGCTACAAAGATAGTTAAATATTCTGTATCTTTTTCTATAGATATTTTTACGGAATCGTTTGAATTTATAGAAAATTATATCTTTATTTGTGAGACTAAGCAAACAAATAATAATTGCAAATAATATGAGCAATACAAATCACAATTTAAACCCTGATATTCTTGTTAGACATCTACAAAAGTCTAGAGAGAAATTCACAAAAATAGATATAATAAGTTTCGCTAAAGCTTATGGTGTTGAAATGATTAATTTCAGATACCTTGCACAAGACGGAAAACTTAAAGTTTTAAACTTCGTAATCACTTCTCAAGAACATCTTGAGAGTATTTTTAATTGCGGTGAGAGAGTTGATGGTTCTTCTCTTTTCTCTTTCATTAGCGCTGGCTCGTCTGACCTGTATGTAGTACCTCGTTTCCGTACTGCTTTTCTTAACCCATTCGAAAAGATTCCTACTATTGATATCTTCTGCTCGTTTTATGATGTTGCAGGTCAACCTTTAGAGTCGTCTCCTGAGAATATTCTTAAGAAAGCGCATACTTCTCTTAAAGAATCTACTGGATTCTCTTTTAAATGTATGGGTGAGCTAGAGTATTATATCTCGGCTCCTACTGATGGTATTTATAGAGCTCCTGATCAAAAAGGTTATCACGAATCGTCTCCTTTTGTTAAGTGGGAAGCTCTTCGTCGTGAGGCTTTACATCTTATCGCTCAATGTGGTGGTAAAATTAAATATGGTCACACTGAGGTTGGATCTTTCTCTGCTGATGGTAATTCTTATGAGCAACATGAGATTGAATTCTCTCCTGTTGATCCTGAGGCTTGCGTTGTTCAGTTATTAATGGCTAAATGGATTATCCGTAAACTTGCAGCTCGAGATGGTGCTCTTGTTTCTTGGGCTCCAAAAATAATGGAAGGTAATGCTGGTTCTGGTCTTCATATTCATATGCAACTTGAGAAAGATGGTAAGAATATATGTCTAGATAATAATAAACTTTCTGATCCTGCTAGAAAAGCAATCGCTGGTATTCTTGAATTAGCTACTGGTTTAACTGCTTTTGGTAATACGATTCCTACTGCATACTTGCGTTTAGTTCCTCATCAAGAGGCTCCTACTTATGTGTGTTGGGGTGATAGAAATCGTTCCGTTCTTGTGCGTGTACCATTAGGTTGGACATCAGGTGTTGACATGGTTAAAGATGCAAATCCTTTCGATGAGGATTCTGCTCCTGCTGTGGGTAAACAAACTTTCGAGTTTAGAGTACCTGATGGTTCTGCTGATCTTTACCTTCTTATCGCTGGACTTATAGTTGGTTGTAAGCATGGTCTTCAGAAAGCTGATGCTCTTGCTGAGGCTGAGAGATTATATGCTCCTGTTGATATTTTCTCTGATTCTTATAAAGATAAGATAGAAACTCTTGAGCAACTTCCTGGTTCTTGTTTTGATTCGGCTGTTTGCCTTGAGCAAAAAAGAGCTTTCTTTGAAGAGGATGGCATTTTTCCAGCTGGTATTATAGATGCTGTTATTAAAAATCTTAAAGCGCATAATGATAAAGGTCTTAATGAGAGATTAATTGGTAAAACTAAAGAAACTATGGAAGTCGTTTCTCAATTTATCCATTGTCAATAAGAATCTTTGTAGTTTATAATAATAAGAGAGGAGATACATCTATATGTATTTCCTCTTTCTTGTTTTATTTATTTAGCACTAAGCAGGTACAATAAAAGAGATGATGTTAGCTGTAATAGTTGAGTTTGTTTAAGTTAGAGATGTATTTAGTATAGGTTGCCTTCAAAGTGATTATTTTGTGTGGCTAGCTATCTTCTTGTATTTAGTCTTTATTCAGTGTGGCATAGGTAAATGTTGGTCGATCTCTGAAAAAATATAGATAGCGTATTTAGAAAATATACCTGTTTGTTATTTTAATTGATAGAATACTTTTTGATTTTATATTTATTTGAAATTGTATGTGTTGTAAGATTAGGTGTTTATGGGGGTCTAGTTGAGAATGTTGAAAATAAAAGTTGAAAACATTAGGAGAATTGAAATTTATGCTGTACTTTTGTCACCGCATTAGAGAAGTATTAACGCTTGAAACGTCAAGTGTGTCTATGTAAATAGTAGTTTAAGGTATGAAGCCA
>JBATVL010000084.1:0-12283 GCA_049671745.1 Marinifilaceae bacterium
AACACGCAGCTAATACGCAGCTAATACGGAAACTGTATATACTGCCTATTTATTTAATATAAATAAAGTATGCGCAAAACACAAATCTGCCAGTTTGAGGACATACTTTAAACAAATTCAAGTCAAATTTGACTTATTTGAATTAATATTTTCTTCATTTTATTTTCTCCTTCTTGATGTGTAAAATTATTCGCTGCATAATATATTTATGCGGCGAATGTTATATCTAATCGTTTTGTATTTTCTTTTACTTAATTTCTTCTAGTTACCTCTTTGAGATCTTGTATATAATATATGTTTTCGTACAGATAGGTGTACGCTTTCTGTACATACAATTTATTGTTCTTTTTGCTAAGTTTCTTGTTTTTAGCGTAGTAAAGAGTTTGGTATGATAATTGTATTCTTATTGTTGTAACTATAAAAATCAAATATAAAGATGGATAAGATTATAAAACGCAAGTCGTGGGTAAATAGAAATAAATATAGTGCAATAGGAGCAATGTTTGTATTATCTATTGTAATATACCAAATTGCTTTTGCTGATCATAGCTCTAAATTTAAAGTTGATGCAGATAAGATATCCATCAATGAAATAACTTACGATTCCTTTCAAGATTATATCTCTGTAACAGGTAATGTAGAACCAATAAAGACAGTTATGATTGCTGCTATTGAGGGTGGTAGGATAGAAGAAATCTTTATAGAGGAGAGTAATTTTGTGAAAAAAGGAGATGTTATTATGAAATTAGGTAACCCTAGTTTGATACTTGAGATTTCAAATAATGAAGCTCAGGTTACTCGTTCAATTAATGACTTGCAAATGACTAAGCTTAATATGCAAACTAGCATGATGGATGTTAGAAGTAAGGCCCTTGATTTAGAACTTAATCTTGTAGATAAAACTAGAACATATAATATTAACAATAAACTATATGGAGATAAACTTATAAGTAGAGTAGAATTTGAGAAATCAAAAGAAGATTTTATTGCTTGTTCTGAGAAAATGAAAATAGTTAGAGAACGTCAAAAGAATGATTCTGCATTTTATAGTTTACAAATTTTTTCTCTTGGGAAATCAATAGAGCGTATGGAAAACAATCTAAAAATGGTAAGCAATAGAGTTGATAACCTATATGTAAAAGCTCCTTGTAATGGAGAATTAGCTCAATTAGTTCCTGAGGTAGGTCAGGTAATATCATATGGTGCGCCTATTGGTAAGGTTAATGTTTTGGATTCGTATAAACTTCGTTTAGATATTGATGAGCATTATATTTCAAGAATTAATAAAACCATACAAGCACAATGTCTTTTTTCTGGAAAGCAATATGCAGGTAAGATAAAAAAAATATATACAGAGGTGGATAAAGGTAAGTTTCATGTCGATTTAATTTTTATAGATAAAGTACCAAAAGATATTCGTATTGGTCAAACCTCAAGAATAAAATTAGAACTAGGTAAACCAGAAAAGAGCATACTTCTTCCTAGGGGTGCTTTCTACCAGAAAACAGGTGGGAGATGGGTTTATGTTCTTGATAAGTCCGGAGCCTTTGCTACTAAACGTTCTATAGAAATAGGTAGATACAACCCTCGTTATTATGAAGTTTTAAGTGGACTAGATACTGGTGAGAAGGTTATTACTTCTAGTTATGAAATTTTTGGAGATTCAGATAAAATAATATTAAAATAATAAATATAGAATTATGATTGTAGCTAAGAAATTAAACAAGGTATTTAGAACAGAGGAGATAGAAACAAAAGCATTGTGTGATATAGATTTGCATATAGAAAAAGGTGAATTTGTTGCTATTATGGGACCTTCTGGATGTGGAAAATCTACTCTCTTAAACATCTTGGGATTATTGGATAATCCAACTGGAGGAGAGCTTTATTTTAATTCTGAGGAGATAGCTAAGTATACTGAGAAGATGCGTACTAATCTTAGAAAAGGAAATATAGGTTTTGTATTTCAATCTTTTAATCTAATTGACGAATTAAATGTATTTGAGAATGTAGAGCTTCCTCTTTTATACCTTAAGATGTCTGCAAAAGAAAGAAAACAGAAAGTACAAGAAGTATTGGAAAGAATGCAAATAGCTCATAGAGCAAAACATTTTCCTCAACAGTTATCTGGTGGTCAACAACAACGTGTGGCTATTGCTAGAGCGGTGGTTTCTAATCCAAAGTTGATTTTAGCCGATGAGCCTACTGGTAATCTTGATTCAAAAAATGGTATAGAGGTTATGAATCTTCTTAAAGAGCTTAATAATGAAGGCACAACTATTATTATGGTAACTCACTCTGACAGAGATGCAAAAGTTGCTCATAGAATTGTACGTTTATTTGATGGTCAGATAATTATAGAGAATATTAACAGTGATTTTGAGTTACATAAAGAACTTGTTAACAATTTATAATTATAGACATCATGTTATTCATCAATAATATCAAAATTGCCTTTAGAAATGCTCTAAGAAATAAGCTCTTCTCGTTAATAAATATAACTGGATTAGCTCTTGGATTGGCGTGTTGTTTGCTTATAGTTCTCTTTGTAAGACAAGAGCTCTCTTACGATAATTTCCAAAAAAATATAGATAATATTTATCGTGTAGGCGTTGATGTTAAAATTAATGAGATGGAATTAAAGATTCCTTCTACTCAAAATCCTCTTGGTAAGGTATTAGTTGATGAGTATCCCGCTGTTGATAATTATACTAGATTGTCTAAATGTGGTAATGAGAAATTATTAAAGGTAGCTGAAAAAATATATATTATTAGTAATGTATATAGAGCCGAGGCAAGTTTCTTTGATATTTTTACTGTGGATTTTCTTATTGGAAATAAGGATGCTTTAAAAGAAGTGAATTCTGTAGTTATTTCTAAAGAAACTGCAGAGAGATGTTTTAAATCAGTTCAAAACTCTATAGATAAAACAATTAATATTGATGATGTTGATTGTACAGTAAAGGCTGTTATTGAAAATAGTAGATATAATACACATATAAAGATTAATGTCCTTTACACTAAGGATTTTGATAAGGTGGATCCTAAATACGAATGGTATTCAGATGGAGCAATAACTTATATATCAACAAAACCTAATACTGATATAAGAAAACTTGAAGTGGATATACAGGGAGTAGTTAATAAATATATACTTCCTAGATGTCTAGATATGTTGAATATAGAAGTTGTAGCTCCAAATTACTATAGGTATTATTTGATGCCTATGAGAGACATACATTTACACTCTCACTCTATAGCTGAATTTGAAGAGAATGGAAATTCAACTTATGTGAATATGTTTATCATTATAGCTATTTTTATTTTACTTATAGCCTGTATTAATTTCTCAAATCTTTCTACTGCGAAAGCTTCCACAAGAGCAAGAGAGATAGGCATAAAGAAAGCTTTAGGTTCTGACCGAAAAAGAATAATGTATCAGTTTTTCATTGAGTCTATAATTATTAGTTTGATTGCTTTTATTTTCGCTCTGGTTATACTTGAGGTTAGCTTACCAATTGTTAATAAAATTATTGGTCTTAATATACAAGTAGACATCTATTCAGATTTAGGCTTACTGTTTATATTTATTGGTATTGCCATTTTAACAGGACTTATAGCAGGTTCGTATTCTGCTATATATCTTTCTTCATTTAAGCCTATAAAAATTCTTAAGGGAGAGTTAACTCAAGGTAAGAAGTCTGCTAGCTTTAGAGGTGTATTAGTTATTTTGCAGTTTGCAATATCTATATTTCTAATTGTCTGTACTCTTATTATAAATAAACAAATGAACTTTATTAATAATAAAGATATTGGTTATAAAACAGAGAATTTTATAAAATTAGAGAATGCTGATATCATTAAAAATAAAGATTTATTTAGACAGAAATTGATGAATATATCTGGTGTTGAATCTTCAACATTTGCTACGGCTTTACCTGGTAACTTCTTTACCGGCTCTATGATTAATAAATATAATTCAGATGATAAAAACTCATATTCTATGAGAATGGTAGGATGTGATGATGACTTCTGTAAAACAATGAGGTGTGAAATAAAGGAAGGTAGATTCTTTGCTAAAGAATTTAGTAATGATTCATTATCTATTGTTTTAAATGAGGCGGCTGTGAAAGAATTGGGACTTATTAAACCAATAGGAACCGAATTACGATTGGTTGGTGATGAGAAGATTCTAAAAGTGGTAGGTGTTATTAAAAATTTTCATACTGTATCTCTTAAAACTAAAGTAAATTCTTTGATGATTTCACAAGGAGAACTAGCATTTATGAGACTAGAGAATATAGGAATTAGATTAAGTGACGGCTCACAAGCAAATACCTTAAGGCAAATAGAGAAAGTATGGAATGAATACACAGATAATACTCCTATAGAGTATACTTATTTCGATAATATTATTGAAAAACTAAATAGAAAGGAAAATAATAATCTTAAGGTTTTTACAGGTTTTTCTATACTTGCAATTTTTATTGCCTGTATTGGTTTACTTGGATTAATCTCCTTTACTATTGATCAAAAAATAAAAGAGATAGGAATCAGAAAGATTAATGGTGCTTCAGTATCTTCTATAATGTTGAACCTGAATAAGAATGTTGTGAAATGGATATCTATTTCATTTATTATTGCTTGCCCATTTGCTTACTGGTTAATGAATAACTGGTTACAAGATTTTATTTACAAAATTGATATTGATCCTTGGATATTTATAATATCAGGTGTCTTAACATTTTTGATAGGAGTTTTGACAGTAAGCTGGCAGGTGTTTAGAGTATCTCGAATGAATCCTGTTTACTGCTTAAAATATGAATAAGTAATAATTCCCAATATCTATTAGAACAAATTGAATAGTATAAATTACACACTAGATAAATTATGATTAAATCAAACTTATTGACAGCAATTCGTCATCTTATGAAAAATAAGGGACTGTCGGCAATAAATATTTTCGGCCTGTCTGTTAGTGTAGCAATATGTCTACTATCTTATTTATTTATCTCTTATGAATATTCACATGATGATTTTCATAAGAAGGGAGATAGGATATATCAAGTAATCAATAAAGTGAAGTTTGATGGAGATGATCCATATTATAACTCTTTACAGAATCACAAATTGGCTGCTGATTTGAAAAGAGACATTCCTCAGATAGAAGCTGCTGCAGCTTTCAGAACATGCGGAGGTTGGGTAATATATGAGAATAAGAAGTTTAGCGAGAAAATTGCTTTTACTGATAGTTCTTTTTTTAAAATTTTCACTTTTGATTTTCTTATAAACTCAGAAAGAGATGTTCTTAAAAATGAGAAAGACATATTCATTACTCAAGAGTTCGCAGATAAATTGATTAATGCTAAAACTTTATCTGATTATTCTAAATTAATTGGACAAAGTCTCTGCTTTCATAATATAGATGATAGACCACTTACCATTGCTGGTATATTAAAAAATATTCCTAGAAATTCTAGTCTTAAGTTTGATATAGTTGCTCAATATCAACATGCAAAGCACTATTCTCAATCTAACACAGAGATTGGTAATTCTAATGTTTATCTTTCTTTGAATAAGGCAAGTGATAAAGAGATAGTAGAAAGAAATGTTACATCCCAAATAAAGAAATTCTATAAAAAGGCATATGAAAATTACACTTCGGACGCGGAAGATGATTCTCAGCTTAATAGTTTTACTTTAGAACTATTACCTTTCAAGGATAAGTATTTTTCCGATAAACTAAACTGGGCTGCCTATTCTGATAAGGGGGATAAAAAGCGTTCTTCTATTTTGACGTATATCTCTATACTTGTGCTTATTCTTGCCTGTGTTAATTATGTGATGTTATCTGTAGGTCTATCTATGAAGAGATTTAAGGAGATAGGTGTTAAAAAAGTATTTGGTGGTAAGCGCATATCTATAATCCTGCAATTAGTTACAGAAACAAGTCTTACTGTTGCTATTGCTATTATAATAGGTGTTGTTATTGCAGAACTTAGTGTCCCATTATTTAACGACTTGAGTGGTTTTAATCTAGAGTTTAATATGTATAGTAATTTTTGGGCTTATTGCTTCTTAATTATATTATTTACTATTCTTGTTGGTATAATAAGCATTCCAAGTATATATATTTCTAAGCAAACTCCTGATAGTATTCTTCGCAATCAAACAAAGATAGGTTCACGTTTAGGTATGGCCAAATCTTTTATAGTTGTGCAATTTACTCTATCTCTCCTTCTTATTATTGTTTCTGTATTTATAGTAGAACAGATTAATTATATGAAAAGTCATGATGTAGGATTTAGTGCCGATAATATAATAACAGTTAGTCTTCCATATAAATTAAAGGATTCTAAGTCAATAAGTTTGCAAAATAGATTTAGAGACATCTTGGGAGTAGAAAGTATGGGTTCTGGAGATAGAAATTTTGTATCAGGAAGTTCTTCTTCTCGTTTTAAAATAGACACTGTTGAAATTCAAGCTAGATTACTTAGAATAGACACTTCTTATATAAATACTCTTGGTCTCAAACTTCTTGATGGAAGGAACTTAAGAGAAACGGATAATATAGATACATTAAATACAGTAATTATAAATGAAAGTTTTGCAAGAAGATTGAATTGGAAGCAACCAATAGGAAAAATATTTACTTTCTGGCGTCGTAATGTTGAGGTTGTAGGTTTGCTTAAGGATTTTAATTTTGATTCTATGCGTAGTTCTGTTGCTCCTCTTATTTGTGTTAATGATAAGAATAGGATGAGCTTTCTGTTTATTAAAGTGAAAGAAGGTGAAATATATAATACTGTGAATCAAATGAAAAGTATTTGGAAAGAGTATAGTATTGAACAAGAATTTGCTTATGGCTTTCTAGATGAAGATCTTAAAAAACAATATGAAAGTGAAGAGAGAATAGCTAAAATTATTTTCACTATTACATTTATTGCTTTATTGATATCTGTATTCGGACTTATAGGTCTTACAATGTTGCTACTCATGCAGAAGGTTAAAGAGATAGGAATCAGAAAAATTAATGGAGCTAGTACTACTCAGATTCTTTTTATTATAAATAAAGAATTTGCTAAATATTTGCTTATTGCTGCATTCATTGCTATTCCAGTTTCTTATTATGGTTTATCAAAATGGTTAGAAAGCTTTGCTTATAAGACTCCTCTCTCATGGTGGATATTTATTATATGTTTCTTATTACTAGGGATTGTGATCATTTTAACTATAAGTTATAAATCGGTTCGTGCTGCTATGACTAATCCAGTTGACGCCATAAAATATGAATAAGTAATAATTCCAAATATCTATTAGAACAAATTGAATTGTATAAATTACACACTAGATAAATTATGATTAAATCAAACTTCTTGACGGCAATACGTCACCTAATAAAAAATAAGGGACTATCGGCGATAAATATTTTCGGACTCTCTGTTAGTGTAGCAATATGTCTACTATCTTATTTATTTATCTCTTATGAGTACTCTCATGATAATTTTCATAAGAAAGGCGATAGGATATATCAAGTAATTAATAGGGTTGAATTTAAAGGAAATGATCCATATTACAATTCTCTTCAAGACCATACATTAGCTGCTGCTTTGAAAAGAGATATCCCTCAAATAGAAGCTGCTGCTGCTTTCAGAACATGTGATGGCTGGGTAAGATATGAGAACAAGAAGTTTAGAGAGAATATTGCTTTTACTGATTCTTCTTTTTTTAAAATATTTAGCTTCGATTTTCTTATTAATTCAGAAAGAGATGTTCTTAAGAATGAGAATGATATATTTATTACTCAAGAGTTTGCAGATAAGTTGATTAAGGCACAAACCTTAGTTGATTATTCAGCACTTATAGGTGAATCTATAGTTTTCCCTGATATTGATGACAAGCCACTTACTATTGCTGGTATCTTAAAGAACTTGCCTAAGAATTCTAGTATGCAGTTTGATATTGTGGCTCAGTATAAACATTCAAAGTATTATTCTCAGTCTAGTAATGATATAGGAAATTCTAATGTTTATGTTTCATTAACAAACTTAAGAGATAAGGATATAGTAGAGAAAACTGGAACATCGCAAATAAAGAAATTTTATGCAAAAGCATATAAACAGTTTACTAAAGATGGAAAAGAAGTAGATAAGATTAAGAATTTTACTATAGAATTGTTATTATTCAAGGATAAATATTTTACAGATAAACTTCAGTGGTCAGCTTATTCTGAAAAGGGAGATAAACAGCGTTCATCTATACTTGCATACATTTCAATTTTAGTACTTATCCTTGCTTGTGTAAACTATGTTATGTTGTCTGTAGGTATCTCTATGAAGAGATTTAAAGAGATAGCAGTTAAGAAGGTATTTGGAAGTAAGCGTATATCTATTATCACTCAATTTATCACAGAAACAAGTTTAACTGTTTTTATATCTATTGTAATTGGAATAGTTATTGCAGAACTTAGTTTGCCTTTCTTTAACGATTTAACAGGCTTTGATTTAGAATTTAATATATATTCTAATTTGTTGGCATACAGTTTCTTGATTATTCTGTTTGCTGTTATTGTGGCCATTATAAGTATACCAAGTATATATATATCTAAGCAAAATCCTGTAAGCATATTTCGTAACCAGACTAAGATGGGTACACGTTTGGGTTTTGCTAAATCATTCATAGTGGTTCAGTTTACTTTATCTCTGATTCTTGTTATTGCATCTATATTTATTGTGAAGCAGATTGATTATATGAAGACTCGTGATGTTGGTTTTAATGCTGATAATGTAATAATAGCGAATATACCCTCTGATTTTACTTATTCAAAAACTATTAGTCTGCAAAATAGATATAGGGATATTGTTGGAGTTAAGAGCGTTGGAGGTGGTGACAGGAATTTTGTATATGGTAGTTCCTCTTCTGGCTTTAATATAGATACTGTAAAAATACAAGCTAGATTGTTAGGTATAGATACTTCATATATAAATACTCTTGGTATGACACTTCTTAAGGGTAGAAATTTTAGGGAGACAGATAATAAAGACACTATTAATGCAGTAATTATTAATGAGAGTTTTGCAAAAGTATTAAACTGGAAAGAGCCTGTAGGTAAGATATTTAAATTTTGGAGGCAGAATGTTCAGGTTGTTGGCTTGCTTAAAGATTTTCACTTTGATTCTATGCATAGATCAGTCACTCCTCTTATTTGCATTAATGGTAGGCACGTAAATAAAATCAATTATCTATTTGTTAAGGTAAAAGATGGGAAAGTTCATGATTGTTTAGAAGAAATGAAGAGTATTTGGAGGGAGTTTGATTCTGAACGAGAACTGTCTCGTAGTATTTTGACTGATAAGCTTAAAAAGCAATATGAAGGCGAAGAACGAGTAGCGAAGATCATCTCGACTATTTCTATACTTGCTTTAATGATTTCTGTATTCGGACTTATTGGATTAACAATGTTATTATTAATGCAGAAGATAAAAGAGATAGGAATACGTAAGATTAATGGAGCTAGCACTTCTCAGATTCTGGTTCTTATAAATAAGGAATTTGCTAAGTATTTGCTAATTGCTGCTGTTATTGCAATTCCTGCATCTTATTATGGTTTATCTAAATGGTTAGAAGATTTTGCTTATAAAACACCTCTTTCATGGTGGGTATTTATTGCATGTTTCTGTTCGTTAGGACTAATTGTTATAGTAGTAATAAGTTATAAATCTATTCGTGCTGCTATTAGTAATCCTGTTGACGCTATAAAATATGAGTAAAAATTAAATCGTGATTCCCTAACTAAAAAATCTAATTATAAACAATATACAGATGTTTAAGAATAACCTAATAACCGCATTGCGACATATAATCAAGAATAAAGGTTTATCAGCCATAAATATTTTTGGTCTTTCAATAAGTATAGCTATTTGCTTACTTTCTTATCTATTTATTTCTTTTGAATATTCACATGATAATTTCCATAAGGATGGCGATAGGGTATATATGCTCTTAAATAAAATTATAAAAGATAGAGATGGTGTTGAATATAAATTCATGCACAATGATAAGATTCCAGCTAAATTAAAGAAAGCTTTACCTGAAGTAGAAGATGCTACAGGAATAAGAACTTGTGTAGGTTGGACTTCTTATAAGGATAAAAAGCTATTTAGAAATATTGCATTCCTAGATTCTTCCTTCTTTAATATATTTAGTTTCGACTTACTTGTTGGTCATTTTAATGCTGCAAATTGGACTAATAATGATGTTCTTATTACAAAAGAATATGCTGATAAAATAATAAGAGCTCAAACTGTAGGAGAGTATTCAGAACTTATAGGACAGACAATAGAGTTTGCTGATCTAGATAATAAATCTCTTACCATTCGTGGAATATTTAAACCTATACCTAAAAATTCAAGCATAGACTTTGATCTTGCTGTAAATTTTAAGCATGCAGAACATTATGGATATAACGGAAGTTCATTTCATAATACAAATGTGTATGTAAAATTAAAAAGTAAGGAAGATAAAGAGATAGTTGAAAAGAAAAGTAGTTTACTTAATAAGAGTGTGTTTTCTGTGTTGTACAATGCTTATGTAAAAAAAGGGACTATTAAGGCTGATGAGAAGAATTTAAGTATTAGTCTAGTGAATATTAGAAATATATATTTCTCTGATAAAATAGCTTGGAAATCATATGCTAAAAAAGGAGATAAAACACGTTCTGATATTCTTATATGCATCTCTATATTAGTATTACTTATTGCCTGTATCAACTATATAATGTTATCTATTGGCCTTTCCATGAAGAGATTTAAGGAGATAGCAATAAAGAAGGTCTTTGGTTCTAAAAGACGAAGACTGATCTTTCAGCTTATTACAGAAACAGGCATCACCGTTTTATTATCTCTTATTTTAGGGATTGTAATTGCTGAATTAATATTACCACTTTTTAAAGAATTTACTGGGAATGATATAGATTATGTTTTGTATTCTAATTTTAATGCCTACATATTTTTGATATGTATAGCATTTGTAATTATTGCTGTTGTAAGTATTCCTAGTATCTATATTTCTAAACTTAATCCTATTAGAATATTTCGTAATGAGTCAAAACTTGGTAGCAAATTAGCTTTAGCGAAATCCTTTATGGTTATTCAATTTACACTTTCTCTCATTCTTATTATAAGTTCTGTATTTATAATTAAGCACATTGATTTTATGAAGAATCATGAGGTTGGTTTTGATACTAAAAATCTTATAGGAATTAACATTCCTTCTACATGTACAAATGATAAAGCTATAATAATAGAGGATAGGTATCAAAAGTTGAACGGAGTAATTAATACAGGTTCAAGCGATAGAGATTTTTCGTGGGGTACAGCAGACTTTACTATAAGGTATAATTCTGAAAATATAAATATCAGAGCCATAGGTATAGATACTAGTTATATTAAGACCCTGGGAATAAAACTAATTTCAGGTAGGAATTTAAGAGAAACAGATAATATGAAACCTCCATATAGTATGGTTGTTAATGAAGCTTTTGTTCGTAGATTAAGACTTGATAATCCTATAGGAACACAAATAAAAGCATGGAATTCTTATATAGAAATTGTTGGTTTAGTTAAAGATTTCAACTATAGTTCTATGCGTAACGATATTAGTCCTTTTTGTTTTATGAATAGAGTCTTGGGAAAAACAAGCGTAATATATGCAAGACTAAAACCAGAATCTGGGAAGAAAACAATAGAGGAGATGATCAGCTTGTGGAGTGAGTTCGATTCTGAACGTGAATTTGATTATTTTTATGTAGGAGATAGTCTGAAAACATTATATCGTTCAGAAGAAAAGACATCTAAAATTATAATTTCTGTTACTGTAATTGCATTATTTATCTCTCTACTAGGTTTACTTGGACTTACAATGTTATTATTAATGCAGAAGATTAAAGAGATAGGTATTCGCAAGATTAACGGTGCTACCACTAAAGATATTCTTATAATGATCAATAAGGAATTTGCTAAATATCTTCTTATTGCTGCTCTTGTTGCTATTCCTATATCTTATTACGGATTAACGGTATGGTTAGAGAATTTTGCATATAAAACACCTCTCTCTCTCTGGGTATTTGTTGTTTGTTTTTTCTTCTTAGGAATTATAGTTATTGCAACTATAAGTTATAGATCTGTTAAAGCATCTTTAAATAACCCTATTGATGCCATTAAATACGAGTAAATATAAATTAAACATTCCCTTAACTTAAAATAGAATTATAAAGAATATACAG
>JBATVL010000085.1:0-13658 GCA_049671745.1 Marinifilaceae bacterium
ATTCTAAAATTCAACTAGCTAAAAAGAGAGCTAGAGGTTATAGAAATATTGATAACTTTATCAACATGATATACTTTACATGTGGTAAATTAAAATTTGATTACCCACTATATTCCATATAGACCCTCTTTTATATTTAGAGTTAGTTTAGTGCTAGTTTCTGTAGTGTGATTACTTTTTAAATCTATCCATTCTACTTTTCCTTTGCTGATGATTAATCCTTTGTCATTTAAGCATATCACAGGTAATCTATAATTAGATATAAGTGGCTCTGTTGAGTCGGTTAATATTAATTTTCCATCTACTTTGGCTAAAATAACTACATTGTTGAAGTAATGATTAAATGGATACTTTTTGTAGATCATTCCATTGCCTCTTGTACTAGATAGAATGGCTTTTGCATCTATTCCTGATGCTTGTAATAAGCCTATTGTAAAAAGATTTAAATCACTGGCATTACCTTTTTTATCTTTTATTAATTGATTTACTGATTTAGAGGCATATTTTCTACTTTGTCTATTCCAGCTATAGTTTCTCTTGACATAGTCTACAATGAAGTTTAACCTTTCTTTCTCAGTTTTATTTTTGATTTCTTCTAAGTTCAGAATTTTTTTTGCTTTTTTACTGCTCTTTTTTATGAACTTTCCAAAATTCTTATTTTTAAGGAAATCTTTTATTAGTTCTTCCCATGTAGTTCCTATATTTTTGCTTACTCCATTAAGTCGAGTAATTTTGCTTAGTTGAAAGTCTAATTTGATTACATAGTCATCCATAGATGTAATATATTTCTCATCTGTAAATGCTGGAACATTATTCATTACATATTTGGTCTTTTTATCATTGAATTTTACTGTTGAAATTTCTCTTTGAAGATTATGACATTGCTCTTCTTTGTATGAATCAAATTTATTTGCTCCTTGTAGTACCCACTGATACGAATAAAAAGGAGTTAGAATGACTATATACTCACTATGTTCTACAGGTATCTTCCACTGAAAAGTCCAGTCTCTTAGATTGTATAGATATGGTGATCTTATCTTGTATTTATAATCAATAATAGAGCCTACTTTTACTTCCGGCATGGCAAATTTCTTTGAGTTCCAGGAGTTGTTTATTTTCTCTATATGACAAGTATTTGTCTTTAATTCGGTTTTGCTTAGTTTGTTTTTATCTACATTGTAGGTGTATGCTTTTAAATCGTATATATTCTCATATATGCTGCCTTCCTGATAGAAAGGTATGCTTATTTCTGCCCATTTGATCCCTGCCTCTGTAAGAATCTTTATTCTAGTTGTTCTTTCGTATACTATCTCAAAGCCTTTGTCTGTGATAATAAAATATGACTTCCCTTTATCAAATAGTACTACTGCCTCAGTATCCTTTTCGCCAGTAGTGTTTTTGTATTCCATTGCATACCTACCTACTTTTCCAAATTCTCTAGATGCTTTCTGCGCTTTTAAATTTAGTTGACAACTGATAAGTAGTAATAATATTATTTGTATGTATTTCATTTTATTTTATTATTGTTTTTCAATTACTATATATTTTTTGTTTTCATTAGTGTATATTCTGGATATGAAAGAGTAAAAATCATTGTATTCATCTTTTTTGTATTTTCCTGCTAGAAGTTTAAAGCTTTTATATACTTGTAATTTATCTTTATCTAGGTGGTACTCTATTTGATATTGTCCGTATTTGCTGTCTATTTTAATATGTTTAGGTATTTCTGAGAATTTATAGTGCTGTGGACAGTCATATTCTATAGTATCTATTTCATTTGTTGGGTAATCGATTTGTATTGACTGTATTCTGTCTTTTGGATTTTCAAATAAAGGGATGTTCATATTAAGTAATTTTACTAGATAGTCGTCTCCATATTGCTTATATGTTTTTCTGGATTTAGCTGTGTACTTAAGATGTAGTTTTGTTGAGTCTATGTTTTTTTTCTTGATATTGTAGTCTGTGTCTTCAAAACCATCTTCTGTATAGTAATCTGAGATAACTTGCATCTTTTTTGAGGTCTTGAGAGAGTTGGATACATATGATAGTGTTTCGTAGTCGTCTGCTTGATACATATTATTACAACTAAGTATAGCTTCATTATCTTTGTTTAAATGTATCTTAATCCTTTTTGTATTAAGTACTTTGGTACATGAGAGTATTGGTGTTTTTGCGAAATGACTATTATCTTTATCTATAAGAAAGATATCTCTGCCTTGAATGAATGTTCCAATATATCCAAAGGCATTATCACTGGTGCAGTCTAACCATAGAGTGTCTTGTTTGAGTGGAACACACAGGATTGCGTGATTGAACTGTTGTGATGGTATAGTCTTATCAATATCTTTGATTTTACCTCCAGCATGGATCTTTGCATAGTGAGATTTGATGCCAATATATTTAAGTATAGATCTGAAATAATTTGTTAATGCCTTACAGTCTCCATATTTATTCTTTGCTACATATGAAGCTGGATATGGTTTTAGACCTCCAGTCTCTATTGAGATATTAATATATCTTGTCTCTCTTTGTAAGTAGTGATATAATGTTTTTATTTTTTCTTTCTCATTTGTGATTCCTTTTATTAATTCTGCGATTTTATCTTTTTCTTCTTGTGGTAGCTCTGTAATGTCTTTAATTAATTCGTATTGCCAATTTCCATAGCTCTTCCATGTTTTATTTGATCCTTTTACTTCGTATTTATAATTCTGGGGAACAAGCATTACGGTTGGGATGTTGCTGATTTTTGCGGGAGAGTATAGTTCTGATTTTAGAAGATCTTGGTATGATGCTGTCCATTTGTATTTAATTGTTGATTCTAGACTATCTACTGTAAATTTATCAATTAGTTTACTTTTTTGAGTAAGAATATATCCTTTTGGAACTTCAAGATTCAGAACTGCTTTTCTTGTGGGAATTCTATAACTTAAAATGGGAGTCCAATAGTCTATGTATAAAAATTCTTTTTGCTTTAGTTTGTAAGAATATGTTATTGTATATGGATAGGTGTTATGACGTAATGAGAACTCTTTTATGTATTGATCTTCGTAAAATGATATAGACGAAATAGCACTTCTGTTTGTGATATTGCTTCTTTTTAATTTCTTTATTAGTTTCCCATCTCTATCTGTTATGCTTGCCTTTATATTACTGAGTTTATTTAATTTGGAGTAGGCTATACTTATGTTATTATACATGTCTCCTTTCCTATTGTTTATTTCTATTTTGTATATAAAGTCTTTGTATAAAACGCCATTCTTTATTTTTATGTTTTCTTCTTTGTATATTAGCTCTGCATTGTATTTTTGTGCAAAACCTATTGTGCTTTGGATAATAATTAGAAGAATAATGTATAATCTATTCATAATATTGTTGTTAGTTACGACAGCAAATATATAAAAGAAATGTTAAAAAGTGTAGTTGTGTGTGTTTATGTGTAAAAATTTTATTTACTTATTATTATTATTATTATTATTATTATTGGGAGTTTAAATTTATTTTAAAGTTGTAATAACAATAATAAGCATTAACATATATTTATTATTTGTATTTTCGTATACATTTTGAATTTCAGACTATAATACATGACTAAAATTAAAAGATTCTTCCCAATAGCAATGTTTTTGCTTATGTCTTATGTGGCTCATTCACAGTCGACAATTATTAGTTATCACCCTAAGCTGGTACAGGATTCCATTAGGTTGAATAAGTATATTTCTACTTGCAATAAAGTTGTAAAGGGGGTCCTGTTAGAGGCTAATAAGGAGTTAGATAAGAGAAAGTATAGAAATGCAGCTGGTAAATATGATGTTTTATTAGGTAGAGATTCTGTTGCATATCTTTTTAGAAAATGTGGTGATGCACATCTCTCTATGACTCACTACGAGAAGGCAATTAGCTATTTTAATAAAGCTATTGCTCTTGATAATCTTTATTCTCAAGCTTATGTTTCTAAAATTAAAGCACTAGAGAAACTGGGTAGAAAAGATGAGATTCAGACAGTTTTAATGAGAATGGATGAGATTATTACAGATGATGAGTTTCTTACTGCTATGTTGCTTTCTAGAGGAGCTTATGATAAGAATTATAAGCTTTTGGCTAGTAGAAGAGTTCGACTTGCTAAATTACAGTATAAACGCATTGATTATAATTCTTTGTCCTTGTATAGTGGCTTGAGGTACGATTTTATTACTAGTCTTACTAAAGAAGATTTAAAGAAGAATAGAGATCTGACTACTTGTGTCCCTGAGAAATATTCTAAATTAGATTCTACTGCTACTGCTCATGTAAATACTCTGTTTAAAAAAAATCCTAATAGCACAGCTATTTCTAAACTCTATTTTTTAAGTGCTGATTCCTTAACGAGAAATCCTTTAGTAAAGAGAATTATATTGGACTTGGAAAAAAAGAAGGCTATATCTTTATGGCAGTATTGGAAATTTGCTGATGCTTTGGCTAAAGATGGTGATCATGTTTCTGCCATTAGATATTATTCTAAGGCTCTTGCTTTAAATTCAGATATATCTCTTGTTCATTATAAACGCTCTTTAGAGTATAGAAAAACGGCATCTTACTGGTTAGCTTATAAAGATGCAGATGCTGCTGTAAGAAAAGATTCTTTAAATGCTGATTTTGTGTCGAATAGAGGGGTTGTTCATGTTATTCTTGGTAATAAGGAGAATTCTTTGGCTGATACTAGACGTGCATTAAAATTAGATAATGACAATAAAAATGCTAACCTCTTGGCTGCTATTATATATGAGAAGGAGTGTGTGTATGATAAGGCTTTATATTATACTGACCGTTTGTTAGAAATAACTCCTGATGATAAGGAGGTCTATTATAGAAGAGCTAGACTTTTTCAAAGAATTCAAGATTATGATTCGGCTAAGAAACAGTGTAGACTTGTTCTCGCTAAATATGAAGATGATTATAGAGCCCTTAGCGATTTGCGTAATATTTGTCGTATTCGTTTAGATTTTGAAGAGGCCATAGAGATTCATAAGGTAATAATGAAGTTCTTTCCTGATAGAACTGATAATAATAAACTGCTTTTAGATTTATATTCTGATGCTAAACTTTTCGATAAGGCTTTTGAATATGCTGAAGCTCTTTTAATTGAAAAGAAAATGGATTGGGATGCTATTAAATCTTTAATTCATATTTCTTCTGCAGTGCCAAATAAAAGTGTTCGTGCCAAGGCAAATAAAATAATGTCTAACCCGAAGTATGATAGAGCTTTAATGTTTCTAACTAAGGCACATATCTTAGCTTATTCTTCTCCTAAAGTGGCTGTGAGATGTATTGATAGAGCTCATTCTTTCGGAGTGAAACTTTTTGATCTTATTGTGTTCCGATTTGATTGTTATAAAAGAGCTTATGGAAAGAAGGCTTATAAAAAAGAGTTAGATAAGTTTTTAATAAAGTATCCAAGTCGTCCTGAATTATTGGCAATGAAGGGAATTTATCTTTGTGATAATAATGATATTCTTGCTGGTTTGAAATTAGTACGTAGAAATATGAGTCTTTGTAATATTTCTGCTCCTTTTAGCAGGTTTCTTATTAGAGAGTATTTCGATAATGAGATTTCTCCTGCTTATATAGAAGATTTTCATAGACACCAACTTAAGAAAGCTGTTAAGGCTGAGGATTTACTTTTCCTTAAAATTCAAATGGCAGATTTCTATGTCTCTAATCGTAATTTTAAGAAGGCTATGTCTGTTGCATGGCAAGTGAAGAAATTGCACCTTTCTATAGAGATGAAACCTTATCAGAATCCTTATGCAGAGTCTGAGACTTTTGTGACTATTACTTCAGATGATTTCTTTAATAAGATTCGTTTGGATATTTACGATTATAGTTTTGATTTTAATAGATGGATGAATTTAAAAATGAAATTAGCTAAGTATGATCCATATGTTCCTGTTGACGAACAGCTTATTGTTGATCTTGCTTCTAGAGGATTATTTAAAGAATCTAGAGATCTGCTTAGAGGAAGTTTACCTAATAGATTTTTCTGGTTAGAGTCTCTTGGTCTGATGAAGAATAAGCAAGAGAAGAAAGCAGAGATATTGTTTAAATCTATTGTGAAGGATTATAAACATGATGAATTGTTTCTTGTACAATTGCATAATGATTTTACTTATCTGCTTGAGGGGTTGAAAAGTAGAAGACAGAGGTATTACGTAAGAAAGATATTGAAAGAACTTATTAAACCTCTTCTGTAAAATAAAGTAAAAGAGGCACACTCTCATTGATAAGAATGCGCCTCTTTCTATTTTAAGTTGTAACAATCTCTTATTTACTCATTTCTGCAAAATACTTGTAGAATTGAGGAATTGTACGAATTCCATTAAAGAATTGCTCTAATGGGAAGTTTTCATTTGGTGAGTGAATTGCATCAGACTCTAGACCGAATCCCATAAGTATTGATTTAATTCCTAGTACTTTTTCGAATTCTGCAATTATTGGAATTGAACCACCTGAATTGAAAGGTACTGGCATTTTACCATATGTGTCTACATATGCTTTTTCTGCTGCTTTATATGCTAATAAATCTGTTGGACATCCGTATGCTGGACCACCGTGTAATGAAGTTACTTTAACTTTCACACAATCTGGAGCGATACTTTCAAAATGCTTAACAAATAAATCTGCTATTGCTTCGTGATCTTGGTTTGCTACTAAGCGTGTAGAGATCTTTGCATATGCTTTAGATGCAATTACTGTTTTTGCGCCTTCTCCTGTGTAACCACCCCAAATACCACATACATCAAATGATGGACGTATTCCTGTTCTTTCGTTTGTTGTATATCCTTTTTCTCCGCAAGTTTCTTTTACATCGATGGCTTTCTTGTACTCATCTAATTCAAATGGTGCTTTTGCAATTTGTGCTCTTTCTTCTGCTGAGAAGTCTCTTACTGTGTCATAGAATGTTGGAATAGTAATATGCCCATCCTTATCTACCATTTGTGATATCATATCACATAGTACATTAATAGGATTTGCTACTCCACCTCCAAATAATCCTGAATGTAAGTCTCTATTTGGTCCAGTTACTTCAACTTCCCAATATGCTAATCCTCTTAGTCCTGTTGTGATTGATGGAATAGATGGAGAAATCATTCCTGTATCTGATACTAAAATAACATCTGCTTTTAACATGTCTTTGTTATCTGCACACCACTTTGGTAATGATGGCGATCCTACTTCCTCTTCTCCCTCTATCATGAACTTTACGTTACATTTTAATAGGTCGTTTTTTACCATGTATTCGAAAGCTTTTGCGTGCATGAAAGCCTGACCTTTATCATCGTCAGCACCACGTGCCCATATCTTTCCGTCTTTTATTACTGGCTCGAATGGATCAGTATCCCATTCTTCAATAGGGTCTACTGGCATTACGTCCATATGTCCGTATACAAGTACTGTAGGAAGAGTTGGATCTATAATCTTCTCTCCATATGTTACTGGATTTCCTTCTGTTTCGCATACCTCAGCTCTGTCTACTCCTGCTTCTAGTAAGAATTTCTTCCAACATTCAGCTGCTCTATACATGTCTGGCTTGTTTGCTTCTATCGAACTGATAGATGGTATTCTTATTAGTTCGAATAGTTCTTCTAGAAAACGGTCTTTGTTTTCGTCTATATAATTATTTATATTTTCCATATCTTATTGGTGTTGGTGCTTTAGTTTTATTTAATGATGTGTAAATATATAAAATCTAGATTAAAATGTATAAATTTATGAGTGAAGATATGATAAATTTTTTTTACCTTAAAATAGCATTAGAGAAATAATTCTTCTTTATCGAAATCGTTGGCGTTGCTAATTGTTGTATAACATGTTATTTAGGCTTGTAATTAAAGAATTTTTTCTGTATTCTTACAGTACCATAAAATTTACGAGAGAATTAATAAACCACACTAGAAACTATTTTTACTTACTTAATATGAAGAAAAGAAAATTATTAGTTAGAGATTTGACCCTAAGGGATGGCCAACAATCATTGTTTGCTACTAGAATGCCTCAGGAAGAAATTGAGAGACTTTTACCATTATATAAAAAAGCAAATTTTTATGCTATGGAAGTATGGGGTGGAGCTGTTCCTGATTCTGTTATGCGTTATCTTGATGAAGATCCTTGGTATCGTCTAGAATCTATTAAGGAGCAAATTGGAGATGTTTCTTACCTTACTGCTCTTTCTAGAGGTAGAAATCTTTTTGGTTATAGTCCATACCCAGAGGCTGTTATTAAAGATTTTAATACTCAATCAGTGAAATCAGGTTTAGGTATTATGCGTATCTTCGATTGTTTGAATGATATCAATAATATGAAATCTACAATCAAGTACGTTAAAGAAGCAGGTGGTATTGCTGATTGTGCTGTTTGTTATACTGTAGATTCTAAATTTCCAACAAAGAAAGCTGATAAAGAACAGTTGACTATTAAAAATCTTCCTGATCAAATTTTCGATATAGAGTATTTTGTGAAGATGGCTAAAGATTTGGAAGCTCTTGGTGCTGATATAATCTCTCTTAAAGATATGGCAGGCCTTGCTTCTCCTCGTAAAGCGGCAGAAATTATCCGCCGTTTTAAAAAAGAACTTAAAGTACCTATCGATTTTCACTCACATTCTACACCTGGTTATGGTCTAGCTTCGGCTTTGGTTGCCATTGTTAATGGAGTTGATATTATTGATACTAATATAATGAATTTCGCTGGAGGTTCAGCTGCTCCTGCTTATGAGTTGGTTTACCTTTTTTGCCAAAAATTAGGTATTGAACTTGATGGGGATGCAGCTACTGTTGTTGAAATTAATAAGATATTAAAGGATATTCGTAAAGGTGCACTTGCTGAGGTTGACTCTTATAAAATGTTCCCTATTGAATTTGATATCACTAAAGATAAATTACCAGCTGAAATCGATAAACATTTCGATGATGCTATTAAGTGTGCGAAGTCTGATGATGAAGAGAATCTTCTTGTTGCTTGTCACGCTATTGAAAAGTATTTTAATTTCCCTGCTCCTAACGAACAAGTTAAACATGCAGAAATTCCTGGTGGCATGTATACTAATATGCTTAATCAGTTGAAGACTTTAGGTCTTGAGAGCCTTCTTGGAAGAGTTCTTGAAGTTGTGCCTATAGTTCGTCTAGATTGTGGTTGTCCTCCTCTTGTGACTCCTTCTTCTCAAATTGTTGGTTCCCAGGCTGTGAATTGTGTTATTGATGAGAATGCTGGTCGTCCTTTTTATACTAACCTTTCTAATCAGTTTGTAAATCTTGTGAAGGGTGAATATGGAGAAACTCCTATTAAGATTTCTCCTGAGTTTAGAGAGAAAATTACTGGGAATCCTATTCAAACAGATTATGATGTTTCTAAGTATGAGTCTCCTAAAAATCCTGTTCTTAAGGAATTTGGTGGGGTTTCTCTTGCTAAAGATAATAAGGAGTTTATGCTTCTTGAATTGTTTCCACAAGTAGCTACTAATTTCTTGAAGAAAAAAAGAGAGATTGAGTTTATTGCTAAGAGAGCTGAACAGAAAGTTGAAATCGCTGCTGAGAGAGCTGGTATTAAAAGAGTGGGTAAATTGAAGATTAGAGATCTGACTCTTCGTGATGGACAACAGTCGCTTTTTGCTACTCGTGTTCCTCAGGCTGAGATTGAATCTGTTCTTCCTTTATATAAAGAGGCTAATTTCTACGCTATGGAAGTGTGGGGCGGCGCTATCCCTGATTCTGTGATGCGTTATCTTAATGAAGATCCATGGTATCGTCTTGAGTCTATTAAAGAGGTGATTGGTGATGTTTGTTATCTTACTGCTTTGTCTAGAGGTCGAAATCTTTTTGGATATAGTCCTTATCGTGAGCATATGATTGAAGGTTTTAATAAGAATGCTGTGAAGTCTGGATTAGGCATTATGCGTATTTTTGATTGTCTTAATGATGTTTCTAATATGGAATCTACTATTAAGTATATTAAAGAAGCGGGTGGTATTGCTGATTGTGCTGTTTGTTATACTGTCGATCCTAAATTTACTTCTAAGCAGAAATTTAAAGCTATGCTTGCGGGTAAGAAATTACCAAAAGATGTTTTTACTATAGATTATTTTATCAATAAAGCTATGCAAATGGAGGCTCTTGGGGCTGATATGATTACTGTTAAAGATATGGCTGGACTTATTCCGCCTTCTCTTTCTGGTAAGATTATTAGACGCTTGAAACAAGAGGTGAAAGTGCCTATAGATTTCCATACACACTGTACTCCTGGTTATGGACTTGCTGCTGTGCTTATGGCTATGATAAATGGTGTTGATGTTGTTGATACTAATATATTGAACTTTGCTGGCGGTTCGGCGGCTCCTGCATTTGAATTAATACAGATATTTGCTGATAAGCTTGGCTTGGATACTGGTGTTAATCTTGATGCTGTTGTTCAAATTAATAAGAAATTAGAGGGGATTCGTAAGCGTATTGCTGAATTTGATTCTTATAAGATGTTCCCTATAGACTTTGATATTACTTCTGATTATCTGCCTAAGGATATAGAAGATCTATTTGATAGTGCTATAGCTTTAGCTCAGGCTGATAGTGAAGATGAGCTGTTGGTTGTTTGTCACAAAATAGAGAAATATTTTAATTTCCCAGAACCTAACGAGAAGGTTAAGCAGGCTGAAATTCCTGGAGGTATGTATACTAACATGCTTGCTCAATTAAAGACTCTTGGTCTTGAGAAACTTCTTCCTAAAGTTCTTGAAAAAGTTCCTGAGGTTAGAGTTGCTGCAGGTTGTCCTCCTCTTGTTACTCCTTCTTCTCAAATAGTAGGTGTGCAGGCTGTAAATTGTATTCTTGATGTGAAAGCTGGAAAGAGTCCATATACTAATGTTAATAATCAATACGCCAATCTTGTTAAAGGTGAATATGGTGAGACTCCTGTAGATGTTGATCCTAGTTTTAGACAAAAAATTTGCGGACAGAGAGAGGCTACTGATTATGATGTTAGTAAGTATCAAGCTCCAGAGAATCCTATTCTTGAAGAGTTTGGAAATGTTAAGCTTGCTCTTAATGAGAAAGAGGAACTTTTATTAGCTCTTTTTCCTCAGGTTGCTACTAATTATTTGAAAGGACTCCGATCTGATGCTTTTCATGCTAAGATGCACGAAGAAGAAGTTATTAAAGAAAGGGAACAGGAAGTTGTTCGTGCTGAGTTTCTTGCCCTTTCTGCTGAAGAAAGAGTTGAGTTCCTTAGTAGGCAGTTGTACAATTACGAATGGGGAGCTGAATATGAAAAGGTAGATGTTCTACCTGATAGTGATGAACTTTCTGAGCTTGATAAACAAATGATTGCTGAACTTAGAAAGGGAGCAAAAGAATTGAAAAAAAGATTAAACAAAGATAAATAATAGTTTGTGTTTTATGAATTTGAGTAATTATTGGTAAAATAAGAAAGAGTGTTCACAAAAGTGAATACTCTTTTTTTTTGTATGTCGGGCATGGTAATAAGCTCGCAAGGTGAAAGTCTTCGTATGTACCTAGTTGATGGGAAGCATTAGTGATTAGCAAGGGTGTCATGGGTGACCATGAATCTTAAGGAAGCCATTAACAAAGTCCTCGTTCTGACGCACAGAAATCAAATATAAGGCTATTAGGATGGGTAACCGAGCCATAGATTGGTAACGCCCAAATATCAACCGTAACTCTTTATAGTAAATTTTACAGGAATCGACAAAAGTTTATTATCTTATCCCGAGAGATCTCATCACCTGTTACAATATAACAAACTGAAAGGTAACAATCAGCTATAGGTTGTAGAAATGTAAGAGTGAGAAGTCAGCAGAAGACATAGTAGTTTTGTAAATCGATGTACAAAATGAAGGTCTGAATCAAATAATTAAAGAAGCAGTCAGTTAAACTTTCAATCATGGAGAATTAGCAAGAGATATCTCATCAATCAGATTTGTTCGTAGAACAATACTTGAAGGATATTATCCATTCAGCCCATCGTGAAGACGTAAGCGGAGGGAAAGACAGATTGGGGATTCAAGTGATTGGAGAGGGAAAACAAGGACGAGTCTTTACAGGTAATTTAATTGGCATCGTATGTTCGGCAACGAATTTACGTAACGCCTATAAACAAATGAAGAAGAATAAGGGGATAGCAGGTGTAGACAATGTTTCAGTATATGAATTCAAAGATTGGTACGATCAGAATGGGTTATCTTTAACAGAATCTATTTTAACAGGAACATATATACCAGCAGCAGTGAAATTAGTATCTATTCCAAAATCAAATGGAGGATAAAGGATTTTAGGTATTCTTACAGTAACCGACCGTATAGTTCAACAAGCAATAGCACAGGTTTTAAGTCCATTCTTAGAGCGTGAGTTTTCTGATAATTCTTATGGTTTTCGTCCTAAACGAAATGCTCATATGGTATTAAAGAAAGCTAGTGAATACGTACAAGAAGGACGAGACGTGGTTGTAGATATGGATATGAAAAGTTTTTTTGACGAAGTTAACCACGATAGATTAATGTATATATTGAGCAAATGTATTGAAGACAAAATCTTATTACGCTTAATTCGCAGATATCTACAAAGTGGAGTGCTTAAAGGAGAATAGTTTCTCAACGAAGTAAGGTGATGCCACAAGGTAGTCCTTTATCTCCTTTGTTATCAAATATCGTATTAGACGAATTGAATAAAGAGTTAGAGAAGCGTGGTCACTGTTTTTGTTCGTTACGCTGATGATTTTAGTATCTATGTGCGCAGCCAAAGAGCAGGTGCAAGAGCGAAAGAATCGATTAGTCGTTATATGGCTGAACAACTTAAGCTTAGAGTAAATGAAGAGAAAAGTGTAGTTTGTTTATGTTTTAAGACAATATTTTTAGGGTATAGCATATCATTGAAAGGAGAGTTACTTATTGCTGATAAAAGTATAAAGCATTTAAAAGAAAAAGTACGTGAAGTCACAAAGCGCAATAGAGGAAGAAGTTTTGCTTCAATTATAATAGAGTTAAATCCAATATTACGGGGATGGTTTCAGTATTTTAAATTTGCTAAATGCTCAAAACACTTAAGAATTCTTGATTCTTGGATATCTAGAAAGTTACAATGTTATAGATTAAAACAATGTAAAAGAGTAATTACATTAAAACGTTTTCTGTGTAGTTTAGGTGTGAAGAGTTACTAAAGTTGGATAATAGCATTATCTGGTAAAGGGATTTGGCGTAAGTCAATGAGTCCACAATTCCATCACGCTATGGGTCTTAAATGGTTTAAGAAGTTAGGGTTGTTTTTTATGTATGAGAATTATATTCTGTTACAAAATTATTTGAAACCGCTACTTACGAGAGTATGAGTGGTGGTGTGAGAGGGCGGGGAGTAATCCCCCTACCTACTCGATTATATTGTTACTTTATTAAGATTTTTATATAAAGAAAACGCTTCTTGATATATTTAATCTTAAATTAATTTATTCTAATAATGCAAGTTATCAGTCGTTTATAGAATTGCTCTTGGAAAGAGTTAAAATAAAAGTTGAAAACATTAGGAGAATTGAAATTTATGCTGTACTTTTGTCACCGCATTAGAGAAGTATTAACGCTTGAAACGTCAAGTGTGTCTATGTAAATAGTAGTTTAAGGTATGAAGCCA
>JBATVL010000086.1:0-28839 GCA_049671745.1 Marinifilaceae bacterium
CCCACATCTCTGCAGTACCATCGGCGTGCTTGTGCTTAACTTCTCTGTTCGGAATGGGAAGAGGTGGTTCCACAAGGCTATAAATACCTTAATATCTTTGTGTATATCTTTCTGTTTTAAAGCGAGAGCAAAAGTAGGGAATAAACATTACACTTGCAAACATTTTAAAAGAAATTATAAAGAAATATTAACTCTTTCTGTTTTTAACGAAAATATGCTTGATATTCTTATAGTCAACCTTACGTTCCTCTACCTCGAATTGCTTCTTTAAAGATTTTATCAAAGGGGTAAGTTTAGGGAAACCGTAATTTCTAGCATCAAAATCTGGTTGTTTCTTTATTATTAATGTACCAACAGCAGCAAGGAATGCCCAACCATCATCATCACCAATATCATCTATAGTATTTTTGATAAGTCTTATCAACTTATGATCTATCTTCTCAAAAGCATTATTGTCATCATTTGTTTGAGCATTAGAGGTCTTTAAAGGCTTTTTAGTTAAACCTGCGGCCTCTGCAAGTATCTCTATATATATAAACTTATCACAGGCAACAATAAAAGGCTTAGGGGTCTTCTTTTCACCTATACCAATAACCATCTTACTCGATTCTCTTAAGCGAGTAGCAAGTCTAGTAAAATCACTATCACTTGACACAAGACAGAAACCATCAACCTTATCAGCATGTAAGATATCCATAGCATCTATAATCATTGCTGAATCAGTAGCATTCTTACCAGTGGTATATGAATATTGCTGAATAGGAGTAATTGCATGCTCAAGAAGAGCAGGTTTCCATCCTGAAACTGTTGGTCTAGTCCAGTCACCATAAATTCTCTTTATTGTAGGTACACCAAACTTAGCTATCTCATCCAACATTCCCTTTATATTCGAATATGGTATATTATCTGCATCAATCAACACAGCTAATTTTAAATCTTTATTTTCACTCATAAATTTCTCATTTGTAGTAAAGCTATTAGAAATTCTCTTAATATCAAAAAAATAAGAACTATCATTTATTTAATACAAATATGTAGTTAGATATTTTTAAGATTATTTTTAATTCTACATTTCCTACTAACAAATATAGTTATAAATAAAAAAATGAAGAAAGCACTTAAAACAAAATTATCTCCCAAATAAGGAACATCTAAATGCTTCATAGACAAATCATATGCAAAGATAAGAATAGCAAATAAAAGCCATATCTTTTCAAAGTAAGCTGCAAATTTTATCCTATCTAAGGTAAGTTTACTGAAACGTTCATAACCAGCAAACATAAAAAGCAGATTAAACCTTTTTATAAGTACAACAGATATAACAATTATCACGGAACTTATTGTAAATACATTATTCATTATTAGTAATTTAATTTATATAATTTTAAACTCACTTTTAATATATACTAGAAACACAAAGTATTATTTATCATAACTTCTCCATTGCTTAAGACCACAGTTCTACTAAAATTATCTAATTCATTACGCAAACCTTCAATATCTTTAATTAGATTCTTACTGTTACAAATCCAAATATTCATAATATCATCACCAAACATACTACACCAAATAAGATGCTTATGATGACCTATACCACCATGATTATATTGTATAAAGAATGAATCCTTATTTCTAAATATAGAAATCAATTGCCTAGTTGGCAAAGAACCATCAACTGTATCTGTGCTGTCATATATTTCATTAGAATTTGATATTGTAAAGACTTCGTTTCTCCATGCCGTTAATACATCGATTAATTGATTAGGAATCTCATCTTTCTCAAAAGAAATAATATAATCATCACTATCTAAAGATTTCTTAACAATTTCAATACTCTCATCATTAACGATTCTAGCTTTCCAATAATCAAAATCACTTAAACTATTTAGTTTTGATAGCTTTATAGATTTCCACTCATTTTTATTAATAGTTTTTATATCAACATCTTTTACAATGTTCCAATATTTTAAAAATGGAACCAAAATAACCGTTCTGTTCAAACCTGAATGGAATCTATAAGGATCTAATTCTTGAATGTTTATAGTTTTATTAGAATCTTTTATGTTTCTATAGATTATAGCTTTGTCAACCCAATGTTTATATATCAATGGATAAATTAATACAATTAATGGAATAATCAGACCAATTCCGATATAGACAGTATTAACTGCAATATTTGCATTTCGTTTAAATCGTTTAGAATATCTCCAAGTCCATATAATAGTTAAAATAATTGCTGCAGGTATTCCTAATCCAAGAGAAATATAATAATTATCTCGAAAATTTAAGTCAATTAATTCTATAGGAAGAAAGTATCCTGCGATAATACTAAAGCAAGCCATTAACAAATAGCTAATCGTAATTATAAAAAAGATCCTCTGTATTTTACTCATGAATATAACTAAACCTTTATCTCAATAGGAACTCTAATCATTGTCGCAACTGTTGTATATAATTCAACTTCTACTTCAGGAGTATCAATAGAAACAACTAAAGAATAACGAGTATTACTATTAATTTTCTTTAAATGTGGTCTATCTTTCCACCATCCTCCCACAGGATAAATAGCTATTATATTACAAGCAGCAATATCAGCAGCTGTCCCTTCCCATACGTCAGAATGAATAGACCCCTTATCTCTAGCTTCTCCTATTAACCATCTATCACTTCCAGATGTCGTTTCAATTACTTCATCTTGATTTCTTGATAAGATATTTATTCTATTTCTAAATTCATCTTTACTTTCTCCTACATTATTTAGAGCAAACCTTAATCCGTATGAAGGATATCTGTATTTGTCTTTCCAACCTATTTTTCCGGGACTAGGATTAATAAAATATGATAGAGTTATTTTAAGTTTTACATCAACATCTAGCGATAACAACAGATCTCTAGGCCATGGAAGATCGTATAAATGCATGTCATTGATATGAATTACATTTTTATTTTTTATTTTCTCTTTTATGAACGGTTGTATTTCATTCTCAGAAATATAAGTGATTCCATTTTCAAAACTATTTAAAGCTCTTTCAATATTAGGAACACCATACCCACATATTCTAACAATCCTATTATAATCTCTTTTTAAGATTAATGGTCCAAATTGTCTTTTCATTTCTTCAGTCCAAGAAGCCGAATGCACCATTAAAGCACGTATAGTTTCTGGCCATATATTTGGGTAAGTTGAAGCCAATTTCGCTGCAAGCCAAGAAGCCTGTGCAGTAGCACTACTTGTAGCACATATAGTATCAAATTTTTTAAAATTTATCTCTTTAGAAGTTGTCAAAACCTCTAAATCCTCATGATTACAAAACTCATCTAAACCTTTAGAATTTATTTTTAGAATATTCCCACCCTCAAAAACTATTTCAGGTTTAATAGGCCATTTCTTGTTCCAAATCAATGAAGTAGTACTAAATGGTGATAATCCTCCCTTAGGTGCAAGTGAATTATATTCTCTATATAATTCATCTTCAACAATAGTTTTATCCGTATAAGCTCCTACAGTAAGTGCATTCCATGCCTGTGCAGGATTTTGTATAGAGCTACTAAGATTCCCATCTGGGTAAGCTCTAAATATTTCATTATCATTTATATTTCCACCAGAAATAATAAATAACTTCTTATCATCTTCTATTCCAAAACATAGTTTATCTACAGCACCTGACCACGACGAAGGACTTCCTTTATCAATATCATCTTGGGATGTAACAGCCATACAATATAAAAGCACTCGCTCAGGATTTTTAATCCTAGACCTTAAAACAGCTTGTTCAGTATATGCACCCCAATTTTCTTGATTACCAGTATCATTCTGAACTCTAGGTAATATTTTTACAGAACAAAGTTTATGAGTAACTAATACATAATCTTGAGATTCAAGAACCTTTTGAACATCTCCATAAGCAACTATACCCGCCATTAAAGTACCATGTCCTCTTGAACCACCATTAATAAAAACATCAGCTGTACCCCAACTATCATTTACTGTAAGACAATTAGATTCGTCCAATAATGGCTCTATCAAAGGATGACCATTATTAACTCCAGTATCTAAAATACACACACTTACATTCGTATCAACAATATTTAGTCGACTTAATAAATCATCAACCCATTCCGTCTGTTCTATATTATCTGTATCTGTCCACAAACTAGCCACCTCTTGACCAGTTCGTATTTCTGCAAATTGATCAGACCTCTTTAATAACTCAATAAGAAAAACATTATTTACAAAGACTAAAATAACAGCACGTTCATCAAACTCAATAAAATTATGCTTATAAGAGATAGAAAGAGTATCAAGAATATCTGTAAATGTATTTAATTGTTCTTTATAATCTTCTTTAACATCGATTCTTAACCATACCTCACACCATCTTAAATTATCCTTAGGCATTAATTCTATTGAATCAGTCCACATCGACTCTAATAAAGCTAATGAAATATCATCTATACTATTAACAAGATTTGCATTCTTTGGTTTCCCATTATTATCTTTGGATGAATCTGAATAATCCTTTATCTTATTGATAAAAATAGATTCTTTCCCCTTAGGTATATATACGATTGCCTTGACCAGAACCTCTTCTCTAATTTCTTCTTCCCTTATATTTAAAAGTCGAATTCCTGCGTTTAAACTTTCTAAACTAGCAGTAACTAATTCCTTACCAATACTTCCCTTAAATTCAAGATACGTACCATTCCTCGATGGTAAAGAAACAGCATCTCGCTCTTTTTTTAAGAGTATATTATCTTTGTATATACTATCAAACTTACCAATTAAATAAGCCGAATGAGCATCTCTGTCTCTTATTGGAATATTACGTTCTCCTCCACCCCTTTGGGCAGATCTAAATCTTTCTGAATCAGGTAGACCTTCAATAAATATATGTTCGTAAGCTTCTGACATTCTCTTTTACTATTTAATATATGCAGACTTTCGATCTTCTATCATTTTTAAAAGCATAGACTCATCTACTTTCTTAATATCATTCAAGACACAACATTTTATTGCATCTATACAAGCTTGAGTAATCTCTGAATGACTTAATTCATTACAAGAATTAACAACATTCTTAAGGTCAATATCTCCCAAATAATTTCCTAAAATATTTCTAAATAAATATTCTCTGTCTTTATCTGATGGTAATCTATATTGTAACACATCATCAAATCTTCTAAATAATGCTTGATCAAGTAATCCTAGATTATTTGTAGCTGCAACAATTAGACTATCCGAATCGTCCATCTCTATAAATTGAAGAAAAGAATTCAATACTCTTCTCATTTCTCCAACATCATTCTCAATTCCTCTATTTCCTCCAATTGCATCAAATTCATCAAAAAGATAAACTCCTTTTCTTGATTGTATTATATCAAATATCAATCTAAGCTTAGCACTAGTTTCCCCCATAAACTTTGTTACCATCTTATCCATTAAGATAATATACAAAGGCAGATTAAGTTCCTGTGCTATTATTGATGCACTCATTGTTTTTCCTGTGCCTGGAGGACCTGAAAACAGAACTTTTCTTCTATTCTTTAAGTTATGTCGTCTTAATTTATCAGATTGAACAAACTCAGAAATAATTCTTTCAATTCGTTCTTTCAAAGAATCAGAAACCACTAAATCATTCAAACTCATAGAAGGATAAACCTCCAAAACTAAACCTTCAAGATCTTTACTTAATGGTTTTAATATATTTATATTCTTCTTCGAATTATCTATTTGCTTTCGAATATCTTCTGCAATATTTATATGCCCCAATTTAGCCTCATGCGCCGCTACCTGTAAAGCAGATGTAGTAAATCGCTCAGGCTCATTTGAATAATGAGCTTTTATTAATGATAATATCTGTTCAGCCTTAGCCATATATTTTTCTTTTACTTCTCTTTATAAAAACAATAATCTTAATACCAAAAGTATTACATTCAAATATTTCGACTACGTACTATTAATAAATCCCTCACATCAATATTTAAAATATCAGCAACTTTATATAAAACCTCTAAACTTGGCTGCCTTCTATTTTGAGCATAAGAATTAACCATATTATAACTCTTTCCCAATTTTTCTGCCAACCAAATCTGTTTAATTCCTTTCTCCTCCAAAACCTCTTTTATTCTATTCATCTCAGATTTCATTAATTCAATTACGAAGATATGAATTTTGTATTACTATCTCATCATATGAGTATAAATTCAATCACTGCTAAAATAATACTATACACAAAGTCCCAGTTCTACTATATTTTATATCGAAATAAATTATTTAAACAAAATCAGTAATCTATGCATATGCATTATTATCAGCAAATTAAAAATACAAATAAAATACTTAGAGCTCACTTTTCCTAAGTTTATTTTGAACTTCAATCATATCTTTTATATGACTACTTGATAATTTATTTCCAGTTGTTAATTCAGTAATCTCATTTAAAATCTTAATTTCAATTAAATCAAAAACAGAGTTTAATGAATCAAGACTACCACTATTAATATTTTTCAATTCTTCCTCAGTCAACACAATAGCTAGAAGCTGAATAACCCCCTTGTCTTCTAACCAATGTATTCCTATTCCACTCTTACGAATTGTATCTACCACAAATGCTAATCTAGCACAAAGAGATCTGTATATATAAAAATAAGTCCATAATTTAGGTTCAATATATATTCTTAAAACATCTAAATCTTCGGTCTCTTTCGTTAATCTATTAACATATTCTTCAAATCTAAATTTTCGTATATAGTCAGAAATAACATCAATATTATCCTTCATAATATTTTCTATCTCACTTCTTGTTAGAATATTATATAAGAGAGAAATATGAGATGGGAAATGATTCTTCATCCATAAAAACTTTTTCCAATATAACTCAATAGAAATAAGCTTCTTATCATGAACTATCAGCGACATTTTTGATTGAATATCAGAAAATTTAACCATATACATTTTATTATCTGCAATCTGTCCCTTCAATACTTCTAATTCCTTATTCTTTTCAGAGGACCACCTCACAAGAAGTCTTTTACTAAACAAAAACCAAATAATACCAAAAACAGAGCTAACAACAGTTGCAATTCCACTTGAGGTAAATAATGTCTTCCAAAATTCCATATATATACTTTTAAACTAATCTAATATTCAACAATATTCTTTCCTTTACTCTTAAAATATTTTTTAAAAGTTTAAACCTTCTCTGCCACATCTAGAAGTAGTTTAGGAACCAATGGCAAGCCTATATTTTCAGCTATACTGTTATAACCTTTAGCTAATTTAACTGAATAATCCTTTCCTTTTCTAAGTTTAGAAAGCATATTACTCACACTTGAATCCTTATCTTTAAGGTCATCCATAAAACCAGAAATTCTACTTCTAGATTTAGGAGAAACTGGCTTATCTTCATTTATAGATGACTGTGCATCTTTAAGTGCACCTTCAAAACACTCAACATCACTAACGGCATATTCAATATCTTCTTCCTTTACTTTTTTAATTTTCAACTCTCTTCTAATATCTTCCTTAAGATTATCTGTATCTCCTAAAAGATTACTAAAATCAACATTAATAGAACTTGAAGCTGTTGATTCAGAAGACGTAACAGTTTTAATTACAGGAGAGATAACAGATGAAAGATTGGGAGATATATTAGGTGAAATATTAATAGTAATATTTTTTAATATATTTTCTTCAATTTCTTTTTTCATAATATCACTTTTACTAAATATTTCTTCATTCGAATATACACCTTCTAATAAACTTAATACGTTAACAGGCTTAATCACCCCTTTATCACAATTAATTACAGCTATTTTTTGATTTCTATATTTCTCTAATGTAGAATAACCAAATAAAGTTGGAGAATCAGAAGATACACAATCTTCACAAATACAAGGCACCATTGGCTCACACTTAATAGTCTTAAACCATTTCTTATGTATAGATTCTATCCCTTCTCTAATCATTCTCAATAGATATTTTTTCTCATCAATATCTCCAGTCACCTCAATATCAATAACTTTTAATCCTTCTTTATTTAAATCATCTTCTATAATTCTTGCTTTACAATCATCTTTACTTATAACTACACCTTTATTCCAAACTAGAGGAACCCCATCATTATCATCTAATATATATTCATTAAATCTTACAATAAAACGTGTAATTAACCCTTTCGGCATAAAAGCATATTGATATCTAAATCGTAATATATTACTTTTATTAAATTCAAAAACAGGTTTAATTGTACTTAATAATTGAGCTGCAATATATTCATCTTTATTAATTTCGTAACAAATTTCAAATGCATCTTTTTTCATCAAGCAAAGTAAATTATTTTGATCTCTAGTAGAATACTTAGTCCAAATCTTTTTTATATCACTTTTACTAAATCGTCCACCATTCTTCGCTATATCAGAATTCTCTAAGATACTATACACAGCATCTACAGCCCATTGTGGATTTAAAATAATAAAATCATTTAAAAAATCATCTGCCTGAAAATGCAATATACGACCAAGCTTATGAAGATATCTACTTATTAATAATTGTTGAGGTAAATCAATAATGCCATAACTTTTACAAATAGTTATATATTCCTGCTCTGTGATATTATTTGTTTTGGTAGCTCTCTTTTTTAACTCATCCCTAATAAGTTTCCATTGCTTAGGGACTTCCTCACCAACATGCTTTAACTTACACAACGACTCCTGAATCTTAGATTTTAATATTGTTAACCTGGTGTCTGATTTAGATAAATCAACCTCTATTTGTTCAATATGAGTATTATCGTATCTTTTTTTATATAGAGAATAATCAAAATTCGTTATTGACTGATGCTTATTCTCATTTAGGACTACCAAAAGAGGACTTTGGTAAGAACCTTCTTTACCTAAAAGATCAATTGTTTCAAACCAATATGGAAAGTTAGTTTGTTGTTTTCTATCATCAGCAACAAGAACATATAAGGCACTTGGAGTTAGAAAAAATTGATGAGTCATATACTGTATTTCCTGTCCACCAAAATCCCATATATTAGTGTTAAAAGAAATAGATTCATCACATATTAAAGGGAAAGACCAGTTTTCATATATATTAATACCAAGAGTCGATTGTAACTCATTTGCTTCTTTAGAATCAACGCTATAATCATTATTGATAAGTTTTCTTTGTAAAGTAGTTTTTCCTGCACCTGGCTCACCTACAATTATTAGCTTTGCCTCATAAAGTTTCTCTACTTCTTGATTAGATGTTAATTCAAACCAATTGAGAATGGCTTCTCTACCTTCCTCTACAATACTAATAGGTGGATAAACCAAGGGATTATTTTCTATATTAATATTTGATTTTTCATCCCCTATCGTTAAACCACTAGATAACATTAATTTTAAAGGACTAATATCTTCAATTTTATTATTGCTTAGTCCTAAATTCATCATATAAGTTAGATCTACAAAACTATCTATATTTGAAATATTATTATTACTCAGATTAGCAATCTTTAGTTTGCTTAAATTCTTTAAAACACTAATATCTTCAATTGCATTATCATTAAGGGAAATTGCCACAAGTTTACTAAAAGAAGCTAGTTCTCTTAAATCTGTAATATTATTATTATCTGCTAATAATAATATTAATTTCTTATGACTTTTTAATGCATTTAGTTTACATATATTATTATACGAAAGATCTATAACATTAAGATTTTTAATTTCCTCAAGCACATTAATTTCTGTAATCTTATTATAACTTATCAATAAACTTATCAAAGATGCAAGATTTCTTAATGCACTTATATCTGAGATTTCATTATTATGAAGTGCCAAACTAGTAAGATTAACTGACATCTTAAGACAACTGATATCAGATATATTGTTTTTAGACAAATCTAATTCATGCAATCCCTTCAAATTTGAGATTTTCTCAATGTTAGATATATTATTATTTTGTAATGATAAGCTAGTAAGATTTGCCAAATATCTTAAAAAACTAATATCAGTAATTTTAGATTCACCTATTTCAAGAGAAGTTAAAGATTTAAAATTCGCAAAAAAATCAAAATCTGCAACGTCTAATTTATTTACTCTCAATTCATGAAGATTAGTAAATGATCTTATTTCATCAATCTGATTTATTAGAGTATCTTTTACATTGAGACTAATTAAATTTGGTAACTCTTCAAGTACTTTTATGCTACTTATAGCGTTCGAACTCAAATTAATCTCTTCTAATAATTTTAATTCACCAAGAATACTTATATCTTGAATTCTTAAATTACTATCTACACCTCCTAAAGATAGTTTCCTAAGTTTTGTTAACTTTTTAAACTCTGTAGGCAATCTATCAATTCTTAATACACTGGGATTTTTTTGGTTTCGTTTTCGTTCAAACGATAACTCTTCAAGCCAAATTAATTCAAATATTTCTTTAGGGAACTCAGATAAATTACAAACCCCTAATGAAAGTGTTCCTGTTTTATTTAATTTTTCTTCTTCTATTATCTTACTTAATTGTTCTGTCATAATATAATTATATGTTCTTGCTTTTTATTGACACCTCTATCAAAGTGAACAAGAATTCACCTCAGAATAGATACATTTTCACTAAATTCAGTTTAAACAAATATAAACACTAAAATTTAAAACATCATCATACTTATGCTTTATAATAGTTTTATTGTAAAAGACTAATAAGCATATAAATAGAAGCAAAAACTTATAATATATGAAAATAATTAAATTATATATATTTACATATTATTACTGGACAGAGTTCAGTTTACACTCCCGTGTAAACTCAGACATAGGTTATTCATAACATCTCCTCAATCACCCCCTGAAAGTACACAACCTAACTACATCCTTTGTCCAGTGTACGGTCAGTATACGGTCAGTGTACGGTCAGCGTACGTTAAACTATCACAGACTGACCGTAAATTGACCGCAAACAAAAAGCTTACTAGACATATAACAAAGAAACAAAGGCAAAATATGATAGACTAGGCATTCTGTTCCTAAATACCCCCTATTAAGCCAAAAAAAAAACCTTTAAAGAGTTTCTAAAGAGAACCAAAACACTAGGCACAAAAAAATCCTCAAAGCCATAAAGGCCTTGAGGATTCCATATATAATCTTAATCTTCTATTTCAAATAATCGAAGAAATAATTAGCACATTTTTGTTTCAAGTGGATTCTATCTCTACCTCTTACATTGTGCTCAGCACGTGGATAAGGGAAATAGTCTACCTGAACATTGTTCTTAACACACTCTCTAACGAAACTTAAAGAATGTTGCCAAACAACAGTATTATCAATAACTCCTTGGCAAATAAGTAATTTACCTTTTAAGTCTTTTGCTTTGTTTATAAGACTAGTAGCAGCATATCCTTCTGGATTATCTTGAGGAGTATCCATATATCTCTCACCATACATTACTTCATACCATTTCCAATCTATAACTGGTCCACCAGCAACGGCAACCTTAAATACATCAGGATGGTTTGTAATAAGAGAGATAGTCATAAATCCACCATAAGACCATCCGTGAACACCTATTCTGTTCTCGTCTACCCAAGGATGCGATTTTAAGAAGTCTACACCAGATAATTGATCTTGCATTTCAAGTACTCCACACTGACGGTGAATACATGCCTCAAATTCTTTACCTCTACCTGCTGAACCTCTATTATCTAGAGTGAAAACAACGTATCCGTGTTGAGCCATATACATATCCCAGTTAGCACCTTGCCAACGGTTAGTTACTAATTGAGCGTGAGGTCCACCATATACATAAACGATTACAGGATATTTTTTGTTTGCATCGAAATCTGCTGGTTTAGTCATCTTATAGTAAAGATCTGTTTTGCCATCATTCGCTTTTATCTTACCAAGAACATGTTCTACTGGCTTGAAATCAGATATAGTGTTTTTAGATGTTACTACATTTCTCTTTACTTTTCCTTTTGCATCAACTATGTCAATTACGCTTGGCACATTGATATTAGAAAATTTGTCGATAAAGTATTTTTTATCAGCACTTAGTTTAACTGAATGCCATCCTTCTTTAGTAGTTAATCTAGTTTTTTCACCAGATTCGATATTTACTTTGTAAAGATGATTTTCTATAGGGCTAACCTCTCTAGACATGTAATAGATGTTCTCTTGTTTCTTGTCGAAAGTTAAGAATTCTACTTCGAAATCTCCAGGAGTAAGGTTTTTAAGAATCTTACCATCTGTATTTGTAAGGAAGAAATGATTAAATCCATCACGGTTATTTGTTTGATAGATAAAATTTTCAGGATTAGATTTTAAGAACATTAATGGATGTTGAGGTTCCATAAAACGATTATCTTTTTCTTCTAAAAGAGTTGAAACATATGCACCTGTAGAAGCGTCATATTTGTTTAACTTCATGTGAGATTGCTCTCTGTTTAGAACCTGAATATATATATACTCTCCTTTAGCTCCCCAGCTAATGTTTGTTAAGTATCTCTCAGCTGAAAAATCTGTTGGTTTAACCCATACAGTCTTTTGTGTAGCTACATTATATACACCTAATGTGATATTCTCTGAAGCCATACCTGCCATTGGGTATTTAATTTCTTTTGTTGTTCCTGTTCTTGATGTAATATCAAAAAGTGGGAATGTAGAAACAGCAGATTCGTCTTTTCTGTAGAAAGCTAGGTTTTTACCATTTGGTGACCAGAATATACCTCCGTCTATTCCAAATTCGCTTCTACTTACTGTTGCACCGTTTACTATGTTTTTATCAGTATCTTTTGTTACTGCTAATTCTTTATTGTCAGCTGTCTGTACATACAAGTTATTATCTTTTGTGTAAGCATAGTAGTTGTTAGCAGCACATAGATTCATATTAGCACCTTTTGCTAATTTTCTTGTTGAAAGCACTTTTTTCTTTCTTATAGAATACTCAACAATGCTACCGTTAGCATACATTTTAAAAGTATTATAAGCTGTCCATCTATATCCGTAGATATTTTTAACTTCTTTTAAACCAGCTTTTACTAAAGCTTTATTTAAAGTAGCAAGAGTAAGAATAGTTTTTTCTTTTCCCTTAAGATTCACAGATACGATTGACTTATAATCTTTTGCATTATAAGTATAATCATTTTTGTCGGCACGCCATTGCATTCCCGATACAGACTCTGGAGCCAAGCTTCTCCAATTGTTTACAATAGCATCCTCCATAGTAATCATCTTCTCCTGCGCGTTTACAGTAAGGAAAGATAATGCTATGAATGCTAAGCATATTAATTTTCTCATTTTGCCTTGTGTGTTTTATTTATTATAAATTTTAAAATCGTCAATATCGTTTAGTACTGGGAATACTTTTCTAAATTTTGTTAATTCAGAATAAGATAATTCAATAAAAGCAGAATCGTCTTTACTTGGTTCGCAAGCAAGTATCTTTTTTCCTATGAAGTTGTAGACACCTGCGTCCCCAGAGTATTTTAATCTATTTCCATCTGTACCAACACAATTAACTCCAACAACATAAGCTTGATTCTCTATTGCTCTTGCCGTTAAAAGTGCTTTCCATGCATCTCGTCTAGCCTCTGGCCAGTTTGCTGAGAATATGGCTATATCATATTCATTGGTGTTTCTACACCAAACAGGGAATCTTAAGTCGTAACATACAAAAGGTCTTAGCTTCCAACCCTTTATATCTACTATTATATAATCTCTTCCTGCTGTAAAATGATCATTTTCAGTACCCATTGTAAATAAATGGCGTTTGTCGTAATGTTCTAATTTACCGTCAGGATGAGCTACTAAAAATCTGTTGTAATATTTATCTTCTTCACAATAGATTGTTGAACCCATTAGAACAAAACCTCCTTTTTTTGAAGATTCAAGCATCCATCTAACTATGTGATTATAAGAATCTGCAACATCAGCTTTTCCTTTCATAGTAAAACCGGAGGCAAACATTTCAGGCATTACAATTAAATCTGTATCACCTTTTATTGCAGCAAAACGAGTAGTAAAAGCAGATAAATTTGCTTCTACATCTTCCCAAATTAATTCGGCTTGTAGAATAGCTAGTCGTAGATTCTCCATAAATTACTTATCATCTCCATAAAATTTCTCGCCCCAGGAGAAGTTTTCAGGATGTTTAGCTGTTACATTTCTATATTTTCTTTGTATATATCTTATATCTTTTTCAAAATCTCCTGTTGGGATAAATCTTTCTCCAAAATCACATTCTTTCTTTCCGTAGTCTATTACACCCAAATAAATAGGTACATTAGCTGCTACTGCTATCTCGTAAAAACCACGCTTCCACTTTTCTCTTTTACTTCTTGTTCCTTCTGGTGTTATAGTAAGATACATATATTCTCTACTATCAAACACATCAACAAGTTGCTGTATAAGCGTACTTTTTCTATTTCCTCTATCCACAGAAAGTGCTCCTAAAGCTCTTAACGGACCACCTAAAGGAAATTTAAAGAATTCTTTTTTTATTAACATTGTTGTAGGTACACCCATACTTGCATAGGCTAATTTACCAATAATAAAATCCCAAGCTGAAGTGTGTGGAGCAGCTATAACCACTGCTTTCTTGTCTACAGGTACGACGTCTGTCACTTTCCATCCCCATAATTTAAAGATTAATTTACAGATATATCTCATATTTAGTATTTTAATGTTTGTTTACTCAAATTTTCATCCCAAAGTTATTATAATTTAATAAAAACTTAGTAAGCTTGTAGTGCATTTTTAAAACTATCATCAAATTGCTCTCGTAGTAATTATTAAATCAATTAAGTATGACAAAATCATTTAAAGAGAAGTTTTTTTCTCTTAAAGAGTTGAAGCATTATGCTTTTATCATTGTTGGCACTTTCATTATGGCCGCAGGTTACGTGTTTTTTATCAATCCACATTCTAATATTGTACCTGGTGGGGTTTACGGTATTGGTATTGTAGTAAACAATCTTACCCAAGGCATGTTCGAGGGTGGTATTAATGGCTTCATGGCTGAAACCTTTGCACAGTATGGCAATGGTATTCCCATTGGATTAACGGGCTGGATAATCAATATTCCTCTTACTATATTAGGGGTATGGATTCTTGGACCTAATTTTGGACTTAAAACAGTATTTGGGTTCTCACTTTGTTCTTACTGGATGGATCTCTTAACTACATGGTATGGAACAACTCCACTTGCAAGTGATATTCTTTTGTCTTGTATCTTTGGATCTATTCTTATAGGTGTGGGACTAGCAATAATTTTTAAGGCTAGGGCAAATACGGCAGGTTCAGATATTATTGCAATGATTGTGAATAAATATACCAATATTCCTCTTGGACAGTTGATTATTTATGTGGATTCTTGTATTGCTTTGCTTTCTCTTCTTACTGCTAAGGGAGATTGGCAATGGCCTCTTTACTCATTTATAGTTATCTATATCACTGGTAGAGTAATTGATTTAGTTCTTGACGGACAAAATCTTGAACGTTCAGTTATGATAATATCTGATAAACATAACGATATTAAAGATTATATTATCAATAAGTTAGAACGTGGGGGTACTTATTTTGAAGGAAAAGGATTATATCAAAATGATGACAAAAATGTTATAATGACTGTTGTGAACAGAAAAGAATTAATGTTATTGGAAGATAAAATTCATGAAGTAGATCCTGATGCTTTTATCACAGTTACTACTACAACTGAGATTCTTGGTGAAGGATTTAAAGATCTTAGAAAGAAAATCGAAGATAATAAAGCTTAAAATAAAAAATAGGATGTTTCTCTCGAAACATCCTATTTTGTTTATATATAAAATCAGATTAGTCTAATTTCTTTTCTGTAAAAAGACCTACCTTGCTTATCTCCATAAAAGTTGCTCCTTGGCTTCTACCGAAACTTCCACCTATTATTAATACATTATCTTGAGGTGTAACATATCTTTTCTTAAGCATTGAGTCTAGAGATTCTTTAACAAATTCATCTCTACTTTCTTTTTTCTCTACAAAATCAGGATCCACTCCATAAGAAAGAGCTAATTCTCTCATTACGTATTTCTTGTAACAACGAGCGTGTACTGGTATATTTCCTCTGAAGGCTGATACGTATCTAGCTGTACGACCTGTTAGTGTATCTGTGATAATTGCGCTTACTGGAAGTCTTTTACAAGCGTGAACGGCTGCACGAGCAAGAATAGCTGTAACTTCGTTGTTTATTCTAACAAGATTTTGCTCCTCATTTGCTACATGTTCTTTTTCTATCTCAAGGGCTACTTTAACCATTGTCTGAACTGCCTCTATTGGATATTTTCCGTAAGCTGTCTCTCCACTTAACATTATAGCATCTGTTCGATTGTATACTGCATTTGCAATATCGGTTACCTCTGCTCTTGTCGGACGCGGATGCTCTATCATAGAATGAAGCATCTGCGTTGCAATAATAACAGGCTTTTTACTTTCTATGCATTTGTTTACTATTCGCTTTTGGATAACAGGTATGCGTTCTGCTGGTATTTCAATAGCTAAATCTCCCCTGGCTACCATTATACCATAAACATTGTCTAATATCTCATCTATATTGTCAACACCCTCTTGATTCTCTATCTTAGCTATAATCTTAATAGGACTATTATGCTCATCAAGAATGTCTTGTACTTCTTTCACATCTTCTTTCTTACGAACAAATGAATGAGCTATGAAATCAATTTCATTCTCTATTGCAAACACAATAAAGTCTCTGTCCTTATCACTTAAAGCTGGCAAACTAATACTTACTCCTGGTATATTTACACTTTTATTGTTTTTGATAATACCATCATTAAGTACTTCTAATTTTAATTCTGAATTAGATTTCTCAATTACAACAAGCTCTATGTCACCATCATCAATAAGAATTCTATCTTCTAATGAAAGATCATTACACAAATCTGCATAATTTACTTTGAATAAGTCTTTTCTAGATTCTATTTCATCATCTCCAGTCAAGAATAAGATATCACCTGTTTTAACTGGCATGTCTTCTTCTATTGCTTTTGTTCTTACCTCAGGTCCCTTAGTATCAACCAATAAAGCTATCTTGTCTGAAACAGCACGTACGTTGTTTACTACTTTTAAAGCTTCTGGTCTTCCTTGATGTGCTGTATTTAAACGAACCACGTTTACGCCTTCTTCAAAAAGTTCTTTTAAAAATTCTTGATCACATTTTCTATCAGAGATAGTTGCAACGATTTTTGTAAATTTCTTCATAGTGTGTGTGTGTTATGTGTATTTATAAAATAGATTCTATTCCTAATCTATAGGAATCTAATCCAAAACCCATTATAGAGCCTTTACATTTAGCAGATAAAAGAGAAGTGTGTCTAAACTCTTCTCTGCTTAATATATTTGAAATATGTATTTCTACAACAGGACTTGTTATACCAGCTATAGTATCTCTTATGGCAACAGACGTGTGTGTGTAGCCTCCTGCATTTAGCAATATCGCATCATAAGAGAAGCCAATTTCTTGTAGTTTATTTATCAATTCTCCTTCGATATTTGACTGATAATATTCGATTTTTATATCTGAATATTTTAACTTTATTTTTTCTAAATAGTCCTCAAAAGATGCTTTTCCGTAAATATCCTTCTCTCTGGTGCCTATTAGATTCAAATTAGGTCCATTTATTATAATAATCTTCATATATCCCTATATACATTTTTAATTTAAATATAACAAATATATAACTAATACCTGTGCATTTAGGTTACACTACTTCTTATTAAGCATAAAAGTTAGTTAAAGATTGTTAAAGGACTTAACTATAAAATAATTTCAGTTAGATTTGTAAATAATCTAAATTTTACGACAATGAAATGGGAAACAGCAATCGAGAAATTTAAGACATTTTTAAAAACAGAAAAGTCTTTATCACAAAATTCAATTGATGCATATGCTAATGACATCAATAAATTAATTAAGTATTTAAATGCAAATCATGATGAGATATTGCCTACCGCTGTAGTGTATCCTCACCTTAGAGATTTTATTGCATCTATAAATGCAGGAGGTACTAGTCCAAGAACTCAAGCTAGAGTTATTTCGGGAATTAAATCTTTCTTTAAGTTCTTGTTACTAGAAGGTATTATTGATAACAACCCTACTTCTTTATTAGAAGCTCCAAAGGTTGGTAGAAAGCTACCAAACATATTAACTGTTAAGGAAATAAATAACCTTATTGCAACAGTTGATGAATCTAAGCCTGAATCACAAAGGAATAGAGCGATTCTTGAAACTCTTTACTCTTGCGGTTTAAGAGTTTCTGAACTTATTAACTTAAGAGTATCTAATCTACACTTTAGAATGGGTTTCATCAAAATTGATGGCAAAGGTAATAAAGAAAGATTAATCCCTGTTAGCGAAGATGCTAAAAATGAGATTAAATTATACATGAAGAACTATAGAGCTAAATTAGCTATAGATCCTAATGACGAAGACATCTTGTTCTTAAACAGAAGAGGTCAAAAATTATCACGTGTAATGATATTTACTATTATCAAGAATCTTGCTGAAAAAGCTAATCTTGGTAAGTCTATCAGTCCTCACACATTCCGTCACTCTTTCGCTTCTCACCTTGTTGAAGGTGGTGCTGATTTAAGAGCTGTTCAAGAAATGTTAGGTCACGAGTCTATCTTAACTACTGAGATTTATACTCATTTAGATAGAGATTATTTAAAAGACACTATCAAACACTTTCACCCAAGATCAAGGGAAGAGTAGATTTCTGTAAAAGGAATTAAAATACATGAAGAGGTCGCCTTATTTAGACGACCTCTTCTATTACGTTAAAGAAAATATTTTAATATGACAGACACTATTATTCAAGACGAAGCAATAAATAAAAACATAAAGGCTCTTAATTCTGATAATCCACTTATCTTAAAAGATACACTTGTTAACATTAGAGAGAATGGAAACAATGTCTATATTCCTGTTTTAGTTGATTTATTACTTAAGTATAAAGAAACTGAGAACGCTGATATTATTCGTTCTTTTATTGCTGACATCAAAAGTTCTTATCTAAAAGAAGTAATGATTACTGCTTTGAAGGATAAGAAATATGAAAGCATACATAAAGAGTTAACATCTATTTGCTGGGAATCAGCTGTTGATTTTGGCGAACATATATCGTTTTTTGTAGATATGATTATTGGTGGTGAATTCAATAGTGCATTTGAAGCTCTTACAGTTATAGAGAACCTTGAAAGCAAAGTTGAAGTAAACACTATTAAGGAAGATGTAGATAAGCTTAAATCAACTATTAGCACTGCTGACGAAGCTAGAAAATATCTTATATACGAAACTATTAATATACTTGAAGCAAGAATAGCATAATCATGCTATTCTTTCTAAATCAAGACTGATCTCACGAATCTTTTCTATCTTAGATTTTATTCTTGAGTAATCCGATTCACGAACTCTAAGGTGCATAGTGCAAAGGTTATTAAAATCTTGTTTCAAGACCTCTAGACTATCATCCTTAATTATCTTCATTACACTATTCATCAGAATATAGTCGTATTCTATTTTGAAGTAAGCATCTAGTGTCTTTTCTACAATTTCATTATTCTCAATAGCATCCGCTGCGGCTGTCTTATAAGCATTTATAAGTCCACCAACACCAAGTTTTGTACCACCAAAATATCGAACTACAACTATTAAAATATTAGTGATTTCATTAGATAGAATCTGACCTAGTATAGGTTTTCCTGCAGTAGAAGAGGGCTCTCCATCGTCGACGGCTCTAAAAACATTTCTCTCGTGCCCCAACATATAAGCATAACAATGATGACGAGCATCATAATATTGTTTTTTTAACTTGGTAACTATAGGTTTTATTTCTTCTTCACAAGTAACAGGGTATGCATATGAGATAAATTTACTTCCTTTATCTTTATACAATCCCTCAGAAACTTTCTCTATAGTTTTATATAAATCATCAGCCATATTTAGCTATTTCTTTTACTATTTACTTGAACTTAACTTAACTCTAAGTTGATCAATTTGTGCTTTATAATTTTTATCTATCTCAATAAGATTATTCACTGTTTTACAAGCGTATAAAACAGTTGCGTGATCTTTATTACCTATCTGTGAACCTATAGAAGCAAGAGATGCTCTTGTTAAAATTTTACAGAAATACATTGCTATTTGTCTAGCTTGAACAATCTCTCTTTTTCTTGTCTTTACTTGTAAATCAGCAACAGGTAATTCGAAGTGTTCACATATAGTTTTTTGTATACCATCTATAGTATACTCTTTCTTCTTTGTCTTGTTTATCTTACCAAGAATAGATTCCGCAACCTCTAGTGTTATCTCTTTATTGTTAAGAGTGGCCTGAGCCAACATAGAGATTAAGGCTCCTTCAAGCTCTCTTATATTATTATTTATATTTTGAGCTATATATTCAAAAACATTATCAGGAATTTCCAGACCATCAGCAAATGCCTTTCTTCTAAGAATTTCAAGACGAGTGTTAAAATCTGGACTTAAAATATCTACACATAATCCCCACTTAAAACGAGATATTAGTCTCTCTTCAACTCCCTTAAGTTCAGAAGGTGATTTATCAGAGGTAAGTATTAATTGCTTATTTGATTGATGAAAATGATTGAAGATATGAAAAAATGTTCTTTGCGTTTTTTCTAAACCTGCCAATTCTTGTATATCATCTAATATTAATACATCTATAAGTTGATAGAAATGTAAGAAGTCATTTAGTTCGTTCTTCTTTACAGCTTCAACAAATTGTGTTTTAAACATATTTGTAGATACATACAAAACTGTTTTATCTGGAAATCTATTTTTAACATCTACACCTATTGCTTGTGCTAAATGTGTCTTTCCTAAACCAGGCTTACCACTTAAAATTAAAGGGTTGAAAGCCGTTTTTCCAGGATTTTGACCAATAGCTACTCCTGCAGCACGAGCCAATCTGTTACATTCGCCTTCTATATAGTTGTTTAATGTATAATTAGGATTAAGCTGAGAATCAATCTGCATCTTATGAGGTGCAATATCGAAAGGATTTTTAATAGGCCGGCCTGCAACACTAGGTGCTTGAATTGGATTATTAGATGTATTATATTTATTTGTTACTGGCACATGCAAAGACTTAGCTGTGTTATTGCTATCAACAACTGCAGAATACTCTAAACTAGCTTCTTCACCTATTACAGTTTTTATTGCAAAACTTAACTCATCAATGAACTTATCTTCAATGAATTCACAGAAATAATAATTTGGTACTTGCAATGTTAGGGATGAACCTTCTATTTTCTCGGGCACAATAGGTTCAAACCAAGTTTTAAAAGACTTAGGGGCTATATTTTCTTGGAGAATATCCAAGCATTTCTTCCAAACTTCAATTACTGTGCTATTCATTGGTAATAATAATATTTCTGAGGGTGTGAATCTATTCCAAAACTGAGAGTAAAAATCGGTAAAAAAAAGGAAAGAAAAAAGTGCTAATAATTTTGATTTATTAGATAATTCACCAAAGCGTAGGAAGTCAAGCACTTAGACAAAAAGGGCAACAAAGCCCTAATTATCAATATATTAGACCAAACACAAATATACCTTATGTATAATTTAATATAATAGTCGAATTGTTTCTGATTTCATTTCAAATCCTATCATTCAAGCATACCATATATTAGGGCCTTAAAATCAACTCAGTAACTTAACATAAACAAAAAAAAATCATGCAGATTTATTTATTCAACAAAAAAAATAAATATTTTAATACTTTTCTATTTAAGATTAATCCTTGATCTTTTGAATATAAGAAGTAGGATATTCTTTTTTTGTCTTCTTTAAGTACTCAACAGCCTTATTCTCCTTAGAGTATCTCTTTAAAACATAAAGATATTTACCTTGATAAAACACCTCTTCCAAATTTGAAGGCTTTTTATCGTTTTCAAGTTTAGTATTGGAAACAAAAGCTACAATAAGAAATTTATCTTTATACTTTGTACTACCACCAAAATCTATCATAGAAAACTTAATATATTTTTTTGGATTTTTCTCTAAATCAAGAACTACTCTATTTAAGTTAGAAACGGTTTCATTAAGATTATTGTATAATTCTCTATTGTTTATCATTGCTCCTATAGAGCTTTTATCTGATGCAAGTGAAGCACTTATACGATTTAGATTAGCTAGTGATTCTCCTATATTATTTAAACCAGAACCTAATCCATCAGAATTAAGAGTATCAGTAATTGAAGAAATATTTGAAAGAATATTTGAAATCTTTTCATTATTTTTCCTAAGATTAAGAGTTATAGATTCTGTATTAGAAATCAAATTAGATAAAGAACCTTTTTTTGAAGAGACAATATTATCTATACTACTAGAAGCTGATTCTAAACTTTTTAAAGTACGACCTACTGAAACTAAACTTTGTTTTATCTTAGCCTGAGTATCAACATTCACTATAGTCTGTATAGAGGAGAATATACTATCTAAAGATGATAATAATCTTTCTGCTTTGTTCTTTAAAGGAGCAATCTGTCGTCCTATTTCATCTTTGAAACTACCTTCAATTTCGCCTATAAATACGTCTCCGTTACTCTTCAATTCTTTTGAAGAACCTGTGATGATTTCAAGACCTCTTGTTCCCATCAAATCCATAGAAAAGATTCTCACTTTTGAATCGGAAGCAAACCTAATATTTTCATTAATCAGGAAGGTAACTTTCATGCGTTCTGCCATATCGCCATCAAACTGAATATCCTTAACCACTCCTACCTTAAAACCTCTTGTCAAAACATAACTACCTTCTTTAAGTCCGTCTATCTTCTCGAAAAAAACAAGATATTCTGTATCTTTTTTAAATAAACTCTTTCCTTTAAGAAAATTAATTCCTAAAATTAAAATGATAATGGCTGCAAAAACAGCTAAACCTATCTTATATTCTTTAGTAAATTTCATCTTATGTCTTTTATTTATTAATCAGTTTCCTAGCCTTTACAACAGATATTCTATTTCCATTACTTACAGCAATTAAAAAACAATCTTTTTTTATTTTTCTCAATTCACTTTGTAGTTTCAAAGCAACTTGATATCCTCCATCAACCTTCACATAATAACGGTATCTACCATGACTAAAAAGTTCCTTAACACCACCATATTTATTATATTTAGTAATTTTCATCTTACTTAATTTACTAGCTATCTGTATTCCAAAATGTACACTAGTTGTATTAAGAGAAGGTTTACTAACAATTTTCTTAGGTGTTTTTTGAGGTATATCTTTACTCTTGCCTTGAGTAGCATCTACAATATTATTCTTTTTTTCTACTTTATTCTTATATTTTTCGAAAGCGTTAAAAAGATTATTTGCTATCTTTTTCTTGCCTTTCTTAGACATCAAGAATCTTTCTTCTTTTAAGTTAGAAATAAAACCAAGCTCTACAAGAACAGCTGGCATTGCTGTAGTAATTAAAACAATAAGACTTGATTCCTGAACACCTCTACTTCGTCTACCCGATTTCTTAAAGGATTGCTCTACATATTCTGCAAATTCTATACTTTGTTCTCTGTGGTGATTTTGAACCATATTAAACATGATATAAGATTCAGGCCTAGATGGATTGAAACCTTGGTACTTAGTTTTATAGTCCTTCTCGTACTTAATTACATCATTCTCTTTCATTGCCACTTTCAGATTGGCATCTGTTTTATTTAAACCAAAAACAAAAGTCTCAGTACCGTACACTCTTTTATTAGTGGTACTATTAGCATGTATAGATATAAATAAATCCGCGTTTGCTTTATTAGCAATTTCTGCTCTTTCGTACAAACCTACATCTATATCCGTTTTTCTCGTATATACTACTTTGATATCTTTATGTTTGGATTCAATAAGTTTACCTAGCCTCAAAGCCACGTCAAGAACAATAGTTTTCTCATAAACACGTTTTGTAATTGCCCCTGGTACTCGCCCACCATGTCCAGCATCAATACAAACTGTTTTCATCTTATAAACATTTGACTGTGAGAATGATTGGAGACTAAACAACACAAATAATAGAATCAAAAATGATGGTAAATATTTTATCTGCATATAGAAATTCATTTTTTTATAATATTTTTTTAAGCTTTATGGCAATTTATAAAGTACAAATGAACTTAAATCATTAACTTTGGGCTCATTCAATACAATCACAAAATTAACATTAATTATCTGCAATTGAAACCTGAAAAGATTCTTTTTATAACAATAATATCAGCATTTGTGTTATTTACGAGCTCTAATTCTTTCGCAAAAGGAAATAGGACTCCGAACAGATACCCTTACAACAAAGTTAAGTCATTTTTTTCTCAAGATAGCATCAAGAGAGATAGTTTAAAGAATGATACGCTAAAAAGCGAAGCAATGTTTAGCGATTTAGTTAAATATGAAGCTCAAGACTCTGTAATAACTAAAGCAGGGGATAAAACCGTACTTCTTTACGGAAAAGCTAAAATCAAATATCTAACAACAGAACTTACAGCTGATTTTATAAAACTCTCATTTAAAGATGAAACTGCCGAAGCAAAAGGAGTACAAGATAGTACTGGAAAATTTGTCGGTACTCCTGTATTTAAAGATGGAGAACAAAAATTTGATTGTAAAGAGTTGAAGTTCAACTACCGTACAAGTAAAGCTATTGTAAAGGATATTATTACAGAAGATAATGGAGGTTTTATACAAGGTAAACGAACAAAGAAACTAGATAGCAATGTATATTGTGTTAAAGATGGCTGGTATACCACTTGTGATCATCACGATCATCCTCACTTTTATATAAAGATGAATAAAGCTAAAATGATTAAAGATGACAAAATAGTATCTGGATCAGCATATTTAGTTATAGAAGATGTACCAACTCCTTTGTGGATTCCTTTTGGGTTCTTCCCAATATCAAACAAAGGTTCTTCTGGACTTATCTTACCTACTTATGGAGAAGAGAAGATGAGAGGTTTCAACCTTAAAGGAGGAGGATTTTACTTCTTTATGAATGATTATATAGATTTAACTCTACTTGGAGATATATATACAAACGGATCATGGGCCTTAAATTTAAGTTCTGCATATAAAGCAAAATATAAATATAGTGGAAATTTCTCTCTGTCTACAAGTTCCAATTACGCTGGAGAAGAAGGTTTAGCAGACTATCAGGAAAGTAAAGATTATGCATTAAGATGGACGCATACTCAAGACCCTAAAGCAAATCCATATAGAACTTTCTCTGCATCTGTAGACATTTCCACTTCAAAGAATAACTATTACAATTATAAAAACTTAAACGATATATCTAATCAACGTCAACAATCGAGTATATCGTATAGTAGAAGATGGCCAGATAGTCCTTTTAGTCTATCTATGGCATTCAACCAATCACAAAACAGAAAAGATTCTACAGTAGCAGTCTCATTTCCAAACTTGAACTTTAGAATGACACAAATATATCCATTCAGAAGTAAAGACAAGGTTGGAGAAATGTCGTGGTACGATAAAATTGGATTATCATATACTGCCGACTTCAGAAACTCTACTCCTGACAAATTAAAAGAAAGCAAGATATTTAAAACATCTTTCAATAAGTGGAAGAAAGGATTTCAACACAGAATACCAATATCAGCATCCTTTAAACTACTAAAAGACATGAGTTTATCTCCATCTCTAAATTATACAGGAGTAATGAATTTCAACTCTATAAGAAAAGTTGTAGATGGATATAATACTGATGCAAGCGGTAACAATACGCCAAATATACGAGTAGATACTCTTAATGGATTAAGTTACGCACATAATTATAGCGCTTCTTTATCTCTTGCATATTCTCCAAAGGTATTTGGTATGTATGTATTTGATAAAACATCTAAAGTAGAAGCTATTCGTCATGTAATGTCACCAAATCTTAGCTTCTCATACACTCCAAAGATAGGAGTACCAAAAAGTAAATATCAAAGAACCTACAATTATCTGACTAATAACAATGAGATTGCTTATCAAGAATACTACAAGTATGAGAAGGTTAGCATGTTCACTATCCCAACTACTCCAGAGAAAGAATCTGGATCTATTGGCTTCAGCTTAGACAATAATGTAGAAATGAAACTAAGAACATTGAATGATTCTACAGAAAAGGTTGAATCTAAAAAGATAAAACTTCTTGAAAGCTTTAGACTATCTACAAGATATGATCTATTTAGAGATTCTATGAAGTTTGATCAAATTCAGTTAAGTGCAAGAACAAGCCTTTTCAATAGAAAAATGGGACTGAACTTTACTGGAAATATAGATCCATATGCATTAAATACTGCAGGACAAAGAATCAATAAATTCCATGGAGGATTAGGTAGATTAACACGAGCAAGCGTATCAACAAATATGAGCTTCTCTAGCGATAAGGGAGACAAGAATAAAGATGAGAAAGAAAAATATGTAGGAAACTATGCCAATTATGTAGATTTTGATGTACCATGGACAATCAATATTGATTATTCTTTTACATATCAGAAACTAGGCTTATCGGAGAGTACAAATACTCAAATATTCCGTCTAAATGGAGATTTCAGTCTTACACCTAAATGGAAAATAGGTTTTAACTCTGGTTATGATGTTGAAAGAAAAGAAATAACAGCAACTTCTTTTAATATATATAGAGATCTACACTGTTGGGAGATGACATTTAACTGTGTACCCTTTGGAACTCACCAAAGTTTCAACTTCGAAATAAGAATTAAATCTTCTTTATTACAAGATCTAAAACTAACAAAAAGAGATAGTTGGTACGATAGATAAAAATAGGTGTCAAGATATAATAATTGGGTAAAGAAATAGATTAAACTAGTTTCTTTACCCAATTTTTGATCATTCTATTTCCATATTGTGTCATAACTGATTCAGGATGAAATTGTACAGCTCTTATATCATACTCTTTATGAGCAATAGCCATAAGCACATTTTTATCATCAACAGCTAATATTTCTAAAGAATCAGGAAGATTAGATTTTTCTACAGCCCAAGAATGGTATCTACCAGAATCAAAAATAGTAGCTACACCCTGAAAGAGATAATCATCTTTGATGAGAATAGTATTTGCAGGGACTCCATGAACAATAGAAGGTAGATTATACAAACTTCCTCCAAAGAATTCAGCAATAGCCTGCATACCTAGACATACTCCCAATATAGGCTTCTTTCCAGAATATCTTTCTAAGACAGCAGCTAGAATAGGTTGTTCGGAAGGCAAACCAGGTCCTGGAGAAATAAGTATCTTATCGAAGTTATCTATTTCATCAATGTCTACTTTATCATTTCTCACCACTTTTAAATCATCACAAAACATCTCTACATAATGAACTAGATTAAATGTGAAAGAATCATAATTATCAAGTACGTATATTCTCATTGCCTTTCTTTTTATTATCTTTGAACAAAAGAAAGCATTTTTATTATAAAAATATTCTTAGAAATAAATAAAAACACTAAAAGATGAAAAAAATTATTAATTCAGAGAAAGCTCCTAAAGCAATAGGACCATATTCTCAAGCAGTAGAAGCAAACGGAACTCTTTACATTTCTGGACAATTACCAGTGGACGTAGCAACAGGAAAATTTGTTGAAGGTGGTATTAAAGAACAAGCTGAACAAGTAATGAAGAATATCGCTTTCGTTCTTGAAGAAGCAGGATATACATTCGACAATGTAGTAAAATCTACTTGTTTACTTTCAGACATCGCTTATTTTGGTGAGATGAACGAGGTATATGCAAAATATTATACTGAGAATTGTCCAGCAAGAGCAGCTTATGCAGTTAAAGATCTTCCAATGGGAGCTATGGTTGAGATTGAGACTATAGCAGTTAAATAATCAAGAGACTTATTAATAGTGAATAGACTTACTTAAGTAAAGTCTATTCACTATTTCTATATTAAACATACTTTTCTGCAAGGGCTAAAGATTCAGCTGTACCCAAATCCATCCAAAATGAATCATCATCCATAACAATAGCAATCTTATTATACTTTGCCAAACGTATATATACATCAACAATAGAACATACACCTTCTTCTTCTATCATGCCAAGAAGCTCGTAGGAAATTATATGAATACCAGTAAATCCAATAAAAGTAGACTCGTAAAAATTATCATTAGAAATCTTCTTCTCGCCTGTTAGAATATTCTGCCAACCTGTAAGCATACCATCTTTTTGCATAAAACCTCTATCTACATAAGAAGAACGAGCAAGTAAACTAGCTAATACACCAGATCTTTTATGCGTGGATACTAAAACAGAAATATCAGTATCAGAAAGAATATCTACATTATAAATTAATATTGGCTCATCTTTTATAAACAAATCTTTTGCAAATTTCAGACCACCTCCAGTGTCAAGAAGTTGCTGTTTTTCGTTAGAAATTTTTATTTCTACACCAAAGTCATTAACTTCAATAAAAGAGATAATTTTCTCAGCAAAATGATGTACATTAATAACAATCCTTTTTACTCCAGCAGTTTTAAGTCTAAGAATAACGTGCTCTAATAGAGGTTTACCTGCAAGCAAAACCATAGCCTTTGGAATATCATTAGTTAGAGGTCTTAATCGAGTGCCTAGACCAGCGGCAAATATTATAGCATTCATAACTTGTAATTTTCTATAGTACTATACAATTCGGGGAGAGCAATAATGGATTTCAACTTCTCAGATAGCATCTTCAAATTAAACATACCAGGTTTTATAGAATCAATAAAATGCTGTTTGTTTTCGTGCAGTCCACGAAGTCCAAACGCACCCATAGCCTGTAAG